>NZ_JAZKRM010000021.1:0-45491 GCF_036628635.1 Thiohalorhabdus sp. | reverse complement strand
TGCGCGAGGCCGAGGCGGAGGACTGAGGTCCCCGGGAGGATTCCATGGCCTTCGGACAGCAGCCCGGCGACCCCGGCGAGCCCATCAGCGACATCAACGTCACGCCCCTGGTGGACGTGATGCTGGTGCTGCTGGTGATCTTCATCGTCATGGCGCCGCTGTTCGCCCAGGCCCTGCGGGTGGACCTGCCGCAGGCCGAGGCGGCGCCGTCGGCGGAGCCGGTGGTCGCCGACCTGACCCTGGCCGCCGGCGGCGGCCTGTCCCTGGACGGCGAGCCCGTTTCGGCGGCCAAGGCCGCCGAGCGCCTGGCCCGGCGCCAGGCCGAAGCTCCGGAGCTGGTGGTGCGGCTGAGCGCCGATGAGGCAGTGCCCTACGGCGAGGTGGCGAAGCTTTTGGCGCGTATCCGGGAGGCGGGGGTGGCGCGGCTGGCCTTCCGGACCAGGGCCCCGTGAGACGGGGTTTGGGCATCGGGGGAGTCGCCGCGGTCCGCAGTGATGATTTCTGGATTCCGGCCTGGCGAGCGCCCCTGCCTAGTACCGAGCCGCCCTTCGGGTAGCCGGGGCCATTGCTCGACCGAAGCTCCGATCCGGAGATTGCCGCGTCCCGCCGCTAAGCCCCTACGGGACCGTGCCTAAGCCCCAGCTCACGGGAAGGCTTAGTGGCGGGGCTCGCGATGACACCCATCGGCATGGGCGGCGCCAGCGAGGCCGGCAAGGGATTGCCCCTGCCTTCGGGACCTAGTCGGGACCAACCCAACCTCAGGCGTTCGGCAATGGGCTTCGGTCGGAACCCTCGACCGCGGGGATCCGGTCTCGGGCATAGGCCAAAATGGCGTTATAGGTTCCTACCAGCAGCAGCACGAGCTGGCGGGCCCGCTCCAGGGCCTGCAGGAAAACGGCGGGATCCCGCATGTATTCATGCACCAGCTGGTTGCGCAGGTTCCGCGCCTCCACCCACTCCTCGGCCGACGCAAGCAGCCCGAGCTTTTCCAGGCGCTGAAGGTTATCGAGGGCACTACCGGGCTGCTCAAGGAGCTGGCGCAGCAACTCCGGCACCAATCGGTCGCCGATGGTGTCCTGCATCCGACCGAAACGCGCGGAAAAGGCGTCCACCCGCTCTGCCAGGTCGGGGTCGGTTTCCAGCGCCGCATACCACTCCATGTCCAAAGTTTGCACGAACAGCCGCTCAGTGGTTTGCAGAAGGTGGCGGCCTTCGTGCTCGGTCACTTCCAGCAGCCACAACAGCCGCTCCGCCCCTTGGCCCGTCAAAGCGGTACTCCCGTCTCCTTGGCGGCTGAATGGATGGGCTGGGCCTGGGTTTGGGGATCCACGAGGACCACATCGATGCGCTGATCGCCCAATCGCAGCTGAAGGCGGGCGGCCAGCCGACTGGCCGTCTCGGCCCGGTTGGCGATGGGCCGGTCGGTTTCCACGAAAAGGTCGATATCCCCCCCGCGAGCAGCGTCATCCGCGCGGGAGCCGAACAGCCAGACCCGAGCATCCTCTCCGAGAAGGCTGTGGACCTCCCCTTTGATGGTTTGGACCTGGTGGGGGGCGAGGCGCATGGATGGCTCCCGGCGGTTATCCATGATTAACAGCGTAACTCCAGCAAGCGTAAGGCAATCGCCCCCGGAGGAGAAGCGTGGGCGTGCCCTTCCCACTTAGCCACAGCAGGCCTTTACGGCCCTCGCGATGACAGCCCGTCATTGCGGGCACCGCGAAACAATCTCCCAAAAGGAGCCGCGCTTTGGGCCCGGGTCGAGGCTGGTGATCGCGTCGGACACCCCCCTGAAGCTGGTATTTCCCAAATCGGCTATCCGCCTGATTCTCGGATGGTGCTTGTGGGAGGGGCTACCAGCCCCGACTGGGATCGGAGCCCCTTCCTGTCGCGGCCAATGGCCGCTCCCACAGGACTCGGGACCCAAATCGGCATCCTTCCTGACCGAACCGGATAACCCTATTCCCCAACTCGTTCGGTTCGGCTCGCTCCGGATCGGCGCGCTACAATGCCCCCAAGGCATCCGCGCCCAGGAGTCGGTCATGGCCCATCCCGCCCGTCCCCATACCCTCTACGAGGCCATCGAGGCCCTGCCCGAGGGCGTTACCGGCGAGATCATCGGCGGCCAGATGCACACCCAGCCCCGTCCTTCGGGACCGCACGCCCTCGCCGGATCGAACCTGGGTATCGACCTGGGGAACCGTTACAGTCGCGGCCACGGCGGACCCGGCGGCTGGTGGATCATCGACGAGCCGGAGGTTCACTTCATTCGGGACAGCGAGATCCTGATCCCGGATCTGGCCGGCTGGCGGCGCGAGCGCATGCCCGCGCTGCCCCAGGACCAGCGCTTCGAGGTGGTCCCTGACTGGGTCTGCGAGATCCTGTCTCCTGCCAGCGCCAGCAAGGCCCGGGAGGTCAAGATACCGGTCTACGCCCGCTACCGGGTGGCCCACGCCTGGCTGGTGGATCCCCGGGAGCAGTCTCTGGAGGCCTACGCCTTGCAGGAGGGGGAATGGACCCTGGTAGGCACCTACAGCGGGGAGGATCTGGTGGACACCGACCCCTTCCCCGAGGCCGGCTTCCGCGTGGCCGATCTGTGGCGGTAGGGGCAGGCCATGGCCACCATCTGGCGGATCCAGCAGACCGCCGACCCCAAGTTCCCCTACCGCATCACCCTGGAATCCGACAGCGAGGTGGCCCTGGCCCTGCGCGCCAAGGAGCGCTGGCCCGGGCCCAAGGGCAACGTGTTCTGCCTTCGCGAGCAGGCCCCGCCGGATCCGGATGAGCCCCTGAGGAGCTGGAGCGGGTTACCGTGACCTCGCTGCAGCGCCTGGGCAAGAAGCTCGCCCTCACCCTCGACCGCCCCCGGCAGCGCCGCTGCGACTTCCTGTTTTTGACCAAGGCCTACAAGAACCGGCCCGGCCACTACGAGCAGATCTTCTTCCGCACCCAGGAGGCGATGAAGGGCCACCCCACCCGGGGCCGCACCCAGCTGTTCGGCGACTATCGGCTGGAGGTGCTCATCGACCGGGCGGAACGCTACCCCTGGCGCTTCGCCGGCGCCGAGACCCGACGCGAGACCCTGCCGGCCGGCGAGTACGCCCTCCACCAGGGGGACCAGATCCAGGCCGTGGTGGAGCGCAAGACCTTCAGCAACCTCCTCGACGACCTGGGTCAGATCCAGATCCTCCACCAGCAGCTCGCCGAGCTGGCCACCTACCCCCACCCCGCCCTGGTGATCGAGGCCCCCTACGGCCACTTCCTCGAGCCCGAGCGGGTGGCGCCCTGGCCCGCCGCCCACGTGGCGCGGGCCCTGGCCGAGATCCAGGCCATGCATCCGTCCCTGCCGGTGGTCTTCGCCGGCAACCGCAAGCAGGCCAACGAGTGGGCCCACGGCCTGTTTCGCGCCGTGGCCGCCCGCCTCGCCGACGCGGCCCCGGCGGGCGTGGCCGAGGCCCAGGCGCGCTACACCCCGGCCCAGGCCACCGGCGGCACCCAGCTGGCAGTCCGCCGGGAGGTGCTGCAGGAGAGGCCAGAGCGCTTCACCATGGCCATGCTGCGCACCCGCTTCCCGGACCGGTCGGCCCAGCAGCTGCGGGCGGTGCTGCACCGCCTGCGCGACGAGGGCCGCCTCCGCCGCGAGGGGCAGGGCCGGGGAGCGGAGTGGGTGTGCCTGGAGGGGGACGGGGATGGCGGGGCTTCCTGAGCCGGGGCATCGCTTCGGCTCGGGGCCTCGCGATGACAGCCCTCGCCGCCATTGCGAGCGTTGCGTCGCGATCTGCCGAAGGGGGGCATGGTCGAGAGATTGCCGCGAGCCCTTACGGGCTCTCGCAATGACGGCCACGGCCCCTGGCGGGCCTTTCGATGACAGCCCTCGCCGTCATTACCCATCAAACCCTCCGGATCGGCCCGGGATAGCGGGCCACCGCGTCGTCCGCGGTCAGCAGGAGCATTCCCTCGGACTCCGCCTGGGCAACCAGGACGCGGTCGAAGGGGTCCTTGTGGATGGGCGGAAGGTAGCCGACGGCCATGGCGTGGGTGCCGGTTATGGCCACCTCCTCGTAGCCGTGCTCCAGCAGCCCGCGCCGCAGCACCTCCGGCTCAACCCGGAAATCGGAGCGGCCCAGCCCCCGCTTGATGGTGATCTCCCAGAGGCTGGCCGCGCTGAACAGCAGGGCGTTGCCCGGATCCTCGATCAGCGATCGCGCCTGGTCAGGGAGCCGGTCCGGCATGCCGGCGGCCCAGAGCAGCACATGGGTATCAAGGAGGAGGTGCATCGTCCTCCCCGAACATGGCCAGGATCGCCTCCTCCCCCATCCGATCGAAATCCTCCGGGACCTCGATCTGTCCGGCCAGGAACCCCACCCGCTTGGCCCGGTCCGGCTCCGGGGCCTCCATGCTGGTCACCCGGGCGATGGGCTTGCCGGCCTTGGCGATGATGAAGGGCTTGCCCCGCTGCACCTCTTCCAGAAGCTGGGACAGCCGGGTCTTGGCCTCATGGATATTGATTATCTCCATCACGGGCCTCGGGCTTTTGGTTTAGTTTAGTAAACTAAGCCCGAAAATCAGCTGGGTCAAGCCACTCCAATAACCGCGGGTCGCCCGGTGACGGCCCGAGCCTTTCCGATCAATAATGGAGGACCATCGGTTCCAACGAGAGGTCCCCCGTGATAGAGCTGACTGTCAACGGCGAGCCGCGCACCCTCGACCGGCCGCACGACCACCCCCTGCTGTGGGCCCTGCGCGAGGATCTGGGGCTGACCGGCACCAAGTACGGCTGCGGCGTGGGCAAGTGCGGCAGCTGCGCCGTCCACCTCGACGGCGAGCCGGTCCCCGCCTGCACCACCACCCTGGGCGAGTGCGCCCGGCGCTCGGTGACCACCATCGAGGCCCTGGCCGCCGATCCCTACAACCCCGTAATCCGGGCCTGGATCGACGAGCAGGTACCCCAGTGCGGCTTCTGCCAGCCGGCCCAGGTCATGGCCGCGGCAGCGCTGCTGATCCGGGACCCGGCCCCCGATGACACCGCCCTCGACGCCACCTTCCGGCACGTGCTGTGCCGCTGCGGCACCTATCCCCGCATCCACCGCGCCGCCCTGCGGGCGGCCGACTACGCCCGCGACGGCGTGCCCGAGGCAGTCCCTGGCACCTTGGGCATCGCCGATGCCCCCGACGCCGGTGCGGTGCTGAATCCCTGGATCCGGATCCACGCCGACAGCAGCGTTACCGTCACCATCGGTCGCTCGGAGATGGGCCAGGGGGCCCACACCGGTCTGGCCATGGCAGCGGCGGAGGAGCTGGAGGTGGACCTGGGCCACGTACGCACCGAGCACGGGCCCGCCGATCCCACTTACGCCAATCCCATGTTCGGCCACCAAACCACAGGCGGCAGCACCTCGGTGCGCGGCTCCTTCGACCGCTTCCGCCGGGCGGGCGCCGCCGCACGGGAGGTCTTGGTCCGGGCCGCGGCCGCGGCCTGGGGCGTCCATGTCGAGGACTGCTATGCGGAGGCCGGCCACGTGGTCCACGACGCCACCGGCCGGGAGGCGGCCTACGGCGACCTGGCCGCCCGCGCCGCGGCCCTGCCGGCGCCCCAGGAGCCGACGCTGAAGCCCCCGGAGCGGTTCCGCCTGCTGGGCACCTCGGCGCCGAGGCTGGACGCCGCGGAACTGGTACGAGGGGAGACCGTGTACGGCCAGGACCTGGTCCGGCCCGGCATGCAGGTGGCGGTGGTGTTGCGCTGCCCGGTCCACGGGGGCCGGCTGCGGGATTATCGGCTCAACGGCGCCGATCAGGTGGCCGGCTTCCGCCAAGCCGTCGCCCTGCCCCAAGGGGTGGCCGTGCTCGCCGATGACTTCCCCGCAGCCGAGGCCGCCCGCGACGGCATCGACGCCGACTGGGACCCTGGCCCCAATGCCGATCTGGACAGCGCCGCCATTCGGCGCGGCCTGGAGGCCGCCCTGGAGCGGCCCGGCGAGGTGCAGGCGGCCTGGGGCGACGCCGCGGCCGCCCTGCCCGGCGACGCCCCCGAGGCCGTCTACCACACCCCCTTCCTCGCCCACATGGCCATGGAACCCCTGGACGCCACCGCCGAGGTGGCCCCGGACGGGTGTGACGTGTGGACCGGCACCCAGGCCCAGGGCGACGCCCGGGCGGCCGCCGCCGAGGCGGCGGGGCTTCCCGAGGACCGGGTGCGCATCCACACCACCGGCATGGGCGGCGCCTTCGGCCGGCGCCTGGAGACTGACTTCGTCCACGAGGCCGTGACCGTGGCCCGGGCGGTCGAGGCGCCGGTGAAGGTGCTTTGGACCCGGGCCGACGACACCCGTCACGATTTCTACCGCCCCGGCCACGCCGTCCACCTGCGGGCGACCCTCGACGATGCCGGCCGGCTGGATGCCTGGTGGCTGCGCCTCGCCGGGGACCGCATGGCCCTGGGCGGGGTGCGCATGCCCTACGCCCCGGCCCATTACCGCGAGGAGCGGGTGCGGGAGAACCCCGGCGTCCCCTGCGGCTCCTGGCGCTCGGTGGAGGCCTCCAACAACGCCTTCGCCATCGAGTCGTTCATCGACGAGCTGGCGGCCACGACGGGCATGGATCCCCTCGACTTCCGCCTGGCCAACCTAGCCGAGGCCCCCCGCCACCGGGCCGTGGTGGAGGCCGCCGCCGAGCGCGCCGGCTGGGGCCGGCCGGTGGCCGGCACCCATCAGGGGCTGGCGGTGTACGAGTGCTTTGGCTCCATCGTCGCCGAGGTGGCGGAGGTGCGGTTGGCCGAGGACGGGAGCCTGGAGGTGCCCCGGGTGAGCGCCGCCATCGACTGCGGGCGGGCCATCAATCCCGAAGGCATCCGCGCCCAGATCGAGGGCGCGGTGGCCTGGGCCCTGTCCGCGACGCTCCACGGCGCCATCACCTTCGCCGGCGGTGCCACCGTGGAGGCCACCTTCGCCGACGAGCCCATCGTCGCCTATCCCGACATGCCGGTGGTGGAGGTGGCTATCGTGGAGAGCGACGCCGAGCTCGGCGGCGTGGGCGAGCCCGGGGTGCCGCCCTTGGCCCCGGCCCTGGCCAACGCGGTGGCGGCGGCCACCGGGCGGCGGCTGCGGTCGCTGCCGCTGCTCGACGGCGAGGGGCGTCTTCGGGTGGGTGCGGACTAGGCAGGGGTCGCGGCTGGTAGCCGCTTCTACAGAGAGGTCATGGAACCGGCGACGGGGTCGGCGACCGCGGCCGGGGAAACCGGGGCAGCGCCCTCCCCTTCCTCGGCCAGGGGGAACAGGGCCAGGGGATGGCCGGCATCGATGGTCACGGCAACCCGTTCGCCGGGGTCATGGTGGATCTGGTGGTTGGTGCGGATGCGCACGCAGGCGCCGCATTCCAGGTCGACGCCGAACAGGCGGGTGCCGCCCTCGTAGCGGGTCCAGGCGATCCGGCCGTTGCCGTCGGCGGCCGTGGCCAGGGCCAGGTCGTCGGGGCGCACCAGCACCGACACCGGGCCCTCGGCCGCCCCGCCCTCGGCCCGGCCGATGGGCGTGTCCACCGCGCCGCTGCCGGCCCGGCCGGGGAGGAAGGAGGCCTCGCCCAGGAACTCGGCCACGAAGCGGCTGAGCGGCTCCCGGAAGCAGGTCTCGGGGGCGGCGATCTGCTCCAGGGTGCCGGCCCGCATGATCCCCACCCGGTCGCCCACCGACAGGGCCTCTGATTGGTCGTGGGTGACCCAGATGGCGGGCACGCCGGCCTCCTTGAGGGCCTTGCGGATCTCCCAGCGCAGGCTGTCCTTGAGCGAGGCGTCGAGATTGGACAGCGGCTCGTCGAGCAGAACCAGGTGAGGCTGATGGGCCAGCGAGCGCGCCAGGGCCACCCGCTGCTTCTGCCCGCCCGACAGGGCCGCGGGGTAGGCATCGCGCTGATCGGCCAGGCCCAGCCATTCCAGCCAGTGGTCCACCGGGTCGGTGCGCTTAAGCCGGAAGCCCACGTTCTGGGCCGCGGTCAGGTGGGGGAACAGGGCGAAGTCCTGGAACACCAGCCCGGTGCGGCGCTGCTCCGGCGGCACGAAGGTGGCGCCGTTCACGGTGCGGCCGCCGATGCGGACGGTGCCGGCGTTGGGCGTCTCCAGACCGGCGACCACGCGCAGGGTGGTGGTCTTGCCGCAGCCCGTGGGCCCGAGCAGGGTGACGATCTCCCCCGGGGCCACGGTCAGGCTCAGGTCCCGGACCGCGGCTTCGTCGGCGTAGGCCACGTGGAGGTTGTCGATCTCCATCATTACCTCGTCCTTTCAAATAATTGGCTATCCGCCTCATTCAGGGAAGGTGCTGGTGGGAGGGGCTACCAGCCCCGACCGGGATCGGAGGCCCTACTTGTCGCGGCCAATGGCCGCTCCCACAGGAATCGAGCCCGAATTCCGGCATGCTTTCTGACCCAACCGGATAGCCAATTTCAGATCAGCTCGGTCCGGCGGCGCTCGCCCCGGAGCATGACCACCACCGCCAACCCGGACACCACCACCAGCAGGGAGGCGGGCACCGCGGCGCGGCCGAAGTAGCCGGCCTCGTAGACCTGCCACAGGTGGGTGGCCAGGGTCTCAAAGCCGGTGGGCCGCAGCAGCAGGGTCGCCGGCAGCTCGCGCATGGCCTCCAGGAATACCAGTGCCGCCGCCGCCAGCAGCCCCGGCAGGATCAGCGGCAGGGTCACCCGCCGGAAGGCCTCGCCCGGCGGCGCCCCTAGCGACCGCGCCGCCCCCACCAGACCGCCCTCGGCGCGCTCCAGCGGCGCCCGGATGTTGCCCACCGCCAGCGGCAGGAAGCGCACCACGTAGGCGAACACCAGCAGGGCCAGGGTCTGGTACAGGAAGTCCAGGTTCAGACCCACCACCACCAGGGCGGTTCCCAGGACGATACCGGGCACCCCAAAGCCCACGTAGGCGGCCCGCTCCAGCAGCCGACCCAGGCGGCCCGTGGTGGCGGCGTAGGCCACCGGCAGGGCCGCCACCACCGCCGCCAGTGCGGCCAGCACCGAGGCGGTGGCGGAGTTGACCAGGATAGCCGGATCGAAGGCGGCGCCGCCCTCGCGCACCAGCCAGGCCCCGAACACCCCCACCGGCAGCCCGATGGCCAGGGCCAGCACCGCCGCCACCCCGATCAGGGCCGCCGCCTTGCCCCGTCGGCCCAGGGGCAGCCGCGGCGGGCGTCCCGGGCTCTCGCGCACCGAGCCCACCCGCGATTCCAGGAACAGCACCACCGCCACCAGCGCCAGCAGGACCAGGGACAACAGCGCCGCCCGGTCCAGGCCGAAGGCGTTGTACTCGACGAAGATCACCCGGGTGAAGGTGTCCAGGCGCATGATCGCGGGCGTACCGAAATCGGACAGGGTGTACAGCGCCACCAGCAGGGCCCCGGCGGCGATGCTGTTGGCCACTCGTGGCAGCACCACCCGGATCAGGCCCGAGCGCAGCGGCATACCCAGGGTCCGCGCCGCCTCCAGCATGCTCGCGTCCAGATTGCGCAGGGCAGCGCGGGTGGCGAGCAGGACGAAGGGATAGGTGTACAGGGTCATCACCAGCACCGCCCCGGCCAGACCGTCAACCCGCGGCAGCGGCAGGCCGGTGAGATCCTGGAGCTCGCCGCCGGGGCCGAAGGCCGCGAAGTAGGCGAACGCGCCCAGGTAGCTTGGCACCGCCAGGGGTGCCGCCAGCAAGCCGGTCCACAGCCCGCGCCCGGGCAGATCGGTGTAGACCGTGAAGAAGGCCAATGGCACGCCGATCAGGGTGGCGCCCACCACGGTCAGCCCGGTCAACAGCAGGGTATTCACCGCCACGCCCAACGTGCGCGCGCCCAGCCCGGCATCGGCGCCCACGGCCATGCCCACCAGCACCACCACCGGCAGCAGCGCCGCCGCCGCCACCAGGACGCTCAGGGCATGGACCGCCGAGACCCGCCTCATAACACCCCGGCACGGCGCATGAGGTCGAGGGTGGGCTCCATGTCGCCCAGGCGGGTCAGATCGATCCGCGGCGGCTGAAGGCTGTCCAGCGACGGCAGACCCTCGGGCCCCGGCACCCCGGGCACCAGCGGGATCTCGTAGGCCTCCTCGGCGAGGTAGGACTGCACCTCGCGGGAGAGCAGGTAGCGCACGAAGTTGGTCGCCGTGTCGCTGTCATCGAGCAGGGCTACCCCGGAAGCGTTGACCAGGGCCCCGGCGTCGCCGCGGGTGTGGGTCAGGGCCACGTTGGCGTCCGGCTTGCCCGCTTTCAGGCGCAGCGTGTAGTAGTGATTGGCCAGGCTCACGTCCACATCGCCCTGGGCAGTGGCCATGACCGCCCCCAGCTCGCCGGCGTATTCCCGGGCCCGTGGCTTGATCGCCCGCAGCCATTGGAGCGTGGCCTGCTCGCCTTCGAGCACCCGCATGGCGGTGACGAAGGACTGGAAGGCGCCGTAGGCCGGTGCCCAGCCCACGCTGAAGTCGGCGTCGGCGAAGGCCATGATGTCGTCGGGGATGGCATCGGGATCCACCTGCTCGGGGTTGTAGGCCACCGTCCGGACCCGCCCCGTCACGGGGGCCATGGCCTCGAACCGGAACGGCTCGCGGATCCGGTTACGCAGCTCGGCCGGCACCGGTCGCGCCAGCCCCTGGTCGATGACCCGGCCCAGGGAGCTGGCGTCGATGGACCAGAACAGGTCCGCCCGGACACCGCCGCGCTCGGCCTCTTGCACCAGGGTGTTGGCCAGGGCCGAAGAGGGCCCGCGCCGGACCGATAGGTTCAGATCCGGGTTGCGCTCGCGGATGGCATCCACGACATGGCTGTACAGCCCGCCCTCGCCCCGGCCCAGATAGACCGTCAGATCCCCGCTCAGCGGCGGCAGGTCGTCTACCGACAGCGCCGGCGGTGCCTCGCCGCCGCCGTCGGAGCAACCCGCCACGACACCGGAGGCGCCGAGAACCCCCACGGCAGTGGCGCCCTGGAGGAAGGCTCGCCGCTCCATGCTAGAAAACCTCGCCGCTGCTGTCGGCCGACTCCTTCAGGCGTGTTTCCGCCTTCGCCAGCTCTTCCTTCATGGACTCCACCATGCCGCGAACATCCCCGACCGGGGCGCCGTCGTTGATCCGCCCCAGCAAGCCGGCATTGAAGGCCTCCTCCAGCCGTGTCACCAGGGCTGGATCCTGCTCGATCAGCTCGCCCTCCAGGCCCTCGAAGTTGTTGAAATAAGCGTCCCGGACCAGATCCTTGGCCTTCTCGGTATTGCCCTCGTCGTAGGCCGCCACAGCTTCGTCGAGATGGTCCCGGATGCGGTCGAAGGCGGCCGCCGGTCCGGTATCGCCGTCGCCGGTGCCCTCCTCGGCCCCGGCCCGGCGCATGCTGGCCTTGAGCTTGAGCCCGCCCAGACCCTCGCGCAGGGCGGCCACCACAGCATCGGCCCGGGCCCGCACCGTCTCCGCATCGGCGCCGTCCTTGACCGCCTGGCGCAGCCCCGAGATGGCCTGCCAGATGGGCGGATACAGCGGGGTGGCCACCGCCTCCACCGCCGCGTGGTATTCGACTTCCTCCCAGGCGGCAACGAACTCGGCCACGTTGCCGGCCTTGCCCTCCCGGCGGTAGCGCTCGGCTAGTTCGTCAAGCCGACTGGCCAGCTCCTCGACGTCGGCCTCATAATCGGCCAGGTGGTCCTGGAAGGCCGCCACGTGGTCACCCTCGTCGCCATGTGCGACAGCCGTCGTCGGGGCCATAATGGCCCCGAGCAGCAAACCGGCCGCCAGGGCGGCCCAATTGTCGAATTTGCCCAGCATGCGTCACCTCCGCGGAACTGAAGTCTTTATACCGCAAATAATACTCATTTTCATCGTAATGTAAACCCCCATTCCGAATGGGGCCGCTCCCGTGCCGGAACCGCCGGGTCCGGAGACGAATACCGCCGTCCGCAGCGTGTCCCACTCCCGGAGCCTTGCCACCATGATGGGACCCAGCATGCGCCTGCTCTGGCATCTTTTCGGCTGGTCCAGCGTGGCCGTAGGCACCATGGGGGTATTCCTGCCGCTGCTGCCGACGACCCCCTTCATGCTGGTGGCCGCTTGGGCTTTCGCGCGCAGCTCCGACCGGGCTAACCGCTGGCTTCACGAGCATCCCCGGTTCGGCCCCGTTCTAAACGATTGGTGGAGCCACCGAGCCATTTCCCGCCGGGCCAAGGGGGTGGCCGTTGCCTCCCTGATCGCCAGCCTGGCCATCGCCGCGGTAGCCGGGGTGCCCGGATGGGCCTTGGCCGTCCAGGGGGTGGTGCTTGCCCTCGTGGGTGCCTATCTGATCACCCGGCCCCGAGCCGGCGGTTCCTGACCGGCTTGCGCCGGGCCGGAATGGGTGTCGCTGGGGCTGCGCTTTCTGGCCGGGGCCTTGGTGGTCACCACGGGGCTGTACGTGGCCGGATGGTGGCCGGGCGTGGCCCGCCTGAAGCACTTGGGGCTGCCGGTATGGCGGCGGCTGGAGCCGCGGGGCCGGAACCAAGGCCAACCTGTGCTAGGCTTCGATTCCGGGAACGCCAACCCTTAGCGAAAGGTCCCGCTATGACAAAGCTACTGCTGCTCGCCATCCTGCTAACCGCCGGACCCGCTCTGGCGGATTCGGTAGCGGTCAGCGACGCTTGGGTCCGTCTGGTGCCCGGCGACGGTCCCTCGGCCGCCTACCTGACCCTCAAGAACCGCGGCGACGACCCGGTTGAGCTGGTGGGGGCGAAATCGCCGCGCTACGGGCGGATCACGCTCCATGAGAGCGTGGAATCGGGTGGGACCTCGCGCATGGCGCACGTGGAAGGCATAACAGTGACTCCGGGCGACAGCCGCGAGCTCGCCCCAGGCGGGTTCCATCTGATGCTCATGGATCCCCAGGAGCCGCCGGAGGTCGGCGATTCCATGACCCTCAGCCTGCTCTTCGCCGACGGCGCCAGCGTGGATGCGGCGTTCACGGTGGAGCCGCCCTACAGCCAGGGACCGGAATGACGGCGAACCGGCCCATGGTTTCCCGTTTCCCCGTCGTACTGCTGCTGGTGATCTTGCTTGCCGGCTGCGGTGAAGACCGAGCCGATTTCAACCTCACCGATGCCACGGGCAAGGTCCCCGACCTCAAGCTCGGGATCACCGACACCCACGGCGAGGTGCGAACGGCCGAGGATTTCCGAGGTCGGGCGGTCCTGCTGTATTTCGGCTACACCCACTGCCCTGACGCCTGCCCCATGAGTCTCGGCCGCATCAAGGCGGCCCTGCGCCAGCTTCCTGCCGACAAGGCCGAACGCACCACGGTTGTCTTCGTCACCGTGGACCCCGACCGCGACACCCCTGAGCGCCTGCGCTCCTACCTGGCCAACTTCCACCTGCCCCGCGGGGTGGGCCTCCTCGGCCGGGGCGAAGATTTCGACCGGCTCAAGGAGCGCTACCACATCCACGTGGAGCGCCAGCGGGAAGGCCCGGACGACACCGACTACGAGGTGACCCATCCGTCCCAGGTCTACGTCTTCGGCCCGGATGGCCGCGCCCGCCTGCTGGCCCGCCTCAGCGGCGGCGAGCCGGACTCCCCGGAGGCGCTTGCCGCGGACCTGGAAAAGCTTCTGTAGCCGCAAGTGAGATCGACCTCTCCCCGTTTGGACGGACTGATCCGACAAGCAGCAAAGGGAGGCAGGGGCAACCTGCCGCAGCCCTAGCGGGCCGGCAGCACCTCGAGCGGATCCACCGGTTCGGTGCGCCGCCGCACCTCAAAGTGGAGGGACTCGCGGTCGGCGGTGCCCGTCCGGCCCACCCGCGCCACCACATCACCGCTGGCGACTCGGTCATCCTCGGCCACCAGATTCACGCGGTTATAGGCGTAGGTGGTGATATAGCCCCCACCGTGGCGGATGATGACCAGGTTGCCATAGCCCCGGAGGCCGTCGCCGGAATAGACCACTTTGCCGCCGGCGGCTGCACGGATCTCGGTCCCGGCTTCGGCAGCAATGTCGATGCCGTTGCTGCGGTCCCGGCCCTCGCCCCCGAACTGTTTGATGATCCGCCCCTTCAGAGGCCAGCGCCAGCCGCTCGGAGCTGTTCCCTCGTCCTCGGCGCGCTCACCCCCGGCCGGGTCTCGCTCCCCCTCTTCGGCCCCCTCGGTTCCCGCGCTGCCATCGCCCACACGGGCCTTTCCCACTCGGGGCTCGCCCTTGGTGGCGACCTCCGTGGCGGTGTTACCGTCATCGCCGGAGGGGGGCTGGAGGCGCAGCCGCTGGCCCACCTGGAGATTCTGGGGATCGCGGATGTCGTTCCAGAGCATGATGCGCTGATGATCGACGTGGAAGCGCTGGCCGATGCTGTAAAGGGTATCACCGCGGCGGACCTGGTAATGCTCGGGGGTGGGGCCATGATAGGAGGGGGCGTATACGGGAGGCGCCCCGCACCCCGACAGGGTCAGCAGGGCGCTAAGGCAGAGGATAGCGGTGCGGCGAATCTTGGGTTCGACCACGTTGCGTACCTGGCGCCCGTCATCCGCTACCCGACGGGCTGGGGGCTTTGCCCGAGCCTACCGCAATCGGCTCCTGGATTCAGCCCTTTTGGGATGCCTTGGCATGGCCGCTCAGCTTGGCCAGGACCTCTTGCCCTGGTATCAATGGCACTGGTTTCACCTTTCCCCTTGCCTAGTGGGAGGCTGTGTGGACGAGCTAATGCCATGGCAGGAAACAGCGACGGCCCTGGTGAGGGACCTGACAAGTCGGATTGAGGCAGTGGGCCTGTCCTGGGAAACCCTGCAGGCCGGGTTCGCCGGCTTTGTGTTCCTGGCCCTCGCCGGGGGCGTGATTGCATTTACCCGCCGCCGTCAGGACCTGTTCTCCGGCTTCAGCGTGGGCTGGGCCTTTGCTCTCTTCCTGGGGGCCACCGGTGCCCTCATGATCGCCGGCCCCCTGGTCCCGTCAGAGACCCTGAATTGGGTACGCGGCGGGCAGCTACTGATCGGCCCCCTCGCCCTTCTGCTGATGGGGGGTTTCCTGGTGCGCATGCGCAGGCTGGAGGCATTCGAGGACAGCGAAGCCCGCGAGGGTGACCTGGCGACCCAATTGAGGCAGAGCCAGCACCAGCTGGCGGAGCTCCAAGCCCGTAACGCCGAGCTTGCTCGCATTCGGGACGAAACCGCCCAAGAGAACAGCCGACTTGCCTGGGATTACGAGGCCGCTTCCCGGCAGGCAGAGGCAATGCGGATCCGGGAGGAAGATACGGGGCTGTACACCCGGGCCCATTTCTTGGAGCGAATGCGGGAAGAGTTCGAGCGCACCACCCGCAATGGCGGTATGCCCTTGCCCCTGTTCATAGGCCTTCAGGGTCTGGACCAGCTCGAGGAGCAGGCGCGGGAGGACCTGATGGCCCAGGCCGGCCGGGTCCTTCGCGAGAACCTGCGATTGCCCGATCTGGCATGCCGGTTTGGGGAAACGGAGCTGCTGGTGGTCCCCTTCCAGACCGATTCCCGCGGGGCCGCTGCCCTGGCCCGCCGGCTCCACCGTTACCTCAAGCGCGCTCTGCCTCAGGCCAACGGCCCAAACCGGGTAACCCCGAACCTTGTCTTCGTCCTGCTGGACTTCGAGATCAATCTGGTTCGCTTCGAGGATTACCTGGAGGCCTGCGAGGTGTCCGCCACCGATGTCCCTAAGCAGACGCCCAACCGCCTTACCCGCCTTCCCGCCCGGTTTGCCGTATCCAAATGGGGCAGTTAAAGGCCGACCTAGCCCAGCAGACCGTAGCCCACCAATGCGGCGATGCCGCCCACCCCGAGCCAGAACAGCAAGGGCGACCAGCGCTCCACTTGGCGATACAGGCGCTCGCCGCCGAGGCGGATAATCCCGGCCAGGACGAAAAAGCGCAGGCCGCGGCCCGCGAAGGACCCCACGACAAAAGGCAGCAGCGGCATGGCCAGGCTGCCGGCGGCGATGGTGAACACCTTGTAGGGGATGGGCGTGAGCCCCGCGAGGAAAACCGCCCACACCCCGTAGGTGCCGAACCAATCCACCACCCGCCGGTATTCGCCCTCCGCCCCGTAGAATTCAAGCAGCGGCGCCGCCACCGCCTGATACAGCACAGCCCCGATCAGATAGCCCAGGAGACCGCCCGCCACCGAGGTGAGGGTGGTCAGAGCGGCGAGGTACCACCCCCGCTCGGGGCGGGCCAGGGTCATGGGGGCGAGCAGGACGTCCGGGGGGATGGGGAAGAAGGAGGACTCGGCGAAGGAGATCGCTCCCAGCCAGGCGGGGGCGCGGGGATGTCCCGCCTTTTCCAGGGCCCACCGGAGAAGACGCCGGATCATGGGCCGGGCCCTCGCTGGGCAAGTCGCCGGCAGGGGTGACGGGAGGGGGTCTGGGTCACGGCTCCTCCCGATCCCGCAGGGGTACGAAATGGCAGTTGCCCAGGTCCGCCGCAGCCAGCCCTTCGGGGGTGCGCTTCCAGCACATGAGGCGCTGCTCCTCACCGGTTTCGAGCGGCCCCACGAGGCAGCCGCCCTCCCGGATCTGCTCCAGGATGGCAAGCGGCGGCTCCTCGGCGCTGGCCGCCATGACAGCGGCATCGAACGGGGCCTTGTGGGCCCAGGCGTCGCGGCCGTCCCCAACCCGCAAGTGGACGTTGGCCACACCCATCTGACGCAGAAGGGTCCGGGTGCGCCCGGCGATCTCCGGATTCAGCTCCGCCGCCCAGACCGAATCCACTAGGCCCGCCAAAACGGCGCTTTGGTAGCCGGATCCCGCGCCCACGTCGAGCACTCGTTCGGGCTCGAAGGCGAGCACCGCCTCCGTCATGCGCGCCACCTCCCAGGGCTGGGACAGGGTCTGGCCGAAGCCGATGGGCAGGGCGGTCTCCTCATAGGCACGGCTGGCCAGGGCCTCGTCCACGAACCGGTGGCGCGGCAACTCCGCCATCACGGCCAGGACGCGCTCGTCCGCGATCCCCCGCTCACGCAGGCCGGCGACCATGCGCGCCCGGGTGCGGGCAGAGGTCATGCCTAGGCCGGGGGCATGGGGGCGCTGCTGAGCCACCCCTCGATCTCCTCCCGGGCCGAATGCAGGGTCATGTCCAGCCCCAGCGGGGTCACGGACACGTAGCCGGTTTTGACCGCGTCGAAGTCCGTCCCCGGGCCGGCGTCGGCCTCGGCGCCGGCGGCGCCGATCCAGTAAATGGTCTCGCCGCGGGGGTCGGTGTCCACCACCACCCGCTCGCTGGCGTGACGATTGCCCAGCCGGGTCACCTGGATACCGGCGATCTCCGCCAGCGGACGATCCGGCACATTGACGTTGAGGACGAGCTGGGGGGGGAGGGGATGAGCGCACAGCAGCTGGTGCGTGAGGTGAGCGGCCACTCTCGCCGCCGCCTCGAAGTTCTCCGGGTTGCGCCCGGCCAGGGAGACGGCCATGGAGGGCGTCGCCAGATGCCGCGCCTCCACGGCGGCGGCGACGGTTCCGGAATAGATGACGTCGTCGCCCATGTTGCTGCCGTGGTTGATGCCGGAAACCACCACCGTGGGCTCCACGCCGAACACCCCGCCGAGGGCGATGTGGACGCAGTCGCTGGGGGTGCCGTCAACGGCGTGGGTGTGAGTATCGACGTGGCGGGACCGCAGCGGATGGAGAATGGTGAGGGCGTTGCTGGCACCGCTGCGGTCGGCTTCCGGGGCCACCATTAGCACCGTGTCCTCGCCACCCAGGTGCTCGGCGAGGACCTGGATGCCGCGGGCTCGGTAGCCGTCGTCGTTGCTGATCAGGATCACGGGCACTCCCCGGGAAGCGGGCGAGGGGCAAAGGCGAAGTGGGTACTGGGGCAGGAAGCCGGAACCGGCGGGCGCTTACGGCTTACGGCCAGCCGGGGGCCCATCCAGCTGATCCCGGATGGCGGCAAGCTCCCGCCGAACCTCGCGCAGCTCCTCGACGGGCCCGGTGCGATCGGTACCTCCGGCCAGCTGCTCACGCGCCCCTTCGATGGTGTACTTGCAGTCCTTGAGCAGGTAGCGGATGCGCCGGACCAAGTGGACATCGGTCGCCCGGTAGTAGCGGCGGTTGCCGCCACGACGCAGTGGCGCTAGATCCGGGAACTCCTCCTCCCAGTAGCGCAGGACATGGGGCGCCACCTCGCAAAGCTCCGCCACTTGGCGGATGCCGAAGTAGCGCTTGTTCGGAAGGGGATCCTCGATACCCATGCGCGTTCTCCGGTTGCCACTCCAGCAGCCCGGAGCCCCGCCCTCCGACGGCGCGACCTAGCGCTCTTCGTTGACGCGGGCCTTGAGGACCTGGCTGGGACGGAAATTGACCACCCGCCGGGCGGATATGGTCACCTCATCGCCGGTCTTAGGGTTGCGTCCGGGACGCGGTGGCTTGTCGCGCAGCTCGAATTTGCCAAAACCGGATAACTTGACCTCTTCCCCGCCTGCAAGGGCGGCTCGGATCTCGTCCAGGCTGGTCTCCACCAGATCCCGGGCTTCCTTCTTAGAGAAACCGATGCGGTCGTGGAGCATCTCGACCAGGTCCGCTTTGGTGATTGCCAATCAAGTGTCCCCTTCTGGCCGAATCGGAGGAAGACCAGCGCCGTGGCCCGGAAGGCCGACGCCGGTAGTGTCATGGGGTTAGAACCGTAGCGACCGGGCTCTGGGATTAGCCCCGGAGCTGGGCCCCGAGCTCGCTGTCAAGCCGTTCCACGAGCCCCGAGACAACCGTCTCGATGCGATCGTCGGTAGGAGTCTCGTCGTGGGGCTGGAGGGTCAGGGCCAAGCCTATGCTCTTGTGCCCCGCCGTGACGCCTTGGCCAGTGTATACATCGAATATGCGCCAGTCCATGAGATCCAGGTCGGCCTCGGTCTCCGCCGCGTAGGCCGCCACCACCCGCGTCAGCTCCGCCGCGGTCACCCCTTCCGGTACCACCACGGCGAGGTCCCGCCGGGTCATGGGCAGACGGGACACCGGCCGGTACTGCGGCACCTCGCCGACGTGGGCCCGCACCGGAGCCAGATCGAGCTGGAAGAGTACCGGCGGTCCCGTTACCTCCAGGCACTCGGCAAGGCCAGGATGCAGGGTCCCCAGCCAGCCAGCGGGGGTGCCACCCAGGGTAATGCGGGCGCTCTGGCCCGGGTGAAGCCCAGGGTGCTCGCCCCGCTCGAAGACGGCATTGGGGGCTCCGGCCCGGGCCAGAAGAGCCTCCACGTCGCCCTTGACGTCGAAGAAGTCGGCGTTGCGGCGCTCGCCCGCCCAGTGGGGCGGATCCACCGGCCCGGCGACCAGGCCACCGATGGCGTCGTGCTGGAGGATGGCGCCGTTTACCCGGGGGAAAACTCGGCCGAGCTCGAACAGGCGCAGGCGCTCGTTCTGGCGTGCCTGGTTGGCGGCGGCGGTCTCGAGCAGCCCGGCGAACAGATCCGGGCGCATCACCGACTGCTCCCGCGACAGCGGGTTGGCCAGCGGCAGCGGCTCGGCCGCCGGATCCAGGTGGCGCACCGTGTCCGGGTCCACGAAGCTGTAGGTGATCACCTCCCGGAAACCGCGGCCCACCAGCAGCTGGCGCAGGGGCCGATCCTGAACATCGGTCTCGGAGCCAGCGTGGGGCTCCATGGGCCCGATCATCCGCACGGCGGGAAGCCGGTCGTAGCCGTGCAGGCGGGCCACCTCCTCGATCAGGTCCGCCTCCAGGACCAGATCGAAGCGGTAGGGCGGCGGCACCACCTGCCACTCCTCGCCCTCCTCGTCGGTCTCCAGATTGAGCCGACGGAAGGCGTCACCCATGGCCTCGGCTCCTAGGTGCGTGCCCAACCGGGCATCGGCGCGGATCGGCCGGAAGGGGATCTCGGGGCGCTCGGGCAAGTCCGCCTGGTGGAGCGCTTCGACCACAGGCCCCGCGGTACCCCCCGCGAGCTCGGTGAGCAGGGCGGTGGCCCGCTCCATGGCGATCACCGGCAGGTGGGGATCGACCCCGCGCTCGAAACGGTGGCTGGCGTCGGTGTGCTGGCCGAGCTTGCGGGCACGGCCGGCCACCGCACCAGGGCGGAAATGGGCCGCCTCCAGAAAGACGTTGGTGGTGGCCTCGCCCACGGCGGTGTCGGCGCCGCCCATGACCCCGGCCACCGCCTGCACCCCGGCGTCGTCGGCGATGGCCAGTGCGCCCGCCTCCAGCTCGGCCTTGGTGCCGTCGAGCAGGGTCACCGGCTCGCCGTCGGCGGCATGGCGCACACGCGCGGCGCCGCTCAGCCGGTCGTTGTCGAAGGCGTGCAGCGGTTGGCCCAGCTCCAGCATGCAGTAGTTGGTGACGTCCACCAGCAGCGACACCGGGCGGACGCCGCAGCGGCGGAGACGCTCGCTCAGCCACAGCGGCGTCTCGCTCCGGGCGTCCACCCCCTCGATGACGCGGCCGAGATAGCGGGGGCAGTCGGCGCCGGCCTCCAGGCGCACCTCGCGGCGGGCCCCGCCGGCGGGGTTAACCGGGGCCAGGGGCGGGCCCATGAGCGGCCTGTCGGCCAGAGCTGCCACCTCCCGGGCGATGCCGGCGATGGATAGACAATCACCGCGGTTGGGGGTGAGGTCGAGCTCCACCACCGCATCCGGAAGGCTCAGGTAATCCGCCAGGGGCGTGCCCACCGGGGCCTCACGCGGCAGGACCAGGATGCCCTCGGCCTCCTCGGCCATCCCCAGCTCGGCTGCCGAGCACAGCATGCCCTCGGAGGTCTCGCCGCGGAGCTTGCTTTTCTTGATGGTCATGCCGCCTGGCATCTCCGCTCCGGGCACCGCCACCGCCACTTTGTCGCCGGCGCCCATGTTGGTGGCACCGCAGACAATATGGCGGGTTGCACCCTCATCGGCATCCACGGTGCACACCGATAGGCGATCGGCGTTGGGGTGCTGGTCACAGGTCTCGATCACGCCCACGACCACCTGATCCAGGCCGGCGCCGAGCTCCTCGACGGCCTCCACCTCCAGGCCGGCCATGGTCAGGCGGTGGGCCAGGGTGGCCTGGTCCCAGCCGTGATCCACCCATTCGGCGAGCCAGTTCTGGGAGAACCGCATCAGTGTTCCTTTATCCGGTGAGGAGTGAGGAATGAGGAGTGAGGCGTAAAGGCCACGGCATTATCCACAGATGACGGCGATGAACGCAGATCAAAAAACCGGGTATCGGCCGTATCGTTTCCATCTGTGGCTATCTGTGTCATCTGCGGATCGGCCGTGGCTTGGGGGCGGGCCGTTACCCCTCACGCCTCACTCAAGCGCCTTTCTGGAACTGAGCCAGGAAGCGGACGTCGTTCTCGAAGAACAGGCGCAGGTCGTCCACCCCGTAGCGCAGCATGGTAAGCCGCTCCACGCCCATGCCGAAGGCCAGCCCGGAGTAGCGCTCGGCGTCCACCCCCACATAGCCGAAGACATTGGGATGGATCAAGCCGGCGCCGAGGACCTCAAGCCAGCCGGTGTGCTTGCACACCCGGCAGCCGGTGCCTTCGCACAGGACGCAGCCGATATCCACCTCAGCGGAGGGCTCAGTGAAGGGGAAATAGGAGGGTCGAAAGCGCACCGGCAGGTCATCCCGCTCGAACAACCGCTGCAGGAAATCCTTCATCAGGCCTTTCAGGTGGGCGAAGGTGACCCCCTCGTCCACCACAAACCCCTCTACCTGGTGGAACATGGGTGTATGGGTGACATCGCTGTCGCAGCGGAACACCCGGCCCGGGGCGATGGTGCGCAGCGGCGGCTCGCGCTCGGCCATCACCCGGATCTGGACGGGGCTGGTATGGGTCCGCAGGAGCCAGTGATCGTCGAAGTAGAAGGTATCATGCATCATCCGCGCGGGATGATCCTCGGGGATGTTGAGGGCCTCGAAGTTGTGGAAGGCGTCCTCGATCTCGGGCCCCTGATCCACCTCGAAGCCCATGGCGACGAACAGGTCCTCGATGCGCTCAAGCATGCGCGTCACCGGATGCAGGTTGCCCACCTCGGCATCGCGACCGGGCAGGGAGACATCCACTCGCTCCGCCTCGAGACGGCGATCGAGCGCCACCCGGGCGAGCTCCTCGCGCCGGGCCTCCAGGCGCTGCTGCACTGCCTCCTTGGCCGCGTTGACGGCCTGGCCAGCTTCCTTGCGGGCCTCCGGCTCGAGCTGACCCACCTGCTTGAGCAGGCTGGTGAGCGCCCCCTTCTTGCCCAGATAGGCCACCCGCAGCTGCTCCAGCGTATCCAGGTCCTCGGCAGCGTCGATATCGGCCTCGGCGCGGGTGCGAATGGCGTCGAGCTCTTCCTGCATGACGGCTCCGAAGGTCTCGTTTATCGATTCGGCGACCGCGGTTACCCGGATTCCCAAACACAAGGGGAGAAAGGGCCGGGCCCTTTCTCCCCGTTTCGGATCCGGAGCGCCGCTGACGGGTCGCCTCAGGCCGACTCGGCGTCCTTGGCGGCCTGGGCCACCTGGGCGAAGGCCGCCTTGTCGCGCACGGCGAGGTCGGCGAGAACCTTGCGGTCCACCCCTACCCCGGCCTGGCGCAGGCCACTGATGAACCGGCTGTAGGACAAGCCGTGCTGACGGGCGGCGGCGTTGATCCGGATCACCCACAGGCGGCGGAAATCGCGCTTGCGCTGCTTGCGGTCGCGGTACTGGTACTGCGCTGCGCGCCCGACGAACTCGTTGGCGACCCGGAAGCAGTTCTTCTTACGGCCATGGAAGCCCTTGGCCTGCTTGAGGATCTTCTTGTGGCGGCGGTGCGACTGGACGCCGCGTTTGATGCGGGGCATGGGACGTCTCCTTGGAGCTTGCCGCCCCACGCCGATCCCGGGACCCGTTCCGGGCCGGCGCAGGGGTCCAATGGCATAAGGGCCCGACCGGGCGGCCGGGCACGTTCAGCGGGGCCGGCGCCAGGTTAGCTGTATGGCATCAGCCGGCGGATGTTGGCCTTTTCCGCGGGGGAGACCAGATCCGGTTTGCGCAGGTTGCGCTTGCGGTCGCGGTCCTTCTTGGTGCGGATGTGACTGTAGTGGGAATGATGGCGCTTGATCTTGCCGCGGGCGGTCACCTTAAAGCGCTTGGCAGCCCCGCGGTTGGTCTTCATCTTGGGCATTACTGGTACTCTCGTGGCGTCGTGGCAACTCAACGGAAAAGAGGTGGCCTGCGCCTCAGTGCTTAAGGGGAGCGACCACCATGATCATCTGGCGGCCCTCCAGCTTGGGCTGCTGCTCCACCTTGCCGTGTTCGGACAGGTCTTGCTCGACCCGCTCCAGAACCTCGCGGCCGATGTCCTGATGGAGCATCTCTCTGCCGCGGAAGCGCATGGTCACCTTGACCCGGTCGCCCTGCTTGAGGAACCGGATGGCGTTCTTGAGCTTGACCTCGTAGTCGTGCTGATCGGTCTTGGGCCGGAACTTGACTTCCTTGAGCTCGACCTTCTTGGTCTTGGCCTTGGCCTTGTGGGCCCGCTTGCTGGCCTCGTACTTGTATTTGCCGTAGTCCATGATCTTGACCACGGGGGGCTCCGCCTGCGGCGAAACCTCCACAAGGTCAAGGCCTTCATCATCGGCCCGATCGAAAGCGTCCTGGAGGGAAACGATGCCGATCTGCTCACCGTCGGAGCCAACCAAGCGGACCTCATCCGCCTCGATGTCTTCGTTGACCCGCGGTTGCTTCTCCTGTTTAGCGATCTCTACCCCTCCAATTCGGTCTGTTTGGTATCGACTTCGGCGCGGAGCCGGTCGATAAACGTATCGAAATCCATAGCCCCCAGGTCCTCGCCGGTGCGCTGGCGAACGGCAACCTGCCCGGCGGCCTTCTCCTGATCCCCGACCACCAGCATATACGGGACCTTGTCCATGGTGTGCTGACGTATTTTAAAGCCGACCTTCTCGTTCCTCAAGTCGGCCTCCGCCCAAAAACCTTCGGCTTTCAGGCGGCTTGCCACTTCCTCTGCGTATTCGGCCTGATCGTCCGTGATGGGCAGCACCTGGGCCTGAAGCGGCGCCAGCCAAGTCGGGAACTTGCCGGCGTAGTGCTCGATGAGCACACCGAAGAAGCGCTCCAGCGAACCGAAGATGGCCCGATGGATCATGATCGGGCGCGCCCGGGCGCTGCTCTCGTCGACGTACTCCAGCTCGAAGCGCTCGGGAAGATTGAAATCGAGCTGGACGGTGGAGCACTGCCACTGCCGGCCGATGGCATCCCGGATCTTGAAGTCGATCTTGGGCCCGTAGAAGGCGCCGCCGCCCTCTTCCACGTGGTAATCCAGGCCCCGGGACTCGATGGCGCCGCGCAGGGCATTGGTCGCCTTGTCCCAGATGGCGTCGGAGCCCACCGATTTGTCCTCGGGCCGGGTTGCCAGGTACAGGTCCACCTCCGCGAAGCCGAAGGTCCGCAGCACCCGCATGGTGAGCTCCAGGACCCCACCGATCTCAGCCTCCAGCTGGTCCTCGCGGCAGAAGATGTGGGCGTCATCCTGGGTGAACCCGCGCACGCGCATGAGGCCGTGCAGGGAGCCGCTCATCTCGTAGCGGTAGACCGTGCCCAGCTCTGCCCAGCGGATGGGCAGGTCGCGGTAGGAGCGCAGCTCGTCCTTGTAGACGAGCACGTGGAAGGGGCAATTCATGGGCTTGATCTCGAACGGGTGCCCTTCCACGTCCATGGCCGGGTACATGGAATCGCTGTAGAAATCGGCGTGGCCGGAGGTGCGCCACAGGTCGTAATCGGCCACATGGGGGGTGTACAGGAACTCGTAGCCGCTGCGCTCGTGCTCGGAGCGCCAGTACTCCTCGATGCGGCGGCGGATGCGGGCGCCCTTAGGGTGCCAGAATACCAGGCCGCCGCCGGCATCCTCCTGGATGGAGAACAGCTCCAGTTGTTTGCCCAGGCGCCGGTGATCCCGCTTCTCGGCCTCCTCGAGCTGCTTGAGATAGCGCTTGAGGGCTTTATTGTCGGACCACGCAGTTCCGTAGATGCGCTGCAGCATCTCGTTGCGGGCGTCGCCGCGCCAGTAGGCGCCGGAGACCTTGGTCAGCTTAAAGGACTTGAGCTTGCCCGTGGACGGCACGTGGGGACCACGGCACAGATCTACGAAATCGCCCTGCCAGTAGACCGAGACCTCCTCGTTATCCGGGATCTCGCTGATGATCTCGGCCTTGTACACCTCGCCGTGCTCGCGGAAGTAGCGCACGGCCTCGTCGCGGGGCCAGACATCGCGCTTGACCGGCTCGTCGCGCTCCGCGATCTCCGCCATCTTGGCCTCGATGGCCTCCAGGTCCTCGGGGGTGAAGGAGCGGTGATAGGCGAAGTCGTAGTAGAACCCGTTTTCGATTACCGGCCCGATGGTGACCTGGGCCTCCGGGAACAGCTCCTTGACCGCCTCCGCGAGAAGGTGAGCGGTGGAGTGACGGATGACCTCCAGCCCCTCCTCGTCGGAGGGGGTGAGGATGGCCACCTCGGCGTTGTCGGGTACGGTATGCGAAAGGTCGACGACCTGACCGTCCACCTTGCCGGCGACGGCATTCTTGGCCAGGCCGGAACCGATGTCGGCGGCGATATCACCGACGGTCACGGGCTGTTCGTAATGCTTGCGTGATCCGTCGGGCAGGGTAACGGATGGCACCGCGACCTCTCCTGGTTGGTTGGCGAACGAAGGCCCGGGGACGTCCCGGCGACCGGAGAGCACCCGGGATGGGCCCCGATTAAACCGGTTCTAAATCCGCTCGTCCACCGGGCGCCTTGGCAACGGGCTGCCAGTGCCCGGGGCAGGTTGACACCAGGGGGAAGCCCGGGAAGGAAGCCCCAGAATAGGCTCCGGCCTCAACTCGGGGCTGGGCGGGTAAAAAAGGCTATCACCGCCGCATGAGGCGGTCAATTTAAAGGCACGCTTGGGACCAAGGTAGTGATCCCTTACCCTCCCGAAGGGTAAACCCGACGAGCGACCGGAGGAATGCGTCCATCGGCCCGCCCTCCCCCCTTTCCGGCCTACCGCTGACCCGGGCTCTGGCGGCGCTGGCCGTGATACCCGGACTGCTGGTGCCGCCCCCGGCAAGCTCCAAGGCCGGGGAGGCGAAGCAATCCCAGGATGAGCCCGCCCCGGAGGCGTCCTCGGAGCCGGAGGACCCCAGATCTGGGGAGCCGACCGCAGGGGGGAAAGTTCCCCGGCCCTGGTACAAGCGCACCCTGGACGTCACTCACGGCGGCGTCTCCCGGGGCATCGAGGGCACGGCAAAAAGACTGGATTCCTTCTTCGCTACCCCGGAGGCCCTGGAGGAGGCCACTGGTTCCCACATCAAGCTGACCTACGACGGCAGCTGGATCGAAGGCCAGGGAGACGGCCACGAATTGGACCTAGACGCCCGCCTTGACCTGCCCGGGACGGAGGAGCGGTTCCAGCTGCTGGTGGAGAGCTCTCCTGAACAGGCCATCCAAGGAACCGAAGCGACGGATACTTCCGATGCCGCCCAGGAGACGCCCGGGGAAGAAGCCGAGAAGGATGACGACGGTCTGGCGGTGGCCATCGAGGGCTGGTTGGAGGCTGGCCGGGATGTACGGTGGAAGATCCGCCCGGCCCTGGGCATCCGGGGCGGGCTGCCCCTGAACCCCTTCACCCGCCTGAGGGTCATTCGGCGGGAGCAGTACGCCAAGTGGGACTCCAGATTCGCCACCAACCTGGCCTACTTCTACCAGCAGGGGCTGCGCTTCCGCGCCGACTTGAACTTCGACCGCCGCCTGACCGGCAACCTTCTATTCCGGATACGCTCCGGCTACGGGTGGGACCGCCAACCCGATGTGGAGACCTTCCAGCACAGCCTCACCCTCTTCCAGACCCTGAGCCCACGGCGCCGCCTGGCCTATCAGCTGGGCGTGAGCGCTAGTGACCAGCCCGCCTGGGGGGTCCGGCAGTATTACGCCCGTATCCGCTACCGCCAGCGGATCTACCAGCACTGGCTGTTCGCCGAGGTCCGGCCCCGACTGCGTTGGCCCGAGGCGGACCGTTACGGCCCCGAATACGGTGTACTGTTTCGCCTTGAGGCGGTGTTCGGCGAGCAGTCCCTGCGGCGCTCCCGGGGCAAGGAAAAGGAGCCGTGACCGGCACGGGCCCCCGTCTGGTGGAAGGGCCCATCGGGCCCACCCTGCGCCGCATGACGGTGCCCATGGTCCTGGGCATCGCGGCGGTGGTGACCTTCACCCTGGTGGACACCTTCTTCATCGGGCTGCTGGGGACGGCACCCCTTGCCGCAGTTGGCTTCACCTTCCCGGTCACCCTGGGCCTGACCCACCTGGCCATGGGCCTGGCGGTGGGGACCTCGGCCATCGTGGGCCGCACCCTGGGGGCCGAGGAGGCCGACCGGGCACGGCGCCAGGTGGCGGACAGCGTGCTGCTGGCGCTGGTGGCCATGACCGCCCTGGCCGCCCTGGCTGCAGCGGTCATGGACCCGCTATTCGCCCTCCTCGGCGCCGAATCGGACCTGCGGCCCTTGATTCGGGCCTACATGGGGCCGTGGCTGGCCGGGGTACCGCTCCTGGTGGTTACCATGGTGGGTAACAGCGCCCTGCGAGCCAGCGGTGACACCCTGACACCGAGCCTGATCATGGCCCTCGGCGGGCTGATCAACGGGGGCCTGGATCCCCTGCTGATCTTCGGCTGGGGGCCGGTCCCCGGCTTCGGGCTGCAGGGGGCGGCCCTCGCCTCGGTGGCCTCCTGGGTGGTGGTGCTCGCGGTCAATCAGTATTGGCTAGCCGTACGTCGCCGGCTGGTGGCCTGGTACCGGCCCCGTCTGGGAGAATTAATGGCGTCCTGGCGGGCCCACCTACGCATCAGCCTGCCGGCGGCCGGCTCCAACGTCATGCCGCCCATCGCCAACGGCGTCCTGACCGCCTTGGTGGCCCGCCACGGCGCCGCGGCCGTGGCGGGCTTCGGCGTGGGTATCCGCATCGAGGCCTTCGCCCTGGTGGTGGCACTGGCCTTCGCTGGGGCCCTGGCGCCGTTCGTTAGCCAGAACTTCGGGGCCGGGCGCATGGACCGGGTAACCACCGCCTACCGCGGGGGCGTTGGCTTCCTGGTGGCTTGGGAGCTGGCCGTCTACGCCCTGCTCGCCCTGCCCGCCCCCTGGATCGCGGCCCTGTTCACCGACGACCCGGCGGTGGCCGCAGCCCTGGTCCTTTTCCTGTGGATCCGTCCGGCGGGGTACGGCTTCCAGGCGGCGCTCATCGCCAGCTCGGCGACCCTGAATGCCCTTCACCGCCCCTATCACGCCCTCGCCCTGGGGCTGTTGCGGCTGTTCATTTTCTACCTGCCGCCGGCCTACGCGGGCGGCCTCATCGCTGGCGTCCCAGGCATCTACGCCGGCGCCACCCTGGGCACTCTGGCGCTTGGGGCAGTTGCGGTGACCTGGCTGCTGCGGCGGATCCTGGAGCCTTCACCACCCTAGCCGGATCGCCGCAGGACCGACTGCCGCCACTCACGCACGCAAAGGGCCCCGGGGGGGTGTCGCCCGGGGCCCTTTCAGGTCGCAGAAGAGGGCTCCGGGGCTACAGCCCCTGCACGGCGTAGAGGCAAAGATCGACCAGAGGCCCGGGCATGATGCCCAGGGCCAAAACGGCCAGGGCGTTCACCGACAGAACACCCCGGGCCAGGCCGTCCCGGTCGGGGGTCATGGCGGCCTCCGGGGCGTCGAAGTACATGGTCTTGACCACGCGCAGATAGTAGAAGGCGCCCACCACCGCCATGACCACGCCGAACACCGCCAACCCGATCATGTCCGCCTGCACCGCCGCCTGGAAGATGTAGAGCTTGGCCATGAAACCGCCGGTGGGGGGAACGCCGGCCATGGCGAACATCAGGATCAACATCATGAACGCCATCCAGGGGTGGGTCTGGGACAGCCCGGCGTAATCGTCGATGCGCTCGCCGGCGGCACCGCGCTTGTGCATGATGGCGATCAGGCCAAAGCCGGCGGCCCCCATGAGGGTGTACATGATCATGTACAGCACCGGCGCCATGTAGCCGTCACTTGCCGCCGGGGCTGCGGCCATGCCGATGAGCAGAAAGCCCACGTGGGCGATGGCCGAGTAGGCCAGCAAGCGCTTGATGTCGGTCTGGGCCATGGCCACCACGTTGCCCACGATCAGCGACAGCACCGCCAGGCCGGCGGCAATCTCCTGCCACTGGGGCGCCATGGCCCCCAGGCCGTCCACCATCAGCCGCATGAGCAGGGCAAAGGCCGCCAGCTTGGCGGTAGAGGCCAGAATGATGGTCACCGGATTGGGCGAGCCATGGTAGACATCGGGCACCCACATGTGGAAGGGCACCGCCCCCAGCTTGAAGGCCAGGCCGATGGCGACGAACACCGTTCCCATGACCAGCAGGGGATCGTCGACGCCCTCGGTGGCGGCGTGCTCGGCGATCACCGCCAGCTCCAGGCTGCCGCTGGCGCCGAATAGCAGGGACAGGCCGTAGAGGAAGATGCCGGAGGCCAGGGAGCCCAGGATGAAATACTTGAGCCCGCCCTCGGTGGCCGGCACCGAGTCCCGGTCCATGGCGATCATGGTATACAGCGACAGCGACATCAGCTCCAAGCCCAAGTAGGCCATGATCAGGGTACCGGCCGAGGCCATCAGCATCATGCCGGCAGTGGCCAGCAGCACCAGGATGAACAGCTCGCCCCGGAACATGGCCAGCCGCTGCAACGACCGCCGGGCGTAGACCACGGCCACCGCGGTCATGCCCAGCAGCACCACCTTGAGCACCGCGCTCAGGCGATCGTGGATGAAGTGCTGGTACAGGATAGTCTGGGACTGAGCCGGGATCAGATAGGCAGCCAGGGCGGCTCCGCCTAGCAGGGTCAGGATGGTGAGAGTGTAGGTTATCCCGCGCTGGGACGGCCTGAGATAGAGATCCAGGACCAAGATCGCCATGGCCATGCCCACCACGAACAGCTCCGGGAGGATGGCCAGCAGTTGGGGAACTCCGAACGCCATGGGTCGTATCCTCTAGAGCTTGCTCTGATTGACCTGCTCGACCAGATTCAACACCGAGCTGTCCATGATCTCCAAAAAGGGCGCCGGCCAGATCCCCATTATCAGGACCAGCGCGGCGAGGGGCGCGAACACCCACTTCTCCCGCCGGCTCATGGGCGGCATATCGTTGGCCACATGCTCCGAGGTGATGCGGCCGAAGATCACCCGCTTGTACAGCCATAGGGTGTAGGCGGCCCCCAGCACCAGCGTCGTGGCCGCAATGACACCGAACCAGGGCTCCACCTTGAAAGCACCGAGGATGACCATGAACTCGCCGACGAAACCGGAGGTGCCGGGGAGGCCGGCGTTGGCCATGCCGAACAGCATAAACAGGGCGGCGAACACCGGCATGACGTTAACCACCCCGCCGTAATCGCTGATGAGCCGGGTGTGTAGCCGGTCGTACATGACCCCCACGCACAAAAACAGGGCGGCGGAGACGAAGCCGTGGGAGATCATCTGGATCAGGCCGCCAGCGATGCCCTGAGGATTGAACATGAAGTAGCCCAAGGTCACGAAGCCCATGTGGGCGATGGAAGAGTAGGCGATAAGCTTTTTCATGTCCTCCTGGACCAGCGCCACCAGGCCGATGTAGACCACCGCGATCAGGGAAAGGGCAATGACCAGCCAGGCCAGCTCGTGGCTGGCGTCCGGGGTGATGGGTAGGGAGAAGCGGACGAAGCCGTAGCCGCCCATCTTGAGCATGATCGCCGCCAGGATCACCGAGCCGGCGGTGGGCGCCTCCACGTGGGCGTCGGGCAGCCAGGTGTGGACCGGCCACATGGGCACCTTGACCGCGAAGGCGATGAGGAAGGCCAAGAAGATCCAAACCTGCTCGCCCAGCGACAGCTGCACGTCGTGGAGCTCGAGGATGTCGAAGGTGCCGGCCTGGGTATAGAGGTAGACCAGGGCCACCAGCATCAGCACCGAGCCGAAGAAGGTGTAAAGGAAGAACTTGATGGTGGCGTAGATGCGGTTGGTCCCGCCCCAGATCCCGATGATCAGGAACATGGGGATGAGCATGGCCTCCCAGAACACGTAGAACAGCACGGCGTCCAGGGCCGAGAAGACGCCGATCATGAACCCTTCCATGATCAGGAAGGCCGCCATGTACATGGGCACCCGGGTCTGGATGGCCTCCCAGGACGCGGCCACCGCTACCACTGTGGACAGCGAGGTGAGCAAGACCAGCAGGACGGAGATGCCGTCCACGCCGAGCTTGTAGTGGATATCGAGGGACGTGATCCAGGGCCGGCTCTCCCCGAACTGGATACCGGCGGTGCCGGTATCGAAGCCGACCAGGAGCAGGCAGGTAACCACGAATACGGCCCCGGAGACCACCAGCGCCAGCCAGCGGGCCATGTCGTCACGGCCCGGGCCCAGCGCCAGGACCAGCACCCCGCCCAGGATGGGCAGCCAGATAGACAGACTCAGCAAGGGAAGCTGTTCCACGAGTTTTCTCCCGAAGCGTCCATTAGTGTCCTGGCTCAGGCATGCATGGCATTTCTGAGCTGTCTACGCCGGTTCGGAGCAAGGCGCCCCGACCAAGGCGGGCTGGCTGCCCGCCGAGAAGGCGCAAGGCAGCGCCGGGCCGGCGTAGGCGCTGCCCAGGGGCCACCAGCCGGAATGGCGGACGGTGCGGCACCACCGGACCTTGACGGGCAGGGAGCCCGCCTGGCCCCGGTTCCTTGCGGCGCCCGCCATTCCAACTCCCAGAAAGGCGATGCTTGCCGGAGCCAGGGCACTTAGTTGAGCAGGTACCAGCTGACCAGGACGAACACCCCAATCAACATGGAAAACGCGTAATGGTAGATGTAGCCGCTCTGAAGCCCGCGCATGCGCCCAGCCAGCCGCCGAATACGGGCGGCGGTACCGTTGACCGCGGCACCGTCGATGGCGGCCACATCGCCCCGCTGCCACAGGATGCCGCCTAGACCGATGCCGCCGTCGGCGAAGACCCGATCGTAGAGGGCGTCGAAGCCGTACTTGTTGACCAGGATCGGGTAGATGGGTCCGCTTGCGGCGGCGATCTTTTCGGGCAGATCCCGGCGCACCATGTACAGGTAGTAGGCGGCGGCGATGCCGGCCAATGCCAGCACAAGCGGCACATACTTGGCCCAGCCGGCGTGGTGGTGGGCCAGCTCCTCCAAAACGTCGTGGCCATGGGTGACTTCCAGGGCCGGGCCGAAGAAGTCGGAGAAGACCACCGGATTCAGCCACACGTAACCGGCGAATACCGAGGGGATGGCCAGCAGGATGAGCGGAAGGGTCACCACCTTGGGCGATTCGTGGAGGTGGTGACGGGTGTGCTCATCCATGCGCTCCTCGCCCTGGAAGGTCAGGAAGTACATGCGGAAGGTATACAGCGCCGTGATTACCACGCCGATCAGCACCGCCCAGTGGGCGAACTCGGCCCCGGGGATGTGGGACAGGGCCGTGGCCTCGATGATGGTGTCCTTGGAGTAATAGCCGGCGAAGGGCCAGATGCCGGATAGCGCCAGGGCGCCGATCAGGAAGGTCCAGTGGGTCACCGGCATGTACTTGCGCAGCCCGCCCATCTTGCGCATGTCCTGCTCGTCGAGCATGGCGTGGATGGCCGAGCCCGCGCCGAGGAACAGCAGGGCCTTGAAGAACGCGTGGGTCATCAGGTGGAAGATGCCGGCCGCGTAGGCGGAAACGCCCATGGCGACCACCATGTAGCCCAGCTGGCTCAGGGTGGAGTAGGCGATCACCCGCTTGATGTCGTTCTGCACCAGCCCGATCAGGGCCATGAACAGCGCCGTTACCGCACCGATGATCAGCACCACCGCCAGGGCGGTCTCGCTCTGCTCGAAGATGGGCGACAGCCGGGCCAGCATGAACACGCCGGCGGTCACCATGGTGGCGGCGTGGATCAGGGCCGAGATGGGCGTGGGGCCTTCCATGGAGTCGGGCAGCCAGACGTGCAGCGGCACCTGGGCGGACTTGCCCATGGCGCCGATGAACAGGGCGATGGCGACGAAGGAGGCCAGCGACCACTCCCACCCCGGGACGAGGGTCAGATTGGCCCCAGCGAGCTCGCCCGCCCGCTCGAACACGGCGTCGTACTGGAGGGTGCCGAGGGCGGCGTAGATGGCGGCGATCCCCAGGAGGAAGCCGAAGTCCCCGACGCGGTTGACCAGAAAGGCCTTGAGGTTGGCGGCGATGGCGGTGGGCCGACGGTACCAGAAGCCGATCAGCAGATAGGAAACCAGGCCCACGCCCTCCCAGCCGAAGAACAGCACCAGGAAGTTGTTGCCCATGACCAGCATGAGCATGAAGAAGGTGAACAGGGCGATGTAGGCGAAGAAGCGGTTGTAGCCCGGATCATCGTGCATGTAGCCGATGGTGTAGACGTGCACCAGCAGCGACACGAAGGTCACCACGGTCATCATCAGGGCGGTCAGGGGATCGATGAGCAAGCCCACCGACAGGGTCAGCTCGCCGCTGGTGAGCCAGGTATAGACGGTCCCGTTGAAGGTGTTGCCGCCCATGACGTCGAGAAGCACCACCACCGACAGGGCGAAGGACAGGGCCACACCGGGGATTGCCCAGCGGTGGCCGATCTCGCGCTGGCTTAGGGCCGTAGTCCCGGCCAGGATGGCCCCGAGTAGCGAGGCCAGCGGGATCAGCAGATACACCGTCTCCATGTTGCCGCTTCCCCTTACGAATGGTTGGTCGGTCGCCCTGCCCCTTCGGCGGGGCCCCTTTTGGGCGCTCCCGGGCAGCCGCCCCGGATCAATGGCCGTACCACCGGTCGGCGCCCGGCCACCTAGCCGCTAAGGCTATTGATGTCGTCGACGTCGATGGAATGCCGGTTCCGGAAGTATAGGACCAGAATAGCCAAGCCCACAGCCGCCTCGGCGGCGGCCACGGTCAGGATGAAGAACACGAACACCTGGCCCGACAGGTTGTTCCAGTGCTGGCTGAAGGCCACGAAATTGATGTTCACTGCCAGCAGGATGAGCTCGATGGCCATCAGGATAGTGATTACGTTTTTGCGATTGAGGAAGATCCCCATCACGCCGATGGAAAAAAGGATCGCTCCCAGCACCAGATAGTTGGCTAGCGGGATCACGGGCGCTACTCCTCCTCTGCTCCGGCCGAATCGCCGGTCGGGGTCTGCCGTTTTTCAGTGGGCATATCCACCAGCCGCACCCGCTCCTCACGACGGGCGCGGACCTGATGACCGGGTGCCTGCTTTTTGGCGTCAGGGCGTTGGCGCAGGGTCAAGGCGATGGCCGCCACCAGGGCCACCAAGAGAACCAGGGCCGCCACCTCGAAAGGCAGCAGATACTGATCGTAAAGGACCCGACCCAGCAGCGTGGTGTTGCCCGCTTCGGAGCTGCCGAGGGCGTCGCCGCTGGCGGCCACGGGTCCCTCGGCACCAGCGGACAGGGCCATGGCCATCTCCACCACCAGGATGAAGGCGATCACCGCGCCCAGGGGTAGGTAGGTCAGGATGCCCTCGCGCATGCGCTGCAAATTGATGTCGAGCATCATGAGCACGAACAAAAATAGGACCATGACCGCGCCGACATAGACCAGAATCAGGGTGAATCCCAAAAACTCCGCCCCGGCAAGGATAAACAGACCGGCACCGTTGAAGAACGCCAGCACCAGAAACAGCACCGAGTGCACCGGGTTGCGGGCAGAGATCACCATGAAGGCAGACGCCACCAGGATGGTAGCGAACAGATAGAAGATGGCCTCGACGACAGTCATGGGCGCTGTCTTTCCTCGCTTGCGGAGTGGGAACGCGGTCGCCGGCAGCGCACGCGCACAAAGCCGCCCCGACCCCGCCGGACGCCCGACGGGGCGGCAGGCACCCCCGGATCATGGCGTCAACGGTACGGCGCGTCCTGGCGACGGGCCTCGGCGATCTCGGCCTCGTAGCGGTCCCCGATGGCCAGGAGCTTTTCCTTGCCGTAGATCAGGTCACCGCGCTCCTCGCCGTGGAACTCGAAAATATGGGTTTCAACGATGGAGTCCACCGGGCAGGACTCCTCGCACAAACCGCAATAGATGCACTTGGTCAGGTCGATCTCGTAGCGGGTGGTGCGGCGGGTGCCGTCGTCCCGCTCCTCGCTCTCGATGGTGATGGCCAGGGCCGGGCAAACCGCCTCGCACAGCTTGCAGGCAATGCAGCGCTCCTCGCCGTTGGGATACCGGCGAAGCGCATGAAGCCCGCGGAAGCGGGGCGACATAGGCGTGTATTCGTCCGGATACTGGACCGTGACCTTGCGCTTAAACAGATGACGGCCGGTGAGCATAAGGCCGCGCCAAAGTTCCGTCAAAAGCCAGGTCTGGAAAACTCTCGGACCCGCCATGGTTATCTCTCCGCGATCCAAGCCGATGAAAAACTGTTGCGGAGGCCGCCTGCTGCGTTACGCACTGCTCGCTCCTTCGCCTACCTCAAGGTATGCCTCAGTGTCCGCCTTCGGCGCCCCCGCCTAGCCGCTTAAATCGGCGAAACTGAGCGGCGGTCGCTGCGCGGTGTGCGCCTAGCAGTCGGCCTTGTCCGCTTCGCACCCCCGCTTTGTTTCCCACATCGGCGAAACTCAGCAGCGGTCCTCTCGACGTTTTTAATCGCCTTGTTTTATTAGTGGAACAGCGGGCGCAGCGGGGTCAGATTGGCCACGCCGACCACTGCGATCCATACCAAGGTAACCGGGATGAACACCTTCCAGCCCAGGCGCATGATCTGGTCATAGCGGAAGCGGGGGAAGGTCGCCCGGAGCCACAGGAAAAAGAACAGAAACAACGCCGCCTTCAGCAACAGCCACAACGGTCCCGGGATCCAGGTGAACGGCACCACCGGCAGCGGCGAATGCCAGCCGCCCAGAAACAGCAGGGCGGTCAGGATGGAAACCAGGATCATGTTGGCGTATTCGGCCAGGAAGAACAGGGCGAAGGTCATGCCGGCGTATTCCACATGGAAGCCGGCCACGATCTCCGACTCGCCCTCGGCTACGTCGAAGGGCAGCCGGTTGGTCTCGGCCACCCCCGAGATGAAGAAGACCACGAACAGGGGCAACAGAGGCAGCCAGTACCACTGCCAGAAGCCGCCAGCCTGGGCCTGGACGATCTCGCTGATGTTAAGGCTGTTGGCAGCCATGATGACGCCGATCAGGGCGAAGCCCATGGCGATCTCGTAGGAGATCATCTGTGCCCCGGCGCGCATGGCGCCGATGATGGAGTACTTGGAGTTGGCCGCCCAGCCCGCCATGATCACGCCGTAGATGCCCACCGAGGTCACTGCCAGCAAGAACAGCAGGCTGACGTCGATTTCGGCGATCACGGGGGTGACCTCCCCAAAGGGGGTCTGATAGGTGGGCCCGAAGGGTATCACCGCCCAAGCCAGCAGCGCGGGGCCGATGGAAAGCAGCGGCGCGATGATGTAGACGCCCTTGCTGGCCTGGGCCGGAAGGATGGACTCCTTGAAAAGCAGCTTGAGTCCGTCCGCGATGGGCTGCAGCCAGCCCCGGGGCCCGACCCGGTTGGGCCCCACCCGCATCTGCATGTAGCCGATGACCTTGCGCTCGACGAAGGTCAAATAGGCCACCGCCAGCATCAATGGCGCCACGACGGCCACGATGTGGAGCAGGATCCACGCCACCGGCAGGACGTAGGTAAAACCCCAGGAGGCCCAGGTCATCCGTTACCCCTTTGCTGATTGAACGGCGGCCGGCTCGACCGGACGAGCGGCGGCCACATCGCCCACCCGCAGGCGGCCGAAGGCAGGACCGAGATCGGCACTATCCTCGCCCTGCGGGATCCAGACGGCTCCCTCGGGCACCGCCGAATCCAAGTGCACGGGAAGCCACTCGGCGCCCCCGTGGACCCCCTCGAAACGGACCTCGGTGAACTCCCGCAGGCCCAGATCGGCCGCCGTGTCGGGGTGCATGGTGGCCACCATGCCTCCAAACTGCTCCTGCAGCGACGGTGCGTTGCGAACGAAAAGATCGTCGTGATAGATATGCCGCGCCGGCAACCGCACCAGGCCCTCCCCGGCGCTGGAAGCCGGCTCCGGAGTCACCCTCGGATCGGCGGGGGCACCGCCGGAGGTTAGGCCGGCCCGGGCTATGGCGGTCTCCGCCTGCTGCCGGATCTCCGCCACTTCCACGAACTCGCTGCCGGGCACCCCCAGACTATGGCCCAGCACGCGCAGGATTTTCCAGGCCGGGCGAGCCTCGCCCACGGGCTCGGCCGCCGGATGGATTCCCTGCAGCCGACCCTCACCGGAGAGGAGGCTGCCCTCGTTCTCGGGATAAGCCGCCATGGGCAGAACCACGTCCGCCTCTTCGGCCGTCTGCGACCAGTGAGTGGTGACCACCACGCGGCAGGCAGCCTTCTCGAAGGCATGGCGCGCCGCAACGGGGTCGGCGCCTTCCACCAGCGGATCGGCGCCCACCACCACGTAGCCGGCCCGGCCCCCCTCGCCCAGGAAGGCGCTCGCCGGCTGGCCCCTGGCGACCCGGTCGCCCCCTGGGCCGCGGTGGGGCACCGCCCCCATGGCCCAGCCGCCGACGCTGTTGCCGTAGGCGGCGAGATAGCCGAAACGGGCGCCGGCCAAGGCGGCAACCTGGTGGGCCAACCCGATTAGCTCGGCGGCCTGAGGGTGCTCCTGCGCCTGGGTGCCCACCAGCACGGCCACCCGTTCGCCCCGGGCCAGGGCCTGGGCCACTGCCTGGACCACCGCCGCAGTCAGGCCCGCGCTGGCAGCATCGACACCCGCCACGTTGGCCGGAACCTCGGAACCGGCGGCCCCAGCCACCTCCGCGGCAAGCGCGGCCACGGCCGGGGCATCCTGGCCCGGGCCGTGGATCAGGTCGTGATAGTAGCGAAAATTCTTGGGATAGGCCGCGGGGTTCAGGGCGGAGACCTGGGCACCCTTGCGAACGGCCTTGCGCAGGCGATGGTTGGCCAGGGGCTGATCCTTGCGCGGATTGCCGCCAATGACAATGGCGGCGTCGAGATCCTCGAGCTCCGCCAGGGGCTGGCCGAGCAACGGCGTGGCGTCCTCGATGTGCGCGTCGAAATCGGAATCAGCCAGGCCCAGACGGTGATCCACATCCGTGCCGCCGAGGCCGCGAACCAGATGCTGAGTGAGCCACTGCTCCTCCAGGGTAGCGGTAGGCGCAACCACCCCGGCCAGGTCCTTGCCCACCGAGCGCAGCCCGTTGAGGGCGACGTCGAAGGCGGCCTCCCAGCTCACCGCCTGCCATTGGCCGCCGCGGAAGATATGGGGACGCTCCACCCGGTTATGGTGGACTGCCTCGTAGGAGTAGCGGCCCTTGTCGCACAACCACTCCTCGTTGATCGCCTCGTTGGTCACCGGCAGAGTACGCTTGACCTCGCCCTGGACTTCCTCGATCTCCAGATTGCAGCCCACGGAGCAGTGGGGACAAACGCTGTCGTGGCGCCGCATCTCCCACACCCGGGCCTTGTAGCGGTAGGGCTTGGAGGTCAAGGCGCCCACGGGGCACAGATCGATCATGTTGCCGGATAACTCCGACTCCACGGTGCGTCCGACATAGGTGCCGATCTCCATCTCCTCGCCGCGGAAGGTAGCGCCGAGCTCCATCATACCGCCCACCTCCTCGCCGAAGCGCACGCACCGGGTGCAGTGGATGCACCGGGTCATCTCCGTCTCGATCAGCGGCCCGATGTTGGCGTCCTCCACCGAGCGCTTGTCCTCAAGATAGCGAGAATGGCTGGAGCCGTGGGCCATGGCCAGATCCTGCAGATCGCACTCGCCGCCCTGGTCGCAAATCGGGCAATCCAGGGGGTGGTTGATCAGCAGGAACTCCATGATGCCCCGCCGACCGTCCACGGCCGTATCCGAATGGGTATGGACGTGCATGCCGTCGGAGACGGGGGTGGCGCAGGCCGGAACCGGCTTGCGCATCTTCTCCACCTCCACCAGGCACATCCGACAGTTGGCGGCCACCGACAGCTTGCGGTGGTAGCAGAAGCGGGGCACATCGATGCCGAGCTGGTCGGTGACCTCGATGATCATCTGCCCGTCGTCGACGTTATACGACTCGCCGTTTATGTAGATCTCGGCCATTGAGGCTACCCTTCTCGGTGAGGCCGTGCCGTTGCCGATGACCTCTCGGGCCCGCGGCGCGGCGGGCCGGGACCCGGCGTCGGTGGCCGCCTAACCCGCCTGGGCCATGCTCGCCCGGGCGCCGGCGCCCACCATGCAGCGCTTGTGATTGATGTGGTAATCGAACTCGTCCCGGAAGTGCTGAATGGAGCTCTGCACCGGCGCCACCTCGGCGTCACCGAAGGCACAGATGGTGCGGCCCTCGATCCGGGAGCCCACCTCCAGGAGGGTATCCAGATCCTCCATCCGACCCTGGCCGTGCTCGATGCGGTGCACCACCCGGTGCAGCCACCCCGACCCTTCCCGGCAGGGGGTGCATTGGCCGCAGGACTCGTGGTGGAAGAATTTGGCGATGCGCTCGACCGCCCGGACGATGCAGGTGTGCTCGTCCATGATGATCACCGAGCCGGCGCCGAGCATTGTCCCGGCCTGGGCCAGGGACTCGTAGTCCATGTTGGCGTCCATGATCACTTCGCCGGGCACCATGGGCACTGATGGCCCACCGGGGATCACCGCCTTGAGGCCGTTGCCATTGCGCACCCCGCCGGCGAGCTCGAGAAGCTCGGAAAACGGCGTACCCAAGGGGACTTCGTAGTTGCCAGGGCGCTCCACATGGCCGGAGACGGAATAGATCTTGGTGCCACCGGACTCGGGAGTGCCCACCCCCAGGAACCAGTCCCCGCCGTTATTGATGATGGGTGGCACCGAGGCCAGGGTCTCGACGTTATTCACGGTGGTGGGCCGACCGAAGATGCCGTAGTTGGCCGGGAACGGCGGCTTGAACCGGGGCATGGCCTTCTTGCCCTCGATGGACTCGAGCATGGCCGTTTCCTCGCCGGCGATGTAGGCGCCGCCGCCGCGATGGGTATGCAGGTCGAAATCCACCCCGGAGCCGAACAGGTTGGGACCCAGGTAGCCGGCTTCGTAGGCCGCCTCGATAGCGGCCTGAACCCGGGCGTAAGGCTCCCAGAATTCGCCGCGGATGTAGACATAGCCCACGGTGGCGTCGATCGCGTAGCCGCCGATGATCATGCCCTCGACCAGCTGATGGGGGTTGTGGCGCATGATGTCCCGGTCCTTGAAGGTGCCGGGCTCGGCCTCGTCGGCGTTGCAGGCCAAGTATTTGGGCTGGTTGCCGTCGGCGGGGGGCATGAAGGACCACTTGAGACCGGTGGGGAACCCGGCACCGCCGCGGCCGCGCAGGCCGGCTTTCTTGATTTCGCTGATGACATCGTCACGGGTCAAGCCCTCGCTGAGGACCTTCTTGGCCGCGCTATAGCCGCCGCGGTCGAGGTAGGCTTGAAGGGTATGGGAGTCCTCGCGCTCGGTCCCCGCGAGGGTCACCAGCTCATAGTCGTTGGGGTAGTCAGGCATGGTCGTTCCCGTAAAAGAAGCCCTGTAGGAGCGGCTATCAGCCGCGAGCCTGTTTTGCCAGACGGCGATCGCGGCTGATAGCCGCTCCTACACCGTCCGCTATTCCAGTTCGTCCAGGATCTCGTCCACCCGCTCGGGGGTGATGTCCTCGTAGTAGGTCTTGCCGATCCAGATCACCGGGGCGCCGCCGCAGGCGCCCAAGCATTCCACCTCGGTCATGCTGAACCGACCGTTCTCGGTGGTTTCGCCGAAATCGATACCAAGCTTGGCCCGCAGATGCTCCACGACACTGTCGGAGTCACACAGCCAGCACGAGATGTTAGTGCACACCTTGACGTTGTAGGTGCCAACCGGCGAGCGGTTGAACATATCGTAAAAAGTCGCGGCCTCGTAGACCTTGATGGGCTCCAATTCGAGATAGGCGGCGATGCCCTCGAGCGTCGACTCGTCGAGCCAGCCGAACTCGTCCTGGGCAGCATGCAGGGCCCAGATCAGCGGGGCCCGATTCTCCTCGGCCGGGTAATTGCGCCGAGCTTCGTCGATCTTGGCGGTGACGCTTTCGGGCAGCTGCCGGGGGATTATCTGGTTTTCGGGGGACTGCATGGCCTTACCTGTCGATCTCGCCGAACACGATGTCCTGGCTGCCCAGAATGGTAACCACGTCCGCCAACATGTGGCCCTTGGCCATCTCGTCCATGGCGGCGAGATGGGGGAAGCCGGCGGCCCGTATCTTCATGCGGTAGGGCTTGTTGGCCCCGTCCGAAACCATGTAAATGCCGAACTCGCCCTTGGGGTGCTCCACCACCTGATAGGTCTCGCCAGGCGGGATATGGAAGCCCTCGGTGAAAAGCTTGAAGTGATGGATCAGGGCCTCCATGGAGGTCTTCATCTCCGCCCGCGGCGGCGGCGATACCTTGTAGTCGCCGGTCCGAACCTGCCCGGGGTTATTGCGCAGCCAGTCCGCGCACTGCTTGATGAGCTTGACGGACTCGCGCATTTCCTCAATCCGCACCAGGTAGCGGTCGTAGGAATCGCCGGTTGTGCCCACGGGAACGCGGAAGTCCAGCCGGTCGTAGACGGCATAGGGCTGCTTCTTGCGCAGGTCCCACTCCACTCCCGAGCCGCGCAGCATGGGGCCGGTGAAGCCCAGCTGCTTGGCGCGCTCCGGCGAGACCACACCGACACCGACGGTTCGCTGCTTCCAGATGCGGTTGTCGGTCAGGAGGGTCTCGAATTCATCGATGCGATCCGGGAAGTAATCGACGAAGGCGTCGATGAAATCCAGCAGCGAGCCCTGCCGCCAGGCGTTCATCGCCTCGACGTCCTTCTCCGAGTGCCACTTGGAGGGCTTGTATTTGGGCATGGCGCCGGGCAGGTCCCGGTTCACCCCGCCCGGCCGGTAGTAGTTGGCGTGCAGCCGCGCCCCGCTTGCGGCCTCATAGGCGTCCATGAGGATCTCGCGGTCGCGGAAGGTGTAGAGGAACATGGTCATGGCGCCGATATCCATGGCGTGGGCGCCAAGCCACATCAAATGGTTAAGGATGCGGGTGATCTCGTCGAACATCACGCGGATGTACTGAGCCCGTTCGGGCACCTCGATGCCGCGCAGGGCCTCCACCGCCCGGCAGAAGGCGTGCTCGTTGGACAGGATGGAGACGTAGTCCAGCCGGTCCATGTAGGGCAGCGCCTGCATGTAGGTCTTGTGCTCGGCGAGCTTCTCCGTGCCGCGATGCAGCAGTCCCACGTGGGGATCGGCACGCTCCACCACCTCGCCGTCGAGCTCCAGCACCAGGCGCAGAACACCGTGGGCCGCCGGATGCTGGGGACCGAAGTTGAGGGTGTAGTTGCGGATCTCAGCCATCTTCGTCCGCCTCCTGCCAGTGCGTGCGCGGCACCAGGTTGCGTTCGGTGATGGTCACCGGCTGGTAGACCACCCGACCCCGGTCGGGGTCGTAGCGCATCTCCACGTGGCCCTCGAGCGGGAAGTCCTTGCGGAAGGCATGGCCGGCGAAGCCGTAGTCGGAGAGGATCCGCCGCAGGTCCGGATGGCCCTCAAAGATGATGCCGAACATGTCGAAGGCCTCGCGCTCGAACCAGTTGGCCGAAGCCCAGACGTCCACAACCGACGGCACCACGGGGCGTTCCTCACCGACGAAGGCCTTCAGCCGAAGACGGTGGTTGTGGCTCAGCGACAGCAGGTGGTAGACGGCGGCGAACCGGGGCGCCTCGGCGGGATAGTCCTTGTACGCCAGGTAATCCACACCGCAGACATCGATGAGCTGGTCGAAGGCGAAGTCGGGATCGTCCCGGAGGAACCGGCAGACCTCGTTGATCGCTTCCGGGGGCACCTCCACGGTGAACTCGCCGAGGTACTCGCTGACCCCCTGAATGGCCTCGCTGAACTTCGCACGGAGGGAGCCTTCGATGGTATCGTGCGTGAGCGCCATGGCGACTCCCTACTAACGAGCGATGGTGTTGGTCCGCTTGATCTTCTTCTGCAGCTGGATGATCCCGTACAGCAGGGATTCCGCGGTGGGCGGACAGCCCGCCACGTAAATATCGACCGGCACGATGCGATCGCTGCCCCGAACCACCGAATAGCTGTAGTGGTAGTAGCCGCCGCCGTTGGAGCAACTGCCCATGGAGATGACCCAGCGCGGCTCGGTCATCTGGTCGTAGACCTTGCGCAGAGCGGGGGCCATCTTATTAACCAGAGTGCCGGCAATGATCATGACGTCGGACTGGCGCGGGCTGGGCCGGAAAACCACGCCGAGACGGTCCATGTCGTAACGGGCCGCCCCAGTGTGCATCATCTCGATGGCGCAACAGGCCAGCCCAAAGGTCATGGGCCACAGGGAGCCGGTCCGGGTCCAGTTTATGAGCTGATCGGCGGTAGTGGTGACAACGCCCTTTTCCAGAGCCCCTTCTACTCCCATTCCAGAGCTCCTTTTTTCCATTCGTAGATGAAGCCGATGACCAAGATAGCAAGGAAGATGGCCATGGCCACAAAACCAGTGGCGCCGATCTCGTCGAGCACCACGGCCCAAGGGAAGAAGAAGGCGATCTCGAGATCGAAGACGATGAACAAAATGGCTACCAGATAGTAGCGCACATCGAAGCGCATGCGGGCGTCTTCGAAGGCCTCGAAACCGCTCTCATAGGGGGACAGCTTCTCGGGATCAGGGTTTCTAGGGGCCACCAGGTAGTTGATGGCCAGGGCGATGATGCCCACCAGCAAGGCAATCACCAGGAACACGAGAATGGGCAGGTATCCTTCCAGCATCGGCCTTCCTTAACCCGGCTCTGTGGGTGGTCGGCAACCGTGGCACCCGACCCCCGTGGGGTCAAGGCGAGGCACCCTTCGGCCCGAAAAAGGCAAGCGGAGTCTATGGGGTGCCCCTCCCCCTGTCAAGAAATGGCCATATCTCTCTTGGGAGGCCGTTGCCGGCCCGGGCAAGGGGTTTTACCAGCGGGCTTGCGGACCCCCTCACACGGGCCCCCGGAACACAAAAAACCGCCCTCCCCCGTTCGGGGAAAGACGGTCGTTGGGTGGAGCCGACAGGGCTTGCCCACCGCTGGTTAAGGCGGCCGGGCACCCTGGCCATTGACTCGCTTCAGCGCTGTTGGCCCCCGGTGCCGGGGATGGGCGGCCCCTGTGGCCCCTCGCCTGGCGCCACGGGCACTTCTTGCTGTTGCTCCTGGGCGGGCTGCTCTCCTCCCTCCAGCAGGCTTTCCTCTCCCGTCTTGGCCAGCATGGCCAGACCCAGCGAGGTCAAAAAGAACAAGGTCCCCAGAGCCGCGGTCAGCTTGCCCAGAAAGCCCGACGAGCCCTGGCTGCCGAACACGGTCTGGGAACCGCCACCACCGAAGGCGGTGCCCATGCCCCCGGCCTGCCCGGGCTGCATGAGGATAACCACCACCAGCGAAACGGCTACGATTACGTGGAGGATCCACAACAGCGTTTCCATACCGGCTCCGTCGAAAAAATTGGGGGACCCGAGGTCCTACAGGTCAGAAGCTACCGCGGCCCGCAGGATACCGATGAACTCGTCGGCCTTGAGGGAAGCCCCGCCGATGAGGCCGCCGTCGATATCGTCCTGAGCCATCAGCTCCGGGGCGGAAGCCGCCTTCATGGAGCCGCCATAGAGAATCTTGAGGGACTGACCGGTCACCGGGTAGCCCGCCTTGACCAGATCCCGGATCAGGGCATGCATCTCCTGCGCCTGCTCAGGAGTCGCGGTGCGCCCGGTACCGATGGCCCAGACCGGCTCATAGGCGATAACGGCGTCGCGGAAGACATCCTCCTTGCCGTCGCCAAGCACCGCCTGGACCTGATCCCGTACCACGGCCTCGGCCCGGCCGGCATCGCGCTCGGCCTCGGTCTCACCCACGCACACAATCGGCACCAGGCCATTGCGCTTGGCGGCGAAGAACTTGGCTGCCACCTGCTGGTTGGTCTCACCGAAGTGCTCGCGGCGCTCGGAATGGCCGACGATAACGTAGGTGCAGCCCAGGTCCCGGAGAAGGGGGCCGTGAACCTCGCCGGTAAAGGCACCACCGTCCTCGGCGTGCATATTCTGGGCGCCCCAGGCCACCGGCGAATCGCCCACGGTACCGGCAACCCGGTCGATCAGGGGGAAGGGCGGGCAAATTCCGGCACCGACGTGATCCCAGTCCAGCTCCGCCTCGGCAATCGCCTCGGCAAGCTCCTCGGCCTCGCCGACGCGACCATTCATCTTCCAGTTGCCGACCACCAGGGGCTGGCGCATGCCTCCCTCCTCGTTGCGATACGGGCTTCAGGAAAAACGGGCAATCTTAGACGGCGGGGCGGGAAGGGTCAATGCTGTGGGATCGGAAGGGAAACGGGGGTCGAGGACTGGGGAGAGGGCGCCAGCGAAGTTTTCAGTGTTCAGTTTGAAGTGTTCAGTAACGGCAACGGCAGTAACGGGGCGCCTTCCGAGCTCCCTGGCTAGCTGTGCTGTAACAAGAGGTTGTCCACAGTTACCCGATCACGCTGACCGGTGGCTGA
>NZ_JAZKRM010000020.1:0-47280 GCF_036628635.1 Thiohalorhabdus sp. | reverse complement strand
GCCGCGAGAACGGCGTGGGGCTGTACGGCAACCTGACCGACACCCTGGAGTACCGGCTGTACGCGGTGAACAGCTTCGATGGGATTCAAACTGGTATTGACCAAGACGGAGATGGAACAGCCGATGAGAGCAAGTCCAAAATTGGTGGCGCCAACGTGCGCGACGTCCGCCAGAAGGGCGCCAAGGCCGAGGCCGACGACATCGCGCTCATCGGCCGGCTGGACTGGAACCCGATGAACGGCGTGCAGCTCGGCGGCTCCGTCTTCAGCGGCGACCTGGGCCAGGACAAGGAGCTGTTCGACACTAACGGCACCTCGCTGGGCAAGCCGGACGTGCACATGAACCTCTACGAGGTGCGCGCCCAGTACAAGCGCCACGGCCTGTGGCTGCGCGGCATGTTCGCCCAGGCCCAGATCGACGATAATGAGAAGCTGTCCCAGTCCCTTGGTAACAGCGGTCAAAACGGGGTGAGCGACACCATGACCGGCTGGTACGTGGAGGCCGGCTACGACATCATGCCGTTCGTCGCCGACCGCCCCGAGCAGTCCCTGTACCCCTGGGCCCGCTACAGTGCCCTGGACACCAACTCCGACGTGCCTTCCGGCTACACCGAAGATCCGGCACAGGATCGCACCGTCACCGAGGTGGGCCTGCACTACATGCCTCACCCCAACGTGGTGGTCAAGGCCGAGTACAAGGACTGGAGCAGCGAGGCCGATGCCGAGGCCGACAACAACCAGGAGGAGTACCTGGTCGGAATCGGTTACAATTTCTGACCCGCACCGCCCTCTAGAGTACGGGTAATCATCGCACGCCCGGGGAACTTCCCCGGGCGTGCGCCTTGTTTGGGGAGACACCATGATTTCCGGAACCAACGCATCCGGCCGGTTCTGGCTCGGCCTCGCCGCGGCATTGCTCGTGACCGGGGTCGCCGGGGCCAAGACGCTCATGAGCAAGGAAGAGGCCCTGGATTGGGGCTTCCCGGAGGCCGACCGGGTGAGCAAGGAGGTGCTGTACTTCTCCGAGGCCGAAGCGGAGCGCGTCGAGGAGCGGGCCGACGCGCCCATGGATAGCCGCCTGTTCACGGTCTACGAGGCCTACCAAGGGGGGGAGGTTTCCGGTTACGGCTTCATCGACACGCGCACCATCCGCTCCAAGCCGGCCACCTTCCTGGTGGTCCTGGACCCCGACGGCAGCGTGCGCTCGGCCCGCATCCTGGCCTGGCAGGAGCCGCCCGAATACCAGCCCCCCGAGCGCTGGCTGGCCCAGTTCGAGGGCCGCGAGCTCGAGCGCAGCACCCGACTGGGCGGCACCATCCAGGCCATGAGCGGCGCCTCGCTCACCTCGCGCACCCTCACCGACGGCCTGCGGCGGGTGCTGGCCATCCACCGGGTCAAGCTGGCGGAAAAGGGCTGATCCATGCGCTTCACGGTAACCGGCGAGCAGCGCAAGAACCCCTTCCTGCGCACGGTCATCTACCTGTTCCTGGCCTACATCTTCCTGCACTGGATCAGCAACGGCGCCATGTTCTTCCTCGACATGACGCTGACCTACGATTCGGTGGTGCACTACTACCTGGGCAATCCCGAGGAATTCCGGGAGCCGCGCAGCTACGCCGGCATGCTCGAGGTCGCCCACTTCCACCTGTTCGCCATGGGCATCCTGGTACTGACCCTGGTCCACCTCATGCTGTTCGCGCCCCTGTCGGACCGCGCCAAGCAGCTCGGCGTCTGGACGCCGTTCGCCTTCGCCGTGGCCAACGAAGCCGCCGGCTGGCTGGTGCGCTTCGCGGCCGAAGGGTTCGCCTACCTCAAGCTGGTCACCTTCATCGGCCTGGAGCTAAGCCTGCTGTGGGTCATGGGGGTAACCCTGTGGTCCATGATCACCCAGCAGCGGGGCGGCTACCGGATCTCCACTTCCAACGGGGGTTAGGGGGCCGGCGACTGGCTGACCGCAGAGGCGCGGAAGGCACAGAGAAGGCAGCAGAGAACTGGAGGGGAGCCGACTGTAGAAGCAACCATGTGGGAGGGGCCACTGGCCCCGACGCCTTTGCTAGCTAAGTCGGGGCTGCTAGCCCCTCCCACGGGGAGTATTAAGTAGTTAAGCTTTTAAATAATTGGCTATCCGCCTCATACAGGGAGGGTGCTTGGGGGAGGGGCTAGCAGCCCCGACTTGGGTTCGGAGCCCCTTCCTGTCGCGGCCAATGGCCGCTCCCACAGGATTCGATCCCGATTTCCGGCACCCTTCCTGACCGAACCGGATAGCCATATAAAACTCAACCACCCCCTTCCTTGCCCTTCCTCAGCTCCGCAGCTTGTACCCGGTGTGCAGCAGGCGCAGACAGGCCGCCGAAAATAGTACCAGAAAGCCGATCACGAAGCCGAAGCTGTAGGTGAGGGAGACATCGGAGTGGCCGATGAATCCGGCGCGGAAGCCGTCGATCATGTAGAAGAAGGGGTTGAGGTGGGAGACCCCGCGCCAGAACGCGGGCAGGTCGTTGATGGAGTAGAACACCCCGGACAAAAACGATAGCGGCACCACGAAGAAGTTGGTGAAGGCGGCGATCTGATCGAACTTCTCAGCCCAGATACCGGCGATCAGGCCGAAGGCGGCCATCACCGAGCTGGCCAGGAAGGCAAAGCCCAGGATCGCCCCGATGTTGTTCAGGTTCAGGTCCACGAAGAAGATGGCCACGATGTAGACGCTGATGCCCACCAGCACGCCGCGGATGGCGGCGGCCAGAACGAAGGCGAGGTAGAACTCCAGGCTCGACAGCGGCGGCATCAGGATGAAGATGATGTTGCCGGTGACCTTGGACTGGATCAGGCTCGACGAGCTGTTGGCGAAGGCGTTCTGGATGATGGCCATCATCATCAGCCCCGGGACCAGGAACTCGGTGTAGCTCACCCCGGGGTAGACGTTGACCCGGTCCTCCAGGACGTAGCTGAAGATGAGCAGGTACAGCAGGGTGGTGACCATGGGCGAGAACACCGTCTGCACCCCCACCTTCCAGAAGCGCATGATCTCCTTCTTGAAGAGGGTGTAGAAGCCGATGACGTTGAATTCCATTACGTCACCTCTTCGGGGGCCAGCTGCTCCCCGGTGAGATCCAGGAAAATGTCCTCCAGGGAGGGGCTGCGGGTCTGGAGGTCGCTGATGGTCAGCCCCGCCTCCTGAAGCTGGTTGAGCAGGGCCACGGGGGACTGTTCCTCGCGGTTGAACTGAAGCCGCATCCAGCCGCCATCGCGCTCCATCAGGAACGGGGTGACGCTGGCCGGAATCTCAGCCTCGGGATCGGCGAGCTCCACCTCCATGGAGCGGCGGGTGTCGCGATGGAGCAGGGCCTCCTTGGAATCCAGGGCCTGGACCTGGCCGTGGTGGATGATGGCGATGCGATCGCAGAGCTCCTCGGCCTCCTCCAGGTAGTGGGTGGTCAGCACCACCGTCATGCCCTCGCGGTTGAGGCGCTGGGCGAACCGCCACAGGCCCTGGCGCAGCTCCACGTCCACCCCGGCGGTGGGCTCGTCGAGGATGGCGATGGGCGGCTTGTGGGCCAGCGCCTGGGCGATCAGGACCCGGCGCTTCATGCCGCCGGAGAGCTGGCGCAGGTTGGAATCGCGCTTGTCGTCGAGGTCCAGGGCCTTGAGCAGCTCGCTGATCCAGGCGTCGTTGCCGCGGACCCCGAAGTAGCCCGCCTGGTTGCCCACCACCTCCTCTACGGTGAAGAAGGGGTCGTACACCAGCTCCTGGGGCACCACGCCGATGTTGCGACGGGCATGGCGGTAATCGGCCACCGTATCGTGGCCCAGCACCTGGACCCGGCCGCTGTCTGGGCGGGTCAGGCCGGCGATGGTATTGATCAGGGTGGACTTGCCGGCGCCGTTGGGCCCGAGCAGGCCGAAGAACTCGCCCTGCTGGATGGTAAGATCGATGCCCTTGAGGGCCTCGAGCTTGCCGTAGCTCTTGCGGATGCCCTGTATGTCCAGCGCCGGCTGGGCGGTGCCGGTGGTATCGGATGCAGCGCGGTTCATGCGGGCATTCCCTTGTGCGACGTTTGGGCTTTCCCGGGGCCGGGCTCACGCGGGAGCCGCCGAGGAGGCGGGCCCATCCGGTTGCGGGAGCGCGAGGAATCCGAGTAGGGTTGCGCCGCCGGGGCCGGCTGCCGGCCCCGCGGCGATTTAATGCGGACGAACGGGGAAGTGATCCACCAAAAGGAGGCGGATAATGGCACGGACGGTCTATTGCGTGAAGCTGGGCAAGGAGGCCGAGGGCCTCGATGCCCCGCCCTTCCCCTCCGAGCTGGGCCAGCGTATCTACAACAACGTCTCCAAGGAGGCGTGGCAGCAGTGGCTTGCCCATCAGACCATGCTGGTCAACGAGATGCGCCTAAACATGATGGACCCCCAGGCCCAGAAGTACCTCCAGCAGCAGATGGAGGCATTCTTCTTCGGCGAAGGGGCCGAGACGCCGGAGGGCTATGTCCCGCCCGAGGAGTAGATCCGGCGATAGGTCCGGCTTCAGCCGGACACCTTTACCTACCTTCGGGCAAACGTAAGGCCATCGGGACCTTCGTGTCCGCCTAAAGGCGAACCTACGCCGGCCTACCGGTCGCCCTGCCCCACCCAGTCCCGCGGCTGCAGGAAGTTCGCCACCAGGTCGGCCTCCGCGCTGCCCGGCTGGGGATGGTGGTCGTAGCGCCAGGAGGCCAGCGGCGGCATGGACATCAGGATACTCTCGGTGCGGCCGCCGCTCTGCAGCCCGAACAGGGTGCCCCGGTCGTAGACCAGATTGAACTCTACGTAGCGTCCCCGCCGGACCAGCTGCCAGTCGCGCTCGCGCTCGCCGAAGGCGGTGTCACGGCGGCGCTCGACGATAGGCTGGTAGGCCTCCAGGAAGGCGTCGCCAACGGCCTGGGTGAAGCCGAAGGTCTGGTCCCAGCCATCGGCCAGGTCGTCGAAGAAGATGCCGCCCACACCGCGCATCTCGCCGCGGTGCTTGATGGTGAAGTAGTCGTCGCACCATGCCTTGAACCGGGGATAATAGCCCGGATCGAAGCGGTCGCAGGCATCTTTCAGGGTACGGTGGAAATGGACGGCGTCCTCGGTGAAGCCGTAGTAGGGCGTCAGGTCGGCGCCGCCGCCGAACCACCAGGCGGTCTCGGCATCGAAGTAGCGCACGTTCATGTGCACCGTGGGCACATACGGGCTGCGCGGGTGCAGCACCAGCGACACCCCGGTGGCGGTGAAGGGCTGGCCCGCCAGGTCGGGCCGGCGAGCGCTGGCCGATTCGGGCAGCTCCTCGCCGTGAACGGCGGAGAAGTTGACGCCGCCGCGCTCGATCAGGGCGCCCTCCTCCATCACCCGGGTGCGACCGCCGCCGCCGTCGGGGCGGTCCCAGCTGTCCTCGCGGAAGGTGGCGCCGCCGTCCAGGGCCTCCAGGCCGGCGCATATGCGGTCCTGGAGGTCACGCATGTAGGCCTGGACCTGCTCGGTGCGCTGCTGGCGCTGTGGACTCAAACCGGCCTCCTGAACGATGGGCGCCCTGCCACGGGCAGAGGCGCGATTTAGGGTACAATGGGGGGCCCTATCGGCCCCGAACCGGCGTGGCCCCCGGAAGCGGGCCACGGCGACCAAGCTGAAAGCGCTCAACCCGCCCCTGTGCCACAGAGGCCCAGCCAAAGGAGCTCCGCACCCTATGTCGGACAACGATCGCCCCAGTGCCGCCGAGTGGGCGCGACGCGCCGAGGAGGACCTCGCCAGCCTAACCGATGACCTGCGCTTCGTGGTCGAGGAGATCCTGGAGCCCCTCGTCCAGAGCCAGAGCCAACGGCAATGGGACGAGGACGCCCGGGTCATCTACGAGGCCGCCGGTCGTCTGGGCCGGTCCGGCAACATCGCCGCCGAGATCGGCGGCATCTGGGAACACCTCCAGGCCGAGCTCCAGCGCGGCGAGGACTCGGGGGCGGACTCCGGCGGCAACGGCCTGACCCACTAGGTCCCGCCGTCCATCCCTGGGCCGCCTAGAAGAAGGTGCCGTCCAGCGGCGACGACGCCGAGGCGTACAGGCGCTTCGGCATGCGGCCGGCGAGGAAGGCGTTGCGCCCCGCCGCCACGCCCTGGCTCATGGCCGTCGCCATGCGCACCGGCTCCGCCGCCTCGGCGATGGCCGTATTGAGCAGCACGCCGTCACAACCCTGCTCCAGGGCCACCGCGACGTCCGAGGCGGTGCCCACGCCGGCGTCCACCAGCACGGGCACATTGGCCTGCTCCAGGATGAGGGCCAGATTGTATTTGTTCTGGATGCCCAGCCCCGAGCCGATGGGCGCCGCCAGGGGCATGACCGCGGCGCAGCCCATCTCCTCGAAGCGGCGGCAGGCGATGGGGTCGTCCATGGTGTACACCATGACCTGGAAGCCCTCGGCGATCAGCGTCTCCGCGGCCTTGGCGGTCTCCCACAGATCCGGATAGAGGGTGCGCTCGTCGCCCAGCACCTCCAGCTTGACCAAATCCCAGCCACCCAGCTCTCGGGCCAGCCGGCAGGTGCGCACCGCCTCCTCGGCGGTGAAGCAGCCGGCGGTGTTGGGCAGGATGGTGTATTCGGCAGGGTCAAGGTAATCCAGCAGCCCGGGCTCATCGGGCTGCTGGCCCAGGTTAGCGCGGCGCACCGCCACGGTGATGATCTCGGCGCCGCTGGCCTCAACGGCCGCGCGCGTCTGCTCGAGGTCGGTGTACTTGCCGGTGCCCACCAGCAGCCGAGACTGGAATTCCCGACCGGCAATCACCAGGGGATCATTGGCCTGCGTCATGGATGGCTCACTCATAAAGGCAAAAGGGGCCCGAGCTTACCCCGGGCCGGGGAATCGGAATCAGCCGCCGCCGATGGCGCGCACCACCTCGACGCGGTCGCCCTCCTGGAGGCGATAGTCGGCGTGGCTGCCGCGCGGCACCACCTCCTGGTTGACCTCCACGGCCACGCCTTGCGGGCTCAAGCCCATCTCTTCCACGAGCTCCCGGAGGGTGCGTCCCTCCGGGAGCTCCCGGGCCTCGCCGTTGACCCAGATCTGCATAGCGTGTCCCCTTCCGGGTGGATGGCAGCGCCGGGGCGCGCTCCGACGGCAGGCGGCCCATGGTACCAGATCCCCAGTCCGCCCTTCAGGCCCGCGCCGGTGATGCCTTAGGGTCGACCACGGCGGCAGCAAGGGCCCGTCCAGATTACCCGGATGGCTCAGCCGGACCTGCCCGGACCCGATTTTCTGCTGTAGGAGCCCAATTCATTGGGCGAGCCGCTAGCCTCCGGCTCGATCCCCCCAGAACCTCGCCCGGCAAAGCCGGGCTCCTACAGCCGAAATCGGGCAGGCTGGCTGAACGCTTGGGGTAGTCCGGAAGCCTTTTGGGTACGCAGATACCCGGCGTGAACCCCCGGCGGCAAAAGGAGACCCATGCATCCCTTCGCGCAAGACCTGCTCGACTGGTACCGGGAGATGGGCCGCAGCCTACCCTGGCGCGGCTTGAGCGACCCCTATCCCGTCTGGGTCTCGGAGATCATGCTCCAGCAGACCCAGGTAGCCACGGTCCGCCCCTACTACCACCGCTTCCTGGAGCGCCTCCCCACTATCCGGTCCCTCGCGGATGCCGACGAGGACGAGGTGCTGGCCCTGTGGTCCGGGCTGGGCTATTACAGCCGGGCGCGCAACCTGCACGCCGCCGCCCGGCGCATCCGCGACGACCACGGCGGGGTCTTTCCCGATGACTACGAGGCCGTTGTAGCCCTACCCGGCATCGGCCCCTCCACCGCCGGGGCCATCCTCTCCGCCGCCTTCAATCAGGACCATGCCATTCTGGACGGCAACGTGAAGCGAGTGCTCACCCGCATCGACGCCGTGCTGGAGTATCCGGGCCGAACCCCGGTGGCACGCCAGCTCTGGCGGCGGGCCCAGGAGCTAACGCCCCCCGGCCGGGCAGCGGACTACAACCAGGCCATCATGGACCTCGGCGCCACCCTGTGCACTCGAAATAACCCCCGATGTGGCATTTGCCCCATTCGTGGCCACTGCCAGGCCCATGCCAAGGGCATCGCCGAGGACCTGCCGGTGCGCAAGCCGGCCAAGGCCAAGCGAGTCCGGGCCGCCTGGCTCGCGCTGGTGGAATCGCCCAGGGGCCTACTCCTGGAGCGCCGCCCCCCCACCGGGTTCTGGGGAGGTCTGTGGTGCCCGCCACTGGTGGAGCGCGAGACCGAAGAGCCCGAGGAGGCCGGCCGGGCTCTATCCCGAAAATTCGGCGGTACTTTCTCGGTCATCGAGTGCCAACCGGCGTTCCGTCACACCTTTTCCCATTTCCACCTGGACTTGGTGCCCGTGCGGCTGGCCTGGCGCTCCGGCGGGCCCGCCGAGGGGGATTGGATGTGGGCCCGTCCCGAGGACCGCGACCGCCTCGGCCTTCCCGCCGCCGTGGCGCCCTGGTTCGCCTGAGCCCGCGGCTGCCGCATGCGGACAAGGAGCTGGGCCTTGACTTCGCACCGGGTTCGCGTTTGAATTTGGGAGCTTTACCGCCCGGGTAGCTCAGCAGGTAGAGCAGCGGCCTGAAAAGTCGCGTGTCGGTGGTTCAAGTCCGCCCCCGGGCACCACCATCGCCGACCGAGGCAGCCTCCTCGGACCCCAGGCCCGGACCCCCAGTTCGGGCCTTTTCATGTGCGGGAAACCGCGTTGACACCCTCTTTGGGGGGGTGGTTAAATCGCGCAGCTTGCGCCGACATCCCTCGAACCGGGAAGGGGACTTCATGGACTTCGAGCAGGCACGCCGCAACATGATCGAGTCCCAGATTCGCACCTGGGAGGTGCTGGACGACCGGATCCTGCAGGCCCTTGACCGCGTCCCCCGTCACGAGTTCGTGCCCGCCGATGCCATCGACTGGGCCTACATCGATTACCAGGTGCCGCTGGGCATCGGCGAGTACATGCTCTCGCCCACGGTAGAGGCGCGCCTGATCCAGGCCCTGCGTCTGGAGCCCGACGACAAGGTGCTGGAGGTTGGCACGGGCAGCGGCTACGTCACCGCCTTGCTGGCCAAGCTGGCCGGCGAGGTGTGGAGCGTGGATGTAACACCGGGGTTCAAGGTGGAGGCGGAGCAGCGGCTGGCGCGGATGGGCTACGACAACGTCCGGGTTGAGGTGGGCGATGGCTCCCACGGCTGGGAGCGTCAGGCCCCCTATGACGCCATCCTGGTCACCGGCGCCATGCCCGAGCTGCCCGAGGCATTCAAGGAGCAGCTCAACGAGGGCGGCCGCCTGGTTTGCATCCTGGACGGCCAGCCCCCGGTCCAGGAGGCCATGCGGATCACGCGACTGGGCGCCGACGCCTTCCGCGAGGACAGCCTCTTCGAGGTGGAGGCGGTGCCCCACCTGCGGGGGGTGGAAAAGAAGAAGGAGTTTGTCTTCTAGCGGGCCGATACCTGCTAGGGTACCCGCATCGAGGCACGCATCTGGGATTGGGCCTGGGTTTGGGTATTGGTGACCCAGATGGTGGTTTCGAACATCTGGGCTGCCGTGCCGCCACCGGCGTCCGTGGCCAACATGCCCACCCCCCCGCCTTCCCCGGCAACATCCTCCCCGGCAAGGGTTACGCAGGCGGCGACCTGCATGGGTCCCTGGGTCCCCTGGATGTTGTAGCGAACGTCCGGATTGCCTGCATTGCAGGGCGTGGCGGCAGCGGTCCGGGCGTCTTCATCACCCCTAACGAAGGCCTGGAAGTCATCCCGGGTCCAGTTACTCGTATTTAGGCCATAGCCGCCGGTAGGAACGGCTCCCTGGGAGCTCTGGAGCACCAGGGAGGCAAGCTGGCCCAAACCGGCCTCGGCGCTGGTCCGCGCCGATTCAAAGGCCATCTGGTCCCCGGCGGTCCGGCTCCCCTCCCGGACCAGGACGTGGACCCCGGTCACCAGCAGGGCGATTGAGGCTAGCACCACCAGGACCATGGCCAAGGCGACGCCGGCCTCCGGATTTCGGGTTTGCGGATAAGGGCTCATGGCATGTTCACCAGCGGGACGGTCCATTCCAAGGTCTGCCAACGGTAGCTTTGCTGGGCTTGATTGGCCAAAGGTACCGACCCGACGTTATTGGCCAAAACCGGATCGTTAAAGGTGATGGGTCCCGGTGTCTGGATCTGGTTCCGGTACTCGTGCCCGATCTGGACCGCCATGCCGACCTTCAGCACGTCCGGGCGGTTGTCCACCGCGCCCGCAGGCCCACCCGCGCCCGTGGCACCCAGCCAGCCTATGTCACCCCCGTTCAGCTGATAACCGAAGACCACCCGCAAGGCCAAAACGCAGTCCAATATGGGCTGAGTCACCACCTGCTGGTTAGGGGGTTGGTCGTTGTAAGCCAGCGCTCCCGAGCCGGGGGCACAGCCCTGGGGGGTGGTATTGGTCACCAAATACTGCCGGCGATAGTAATAATTGCCCGGGTTTCCCCCGGGTCCGGCGAAGAACAGGTGGCCATCAGCCAAGTCAATCCCACCCAGCGTCCCCACCTGGGCGTTGTCCCGCTTGGCGTTCATGGCGATCCCTGAAACATTATTTCCGATGTTCTGGTCCAAATCGTTGGTGGCGTTGCCATTTCGGACCACCCCGTGGGCGCCCAACTGGTTTTGGGCACGGCTGTGGACGGCGGTAGACAGGATGGTAACGGTCCCGGGCCCGCTCGTGACCGCACTATTGCTATCCGCTCCCGGCAAACCGGGGTCCATATCCTGGGTAGGGATACCGAAACCCGCCATGCGCAGGTCCCGGCGGAACTGCTGGAGGGCAGTACTAGCCGCGAAGGTTCGCTTGCTAAGGGCCGCCTGCTCGCTGCTCTGGCTCATGAAGTTGATGAAGAAAACGTACACTCCCCCGGCAAAGATGGCCACGATTACCATGGCCACCATAAGTTCCACGAGCGAAAAGCCGGTGGAGCTGTCCCTTGCTACCGGGTGGTTTTCTGGGAGTCCCCCCATAGCTCGCCTCAATGCCGGAGCCAACGTTGCTGGGTCAAGGTGTCCCCATTGGGCCCCTGCCACTGGACCCGGAGACGCATGAGCCGGTTGACCGGGCTGCCCCCCTGATTGACCTGGACCACGCCGTAATTAATGCTGGCGGTCATTCCCAGATCGTTGATTTGCCTCGGCGAGCTGTAATTGCCACCGACCCCGTTGATGTCCTGCAAGACCGCCCCTTGGAGCAGATTCCGGGCTTGGGACTCGTTGTTGGCCGTGGCACCCACAGTGGTGCCCCAGACGGGGTCTCCCCATTGCCGCAGGCTGATATCCGCTTCGTAGGCGTTCAGCAGCCGAGCGGCCTCGGCCTGCTGCATGCGACCGGTATTGCTCTCCATCCAAGTAGCCACGGTGGGAACGAGCATCAGGGCGCCAATGGCGAAGACGGCCATGGCTACCATCGCCTCAATCAGGGTAAAGCCTCCTTCCGGGCCTTTTCCGGGAGTCCCCCGCCTCATTATTGGGCCCTCGTTTCGCTGATGCGGCCACTGGCGGAAATGGTTACGGTGTCTTGATGGGGGCCCACATTGATGTCTATCGCTCCGGAAGGCGGGCCAACGATACCGCCGCCTTTGTCAAAGAGCACCCAGTTATTGTTGTTGGCTAGAGGAGGGTCGGTGGAAATCGTGGTCGCCACCCCCGGCACACCGTCCGCCCCCATGGGAATGTTTCGGGTAGCCACGATCTCGGCGGCCTGGACCCCGGGATTGGGGTTAACCTCGCAATAGTAGATCTGGTCCAACGACGGCGGTGGACCCGGGTTGACCCGGACACCGAACCGTAGCCGGTTGCAATTGCCGCCGCCGGTAACCGTGGCGGGATTGGGCTCCCGGAAGCTGCCCCAGAACCCGCCTTGGTTAATCGAACGGGCCCGCGCCCCCTCCAGGGCCGCCTGGAGCTGCTGGGAAGCCGAGCTTAGGCCACTCGTCTCCCGCCACTTTTGATAGCTGGGCCAAGCGATCGCCCCCAGGATCGCGATGATAGCGAGGGCGACCATGAGCTCGATCAGGGTGAAGCCGCGCTGGTTCAAGGCATCTCCTGACTAGGGCTCGCGGGTGAACAGAATCCCGCACCCGTTCTTGGTACCCTGCAGGTTGGTCCGCCCAATGTTGGCGCCCGGGCCGCCGATCGCCTGGTGATTACCGCCGGCGCCTCCACCGCAGAGCTGGATGTTGGAGGTCGCATCGGGCTGATCGGCTGTTCCACCGCCGGCGCCGGCACCGCCACCGCCGGGCCCCTGCTTGATCTTGAGACTGGATCCTGCCGGTGGCACCCCCTGGCCGAGGTCCATGATGCTGGACAGTTCCTGGGTCCCTGAGTCATAACCCTGGGCGTTCAGAAATACCGGATTGGGCGGCAAGGTTCCCGTCAGGTAATGGAGGGCGTGGAAGGTGGTGGAGCCGCCCGCCTTGCACAAATCATTGCTCGGGACGAAGCCGAGGAAGTTCACCAGACCGCCGGAAACCTCGGCGCGGCTGGTTATGCGCTCGTCGCCCGGTAGCTGCACATACCAGCCGTCGAAGTTCGCCCGGATGTCGTCCTTGATGTTATTGAACGCCTGCTGCCCGGTAGCCCCGGTTTGGGGGGTGCAACTGTACTGGTTGCCGCATTCGCCACCGCTGTAATCCTCGCCGGTAGTGGTTTGGACCACTACGTCCGCACCCGTGGGGCAGGTGCCGGTGAACTCCTCGATTTGCACGCCGGCGCATTTGCAGACTTTATCTGCGGTACCGCCGACCGTCACGGTGACGCCGTCCATCCGGGCCAGATCATTATCCACCGTAACGGACGAGGGCGAGGCGCAGTCCGCGTTATCGTTGGTGCCGTCGCCCCAGCAGGGCTCCTGATACCCGAAGGCCACATGCGGACTCGAGGTCTGGCTTTTGTCGGCCTGGCCCAGGAAGCGCCCGGTCCCGGCATAGAGCCAGACCTTACCGAATGGATCCTTACTGGGGGATGGCGCCGCAAAGAAGGGGCGGCCGTTGTTCATGCTGGCCGAGACCGAGGCGGCCTCGCTGAGGCCCCAGTTGGCGACGTTGGTATCGTCGGTGTGCAGGCGATAAAGCTTGCCCCGCTCCTGCCCCGCGGCGCCATAGGTCCCGAGGAAGATGGAATCGGTCAGGTCATCCTGGTCGGGATCGAGGGCGTAGGGCTCGCCCACCGCCACATCGGCCGAGCTCAGATTGTTTCCATCCCGGAAATGACTGCTGTTGGTCAGCTCCAGCGTCCGCACCCGAGTGCCGTTGCGCAGGTTGAAGACATGGACTCCGGGATTGGGGCTGAATTGGGTCCCCGCGGGATCCATGGGACCGCTACCCAGAACCACATACCAGTCGCCGTTGTTGCTGTTGGTGCTGGCCTTCCGGGCCACCACCGGCTTGGTAAGGGCCAGGGAGCGATCGGGCAGCTGGCGCTCCCACAGCAAGTCGGGGCTTTCGGGGTCGGTGACGTCCAGGACGAACACCGAGGAGCTCACCCAGTCGTCGCCGCCACCGCCATCAATGTCACCGCATTGGAGCTCTTTGCCCCCGAAGCCCATGGTGCCGATCAAAAGGGACCGCCAATCGCTGGCATCCTGCGAGGATCCCGCACCCGCTGCGCCGTTGGCCCCGATGGAGGCCGCCTCCAGGGTGACGCGGTAGTCCACGGTGGGCATTAGGCAGGTCTTATCGAGGGTGCCGTACCACCTAAGATAGGGAAGGGCATTCTCGGGGATGAAGGCCCAGGCTTCCTTGCCGGGATTGGAGCCTTGCAGTTCGGCGGTGGGACTCCCGCCTCCTGATTGGACATCCCCGGGGCGGAAGGCGTGGAGCATGCCGTCATTGCCTCCTACGAACAGCATGGAATCCCGGTTATCCACCGTGGCGGAGCTGGTAAAAGGCGCATAGGTCCCGTTGGGATCCGCCGGGTCCGAAACCCCCTTGTCGCGGATCACCTTGGGGCTGGAATTGATCACCGCGCCTAGCTTCCAAACCCCTTGATAGGTCTCGGAGGAATCGTTGTCCGCCTGGCGCAGCCGGTATTCGGAGGTGTTTCCGCCCGGGTTGTCATATCCACGGAGGTATTTGATCAATTCCTCCTCGCTGGAGGGCGTCCCCGCGTTGCCCAGCTCCCAGTAGGGGGCCAGGGTCGACGCCACCCCCGCCGTGGCATCGAAATCCACGAGGGAATCCGAGCCGTCGTTGAACCAGATCTGGCGCTCCGAGGAAGCCACCGAGCTGTTACTCGTGCCGGGATTCCGCGCAGCCAGCAGCTTGCCGACCTCCCACAAGGGAGGCACATCGGTATTGGCGACGGTCTGAACGGACCCGGCGCTCACGTCACAGGTGTCGGGGATGTTGTCCTTGGCGGTGCCGCCGGCGCTGCCGTCGTCCGGGAACATCCGGGCACGCACGGCGGGGCCGGCCGGATCGAAGAAGAAATCCACAATCATGTCCTCATCGAGGATCAGCTCGTCATTGGAATTGTGGTCCGAGCGGAAATTGTCGAGGGGATCGGTCCATAGCGAGCGCACGAATCCCTTCCAGGGCACTTCCACGGTGCCTGCGGCGCCGGACTCGGTGGAAGTCGGGCGGTAGAAGGCCTGCAGCAGGCTGCCGCCGGTGCGCTTCTGGGTGGGGATGGTCGCCACCGCTGTACCGCTTTGCACGCGGTCCAGGATGCTGGTGACGGCTGCCCGGATCTTGGCCTCCAATTGCGAGCCGTCCTGGGACTCGAAGTAGGTGTCCGGCTGGCCATCGCCGTCCTCATCCCATTCGGCGCACTTGGGGTCGGAGTTAGGGGTGCCGATGGTGCAATCGCTGCTGTGATAGGGCACGCCGTCGCCATCCTGGTCCTCGAAGCCGCCGGTCACCGCTGACCGTTTAAGGAGCTCCCGGGCTGTCGAGTTCGAGCCAAAGGCGTAGAGGGGGTAAAGGATGAGATTCTGCTTACCGTCGATTTCATTGGCCCCTGCGGCGGCCGGGCGCAGGTCGTTGGTGCGACCGTAGAAGGCAACGTCCTCTAGGTGGTCGCCGTGGTTGAAGGCATTGTCGTGGGTGTTTCCGGTGTCCGGGTTATCGTTGTAGCCCTGCAGGTCGGAGGGAACCTTGTCGTCGGCCGTCGGCGCGCCATCCGACACGTAGAGCACGAAGCTGTCGGCGCACGAGGCGAACTGGGTCGATCCCCCGGTGCCATAGTTGAGCGGATCCGAGTTGCTGTTGGTAGAGTAATCGCCCCCGCTGTAGGCCGGGCCGTCGCCGCTGATGCCGTCGGGCATGTCGCTGGCGCTCTTAAACTGGGCGAAGTAACCGGTCAGGGACCACAGCGCCTCGGCAAGGGGGGTATTGCCATTCGGGGCCCAGTTCTCGATGGCGGTGTAGGTGTTGGTCAGGTTGGTGTTGGTAACGTCCACATCCACGGTGGCGCCGTCGGCGCCGTTACCGAAGGTAGCCAGGCCCCAGCGGGCGTCGTCCTTGACGTCCTGTATCACCCCCGAGGGCTGTTCCTGGGCGGGGACTCCCGCTACAGCATCGACCGTTTCCCCGTCCTCGAAGTTGTATTGGTTCACCGAACTCGGACTGTTGGAGATCCGCGGCGAGGTCTTGCCGCCCATGAGGGCCTTGCGGGCGACGTCGATGCGGTCCATCAGGACATAATTCAGGTAATTGCCGCTGTAATTTCCGCTCCCGTCTTGTTGCGGGAAATTGGTGGCCGTGCAGGAACCGCACGCCGACACTGGTTGGATATTTCCACCATTGTAATCGTACCAGTGATCGGGCTTGGCGTAGCCGTAATACGACCTGGTGGAGTCATAGCCCCCGCCGTAGGCGCGCCAGCCCATACTCCCCGAGCTGTCGAGCATCAGCACAATGTTGGGCTTGACCGCGGAACCGATAGCGGGGTTCTGGTAGCAGTAGTCGCTCTTGCTCTGCGCTAGCGCGGCCAGCGGGGCGAACAGCCCCAGGGCAACCACCACCGCCATAATACGCTTGCTCATGATCATTCTCCCCCCCCCGGCCTGTGCGGTTGCAGCCGGATCTGCTCGGCCAGCCGACCGGTGCCGGTGATGCTGGCCCAGCCCACATCATCGAGTACGGCCGGGGCATAGCGGACCCACGCCCCGGCCCCCGCCTGCGCTCCTTCCGGCGGGGACGCGGGGGGCACGCCATAGTCATCGGGATCCTGAACCGGGAGCAGGCGGACCAGGGTACCTTCGTCCACGCTATAGCGGGTGCCGTCCACAACCACGAAGTCCTTCCCCACTTCTCCCAGCCGGCCTTCGGCCATCTGCGCCGGAGCAGGAGCCGCCAGCACGAGGGTTCCCAGTAGGGCAAAAAGATTCGACTTAACGCAGCACGGAAGCATACGGGCCCCTTCTTGACTGGCTCGATCTGAGGCGTGAGTGCCTGCCTCCCAAGCGGGTAGAGACGGTAGCGGTAGACGGACTCCGTTCAACCACTCATTACCCTGGCAAAAGCTTTAGCAAAAATTGCGCCAGAAGGGGAAAAGGGTGCCCGAGGGGAGAAACGGGCCATCCCAGTGACGCATTTCGTCATCCAGGACGCAATTCGTATGACAAATCCGGGGGCTTTGCCACCCAACCGGCCTAGGCCGTCTCGCCCGCCCGGCGCAGGGCCACCGGAATCCCGAAGTTCACCCCTTCCTCGGGCCCGTCCAGGTCCCGCACCGGACCCGCGCCCTCGGCCTTGAGCCGCTCGATCACGCCCTGGACGAGCATCTCGGGCGCGGAGGCGCCGGCGGTCACACCGATCTTGCTGCAACCTTCGAGCCAAGCGGGGTCGAGGTCATCGGCGCCCTGCACCAAGTGGCCCTCGACGCCCAGGCGGCGGGCCACCTCCACCAGGCGGTTGGAGTTGGAGCTGTTGGGGGCCCCCACCACCAGCACCACATCGGCCTGATCGGCCAGGTCCTTGACCGCGTCCTGGCGGTTCTGGGTGGCATAGCAGATGTCGTCGCCCTTGGGGCCGGCGATAGCGGGGAAGCGCTCCTTAAGCGCCCGCACCACCTCGGCGGTGTCGTCCACCGACAGGGTGGTCTGGGTGACGTAGGCCAGCCGCTCGGGATCGGCCACCTCCAGGTTCCACACCTCCTCGGCGGTAGCGAGGAGATGGATGCCGCCATCCACCTGGCCCATGGTGCCCTCCACCTCGGGGTGGTTGGCGTGGCCGATGAGCACCACCTCGCGGCCTTCCTTGTGGTGGCGCACCACCTCGATATGGACCTTGGTTACCAGCGGGCAGGTGGCGTCGAACACCTGGAGACCGCGGTTTTTTGCCTTTTCCCGAACCGCCTGGGAGACACCGTGGGCGCTGAAGATGGCGGTGGCCCCTTCCGGGATCTCGTCCACCTCCTCCACGAACACTGCGCCCTTGTCGCGCAGCTCTTCGACGACCTGGCGGTTGTGGACCACCTCGTGGCGGACGTAGATGGGGGCGCCGAAGCTCTCCAGGGAGCGCTCCACGATCTCGATGGCGCGGTCGACGCCGGCGCAGAAGCCGCGTGGGTTGGCGAGCAGGATTTCCATGATCTATCCCCTTGGGGGCGTCGGGCGGACCCGATTTTCGGACGTTCTCAGGAGTCGGAGCGCGCCGCGAACTCCTCGCGGATCAGCACCACGATGAGCAGTATGGCACCCAGGGTAATGCCACTATCGGCAACATTAAAGGCGGGATAGTGGTAGGCCTGATACCAGTGGACGTCGACGAAGTCGATGACATGGCCCAGGCGCACCCGGTCGATGAGGTTGCCCACGGCGCCGCCCAGGATCAGCGCCAGGGCCACCCGTGTGCCCGGCTCGGTCCGGCCCAGGCGGTACAGCCAGACGGCCAGGACGGCGATCACCGCCACCGCCACCGCCGCCAGCAGGGCCACCTGCCACCCGGATCCGTCATTCAGCAGGCCGAAGGCGGCCCCCCGATTGTGGACATGGACCAGATTGAGAAGCCCCGGGACCAGCTCCACGGTGCGGTGGGGCGGGATGGCCGCCGTCACCGCCAGCTTGCTGGCCTGGTCCAGGGCTACCCAGGCGGCAGCCAGCAGCCAGGGCCATTTCATCAGATGGCGGTCCGGGCTTCCCCGGCGCCCTCGATGTTGGTCACGCACCGGTCGCAAAGCTCCGGATGGTCCGGATTGGCGCCCACCGTGGGGCGGCGGTGCCAGCACCGGGCGCACTTGAGATCATCGGCCACGGCCGCCGCCACCTTCAACCCGGCCACCTCGGTCTCCGCGGCGCCCTCCGGGGCCTGCGCCAGGGGCGCCAGCGCGGCCTCCGAGGTCAGCAGCATGAACCGCAGCTCGTCGGCGTAGGGGGCCAGACGCTGCCGCAGGGAATCGTCGGCGTAGAGGGTGACGCGCGCGTCCAGGGGTGAGCCGATGGTCTTGTCGGCGCGCATGGGCTCAAGCACCGCATCCACCGCCTCGCGCACCGCTTGCATCTCGGCCCAGCGCTCGCGCAGTCCCTCGGCCCCGGTCATCTCCGGCAGCTCGTAGTAGGTCTCGAGCAGCACGCTCTCGGCCCGCTCGCCGGGCATGTGGCCCCAGACCTCCTCGGCGGTGAACGACACCACCGGCGCCAGCCAGCGCACCAGGGCCTCGAGCACGTGGTGCATGGCCGTCTGCGCCGAGCGCCGCCCCGCGGAGTCCGCCGGCATGGTGTAGAGGCGATCCTTGAGGATGTCCAGATAGAAGCTGGACAGGGTCTCGCCGCAGAACTGATGGACCCGGGTGTAGACCTTGTGGAAGGCGTAGTCATCAAAGGCCCGCGCCACGTCGGCCTGGACCGCGGCGGTCTCAGCCAGGATCCAGCGGTCCATCTCCAGCATTTCGGCCGGGGCCATCAGGTGGTGCTGCGGCTCGAAGCCGGCCAGGTTGCCCAGGATGTAGCGGGCGGTGTTGCGAATACGGCGATAGGCGCCCGCCAGCTGATCCAGGATCTCGTCGGAGATGCGGATGTCGCCGCTGTAGTCCTGGGCCGACACCCACAGCCGCAGGATGTCGGCGCCCAGGCGCTGCATGACGTCCTGGGGCGCCACCACATTGCCCGCCGACTTGGACATCTTCCGGCCCTCGGCGTCCACGGTGAAGCCGTGGGTCAGCACCCCCTTGTAGGGCGCACGGCCGCGGGTGAGCACCGACTCCAGCAGCGACGACTGGAACCAGCCGCGGTGCTGATCGGAGCCCTCCAGGTAGAGGTCGGCCGGAGATTGCAGGTCCTCGCGCTGCTCCAGCACAGCGGCGTGGGACACCCCGGAGTCGAACCACACATCCAGGATGTCTTCTACCTTGGAAAAGCTCGTGCCGCCGCAGTGGACGCAGCTCTCGCCGGCGGGCAGCACCTCGTCCAGGCCCATGTCGAACCAGGCGTCCACCCCCCGCGCCTCCACCTTGTCGGCTACCGACGCCATTACCTCGGGGTCGCGCAGGGGCTCGCCGCAGTCGTCGCAGGCCACCAGGGTCAGCGGCACGCCCCAGTGGCGCTGGCGCGAGATGCACCAGTCGGGGCGATTGGCCACCATGCCCTCGATGCGATGCTGGCCGCTCGCCGGGATCCAGCGGGTCTCGCCGATGGCGGCGATGGCCTTATCGCGCAGGTCGTTCTCGCTCAGGCTGATGAACCACTGCGGCGTGGCCCGGAACAGCACCGGCGTCTTGTGGCGCCAGCAGTGGGGATAGCTGTGCGGCAGGGCCTCGCCGTGGACCAGGGCGCCGTGCTCACGCAGCAGGTCCACCACCAGATCGTTGGCGGCCAGGGCGTCTTCGCCGGCAAAGTGCTGGGTATCTGGCTTGAACCGGCCCACCTCGTCGACGCGGGTATCCACCGGCAGGCCGTAGGCCTTGCCCACCTCGTAGTCGTCCTGGCCATGGCCGGGCGCGGTGTGGACGCAGCCGGTGCCGGCCTCGATGGTGACGTGCTCGCCCAGGATCACCGACACTTGGCGCTCATCGATGAACGGGTGCTGCAGCCGCACGCCCTCCAGGTCGCGGCCGCGGCAGCGGGCGCGCACCACCGGCTCGCCCAGGCCCCAGCGCTCGGCGACCTCATTGACCAGCTCCTGGGCCACCAGATAACCGGTGCCGCCGTAGCCCTCGATCACCGCGTACTCCAGGTCCGGGTGAACGGCCACCGCGTGGTTGGCCGGCAGGGTCCAGGGCGTGGTGGTCCAGATCACCGCGGCCACCACACTGCCGGCGCCGGGGCAGGCGGCCTCCAGGCCCTCGACCACCGGGAAGGCCACGTCGATGGCCGGATCGGTGCGATCAACGTACTCCACCTCGGCCTCGGCCAGCGCCGAGCCGCAAGCCACGCACCAGTGCACCGGCTTGGCGCCGCGGTAGATATTGCCCGCCTCCAGGACCCGGCCCAGCTCACGCACGATACGGGCCTCATAGGCGAAGTCCATGGTGACGTAGGGGGCCTGCCACTCGCCGGCTACGCCGAGGCGCTTGAACTCGTCGCGCTGGACGTCGATATAGGTCTGGGCGTAGTCGCGGCAGCGGCGCCGGAACTCGGCGGCCGACACCTGCTCGCCGGCCTCGGCCAGCTGCTCCTCCACCTTCTGCTCGATGGGCAAGCCGTGGCAGTCCCAGCCCGGCACGTAGGGGGCGTCGAACCCGGCCAGGTGCTTGGACTTGCAGATGACGTCCTTGAGCACCTTGTTCACCGCGTGGCCGATGTGGATGTGGCCGTTGGCGTAGGGCGGGCCGTCGTGGAGGACGAACTTGGGCCGGCCGCGCGCCGCCTCACGCACCTTGCGGTAGGTATCGTCGGCCTCCCAGCGGGCGAGCTGGTCCGGCTCCCGCTTGGGCAGCCCGGCCCGCATGGGGAAGTCGGTCTTGGGGAGGTTGAGGGTGTCCTTGTAGCTCATGGGCCCTTGCCGTGGCGGTCAGGAATGCCTGATTGGATGAACAGGAAAGCCGCGCATGGTAACAGGTAGCACCGATTAAGGCCGCCGGCGGGGCCTCAGCCGCTTGGCCCGGCCAGACCGAAATGGGCCCGGGCCTCGCGGATATCCGCCGCGATGCGCGCCTTCAAGGACTCCACATCGGCGAAGTGCTCCTCCGGGCGCAGCCGGCGCTCGAAGGTCAGCTCCACGCGCCGACCGTAGAGATCGCCGGCGAAGTCCAGAAGGTGGGCCTCCACCCGCACGTCGGCGCCGGCGAAGGTGGGCCGGTGGCCGACGTTCACCGCCGCCGGACGGCCGTCCAGGCCGGGTCCGTAAAGCCGGCCGGCGAACACCCCGCTCAAGGGCAGCCGGTGGTGGCGGGTATGGATGTTGGCGGTGGGGAAGCCCAGGTCGGTGCCGATGCGGTCGCCCTGCACCACCCGCCCGCACAGGCTGTAGGGCCGGCCCAGCAGGCGCTCGGCGGCGGCCATGTCGCCGGCGGCCAGCGCCTCGCGGATAGCGGTGGAGCCCACCACCTCGCCATCGGGCCCGCGCAGCTCGGCCACCTCCTCCGCCCCGAAGCCGGCCGGCTCACCGGCGCGGCGCAGGTCCTCGATGCCGCCCTGGGCGCCCTTGCCGAAGGCGAAGTCGTGGCCCACCACCACGTGGTGCACGCCCATGCCCCGGACCAAGACCCGATCGATAAACGCATCGGGCTCCAGGGAGGCCAGCTGGCGGTCGAAGCGCAGCACCACGATGCGGTCGACGCCGAAGTCACTGAGCGCCGCCACCTTGCCGCGCAGATCGGTGAGCCGCGCCGGGGCCTTGTCCGGAGCGAAGAACTCCTTGGAGTGGGGCTCGAAAGTCACCACGCAGGTAGGCGCGCCCAGCTCCGCCGCCCGGGCCTGGGCCCGCTGCAGCAGGCAGGCGTGGCCGCGGTGGACCCCATCGAAATTGCCGATGGTGGCCACGCAGCCCCGGTGCTCGGGGCGTAGGTTATGGATACCGCGAATCAGCTGCATGATCTGGCCCGGTAGCGAAACGAGGCCCCGCCTGTGAGCGGAGCGAGGGAGAGGCCGGCGCCGGCCGGAGGCTTTAGCCTAGTCACCGCCCGATCGGCCGTCAAAAAGCCGACGGCGCAGCCAGCGGGGGGCCTGGCGCGCCTCCGCCACCCCCAGGACCCAGGAGGCCGCCCCGTAGGCGCCGCCGGCCGCTACCACCAGGCCGGCGAGCCAGCCCACCCGCAGCCACACATCGGCGGCGTTCCAGGCCGCGGCGGGCGGCGACAGGCCCCATGCCACCACAGCCATGACGGCCACCGCCGCCGTCACCCGGCCCAGGTGGCCCCACCACCCCGGTTCCGGCCGGAACATGCCGGCCGCCACCAGGCGCCGCAGGAGCAGGCCGGCGTTCAGGAAGGCCGCCAGGGCGGTGGCCAGGGCCAAGCCGGCGTGGGCCAGGGGCACGATCAGCGCCAGGTTGAGCACGATGTTGCCCAGCAGGGCCCAGGCCGCCGCCCGGAACGGGGTGCGGGTATCCTGCCGGGCATAGAAGGCCGGCGCCAGGACCTTGACCCCGATCATGCCGATCAGGCCCACGGCGTACGCCGCCAGGGCCTGCTGGGTCAGGGCGGCCTTGTCGGCGCTGAAGGCGCCGTACTGGAACAGGGCGGCCAGGATGGGCCGGCCCAGCAGGATCAGGGCCACCGTCGCCGGCAGCCCGATGGTGACGATCAGGCGCAGGGCGCGGTCCAGGGTGCGGCTGAAGTCGGCATCCTCGCCGGCCCCGGCCAGGCTGGACAGGGTGGGCAGGATGGCCGTGCCCAGGGCGATGCCGAACACCCCCAGGGGGAACTGGGCCAGGCGGTCAGCGTAGTACAGGAAGGAGACGCTGCCCTCGGCCAGGAAGGTGGCCAGGATGGTATCGATGAGGATGGACACCTGAACCACGCTCACCGCCAGCACGCTGGGTCCCATGAGGTGGACGATCCGCCTCACACCGGGATGGCCCGGGCGGAATCGGGGACGCACGGCCAGCCCCAGGCGTTTGAGAAAAGGCCACTGGAAGACGAGCTGCACCGCGCCGCCGACGAACACCCCCCAGGCCAGGGCGTCGATGGGCCGCTCGAAATAGGGCGCCGCCGCCACGGCCGCGCCGATCATGGCCAGGTTCAGCATCACCGGGGTGAAGGCGGGGACGGCGAAGCGGCCGAAGGTGTTCAGGGCCGCCCCGGCCATGGCCACCAGCGCGATGAACAGCAGATAGGGGAAGGTGATCCGCAGCAGGTCGGTGGTCAGGGCCACCTTGGCCGGCTCGTCGGTCCAGCCGGCGCCGAAGATCGCCACCAGCACCGGCGCCCCCACCACCCCCAGCACGGTGACGCCAGCCACCACCGCCAACAGGACGCCGCTGACCGCCGCCAGCAGCTCGCGCAGCTCGGAGGGCGCGCGCTGATCCTTGTACTCGGTAAAGACGGGGACGAAGGCCGGGGTGAAGGCGCCCTCGGCGAACAGCCGGCGGAAAAAGTTGGGCAGCTTGAAGGCCACGAAGAACGCGTCGGTGGCCATGCCCGCGCCGAACACCCGGGCCAGCACCACGTCCCGGATGAATCCCAGGATGCGCGAGATCAGGGTCATGGCGCCGATGGTGGCTGTAGAGCGAAACAGGCCGGCGGCCAAGGCGGTCTCCCGAAGAGGCCCGAAGCTCGGGCTTTGACAGTTTCCACCAAAGCGGGAGATAATACGCGTTTTCCCCAAGCCGGGGAAAACCAGTGATCCCGGTCGTCCAAGCCCGATTGTCCAAGGAGGTACCGAGGTGGCGAATACGCCTCAAGCCCGGAAGCGCGTTCAGCAGAACGAGAAGCGGCGCCTGCAGAACAAGCATCACAAGGGCCGCATGCGCACCGCTATCAAGAAGCTGGAAAAGGCCATTGCCGACGGCGACAAGCAGACCGCCCAGCAGGCACTGAAGCCCACCGTCCAGCTGATCGACCATACGGCCAGCAAGGGCGCCATCCACAGGAACACAGCCGCCCGCACCGTCAGCCGCCTGACCCGCAAGGTCCAACAGCTCTAGGGCCAAGACCCGCGCAGGCGAGGGACATTGAGGCCTCCTTGGCTGCCCCGGACAATGCGTCCGGGGCAGCGCTCTTGCGTCCATCAATCCCCTCCCCCACCCAGGATCGGGGCAGGGACGAGCTGCGACTAGGGGGTGACTGGCCGCTTCCCAAGCGGCCAGTCGGGGCCCCCGGAGCTTCTCACCCCTGGCCCCGTCCGCCCCTCCAAACAAACGTCGGGGTGCGCGGGTAACGGGGTGACTGGGGGGGTGCCAGGCCACTCACCGAGTGGACTGGCGGTGACTCCCGGAATCCCCGTTGCCTGCGAACACCGGCTCCCTACAAAACCGCCAGATCGTCGCGGTGGATGATCTCCTCGGTATCCACGTAGCCCAGGACCTCGCCGATGCGGTCGGTGAGCTGGCCGGCGAGGCGCCGGACCTCGGGGGCGGCGTAGCTGACCAGGCCCCGGCAGATCTCGCGGCCGTCGGGATCGATGCAGGCCACCACCTCCCCCCGCTGGAAGTTGCCGGCCACGTCCACCACCCCCACTGGCAGCAGGGACCGCCCCTCCTCGCGGATTACGCGTGCGGCACCGTCATCCACGTAGATGCGCCCCTTCACCTGGAGCTGGTTGGCCAGCCATTGCTTGCGGGCCACCAGGGCATCCCGGCCCGGATGCAGGAAGGTGCCCACGGTCTCGCCCTGGCCCAGCCGGGGCAGGATATCCGCCTCGGTGCCGGCGGCGATCGCCGTTCCCGTGCCCGAGCGCGCCGCCCGCTGGGCCGCCAGGACCTTGGTGCGCATGCCGCCAGTACCCACCTTGCTGCCCGCCCCACCGGCGGCGGCCAGCAGCGACGGGTCGCCGGCCTCGCCCTCACTCACCAGACCGGCATGGGGATCCAAGCGCGGATCGGCCTCGAACAGTCCCGGGGAGTCGGTGAGGATGACCAGCATGTCGGCCTCCACCAGGTTGGCCACCAGCGCCGCCAGGGTGTCGTTGTCGCCGAAGCGGATCTCCTCGGTGATCACCGTGTCGTTCTCGTTGACCACGGGGATGACCCGCAGGCCGATCAGGGTGCGCAGGGTGTTGCGGGCATTGATATAGCGCCGGCGGTCGGAGAGGTCGTCGTGGGTGAGCAGCACCTGGGCGGCGAGCCGGCCGTGGGCGTTGAAGCGGTGCTCGTAGGCCTCCACCAGGCCGCTCTGGCCCACGGCGGCGGCCGCCTGGAGGTCGTGGATGGCGGAGGGCCGCTGCGCCCAGCCCAGGCGGCCCATGCCGGCCGCCACCGCGCCCGAGCTCACCAGAATGGGCTCGATGCCCCGCCCGGCCAGCTCGCTCATCTGACGCACCCAGTCCCCGATGGCCTCCAGCGCCAGCCCCCCGCCGGGCCGGGTAAGCAGGGTGGAGCCCACCTTGATCACCCAGCGCCGGGCGGCCCGCTGCCTGTCACTCCGATTCGGGCTCACGCTCTTCTTCCAGCACCGTCATGATGTCCTCGGCAAGACGCCTCAAACCGGTCCCGGCCTGGCAGGAGACGCCATAGATAACCCCATCCCAGCCCAGCTCCTCGCCCAGCAGCGCCAGCCAGTCGTCGCGCTCGGACTCGGGGACCAGATCCATCTTGTTGGCTACCAGCCAACGCTTCCGGCCGACCAGATCCTCATTGTACTTGGCCAGCTCCGCCTCCACCGTGCGCACGTTGTCGGCCGGGTCGGAGCCGTCCACCGGGGCGATATCGACCACGTGGAGTAACAGGTGGTTGCGGGCCAGGTGGCGCAGGAACTGCGTCCCCAACCCGGCGCCCTCGGCGGCCCCGGCGATCAGGCCGGGGATATCGGCCATGACGAAGCTGCGCTCGGGATCCACGCGCACCACGCCCAGGGCGGGCTGGAGCGTGGTGAAGGGATAGTCGGCCACGCGCGGCTTAGCCGCCGACAGGGCCCGCACCAGCGACGACTTGCCGGCGTTGGGCAGCCCCACCAGGCCCACATCGGCCAGCAGCCGCAGCTCCAGGCGCAGATCGAAGCGCTCCCCCGGGCTGCCGTCTGTCTGCTGGCGCGGGGTGCGGTTGGTGCTGGACTTGAAGTGGACATTGCCCAGACCACCGCCACCACCCTTGGCCACCCGCAGCCGCTGACCGTCGGCAACGATGTCGCCGATAAGCTCGTCGGTCTCGGCGTTGTAGACCTGGGTCCCCACGGGCACGGGCAGCTCGCAATCCCGCCCGGATTTCCCGGTCCGCTGCCCTCCCGCTCCTGCGGCCCCGGATTCGGCCCGATAGCGGCTCTGGTACTGGAAATCCACCAAAGTAGTGAGCGATTCGTCGCCGACGAGCACCACATTGCCGCCGCGGCCACCGTCGCCACCGTCCGGGCCGCCCTTGGGGACATATTTTTCCCGCCGGAAATGGACGACGCCGTCGCCGCCGGCCCCAGCGGCGACGTGGATATGGGCTTCGTCGACGAACTGCATGGATGCGCGCTCCCTAGCCGGGACTGCTCTCCCACCGGCCCCTAAAAGGCCGCTGAAAAGCTGCTGCGGAGAAGGTCTGCTGCGTTGCGCACTGCTCGCTCCTTCACCTATCTAGATGATATGCCTCAGTCGCTGCGCGGTCGCCGCTAAAGCGCCGCCGCATAGCTTCTTAGATAGGCGTGACAGGGTTGCGGTGTGCCGCTTGCATACGTCCTTCCTCACAACGCTGTTCAACACCCTTTGAATCAAACGGCCCCGCCACCCAATCGGCGCGAGGCCTGGATTCGGTGGCGGGGCCGTGGGTCTCCGGCGTCGGAGACCGGGCGCCGTCTAGTCGCGGACGACGCTTACAAATTTGCGCTGCTTGGGGCCCTTGCGCTCGAACACCACGCGCCCGTCGGCCTTGGCGAACAGGGTGTCATCACCACCCCGGCCGACGTTGGCGCCGGGGTGCAGGCGCGTGCCGCGCTGCCGGACGAGGATGCTGCCGGCGTTGACGGCCTGGCCGCTGAAGCGCTTGACGCCAAGTCGCTTTGACTCGGAATCGCGACCGTTACGGGTACTCCCGCCTGCCTTCTTGTGTGCCATGGTTCTACTCCGCTTGGCGTCCTGCGGGCCTGAGCGTGTTCGGCTTAGCCCTGGACCCCGGTAATCTCGATCTCGGTATAGGGCTGGCGGTGGCCCTGGCGCTTGGTGTAGCCCTTGCGGCGCTTCTTCTTGAAGATGCGCACCTTGGGGCCCTTGCCCTGATCCCTGATGGTGGCCTTGACGCTGCCGCCGTCGACTGTGGGCTTGCCGACCCTGACGTCACTGCCCTCACCCACCATCAGCACGCGGTCGATCGTGAGGTCGCTGCCCGGCTCGCCGTCCAGCTTCTCGACGCGCAGGGTATCCCCCTCGCGCACCTTGTACTGTTTTCCACCCGTCTCGATGACCGCGAACATGCCTGTATCTCCGCTTCGGTAAGCTCATTCGGAAAGCAAGAAATTATAGCCGCAACCGACAGGCACCGTCAAAAATCCGGTTCGGGCGAGCGGCGTCCATGGGCAGCACTGGCCGGCCGCGGGTTGGGCCAGCCCGATAACCGACCCCAGTAGACCAGCTCCGCGGGGCCGGTCATGGTCACAGCCTCCCCCCTGCCGGGCCAATGGATGGTGAGGGTGCCGCCGTCCAGCTCCACAGCCGCTGTGGGCCCGGTGCGGCCCCACAGCCGGGACGCCACCTGGGCGGCCATGGCCCCGGTGCCGCAGGCCAAGGTCTCGCCGGCGCCGCGCTCCCATACCCGTACCCGGAGGCGGTCCAAGCCCCGGATCTCGACGAATTCCACGTTGGCCCCGTACGGGAACAGCTCGTCGTGCTCCAGCAACGGACCCACCTCCGCCACAGGCGCCGTCACGGCATCGGCGACTTCGATCACCGCGTGCGGGTTGCCTACTGAAACAGCCGTGAAGGTCCAGCGCCGGCCGGAGAGATCGACACCGTGGCTTAGATGCTCGCCAGGCTCGCGCAGAGGGATGAACTCTCCTGCCAGGCGGGGCTCGCCCATGGCCACCGTGACCCGGCCGTCGGCCTCGCGGGTCAGGTCAATGTCGCCGCCAAGGGTAACCACGCGCAGCTCGCGGGCATCGGACAGTCCCGTGGCGTGGATGAACGCCGCTACGCAGCGGGCGCCGTTGCCGCACTGCTCCACCTCGCCGCCGTCGGCGTTATGGATGCGGTAACGGAAGTCCACCCCCGCCCGCTCTGCGGGCTCCACCACCAACACCTGGTCGCAGCCCACCCCGAAGCGCCGGTCACTGATGGCGCGGATGCGCTCCGGGGTTAAACCGATTTCCTGGCGCACACCGTCGAAGACCACGAAGTCGTTGCCCAGGCCGTGCATCTTGGCGAATTCGAGGTCCATGGCGGAGTGTCTCACTCCCGTTCGAACCACGCCTTGTCGGGGACCGACTCACCTTCCAGCAGCTGATCGATGGTCTCACGCTGCCGCACCACCTCGAAGCGGTCGCCGCTGACCAGGATTTCCGGGGCCCGCGGGCGGGTGTTGTAGTTGGAGGCCATGGTGGCGCCGTAGGCACCGGCGCTCATCACCGCCATACGGTCGCCAGAGGCGAGCCGCGGCAGAAAGCGTTCCTTGGCCAAAAAGTCGCCGGATTCGCAGATGGGGCCGACCACGTCCACTACCTCGCCGCCGCCGTCGGCGCTTTCCCGAATCGGACGGATCTCCTGCTCGGCGCCGTATAGCGCGGGGCGCATCATGTCGTTCATGGCGCCATCGACGACGACGAAGCGCTTGTCCGGCTGCTCCTTGGTGTAGATCACCTCGGTGACGAAGACCCCGGCGTTGCCGGCGATGACCCGCCCCGGCTCGAAGATCAGGGTGCCCGACCAGGCGCCGAGCTGCTCGTTGATGGCCCGGCCGAAATCCTCGGGATGGGGCGGCGCCTCGTCCAGGTAAGCGATGCCCAGGCCGCCGCCCAGGTCCAGGTGGCGGATGGCATGGCCGTCGGCGGCCAGGTCCGTCATCAGGGCCTGCAGGCGGCCCAGGGCCTCCACGAAGGGGGCCACCGAGGTGAGCTGGGAGCCGATGTGGCAGTCCAGGCCCACCACCTCGATGCCGTCCATGGCGGCGGCGCGGGCGTAGAGGTAGCGCGCCTCGCCGATGGGCACGCCAAACTTGGTGGCGCGCATGCCCGTGGCGATGTAGGGGTGGGTGTCGGGGTCCACGTCCGGGTTCACGCGCAGGCTCACCGGGGCCTGCTGGCCGCGCTCCCGGGCCACGGCGTCCAGGGCCTCTAGCTCTGCCGCCGACTCCACGTTGATCACCAGAACCCCGGCGTCCAGGGCCGCCTCCAGCTCGTCGCGGCGCTTGCCCACGCCGGAGAACACCATGCGCCCGGCGGGAATGCCGGCCCGCAGGCCACGCCTCAGCTCACCCGCGGAGACGATGTCCAGGCCCGAGCCCTCGCGGCCCAGCAGGTTGAGCACGGCCAAATTGGAGTTGGCCTTGGCGGAGAAGGCGATCAGGTGGTCGCGGTGAGCGAAGGGCCGAGCGAACACCCGGTAGTGGTGGCGCAGGGTGGCCGCCGAATAGCAGTAGAAGGGCGTGCCCACCGCCTCGGCGATGGCCGGCAGGGGGACCTCCTCGGCGTGGAGGATGCCGTCGCGGTAGTGGAAATGATGCACGGGCACTTATCCGAAGGATCGGTCGTGACTGGCGGCCGCCTCGGGGATCGCTCCCGAGGCCCGCTCAGCGCTCAGCCCCGACTCCACCTCCGGGGCTTCATCGGGGCGGTAGAGGGGGCCCTTCTGGCCGCAACCGCTCAGGGCCAGCAACAGGGCACAGGCGGCAAGAAGAACCCCCTTGTGGCAGCAGCTACCAGCCGCGATGGCTGTGGGCGGGGCCATCCGCCCCGATCTGGCCAGCAAAGGCGTCGGGGCCAATGGCCCCTCCCCCATGCCCACTGCCACAGGTGGCATCACCCGGCCGCCAGCCATCAGCTCCCCCCCCCGAGGCGCTTGCGGGCGCGCCTGGCGGCGCCGCGAACCTGATCCGGGGCGGTACCGCCGACATGGTCGCGGGCGGCCACCGAGCCGTCCAGGGTCAGCACGTCGTAGACATCCTCGCCGATGGCCCCGGAGAAGCCCTGGAGGGTAACCAGATCCAGATCCGCCAGGTCGCAGCCGCGGTCAATGGCCGCCTGGACCGCCCCGCCCACCACCTCATGGGCCTCGCGGAAGGGCACGCCCTGGCGCACCAGGTAGTCGGCAAGGTCGGTGGCGGTGGCAAAGCCGGCGGCCGCGGCGGTGCGCATGGCCTCGCGGTGGAAGGTGATGCCCGGGACCATGTCGGCCATGACCTTCAGCGAGCCGCGCACCGTATCCAGGGCATCGAACAGGGGCTCCTTGTCCTCCTGCATGTCCTTGTTGTAGGCCAACGGCTGGGCCTTGATCAGGGTCAGCAGCTGGATCAGGCCGCCGTTGACCCGGCCGGTCTTGCCCCGCACCAGCTCCGGCACGTCCGGGTTCATCTTCTGCGGCATGATGGAGCTGCCGGTGCAGAAGGCCTCGGGAAGGGTGACGAAGCCGAACTGCGGCGAGGCCCACAGCACCAGCTCCTCGGACAGCCGCGACAGATGGGCCATGACCAGGGCGCAGGCCAACACCGTCTCCACCGCGAAGTCCCGGTCGGAGACGGCGTCCAGCGAGTTCTCGGTGACGCCGTCGAAGCCCAGCTCGGCGGCCACCCACTCGCGGTCGATGGCATAGGTGGTGCCGGCGAGGGCGCCGCTGCCCAGGGGCAGCTTATTGACCCGCTTGCGGGCGTCACGCAGGCGCTCGGCGTCGCGGTCGGCCATCTCGAAATAGGCCAGCAGGTGGTGGCCCAGGGTCACCGGCTGCGCCGCCTGCAGGTGGGTGAACCCGGGCATGACGGTGTCCGCCTCGTGCTCGGCGGCGTTTGCCAGGCCTTCCCGGAAACGGGCAAGCTCGCCCAGGATGGCGTCGATCTGCTCGCGCACGAACAGGCGCAGATCGGTGGCCACCTGATCGTTGCGCGAGCGGCCGGTGTGCAGCCGCTTGCCGGCGTCGCCGATGCGCTCGGTGAGTCGGGCCTCGATGTTCATGTGGATGTCCTCGAGGGCCACCGAGTACGGGAACTTGCCGGCCTCGATCTCGGCGGCGACGGCGTCCAGGCCCGACAGGATGGCGCTCACGTCGTCGTCGGACAGGATGCCCTGACGCCCCAGCATGCGTGCGTGCGCCTTGGACCCGGCGATGTCCTGTTGGGCCAGGCGCTGGTCGAAGTCGATGGAGGCGGTGAACGCCTCCACGAAGGCGTCGGTGGGCTCGCTGAAGCGCCCGCTCCAGGGCTTGTCGCTCAAAGTCCTATCTCCGTCTGGGTGAAACCGCCAAGGACGCCAAGCCCGCCAAGAAAGCCATGCACCTTACAAGCCAATCATTAACAATGGTTTTCGCCTTCTTGGCGCCCTTGGCGACCTTGGCGGTTACCCCAATTCAAGCCTTGTCCGGCGCCTCGATCAACTCGAGCTTGTAGCCGGTAGGATCCACGGCGAAGGCGATGCGGGTGCCGTTGGCCATGGTTTGGGCTCCAGGCTGAACTCCACCCCCCGGGCCTTCCAAGCTTCGGCGGCGTCATCGACACTGTCCACGTAGAAGGCGATGTGCCCGAAGGCGTCGCCCAGATCGTAGTCGCGGCCGTCGTGGTTGTAGGTCAGCTCGATCTCGTGGCCGGATTTGGGGTCGCGGATGAAGGCCAGGGTGGCGTCGGCCCCGGGTAGGTCCTGGTGGGAGCGCAGCTCCAGGCCCAGCTTGTTGGTGTAGAAATCGATGGACTCATCCATGGACGTTACCCGCAGCATGGTGTGGGCGATACGCACGGCGGCCTCCTGTACCCGGTTGAAGCGCGGTCAGGGGCCGCGAGGGCGCCCCCTGGAATTTCCTGAAACGGGCAAGGATAGCAGAATCCCAGCCAAGTCAGCAGGAACCCCGCCATTCCACGTCGCCCACTCCCAGAAGGCCACCGGGGCGCCGTTCGACGGGGTAGCTGGGGGTGGAAGGCTAGCCGCCTGGCACTTTAAAGACTCCGCCGACCCCTTCCGGTCGCGCAAGGACCGCCACGCCAACCTCGGCGAGAGCAATATTAGCCTCGAGGGCTTCCGGCGCCTGGTTTTCGACCCCCGCACCACGGCCGCCCCAAGTTCCTGTAGACCCCTGACGGCGAGGCCGTCTGGAGCAAGGAGATCCGCTGACTGCGTGATCCGGACCGAGTGGAGCCATCGGTCTAACCGAAGGGATCCCCCCTCCCCCAAAAGAAACCCCCGGCTTCTAGCCAGGGGTTCGCTAAACCATGGCCTGCCGGTCCATTCACCCCTTTTTGGCGTTTAGCTTGTCCTTGACGATCTGGTTAACCTGCTGGGGATTGGCCTTGCCGCCGGTCTTCTTCATGACCTGGCCGACGAAGAAGCCGAGCAGCTTGTCCTTGCCGTCGAGGTACTGCTGGACCTGATCGGCGTTCTCGGCGATGACCTCGTCCACCGTGGCCTCGATGGCGGAGGTGTCGGTGATCTGCTTGAGGCCCTCGCGCTCGATCACGGTGTCGGGGTCGAGGCCCTCGGCGTACATGGGCTCGAAGACCTGCTTGGCGATCTTGCCGGAGATGGTCTCGTCCTCGATGCGCTGGACGAGCAGTCCCAGGTTCTCGGCCGGTATGGGCGATTCGGTGATGTCGGCACCTTCCTTATTCAGCGCCCCGAGCAGCTCCACCATGGTCCAGTTGGCGGCCAGCTTGGGGTCGGCCCCGGTGGCCGCCACCCGCTCGTAGTAGTCGGCCAGCTCGCGGCTGGTGGTCAGCACCGAGGCGTCGTAATCCTTGAGCCCGTACTCGCTCATGAAGCGCTCGCGCTTGGCGTCGGGCAGCTCCGGCAGCGAGTCACGGGCCTCCTCCACCAGGATCTGGGGGACGTCGAGGGGGAGCAGGTCCGGGCACGGGAAGTAGCGGTAGTCGTTGGCCTCCTCCTTGGAACGCATGGACCGGCTCTGGCCGGCATCGGCATCCCACAGCCGGGTCTCCTGCACCACGTGGCCGCCGTCCTCGATCATTTCCTGCTGGCGGGCCATCTCGTAACTGATGGCCCGCTCCACGTTGCGGAAGGAGTTGAGGTTCTTCAGCTCGGCGCGGGTGCCGAAGGCCTCGGTGCCCTTGGGCCGCAGGGAGACGTTGGCGTCGCAGCGGAAGGAACCCTCCTGCATGTTGCCGTCGCAGATATCCAGGTAGCGCACGATGGAGTGCAGCTTCTTGAGGTAGGCCACGGCCTCGGCCGGGGTACGCATGTCGGGCTCGGAGACGAGCTCGATCAGGGGGGTGCCGGTGCGGTTGAGGTCGATGGCGGTGATACCCTCGCCGAAGCCTTCGTGCAGGGACTTGCCGGCGTCCTCCTCCATGTGGATGCGGGTAATGCCCACCGTCTTGGGGTCGCCGTCCTCGGGCTCGGTGCGTAGGCGGCCATGCTCGATGATGGGCAGCTCGTACTGCGAGGTCTGATAGCCCTTGGGAAGGTCCGGGTAGAAGTAGTTCTTGCGGGCGAACACCGAGCGCGGCCGCACCTCGGCCTCCACCGCCAGCCCCATCATCACCGCCATGCGCACCGCCTCGCGGTTGAGCACCGGCAGTGAGCCGGGCAGCCCCAGGCAGACGGGACAGGTGTGGGTGTTGGCCTCGGCCCCGTACTCGGCGGGGCACCCGCAGAACAGCTTGGACCGGGTGGAAAGCTGGGCGTGGACCTCGAGTCCGATGACCGGTTCGAATTCCATAATTCTGCCGTCTCCGCTGGACCCGGCAGCCTGGCTGGGCGGGGCTGCCGAATGGAAATCCCTGGCCGAAATTGGCCGAAGGAGTCGGGGTGGGGTCAGGGGAGACTGGGGGATGCCCGCAGGGCAGGGTTCCCCGGAGCCCCCTGGCTCCGCCCCGACTCCCGCTCAAAACCGCCCTAAACGCCTTCCGGAACCCGCGCGTGCCAGTCGGTGACCTGCTGGTACCGATGCGCGGCGTTCAGCAGCAGGTCTTCCCGGAAGAAGTTGGCCATCAGATGCATCCCCACCGGAAGCCCGTTCTCGGAGAACCCGCACGGGAACGAGATGCCCGGCACCCCGGCCAGGTTGGCGGCGGTGGTGTACAGGTCGGACAGGTACATGGCCACCGGATCGGTCGCCTTCTCGCCGATGCCGAAGGCGGCGGTGGGGCTGGTGGGCCCGGCGATCAGGTCCACCTCCTCGAAGGCGGCGGCGAAGTCGTCGCGGATGCGGGTGCGCACCTTTTGGGCCTTGAGGTAATAGGCGTCGTAATAGCCCGCCGACAGCACAAAGGTGCCCACCATGACGCGGCGCTGCACTTCCGACCCGAAGCCCTCGGCGCGGGTGGATTCGTACATGTCGATCAGGCTCTCCGGATTCTCGGCGCGGTGGGTATAGCGCACGCCGTCGAACCGGGCCAGATTGCTGGAGGCCTCGGCCGCCGCAATTACTTGGTAGGTGGGAATGGCGTAGGGGTAGTGCGGAAGCTGGATCTCACGGACCTCGGCGCCCAGATCGCGGTACTGGTCCAGGGCCGCCTCTACGGCGCGTTGGACGTCCGGGGCCAGACCCTGGGTAAAGAACTCGGCGGGGACGCCGATGACCTTGCCGGCAAGCTTGCCCTCCAGCCCGCCGGTATAGTCGTCCACCGGCCGGGCGACGCTGGTGGAGTCGCGCTCGTCGTGACCGGCCATGGCGCCCAGCATGTGGGCGCAGTCCTCGGCGGTCTGGGCCATGGGCCCGGGCTGGTCGAGGCTGGAGGCGAAGGCAACCAGGCCGTAGCGGGAACAGCGGCCGTAAGTGGGCTTGAGGCCGGTTATGCCGCAAAGGGCGGCGGGCTGGCGGATGGAGCCGCCGGTATCGGTGCCGGTGGCACCGGCCGCCAACCGCGCCGCCACCGCCGCCGCCGAGCCGCCGCTGGAGCCGCCGGGGACGGCATTGGTGCCCCAGGGGTTGGTCACCGGCCCGAAATAGCTGGTCTCGTTGGACGAGCCCATGGCGAACTCGTCCATGTTGGTCTTGCCCACCACCACGGCACCGGCGTCGGCCAGCCGATCCACCACCGTGGCATCGAAGGGCGAGCGGTACCCCGCCAGCATTTTGGAGCCACACGTGGTCTGGCCCTCGGTGGTGGCCAGGATGTCCTTATGGGCGATGGGAACGCCCTCGAGGGGCCGGGCGTCGCCCGAGGCCAGGCGCTGGTCGGCGGCATCGGCGGCAGCCAGGGCGGCCTCCCGAAAGGCCTGGGTGAAGCTGTTAAGGCCCGGATCCAGCTGCTCGATACGGTCGAGGTAGGCCTGGGTGATCTCCCGGCTGGAGAACTCCTTGTCCCGCAGGCCCTGCCGGATGCGGCTCAGGGACAGATCGCGAACCACTTTACGTCCTCGGCTGTCTGTTCGGCTTGGGTAGTCGGGGCGGGCAGCGGCGGATACCGGCTTATTCCACCGAGCGCGGCACCCGGTAGTAGCCCTCCATGACGTCGGGGGCGCTGCCCTGCAGGCGCTCCCGGTCCGGTTGGTTGGTCACTTCGTCCGCCCGCAGGGCCTGGGACAGGTCGAGCGGGTGCGCTAGCGGCGTCACTCCGGCCGTGTCCACCTGCTCGATCTGGTCGATCAGGTCCAGGACCCTTGAAAGGTCTTCGGCAACATCCGCCGCCTGCCCCGGCTCAAGGCGAAGGCGGGCAAGGTGGGCGACCTGCTCGGCGGTTTCCCGATCCAGGGCCATGGGACGCCTCCTCCGCGGAATTGGGTCCGAATGAAAGGAGTTGAAGCTACCATAGCCCCTAACCACCCTCAACGGGCCAGGGTGATGGCCTTCGGTCTCCCTCGATAACAGCACGCAGGGCCCCTCTCTCCACCGAGCAAGGAACTCGACGTAACCTCGAACCCGCCCACAGGGGGTGATAGGATAAACACCAATCGGAGGGCCGGAGGAAATTGTCGCCCCCTTCGGCCGATGCTAACCTAAGTAAGTCTTCACTTTCGCCACCTACCGGTTCCTTATTGGGGGGGACCGCGCACCGGGAGGACAGGACGCGGATGTTTCTCGACCGCTTGATGGGGGCCTTCTCCAGCGACCTCGCCGTGGACCTGGGCACGGCCAATACCTTGATCTTCGTGCGCGGCAAGGGCATCGCCCTGTCGGAGCCTTCCGTAGTAGCCATCCGCGAGGGCGAACGGGGCATGAAGCGCATTCAGGCCGTGGGCGAAGAGGCCAAGGAGATGCTAGGGCGCACTCCCGGCAACATCACGGCCATTCGGCCCATGCGGGACGGCGTCATCGCCGACTTTCAGATCACCGAGGCGATGCTCAAGCATTTCATCCGCAAAGCCCACAACAACAAGATTCTCCGCCCGAGCCCGCGCATCATCGTGTCGGTGCCCTACGGCTCCACGCCGGTGGAGCGCCGCGCCATCCGGGAATCGGCGGAGAGCGCAGGGGCCCGCCAGGTCTTCCTGATCGAAGAGCCCATGGCTGCGGCCATCGGCGCGGGCCTGGCCATCGGCGAGGCACGCGGCTCCATGGTGGTGGACATCGGCGGCGGCACCACCGAGGTGGCCATCATCTCCCTAGGCGGCATTGTCTATTCGGAAAGCGTGCGCATGGGCGGCGACAAGATGGATGAAGCGATCGTCGGCTACATTCGCCGCAAGTACAACGTCATCATCGGTGACAGCACCGCCGAGCGCATCAAGATCCAGATCGGCTCGGGGGCTCGGTTGGCCGAGTCCGAGAACCAGGCCATGGATATCAAGGGCCGGGATCTCGCCCGGGGCATCCCGACCACCCTAAGCCTAACCACCAACGAGATCCTCGAGGCGTTGGAAGAACCCCTCAATACCATCGTCGAGGGGGTCAAGGTTGCCCTGGAACAGGCACCGCCAGAGCTCGCCGGCGATATCGCGGAACGCGGCCTGGTCCTAACCGGTGGTGGCGGCCTCATCCATGCTCTCGACAAGCGGCTCATAGATGAAGCCGACCTGCCCGTAGTGGTGGCCGAAAACCCGCTTAACTGCGTTGCCCTGGGTGGGGGCCGAGCCCTTGAGGAGATCGATAGCTTCCGCGATATGTTCGCCCGCGAATGATACCGGGGCTGCCGCGGTCAGCGGCCCGCCACAGCTTTCGACACACGGCTTAGGGCTCCCAGCCGATGGGCTTCCATGCCGCCACCCGCCAATCGCGGACCGGAATAAGCACCCTGGTTCTGGCGGTTTGTGCGCTCCTGCTTATGGGGGCGGATAGTCACTTCGGCTGGACCCAGCACATCCGCAGCGCCCTCCTGACCGCCCTCTACCCGGTGCAACGGGCGGTGAGCGCCCCGGTGCTGCTTACCCACACCTTTGGTCAGGAGGCCTGGGAGTACTTCCAGGTCCATGAGCGCAATGAGGATTTGGAGCGCGAGATCCGTCAGCTGCGGGTGGCCAAGCAAGAGCTGGAGGCGATGCGGCGGGAAAACGACCGCCTGCGGCGGCTGCTCAACGAAGCCCAGCGGCTGGAACGCCAGGTATCCGCTGCCCAGATCGTGGCCGAAAGCCCCGACCCCTTCCATCATACCCTGACCATCAGCCGCGGCGAGCGTCATGGCGCCTTTGCGGGCCAGCCGGTCATTAGTTCCCAGGGCGCGGTGGGCCAGGTCAGTACCATCGCTCCCCTTACCGCCCAGATCATCTTGCTAACCGACCCTAATAGCGCCACCCCGGTTCTGGTCAGCAGCTCCCGGGTTCGCGGCATTCTGGCCGGAACCGGCAACAAGGACCTCCTCGAGTTGCGCTACGTGCCCACCAGCGCCAACGTCGAGTCGGGCGATCAGCTGGTCACCTCCGGGCTGGGCGGTGTCTTTCCCAAGGGCCTGAAGGCCGCCCGGGTGGTGGAAGTGGTGCGTGATCCCCGTTCGCCTTTCGCCAAGGTCAAGGCCCGGCCAGCCGTACCCCTGTCCCGCCTAGAGGATGTGCTGCTCCTGGAACGCGAAGATAAAACGGAACCCGGCGAACAGGCCCGCCAAGCCGGCAGGAGCGCGCCGTGAGTTGGACCGGGCATGTCGTGGTCGCCCTCAGTGTGCTCATCGCCCTGGGCCTGGGAAGCATACCGCTAGCGGAACCGGCTAGTTACCTCTGGCCTGATTGGGTACTGCTCACCCTTGCCTACTGGAGCCTCGCGGCGCCCCAGCGCTACGGGGTGGGAGTCGCTTTCCTCACCGGAATCCTACAGGATGTTGCCATCGGTACCCTGCTCGGACTGCACGCCCTAATCTATGTCCTGATCGTGTACGTCCTGATCGCCAATCACCTGCGCATCCGCATGCTCCATCTCGGCGCCCAGACCCTGGTAATTCTGGTTCTGGCCTTGGTTAGCCTCCTCCTGCAGCTGTGGGTAGAGGGGCCCAATCAGGATCTGATGGTCAACCTGTGGGCACTGGTTCCGGCCATGACCACGGCTTTGTTCTGGTCCCCAGTATTCCTTCTGCTACGCAGTCTGCGTCAGCACTTCGCCATCGCCTGAATCATGGCTCGACGCCGCCGCAAGCAAAGCCTGGGCAAGACCGATCCCGCCTCCGGGAGCCTTTCCTCCCGGCGCAACCAAGTCAGCCATTATGAATCCCGTCTTCGCATGGTGGGACTGGGCCTTGCGGTCCTTTCGGTAATCCTGGCGGGACGCCTGTTCTACCTGCAAATCGAGCAGTTCCTTCATTACCGCACCCTGTCGGACCAGAACCGCATCGCGGTACGGCCGATCGCGCCGCCGCGGGGGCTCATCTACGACCGGCGGGGGAAGCTGCTGGTCGAGAACGAGCCCTCGTTCACTCTCCAGCTCTATCCCGACAAGGTGGAGAGCACCGACCGGCTCCTGGACCGGCTAGTGGCCCTGTTACCGGCCGCTAAGGGAAAGCGCTCGGCCATGCAAAGGCGGATCCGGGAAACCCCACCCTATCTGCCGGCTACCCTTATCCAAGGGCTAAATACGCAGCAGGTGGCGCTTTTCGCAGCGCGGCAGCATCAGTTCCCTAGTATCCGGATCCGGGCACGTTCAAGGCGCCATTACCGTCAAGGCCCGATCACCTCGCATGTGCTGGGCTACCTGGCCCAGCCGGACAAAAGCGATTTTCGCCGGTTCGATCCCGATCTTTACCCACCCGGCAGCCGGATCGGCAAGATGGGCCTGGAACGGGAATACGAGCAGGCCCTTCACGGCACTCCCGGGCAGCGCGAAGTGGAAACCGACGCCTTCGGTCGGGTTGTTCGCGAAATCTCCAAAGATCAGCCCGAGCCGGGGCGCAACCTGGTTCTGACCCTGGACGAGCACCTCCAGGAGATTACCCACGAGGCCCTGGCACCTTACCCGGAGGCCTCCGCGGTGGCCCTCAATCCTCAGACCGGTGGCGTCCTGGCCATGGCGAGCCGGCCCACTTTCGACCCCAACGATTTCATCGGGCGGCTGACCAGCCAGACCTGGTCCGATCTACTCGACGATCCCGATGAGCCATTGGTTAACCGCGCCATCCAGGGCCTCTACCCGCCCGCTTCTACCGTCAAACCGGCCCTGGCGTTAGCCGGCCTAGCGGAAGACGAAGTGGATCCCAAAACGGAGCTTACCTGTAACGGCTCCTACCGTGTCGGCAAGGACCGCCATACCTTCCATTGCTGGCGGGACGAGGGCCACGGATCCCTTGCGCTGGACCAGGCGGTGGTGGAGTCTTGCGACGTGTTTTTCTACAAGCTGGCCGAGCGCCTGGGCATCGAGACCATCCACGATGCCTACCAGCAATTCGGGCTGGGCCGGCCCACCGGAATCGACTTGCCCGGCGAGCGCGGGGGCCTTAACCCGGGACCGGATTGGAAGCGACGTACCCACGACGACATCTGGTATCCCGGGGAAACCGTCATGACCGCTATCGGCCAGGGGTACATGGAAGCCACCCCCCTACAGCTGGGGGTAATGGCGGCAGCCCTGGCCAACGGCGGTTTCCGGGTCAAACCCCACCTGGTCCGAGCCTTCCAGGACCCCGTATCCGGGGATCTGCACTACCGCAAGCATGAGCGTAACGAGGTCACCATAAGCCAAACAGAGAACCTGGACCTGGTCCAAGACGCCATGCGGCGGGTGGTCAGCTCCATCCACGGGACGGCCCACGGGGCTTCGGCGGGCGCTATCCCCATGGCCGGGAAGACAGGGACGGCGCAGGTGGTGCGAATCGACCGCGACCGGGAGGAGCAGCTCGATCCAAAGGAAAAGGAGAGGCGTTTGCGGGACCACGCGCTGTTCGTGGCTTTTGCGCCCGTGGCAAAACCCCGCATCGCGGTCGCTGTGGTGGTGGAGCACGGTATTAGCGGCGGCCGGGCCGGCGGCCAGGCGGCCCGGCAGATAATCGACGGCTACTTCCACGGCAGGGATTGACCGCATGCTTCATCCCGACAGCCCTTGGCGGCGCTTCGACTGGCCTTTCTTCCTGCCCATCTTGGGCCTGGCGGCCGTCAGCTTCATCGTGCTCTACAGCGCGGGAGAACAAGACCCCGGATTGGTCCTGGGGCAGGCCGCCCGCTTCGGCATCGGTCTAGGGGCCTTCTTCATGGCGGCGGCCATCCCCCCCCGGGTGCTGGGCTTGTTGGCACCCTACGCTTACGCCGTCACCCTCGGCATGCTCGGCTTGGTGCCCCTAGTAGGCTCAGAAAGCATGGGGGCTCAGCGCTGGCTGGAGCTCGGTCCATGGAGCATCCAGCCCTCGGAGATCATGAAGCTGGTCCTGCCCCTGACCCTGGCGGCTTTCCTGAGCCATCAGGACTATCCCCCCAGAGCGACCGTCCAAATCACGGCCCTAATACTGATCGCCGTCCCCATGGCGCTGGTCGCTAACCAACCGGACCTGGGTACCGCCGTCCTGATAGGCGCTTCAGGGGGGATCATCCTTTTCCTGGCGGGTGCCCCCATGCGGCTCTTCGTTACCCTGGGCACCCTCGCCGCAGCCTCCCTGCCGACCCTCTGGTTCATGCTCCACGACTATCAGCGGCGGCGGTTAATAGGCTTCTTCAATCCCTCCGCGGACCCCCAGGGAGCCGGCTACCACATTACCCAGAGTCAGATCGCCATCGGCTCCGGAGGATTCACCGGAAAAGGCTGGCTGGAAGGTACTCAATCCCAGCTGGAGTTCCTGCCCGAGCGCCATACGGACTTCATCTTCGCCGTGATGTCAGAGGAATTCGGCCTGCTCGGGGCCATGGTCCTTCTGGGGCTGTACCTGATCCTGGTGTTTCGCGGCATGACCATCGCCTCGCGCAGCCGAGAAATGTACCCGCGGCTGGTGGCTGGCGGGCTTTCGTCGGTGTTTTTCTTCTACGTGGTGATCAATATCAGTATGACCACTGGCCTATTGCCGGTTGTGGGTGTTCCCTTACCTCTGGTGAGCTTCGGCGGCTCTTCCCTGATGGCCCTGCTCACGGGCCTGGGATTTGTCATGGGCATCGCCATGCGTCGTGGCCGTTGAAGGGAGTGTCCCGGCCCAGATCGCGTTTCCGGTGAAACGACCATGGTGCGCCTCGTCCGGCGTGGTACCATGCTTGCCCTGTTTCAATCAGTGCGCAGGAGCCCAGCGAACGGCATGTACAGCCCCGATCCACTCCGTCCTGGATTCCTGTCGTCGCTCGGTCAACAGCTTAAGGGGGCAGCTTACCTGGCTCTGCCCCTGCTGGTAAGCGCCTGCGCCACTTCGCTTCCTGATAGCCCGGGCCGCTCCGGCACGGCGGCCCGTAAGGGCCAAGCCTACCAGGTGGCTGGGGAATGGTATCATCCCAGGGCTACCGCCCTCGGCTACCGGGAAGTGGGCAAAGCCTCCTGGTACGGGCGCAAGTTCCACGGCCGCAAGACGGCCTCGGGGGAGACCTACAACATGCATCTCCCCACCGCTGCTCACCGGACGCTCCCTCTTCCCACGGTAGCCCGGGTCACCAACCTGGATAACGGTCGCAACACCCGCGTCCGGATCAACGATCGCGGCCCGTTCGTGGACACCCACGAGCGCATTATCGACCTCTCCTACGGTGCCGCCAAACGCCTGGGCATCGACGAGACTGGGCTCGCGAGGGTTCGAGTGGTGGCCGTAAAAGGGCCACAGGCCACGGGGGATGGCGCGGGTGCGGATAAGCCCCGCAACCAGGTTCCGGCAGCGGCAAACGGGGAAGATGCCACACTCTACCTGCAGGTGGGTGCGTTCCATGAGGAAGGCAACGCCGCCCGACTAAGGCGGCGCCTGCGAGGCCTGGACATGAAGCGAGTGGTAGTGACCACGGGCTATCTCGGGGGAGACCCCGTTTACCGCGTGCGCATCGGCCCCCTTGCCGACGTGGCACGCGCCGACAGCCTGGCCCAGCAATTGCGCGGAGCTGGCCTGCCTAGCGGTCAACTGGTGCGCGACTAATCCGGGATCGGTGCCGAATCGGCCCGAGCCCTTATGCTCAAGGAGTGGAGTCCACGGTGCGCGAAACCAACATCCCTGTCTGGCAGCGCCTGACCGGTCTAACCCTTGCCGTCTTCCTGATCGCTACCGCCCAGGCCGAGAAAGTCCCTTCCCCGCCCGAGGTAAGCGCTGACTCCGCCTTCCTCATGGATTACCACTCAAAACGCGTCTTGGCCGCCCAGGATGCGACCGAGCCCCGTCCCCCCGCCAGTCTCGCCAAGATGATGACCCTCTACACCGCCTTCCGGGCCGTCGCTGACGGCAGTGTGGCCATGGACGACACCGTGAAGGTGAGCGAGAAGGCCTGGCAGACCAAGGGCTCACGCATGTTCCTGGAGGTGGGTGACGAGGTCCCCCTCGAGCGCATTATCAAGGGCGTGGTGGTGGAAAGCGGCAACGACGCCTGCGTCGCCTTGGCCGAGCATGTCGCCGGCACCGAAAAGGCCTTCGTTCAGCTCATGAACAACCATGCCCGCGAGCTGGGGCTTGAGAATAGCCACTTCGCCAACGCCACCGGGCTGCCCGCCGATGGGCAGAAGACTACAGCGCGCGATATGGCCCGCCTGTCGGCCGGACTGATCCGGGAATTCCCGGAGCGCTACGGCATGTTTGCCATCCGCGAGATGACGTACAACGATATCACCCAGTACAACCGCAACCGGCTGATGTGGTGGGACGACAGCGTCGACGGGCTCAAGACCGGCCATACCGAGGAAGCCGGCTACCACTTGGCGGCCTCCGCCGAGCGCGACGGCATGCGGCTGGTCTCCGTGGTCATGGGCACCAACAGCGAGCGGGCCCGCGCCGAGGAATCCCAGAGCCTCCTCAACCACGGCTTCCGCTTCTACCGCACCTACAAGCTGTACGAGGCCGGCGAGTCCCTGCACCAGGTCCAGGTTTGGAAAGGCGCCCAGGATCAAGTGGCCGTGAGCTTGCAAAACGACCTCTATATGACCATTCCTCGAGGTGAGCGGGACCAGGTGGAGGTTACCCTGGACTTTAGCGAACCGCTTACCGCCCCGGTAGCCGAGGGCGCCGAGGTAGGGCATCTAACTGCCAAACTGGGCGACCGGGCGCTGGCGACCCGGCCGCTGACCACCCTCAACCAGGTTCCGGAAGGCGGCTTCCTGGGGCGGATGATCGACTCCATCCGCATCTGGCTTACGGAGTAAGGCCTTGGCCGAAGGCGAGCCCCTTGCCTATGTTAACGGCACCTTTTTGCCTCTCTCCGAGGCCAAGGTGTCCATCCTGGACCGGGGCTTCCAGTTCGCCGACGGCGTTTACGAGGTGATTCCGGTCTATGCCGGATCTCCCTTCCGGCTGGGAGCCCATATTCGGCGTCTGGCACGCTCACTGGGCGATATCGGGATGGATCTGCCCATGGCCACCGCGGCATTCGCCGAAGCCGTGTACGAGCTGATCAAGCGCAATGAGGGGGGCGATTGCCAGGCCTACATCCAGGTCACCCGCGGCGAGGCTCCCCGGAACCATTCCTTTCCCGAGGCTGTCCATCCGACTGTGGTGATGACCTGCACCCCGGTTACCCCCGTACCGGGGGAATGGGTGCGCGACGGGGTCGCCGCCATCAGTGTCGAGGACATCCGCTGGGCCCGATGCGACATCAAGGCCATCTCCCTGCTACCCAATGTCATGATGCGTCAGAAAGCCGCGGAGCAGGGGGCCTACGAAGCCATCTGGATGCACGAGGGCCGGGCCGTCGAAGGGGCCGCCTCCAACCTGTTCGCGGTTTTCGACGGCGAGGCCCGTACGCCTCCGGACGGTCCCCGCGTCCTGCCCGGCATCACCCGCGATGTGGTATTGGAGCTGGCCGCCGACGAGGCCCTGCCGGTTCGCACCGGGGAGATCACGGCCGATGAGCTGGCCGCGGCCGAGGAGGTCTGGGTAACCTCCTCCACCAAGGAGATCCTGCCGGTGACCCGACTGGACCAGCAGCCCGTGGGCAGCGGTCGTCCGGGTCCCCTGTTCCGCACCGTCCTGGACGCCTACCGGGCCCGCATCCAGGCCATCCGTGAGCACGGCGAGGAGGGGCCGTCTTGAGCGAGCAAGGGCCCTTTGGGGGACTCCAGGTCGAATATCCCATCCCCTACACCGTCAAGGCCTTCGGGCCCAATCGGCCCGAGTTCACCGAACGGGTGCGCCAGATGGTGGAGCGCCATACCGCCCTGTCCGAGCACGCGGTGCATACCCGCAAAAGCCGCAACGGCCGTTACCTGAGCGTCTCCTGCACCTTTCAAGCCGACAGCCGCGAGCAGCTGGATGCCATATACGCCGATCTCCAGGCCGACCCCGACGTCCTCGCCGCCCTCTGAGACTGCTGGGGATCAATCCGGGTTGACCGTCCACGATCTCGGCTTGCGGCCGTATCAGGAGGTCTGGGCGGCCATGCGGTCGTTCACCGAGTCCCGGAAGACCACCACCCCGGACGAGCTGTGGCTGGTGGAGCACCCACCGGTATTCACCCAGGGCCGCAACGGCCGGCCTGAACACCTGGTCAACATCTCCGGCGTCCCGGTGGTAGAGACCGACCGCGGCGGGCAGGTTACCTATCATGGCCCGGGCCAGCTGGTGGCCTATCCCCTGGTGGACCTGCGGCGGGCGGGACGGGGAGTGCGCCACCACGTCCACGCCCTGGAGCAGTCGGTAATCGATCTGCTCGCCGGCTACGGCTTGTCCGGCGCGCGCAAGGCGGACGCCCCCGGGGTCTACCTGGACGAGCCGGGCCAGCCCAAGATCGCCGCCATCGGCTTGCGCGTGCGCGCGGGCCGCGCCTATCACGGGGTGAGCCTGAACGTCAGCAACAATCTGGCCCCCTACGCCATGATCAACCCCTGCGGCTATGCCGGAATGCCGGTGGCCCGGCTGGCCGACCGCATTCCCGAAGCCGACCTGGCGGCTGTCAAGGGGTCCTTCACCGCCGCCCTGGCCCGGGCCTTGCCCGGAGGCGAGGAGCTCTCCCATGTCTGATGCCGATCCCACCGCCACGGGCGGCCACACCGACCGTGCCGTCTACAAGATGCGCAAGGCCCGCTTCGACCGCCGCCCAGAGGACGCCGCCGGGCGCAAGCCGCAGTGGCTGCGGGTGAAATCGCCGTCGGGGCCGCGCGTCAACGAGATCAAGGGCATCCTGCGCCAGCACAGCCTGAACACGGTCTGCGAGGAGGCCTCCTGCCCCAATCTGGGTGAGTGCTTCGGCGGCGGCACGGCCACCTTCATGATCCTGGGCGACACCTGCACCCGCCGCTGCTCCTTCTGCGACGTGGCCACCGGCCGCCCGGCCCCCCCGGACCCGCTGGAGCCCGCCCATCTGGCCACGGCGGTGGCCGAAATGGGCCTGGTCTTCACGGTGATCACCTCCGTGGACCGCGATGACCTCGCCGACGGCGGCGCTGGCCAGTTCGCCGAGGCCATCCGAGAGCTGCGCGCCCGGCGCCCGGAAACCGGCATCGAGATCCTCACTCCCGATTTTCGGGGCTGCGAGCAGTACGCTCTGACGACGTTGGCGAACGACCCTCCGGACGTGTTCAACCACAATGTGGAGACGGTCCCCGAGCTCTACCACTCGGTCCGGCCGAGTGCCGATTACGACCGTTCCCTGGGCCTGCTGCGGCGCTTCCGGGACGTGGTCCCCGATGTGCCCACCAAGTCCGGTCTCATGCTCGGCCTGGGCGAGGAGCTGGACCAGGTCCGGCGGGTCATGCGCGACCTGCGCGACCACGGTGTGGATATCCTAACGCTGGGCCAGTATCTGGCCCCCAGCGGCCACCACCACCCGGTACGGGCCTACATCCACCCGGACACCTTCAACGCCCTTCGGGAGGAGGCACTGACCCTGGGCTTTTTATCGGTGAACGCAGGGCCACTTGTGCGGTCTTCCTATCATGCGGGGGATTACATTCCCCCACAGCCCTCACCGGTTCCCGATTGAACCGTTTTGATTGACAGACGCGCATCGAACCCTGGTAGGGTGCGATCTTATCTTTGACCGCAGGCTCCGACGGCCTGCCGCTGAAGAGGGAAGCTTCATGGCAGTGCGATTGAAAACGAATTACTTGAAAAACGTCCTTGTGGCAGGCGTGGCGCTATCCGCACTGGTGACCATGCCCGTCGCTGCTCAGCCCGCGCAGGGCGGCGGCCAAGGCCAGGGCATGGCCCAGCAGAAGGCGAATCCCGAGCTGCGCCAGGCCCAGCAGAAGGTCCGCGACCTGCGCCAAGAGCTCGGCAACCTCCAGGAGAAGACCCTGAAGAACAATCCCGAGCTCAAGCAGCAGCGGGATGATCTGCAGGCCATGATGGAGAAAAAGGTTAAGGGCCGGGTGGAAAACGCCGACCAGAAGATGGAGCGGCTCAAGGAGCTCCGTCAAAAGCTCCAGGGCAACAAGGACATGCCCAAGGAAAAGCGCCAAAAGATGATGCAGGAGTTCCAGCAGACGGCGCAGGGCTTCCAAAAGGCTCAGCAGCAGGCTATGCAGGATCCCGAGATCCAGGGAAACCGGAAGCAGTTCCAGCAGGACCTGAGAGCCGCTATGAAGCAAGAGGATCCTCAGGCGGAGCAGCTCATCCAGGACCTGGAACAGGCCCAGAAGGAGTTCCAGACCAAACTTCAGGACCGCTTCAAGGGTCAGGGCAGCCAGCAGCAAGGCGGTGGCCAGTCCATGCCCCGTCAGCAGTAAGCCGCTGCCGCTCGCCGGCAACGCAACCGCCCCGGGCTCCGAGGGCGGTTTTTTTAGTTGGGATCGGACCATCAGTCCGGACCAGCTTTCAGTAGGTAGTAGAGGTGTTCAA
>NZ_JAZKRM010000019.1:0-51127 GCF_036628635.1 Thiohalorhabdus sp. | reverse complement strand
TCCGCGAGGGCGGCCGCACCGTCGGTGCCGGCGTGGTCGCCGAGATCCTGGAGTAATCCCCCCGGAGTTAACAGGCTATGGCCGTCGAACAGCAACAAAAGATTCGCATCCGGCTGAAGGCGTACGACCACAAGCTGCTCGACCACTCGGCCGGCGAGATCGTCAACACCGCCAAGCGCACCGGCGCCCGGGTCAAAGGCCCGGTACCGCTGCCCACTCGAGTCGAGAAGTTCACCGTTCTGCGCTCACCGCACGTCGACAAGCGGGGCATGGAACATTTCGAGAGCCGCACCCACAAGCGTCTGCTCGACATCATGGATCCCACCGATCAGACGGTGGATGCCTTGATGAAGCTCGACCTGCCGGCGGGCGTGGACGTCCAGATCAAGCTTTGAGCGGGATGGACCAATGGCAATCGGCGTAATCGGCAAGAAGAAAGGTATGTCCCGCGTGTTTACCGAAGCCGGGGAAAGCATCCCGGTAACGGTAATCGAGGTGACCCCCAACCGGATCACCCAGGCCAAGGACATCGATACGGACGGCTACGCGGCCGTCCAGGTCACCACCGGCAGCCGCAAACCCAATCGCACGCCTAAGCCCATGGCCGGCCATGCGGCCAAGGCCGGTGTCGGGGCGGGGCGAACCTTCCGGGAGTTCCGTCCGGACGGCGACGAGGAGCTGCCCGAGGCCGGCGGCGCGCTTACCGCCGATCGCTTCGAGGAGGGTCAGGTGGTGGATGTCACCGGGCTGACCAAGGGGCGGGGCTATGCCGGCACCATGAAGCGCTGGAATTTTAGCGGTGGCCCCGCTTCCCACGGCGCCCACAAGATCCACCGTAAGCCCGGCTCGGTTGGGCAGATGCAGGATCCTGGGCGGGTGTTCAAGGGTAAGAAGATGTCCGGCCGCATGGGCGGGCGCCAGGCGACCCAGCAAAACCTCGAGGTAGTGCGGGTCGACAGCGAGCGCAATCTCTTGCTCGTCAAGGGTGCGGTTCCGGGCAGCAAGGAATCCGATGTACTGGTTCGCCCCGCGGTCAAGGGCTGAAAAGGGTAGAAAATGCAGATCCCAGTGAAGACCCCGACCAACCAGGAAAAGGGCGCCACCGACGTCAGCGACGCGGTGTTCGGCGCCCAATTCCGCGAGGGCCTGGTCCACCAGGTGGTAAACGCCACTCAGGCCGGCCAGCGCGCCGGAACCAGCGCCGCTAAGTCGCGCGGCCAGGTAGCCGGCGGTGGCAAGAAGCCCTGGCGCCAGAAAGGCACCGGCAATGCCCGCGCCGGGACCATCCGGAGCCCCCTGTGGCGCGGCGGCGGTATCATCTTCGGCCCCAAACCGCGTTCCTACGCGCAGAAGGTCAACAAGAAGATGCGGCTGGGGGCCATGCGCTCACTGCTGTCGGAACTCGCGCGCCGGGAGGAGCTCGTTGCTGTGGCCGATCTCGGCGTCAGCCAGGGCAAGACCCGGGAGCTCGCCACCACCCTGGATGCCCTGGGTGCCGACGACGCCCTGGTGGTCACCACCGCGGACGACACCCAAACGGCGCGGGCCGGCGGCAATATCCCCCGAGTTACGGTGATGCCGGCCCAGAACGTGGGGCCGCTGGCCCTGGTGCAGCACGCCCGGGTGGTGGTCACCGAGGACGCCCTGCGCGAGCTGGAGGAGCGCCTGACATGAATCATGAACGGCTGACCCAGGTGCTGCGGCGCCCCATCGTCACCGAAAAGTCCACCCGCGTGCGCGCCGAGGCCAATCAGCTGGCCTTCGAGGTGGCCAAGGGCGCCAACAAGCGTGAGATCAAGAAGGCGGTGGAGGACCGTTTCGGGGTCCAGGTTGAGAAGGTGACCACCACCAACGTCAAGGGCAAGCCAAAGCGTTTCGGGCGCATCCAGGGCCGCCGAAGCGATTGGAAAAAGGCCTACGTCCGGCTGGCCGAAGGCCAGGACATCGACTTCTTCGGCGCGGAATAAAAAGCAGGAGCCCCTAATGGGTACCAAAAAGCGGAAGCCTACCAGCCCCGGCAGCCGCTACCGCATCACGGTAGACGAGCCGTCGGTGCACAAGGGCAAGCCGGAGAAGAGCCTGCTAGCCAAGGGCAAACGGACCAGCGCCCGCAACAACGCCGGCCGCATATCCGTTCGCCGGCGCGGCGGGGCCCACAAGCGCCGCCAGCGCATCGTCGACTTCAGGCGGAACAAGGATGGCGTGCCCGCCCGAGTCGAGCGTTTGGAGTACGATCCGAATCGCACTGCCTATTTGGCTTTGCTGGTGTACGCGGACGGTGAAAAGCGGTATATTGTCGCTCCTCGCAACCTGAAGGCTGGCAATGAGGTTGTTTCCGGCGACGAAGCCCCCGTTCGCCCGGCCAACTGCCTTCCGATCCGGAATATCCCCACCGGGACCGTGATCCACAATGTCGAGCTCAGGCCCGGCAAGGGCGGCCAGATTGCCCGAGCTGCTGGTGCCAGCGCTCAGTTGTTGGCGCGCGAGGGCCGCGACGCTCAGATCCGCATGGCCTCCGGCGAGGTTCGCCGGGTTAGCGTGGATTGCCGCGCGGTCATTGGTGAGGTAAGCAACCGCGACCACGCCAATCAGGTCATCGGCAAGGCCGGAGCCAGCCGGTGGCGGGGGCGGCGTCCCAAGGTTCGCGGCGTCTCCATGAACCCGGTGGACCACCCGCACGGCGGCGGTGAGGGCCACACCAAGGGCGGCCGTCATCCGGTGACGCCTTGGGGACAGCCCACCAAGGGCCATCGTACCCGTAATAACAAGCGCACCGATAAGCTTATCGTCCGGCGCCGCAAGAAATAGGCCCGAGCGGTAACAGGGAGTCGCGAGAATGCCTCGTTCGATCAAGAAAGGCCCGTTTGTCGACGACCACCTTTTGAAGAAGGTGGATTCGGCAACGGTGGCCGGCGAAAAAAAGCCGATCAAGACCTGGTCGCGGCGGTCGACCATTACGCCCGAGATGATCGGTCTGACCATCGCCGTGCACAACGGCCGCCAGCATGTGCCGGTGGCGATTAACGAAAACATGGTCGGCCACAAGCTCGGGGAATTTGCCCCCACCCGTTTGTTCCGTGGGCATAAGGTAGACAAGAAGGCGCGTCGGTAATGAGTGAGGAAAAGCTCCAAGCGCGGGCCTCCACCAAGTCGGTGCGGCTATCACCGCGCAAGGCCCGGCTGGTGGTGGATCAGATCCGCGGAAAGACCGTCGAGCAGGCCCTTGAGTACCTGACCTTCGAGCGCCGCAAGCCGGCCCACTACATCCGCAAGACCCTGGACTCGGCGATCTCCAACGCCGAGCACAATGAAGGGCTGGACGTGGACCGGCTGGTGGTCAAGGAGGCCTTCGTCGACGAGGGCGCGACCCTGAAGCGGTTCCGCCCCCGGGCCATGGGCCGGGCCACCCCCATCAACAAGCCCACGAGCCACATCACCATCGTCGTGGCGCAGGCATAGAAGGGACGCGAGCATGGGACACAAAGTCCACCCGACCGGCATGCGCCTGGGCATCGTCAAGGATTGGGACAGCCGCTGGTTGGCCGAGCGCAGTGACTACGCCGGCCAATTGGCCGAGGACATCCGAATCCGCAACTACATCGAGAAGCGCCTCAAGCACGCGGCGATCTCCAGGGTGGTTATCGAGCGCCCGGCCCGCAATGCCCGCATCAGCATCTACACCGCCCGGCCCGGCATGGTGATCGGCAAAAAGGGCGAGGACATCGAGAAGCTCCGGAGCGAGGTGCAAAAGCTCTCTTCGGAACAGATCCACATCAATATTGAAGAGATTCGCAAGCCCGAGACCGATGCCCGCTTGGTGGCCGACAACGTGGCCCAACAGCTGGAACGACGGGTCTCCTTTCGGCGGGCCATGAAGCGCGCCGTGGGCAATGCCATGCGCCTCGGCGCTCAGGGCATCAAGATCTCTGCCGGCGGCCGCCTGGGTGGGTCCGAAATCGCCCGGACCGAGTGGTACCGCGAGGGCCGTGTGCCCCTGCACACCCTCCGAGCCGACATCGACTACGGGCTGGCCGAGGCCAAGACCACCTACGGGGTCATCGGCGTCAAGGTCTGGATCTTCAAGGGCGAGGTCCTTGAGGAGCAGGAGGTGGACACCGAGAGCCAAAGCCAGGCCCAGGCCCAGGCTGGTTAAGGGCCACAGGAGCGCAAGGCATGCTACAGCCCAAAAAGATCAAGTACCGCAAGCAGCAAAAGGGCAAGAACCGCGGTCTGGCTAGACGCGGGGACAAGGTTAACTTCGGCTCCTTTGCCCTCAAGGCGACCGGACGGGGCCGGTTGACCAGCCGGCAAATCGAGGCCGCCCGTATCGCCATTACCCGGCACATCAAGCGCCGGGGCAAGGTGTGGATCCGGGTGTTTCCGGACAAGCCGGTATCGAAAAAGCCGGCCGAGGTCCGCATGGGCAAGGGCAAAGGTAACCCAGAGTACTGGGTGGCCCAGATCCAGCCCGGCCGGGTGATCTATGAGCTGGAAGGGGTGCCTGAGGACGTGGCCGCCGAGGCTATGCGCCGGGCGGCGGCCAAGCTGCCGATGAGGACCCGCTTTATTACCCGCGGCGGGGGCAACTAGGAGGGTCGAATCATGGCAGACAACGCCAAAGAGCTTCGCGGCCAGGGCGGCGGCGAGCTGGAGAAGCAGCTCCAAGACCTGCGCGACGAGCAGTTTAATCTGCGTTTCCAGCACGCCACCGGCCAGCTGGAGAATACCTCCCGAATACGGCAGGTTCGCCGGGCCATCGCCCGGATCAAGACCGTTATGAACGAGAAGCGTAAGGCGGCGGAATAATGGCTCAGGAAACAAACAAGCGTCGCATGAACGGCGTGGTGGTCAGCACCCGGGGCAGCAAGACGGCGGTTGTGCGGGTCGACTACCGGCGACCGGATCCCCTGTACGGGAAGTACGTCCGGCGCTCGAGCAAGCTGCACGTGCACGATCCCGAAAGTGCCTGCGGCGATGGGGACTATGTTGCCGTCGAGGAGTGCCGCCGCGTATCCAAGACCAAGTCCTGGCGCCTGGTCGAGGTCCTGGAGAAAGCCGTCCAGGTCTGAGCACAGCGCAATCGCCAGGGCCTTCGAGCGCAGCGCAATGCGCCCGCGCATGGGACCTGTAGGGAGAGACGTCGATGATCCAGATGCAAACCCGGCTGGGGATCGCGGACAACAGCGGGGCCCGCGAAGTCCAGACGATCAAGGTCTTGGGCGGGTCGAAGCGGCGGTTCGCCAATATTGGCGACATCATCAAGGTAACCGTCAAGGAAGCGGCGCCACGAGGGCGTGTTAAGAAAGGCGGGGTTTATAACGCCGTGGTGGTGCGCTCGGCCAAGGGCGTTCGTCGCTCCGACGGCTCGGTGATCCGCTTCGACCGCAATGCCGCGGTGCTGCTCAATGATTCATTGGAGCCGATCGGCACCCGGATCTTTGGTCCGGTGACACGCGAGCTACGTGCCCAGAACTTCATGAAGATCATTTCCCTGGCACCGGAAGTGCTGTAAAGCCCCGGGAGAGGCCGAGATGGAACGAGTTAAGAAAGGCGACGATGTTGTCGTCCGCAGCGGCAAAGACGCTGGCAAGCGGGGCACCGTTCAGCGGGTGCTGCCCAGGGACAACCGGGTCGTCGTGGCCAACGCCAACATGGTCAAGCGCCACGTCCGGCCGAATCCCCAGGCGGGGGTGGCCGGCGGCATCCAGGAGCGCGAGGCGCCCATGGATTTGTCCAAGGTGAACCCCTACTGCCGCACCTGCGACAGGGGCGTCCGCGTCGGAATCAAGACCCTGGAAGACCGTCGCAAAGTGCGCATCTGCCGCACCTGCGGCGAGTCTCTGGACAGCTAGGAGGGCAGCAGTCATGGAAGCCCGGCTGCAACAGCGTTATCAGGAGGAAGTAGCGCCCCAGCTGTTGAAGGAGTTCGAGTACCGGACCCCGATGCAGGTGCCGAGGCTGAGCAAGATCGTGGTCAATATGGGGGTCGGCGATGCCCCCCGCGACCGTCAGGCCCTGGATAACGCCATGAATGAGCTAGCCAACATCACCGGCCAGAAGCCCATGGTCACCACCGCACGCAAATCCGTTGCGGGCTTCAAGATCCGCGAGGGCATGCCGGTGGGCTGCAAGGTGACCCTGCGCCGGGAGCGCATGTATGAGTTCCTGGACCGCTTTATCCAGGTGGCGCTTCCCCGCGTGCGGGATTTCCAGGGGCTCAACCCGAATTCCTTCGACGGTCAGGGCAATTACGCCATGGGCGTTACCGAGCAGATCATTTTCCCCGAGGTGGATTTCGAGAAGGTCGATCGCATTCGGGGAATGGACATCATCTTTTCCACTACGGCGTCCACCGACGAGGAGGCCAAAGCCCTCCTCGACGGCTTCGGGATGCCGTTCCGTAGCTAAGCCAAGGAGCGATAGGCTGTGCCACGCAAATCCCTAATCGCCAAGGCCAAGCGCAAGCAGAAGTTCAAGGTGCGGGAGTACAACCGCTGCAGTAATTGCGGTCGTGCGCGCGGCTATTACCGCAAGTTCGGCTTGTGCCGGCTGTGTCTCCGTAAGCATGCCCTGCAAGGGGAAGTCCCGGGCGTCGTGAAGTCCAGCTGGTAGGTGAGGATGAATCAATGAGCATGACCGATCCGATTGCCGACATGCTGACACGGATCCGCAACGGCCAGATGGCCGAGAAGCACACCGTGTCCATGCCCGGCTCCAAGCAGAAGACCGCCATTGCCCGCATCCTTCAGGAGGAGGGCTTTATCGCCGGGTACCAGGAGATCGAGGAGGGCAACAAAACGACCCTCACCATCGAGCTCAAGTACTTTCAAGGCGAGCCGGTCATTGCCAACCTGCAGCGGGCGAGCCGTCCCGGTCTGCGTCAGTACGCCAAGGCGGATGAAATTCCCAAGGTGCTGAATGGCCTGGGTGTGGTCATTCTGACCACCTCCAAGGGGGTCATGACCGACAGGCAGGCGCGGGCGGAGAACATCGGCGGCGAACTCCTCTGCACCGTCCACTAAGGGGAACCGAGCCATGTCCCGAATCGCAAACGCCCCGGTTCGATTGCCCGAAGAGGTGGAGGTCAGCCTCGACGGCGAGGCCGTTCGCGTAAAAGGCCCCCAGGGCGAGCTGGAACAGGACCTGCATCCCACCGTGAAGGTCGAGGAGGAGGAGGGGACCCTTCGCTTCCGTCCCCGGGAAGATTCCCGGAAGGCCGTGGCCTTCGCAGGAACCATGCGCTCGATCCTGGACAACATGGTCCATGGGGTGAGCCAGGGCTTCGAGCGCCGCCTGGAGATTACCGGCGTCGGCTATCGGGCGGACGTCCAGGGAAGCACCCTAAATCTGCAACTGGGCTTTTCCCACCCGGTTGCTTATGGAATCCCTGATGGGGTCAACGTCGAGGTGCAAGGTCAAACCAATGTGGTGGTTCGCGGCGCCAGCAAGGTACTGGTGGGCCAGGTGGCGGCGGATATCCGGGCCATGCGGCCTCCCGAGCCCTATAAGGGCAAGGGCATCCGGTACAGCGACGAGCGGATCATTCGCAAGGAAGCCAAGAAGAAGTAGGCGGAGCCATGAGCGACAACAACAAGTTTAAGCGGCGGCATCGGCGGGCCCAAAAGGCCCGTATGAAGATCCGGGAGCAGGGCAAGGCCCGCCTTTCGGTCTTCCGGTCCGCGAATCACATCTACGCCCAGGTGATCGATGACGGCCATGGTCACACCCTGGCCAGCGCATCCACCCTGGACAAGGGCGTGGCAGGCGATACCGCCCATTGCGGCAATACCGATGCCGCCCAAAAGGTGGGGGAGGCCATCGCCAACCGCGCCAAGGAGGCCGGGGTCGAGGACGTGGCCTTCGACCGCAGCGGCTTTAAGTACCAAGGCCGGATCAAGGCCCTGGCCGAAGCCGCTCGCGAGAACGGCCTCAAGTTCTAACGGATAGGAGACGGTAGTGGCAGGCGCGAACCCCAAAGCCGATTCCCCGGCAGACGATCTCAACGAGAAACTGGTCCATATCAACCGCGTGGCCAAGGCGGCCAAGGGTGGTCGGCAGTTCGGCTTCGCCGCGCTTGCCGTCGTCGGCGACGGCGCGGGCAAGGTCGGTTTCGGCCGGGGCAAAGCCCGTGAGGTGCCGGATGGCATCGCCAAGGCCATGGACCAGGGCCGGAAGGCCATGCGGCGCTATGATCTTAGCGGCGACACTCTGTACCACACAGTGGAAGGGACCCACGCCGGCGCCCGGGTCCTGCTCAAGCCGGCAAGCCCGGGTACCGGCATTATCGCCGGGGGGCCGGTGCGTGCCGTGATGGAGGTTATGGGCATCAAGGACGTGCTGGCCAAGTCCCATGGCTCATCGAACCCCATCAACGTCGTCCGCGCCACTTTCGACGCCTTGGACAGGATGATGAGTCCCGAACGCATGGCGGCCAAGCGCGGTAAGCCCGTCGACGAAGTGTGGAGCTAGCAACCATGGCGGGAACCATTCGACTCACGCTCAAGAAGAGCCTTATCGGTGCCAAGGCCAAGCACCGGGCCACCATCCGGGGCCTGGGCTTGCGGCGGCTTAATCATACCGTGGAGCGCGAGGACACGCCCCAAGTTCGGGGTATGGCCCGTTCCGTTGACCATCTCGTGGAAATCGAGGACGCCCAATGAAGCTCAACCAGATTAAGCCCGCCAAGGGCAGCCGAAGCCAACGCCATCGCGTCGGCCGAGGACGATCCTCGGGTTGGGGCAAGACCGCCGGGAAGGGCCACAAGGGTCAAAAGGCCCGCTCCGGTGGGGGCGTCAAGGCCGGCTTCGAGGGCGGCCAGATGCCACTGCAGCGGCGGGTGCCCAAACGCGGCTTCCACAACAAGTTCGCCGAGCGGCACAAGGAAATCCGTCTGGATGAGCTCAATCGCTTCGCCGACGGCACCGAAGTGACCGAAACGGAGCTGCGTCGGGCCGGTCTGATGAAGGGTGCGGACAAGTGGGCCAAGCTGCTCGGCTCGGGTGAGCTGGAACGCATGGTCACGGTGAAGCTGACCAAGGTTACCGCTGGCGCGCGCAAGGCGGTCGAGGCTGCCGGCGGCAGCGTGGAAGAGAAGTAAGCCGTGGCGGTCGGGAGCAACCTCGGGGGGCTGGCCCAGGTCGGTAACCTGACCAAGATCAGCGAACTCAAACGCCGTATCCTGTTTGTGCTGGGCGCCCTGATCGTTTACCGCATTGGCGCCCACATCCCTACCCCGGGAATCGATCCGCAGGCTCTGGCCCAGTTCTTCGAGCAGCAGCAGGGTTCCATGCTGGGCATGTTCGATATGTTCTCCGGGGGTGCGCTGTCCCGGCTGACCGTGTTCGCTCTGGGGATCATGCCCTACATTTCGGCCTCCATTATCCTTCAGCTGGGCACGGTGGTGTCCCCCAAGCTCGAGCAGCTGAAGAAGGAAGGCCAATCGGGCCAGCGTAAGATCAATATCTACACCCGCTACCTGACCATTGGCCTGGCGGCCTTCCAGGGGATGGGTGTATCGGTGGCCCTGGAGGGCATGCAGGGCGGTGATGTCGTGATTGATCCGGGCTGGGCGTTCCGTGCCAATACGGTACTTACCCTGGTGGCCGGCACCGCCTTTCTGATGTGGCTGGGCGAGCGCATTACCGAAAAAGGCATCGGTAACGGCATTTCCCTGATCATTTTCGCCGCCATCGTCTCGGGGCTGCCTTCGGCGCTTTACAATACGCTCGAATTGGCCCGCACGGGCGAATTCTCGCCTTTGTTCGTCCTGTTCCTGCTGGTGGGAGCTCTAGCCGTAATTGGTGGTATCGTGTTCGTCGAACGGGGCCAGCGGCGAATTACCATTCAGTACGCCAAACGCCAGGTGGGCCAGAAGATGTTCGGGGGCCAAAGCACCCACCTGCCCCTGAAGGTGAACATGGCCGGTGTGATACCGCCCATTTTCGCGTCCAGCATCATCCTGTTCCCGGTAACGGCGGCGGGTTGGTTCGGCAGCGCCGAGGGCATGGGCTGGCTGCAGGAGATCTCCCAGGCCATTCGGCCGGGTGAGCCTCTGTACGTGGTGCTTTACTCGGTGGCGATCATCTTTTTCTGCTTTTTCTACACTGCCATTGTGTTCAATCCGCGGGATACAGCCGATAATTTGAAGAAATCCGGCGGGTTTATCCCGGGAATCCGGCCCGGGGAGCAAACGGCTAACTACATCGACCGCGTGCTGACCCGACTGACTTTCTTCGGCGCAATCTATGTCACGTTGGTCTGTCTGCTGCCCGAGTTCTTGATGGTCAAGTGGAATGTGCCGTTCTATTTCGGTGGCACCTCTCTGTTGATCATCGTGGCCGTGACCATGGATACGGCCAATCAGATCCAGTCGCATCTGGTCACGCACCAATACGAAGGCCTCATGAAGAAGGCCCGTTTGAAAGGTGGACGCAGCTGATGCCCCCCATGGTACTGCTCGGCCCCCCCGGGGCGGGGAAGGGCACCCAGGGCCAGATGCTCGCGGAGGAGCTGGGCATTCCCCAGATCGCCACCGGCGACATCCTGCGGGCCGCGGTCAAGGCAGGTTCCGAGCTCGGCCAAAAGGCCAAATCCTACATGGATGCCGGGGACCTCGTTCCTGACGAGATCATGGTGGGCATAATCCGGGATCGCCTGCAGCAGCCGGATGCCGGCGAAGGCTATATCCTCGACGGCTTCCCCCGCACCGTGGCGCAAGCCGAAGCCCTAGACGACATGCTCGCCGCCATCGGCCAAAAGCTGGACCACGTGGTCCATATCGATGTAGACAACGAGTTGCTGGTGAAGCGTTTGTCGGGGCGGGTCATCTGCCGTGACTGCGGCGCCACTTACCACACCCGGTTTAATCCTCCGGCCAAGGATCGCGTCTGCGATTTGTGCGGCGGCGAACTGTTCCAGCGCGAGGACGACCAGGAAAAAACGGTTCGGTCGCGCTTGGCGGTGTTCCAGGAGCGCACCCAACCGCTGGTGGAGTATTACCGGCAGCAGGGCATTTACCGCAAGGTCGACGGCGACCAGGATCCCGAGACGGTTCGCGCCAGGATCCTGCAGGCCATCGAAGGGAAGTAAAGGCAGACAATGGCCAAGGAAGACACCATCGAGATGCAGGGCGAAGTGGTGGAGACCCTGCCCAACGCCACCTTCCGGGTGGAGCTGGAAAATGGCCACGAAGTGATCGCTCACATCTCTGGAAAGATGCGCAAGAACTACATCCGGATCCTGCCCGGGGACCGGGTTACGGTGGAGCTAACGCCTTACGACCTGAACCGGGGCCGGATTACCTACCGGGCCAAGTAAGGTCCCGGCCCGACCGAGTTCCGCTTTTCGCCCTAAAGGAAGGGGAGCATACCGATGAAGGTTCGCGCTTCAGTGAAGCCGATCTGTCGTAACTGCCGCGTTATCAAGCGCCGCGGCCGGGTCCGTGTGATTTGCTCGGATCCGCGTCACAAGCAGCGGCAAGGTTGACGAGGTCGGTTTTTTTCGCCTAAGATTGTTCGTTTACCCCTCGCCGGCTCGGCGAGACGAATTCGTACGTAGCTAGCGAGCGCTAACCCGATCAGTAGCCAGACGAGGACGAGCTATGGCCCGCATTGCAGGCGTCAATATCCCCGTGCGCAAGCGGGTAGTGGTGGCCCTCACCTACATCTACGGGGTCGGCGACAAACGCGCCATGAAAATTGTGGATAAGGCCGGCGTATCGGCCGATACCCGGGTGAAGGACCTCACTGACAGCGAAGAGGTCGCCATCCGCGATGCCGTCAATGAGTACAGCGTCGAGGGCGATCTTCGCCGCGAGGTCTCCATGAACATCAAGCGGCTGCGGGATATCGGGTCCTATCGGGGGATGCGTCACCGGCGCGGGCTGCCCGTGCGGGGCCAGAAGACCAAAAACAACGCGCGTACCCGCAAGGGGCCGCAGAAGCCGGCCAATCGCTAGCGTGACGGGAATACCACGAGGGGCAGTAACGGGAAATGGCTAAGCAACAGCGGCGCCAGAGCCGCACCCGGAAGAAGGTCAAAAAGAATATCGCCGAAGGGGTGGCCCATATTCAGGCCACCTTCAATAACACCTTGGTGAATATCTCGGACCGTCAGGGCAACACCCTGGCTTGGTCAACCCCAGGGGCGACCGGGTTCAAGGGCTCCCGGAAGAGCACGCCGTTCGCCGCCCAGTTGGCCGCCGAGGCGGCCGCGCGTTCGGCGCAGGAGCACGGCATCCAGAGCCTGGATGTTGAGGTGAACGGGCCGGGGCCGGGCCGGGAGTCCGCTGTCCGAGCCCTCCACGCGGCCGGCATCAAGATTTCCAGCATCCGCGACGTGACCCCGCTGCCGCACAACGGTTGCCGGCCGCCCAAAAAGCGTCGGGTGTAACCAAACAACGAGGGGTGGGAAGACAACCTTGGCTAAGTATACGGGTCCAAAGTGCCGGCTGTGCCGCCGGGAGGGCGAGAAGCTCTACCTGAAGGGCGAGAAATGCTACACCGATAAATGCGCCATCGAGAAGCGGCCATACCCGCCCGGGGAGGCGGGCCAGAGTCGCCGGCGCCAATCGGAGTACGGCCTGCAGCTGCGGGAGAAGCAAAAGGTCCGCCGCACCTACGGAGTAATGGAAGGCCAGTTCCGGCGCTATTATCAGGAGGCCGCCCGGCGCAAGGGAAATACCGGGGAGCTACTGCTCCAGTTGCTGGAACGGCGTCTGGATAACATCGTCTTCCGCATGGGCTTCGCGGGGTCCCGCTCCGAGTCACGCCAGGCGATCCGTCACAACCAGATACTAATCAACGGCTCGCGGGTTAACCTGCCCTCCTACCAGGTTAAGACGGGTGACGAAGTCACGGTGGTGAGCCATGCCCGCAATCACGACCGGATCCAGTACGCCGTCCAGCGCAGCGATGACCTAGGTCGCCCCGAATGGCTCGAGGTGGATGGCGGTAACTTCAAGGGCACAGTTAAGGCCCTTCCGGAGCGCGCCGATCTTTCCCCGGCCATCAACGAGCACCTCATCGTTGAGCTCTATTCCAAGTAAGTGCAGGTGACGGGCCGGCCTGACGCCGGCCCCCGGTCGACCGACCAAGGATGGCAGCGGCCCCGAGTCGCGCCATCGCAAACCAGTTTGGCGAAACGGAGTGGCGGCCATGCAGGACGCCTTAATCAAACCGGACAACATTGAAATCGAAAGCCTGGGGGACCGAGGGGCCAAGGTCACCCTCGAGCCCCTCGAGCGCGGATACGGGCATACCCTGGGCAACGCCCTGCGCCGGATACTGCTGTCCTCTATGCCGGGTACGGCGGTTACCAAGGTGCAGATCGAGGGCGTTCTCCATGAGTTCGGCTCCATCGAGGGGGTCCGCGAGGATGTGGTTGACATCATCCTCAACCTCAAGGGGCTGACGGTGGCCCTATCCGAGGACCACGACGAAATGACCCTGAGCTTGAATCGGACCGCCGAGGGCGCGGTGACCGCCGCCGATTTCGATGTACCCACGGGGGCGGAGGTGATCAATCCGGATCTGGAGATCGCCCACATCTCCTCGGGCGGTCAGTTGCAGATGGAGGTCACGGTGGCCCGCGGCCGGGGCTACGAGCCGGCTGCCACCCGGGAAGACGACGGCAGCTCCACCATCGGAGTGATTCCGGTAGATGCCACCTACACCCCCGTCACCCGGGCCACCTACAAGGTAGAGAATGCTCGTATCGGTCAGGTTACAGACTACGACCGGCTGGTCCTGGAAGTGGACACCGACGGCAGCCTCACCGCCGAGGAGGCCGTGCGGCGTTCGGCGGAGCTGCTGCGGGAGCAGCTGACCATTTTCGTGGACCTGGCGCCCTCCGAGCCCGGTGGCGGTCGTCCGGGAGAGGGCAGGGGCGTAGACCCCAATCTCCTGCGGTCGGTGGACGACCTGGAGCTGTCGGTCCGGTCGGCGAACTGCCTTAAGGCTGAGAACATCCACTTCGTCGGCGACCTGGTCCAGAGGACGGAACAGGAATTGCTCAAGACTCCCAATTTCGGCAAGAAGTCCCTCAACGAGATCAAGGAAGTGCTTGCCTCCATGGGGCTGTCGCTGGGTATGCAGCTGGAGAGCTGGCCGCCGGAGAATCTTCCCGAGCTGCCCGAGGGAGAGAGCGAGAACGACGGCCAGGAGGCCGGGTGAGGCGATCATCGCCTGCCGCGAGTGAAACGCCTAGCCCCTACCGGCCTTACTGACTAGTCAATCAAGGGATTCGAGTCATGCGTCATCGCAAATCCGGTCGCAAGCTCAGGCGCAGCGCATCCGAGCGCAAGGCTTTGCTGAGCAATCAGGCAAAGTCGTTAATCGAGCACGAGGCCATTACCACGACCGTGCCCAAGGCAAAGGAGCTGCGGCGGTATGTGGAGCCTCTGGTAACGAAGGCCAAGGAATCCAGCGTTCACCGCAAACGCCAGGCCTTCGGCAAGCTCCAGGACCGTAAGGCGGTTGCCAAGCTGTTCGATAAGCTGGGCCCCCGCTTCTCCAATCGGCCCGGTGGTTATACCCGGATCCTCAAGGCTGGCTACCGGGATGGGGATAACGCGCCCATGGCGGTTATAGAGTTCGTCGACCGGCCGGAGGCTGGCGAGGCCGAATAAGACTGCGTCCCATGGGGTAAACGAGGGCCGGGCTCCTTTCAGGGGCCCGGCCCTCGTCGTTTACGAGCGGGAAAAGAGAGAAGGTCATGTCGCAGCCCGTAATCGCTTTGTATACCGACTTCGGCAATACCGATCCTTACGTGGGGCAGATGCACGCTGCTCTGTTGACCAAGGCCTTGGGGACATCGGTGGTCGACCTTCACCATTATGCGCCGGCTTTCGCCCCCGGCCCTGCGGGTCTTCTGCTCGAGGCCTTGCTGCCCTTTTTACCCGAACAGGCGGTGGTGGTTAGTGTCGTCGACCCCGGAGTAGGAACCGACCGCGGTACGCTGGCCCTGTGGAGCCGGGGTCACTGGCTTGTGGGTCCCGATAACGGCCTTTTCGGGCCGCTCCTGGATGAGCCCGATGCGGTTGCCTATCGGTTGAACGTTAAGGGGCATGAGGCCGCCTCCGCCACCTTCCATGGCCGGGATGTCTTCGCTCCCGCGGCGGCGGAGCTTGCCCGTGGCCACCGCATGGTACTGGGTGAGTCCGTACCCCATCCGGTCCGCCTTGCGAGCCGTCGGGACCAGATCATCTATTGCGACCACTATGGCAATCTGATGACCGGCCTCCAGATTCCGGCGGACACCGGGTATTGGCTCCGGGTCCGGGACCGGGACCTAAGCTACGCAAGGACCTTCGGGGACGTTGCGCCGGGGGAGCCCTTCTGGTACGGCAACAGCCTAGGTTTGGTCGAGGTAGCAGTCCGCGAAGATTCGGCTCGGTATGCTCTGGATGCTGGCGAAGGGACGTCGGTGGCTTGGTCGCCGGCGCAAGCCCAACACCCAAAATAGTCCAGGTGACCCAGAAGGACCCCCAAAAAGGCCTCAGGCAAACGGGAGGCCTTAATGATGGGTGCCTCGGCTTTTGGTTACGTCGCTTCGGGTTTGATCTCAGGGGCCTGCGGCATTTGGGTAGCCTGGGCGGCTTCCCGCCTAGCTTCTAGCTTGGCGTCGATGGCATTTTTCAGGGCCATCAAAAAGCCGAGGACAATGAAGGCCCCGGGGGGCAGAATCATCAACAGGAAGGGCTTGTAATCCGGGAATACCGTGGTTTCCATCCACGCCATGCCGGGGCCGAACATGTTGCCGGCACCGGCGAACAGGGTGCCGCTGCCCAAAACCTCGCGAATCATGCCCAGAGCTACCAATACGCCCGAGAAGCCCAGACCCATCATGAACCCGTCCCAGGTGGCCAAGGGCACGGGATTCTTGGATGCGAAGGCCTCGGCCCGGCCCAGTATGGCGCAATTGGTAACGATAAGCGGCACGAACAAGCCTAGGACCTTGTGCAGGTCGTGGAAGTAGGCGTTCATCAGCAGGTCGATGGCGGTAACGAAGGAGGCAATGATGATGACAAAGGTGGGCATCCGGACCTCCTCCGGAACCGCCTTGCGAACCAGGGCCACCGCTGCCCCGGAAGCCGTTAGTACGGTTGTGGTTGCAATGCCCATGCCAATGCCGTTGACGGCGGTACCGCTGACGGCGAGCAGTGGGCATAGGCCCAAGACCTGGGTCAGGACCGGGTTGTTGTCCCAGAGCCCCTTACGGCCGACCTCCTTGAAGGCTTCGAGGTTGACCTCTTCGCTCATGCCGTCTCTCCCTTGGTAGGCCGAAGGCCGAGGTTTATCCGGCGCTGGAGCCCGAGGCCCCGTCGCTCTCGGCGAAAAGGGCTTCGGGGTCACGCAGCTCATAAAATTTCAACGCCCGGCGAACCGCCTTCACTACCGCCCGCGAGGTAATGGTGGCCCCGGTGATCTGGTCGAAGGTGCCGCCGTCTTTCTGAACCTTCCAGTCCTCCGGCGGCGGGTTGTCCAGGGAATGGCCGGCGAACTGGGTTATCCAATCGTTCTTACCGGTCTCGATCTGGTCCCCGAGACCGGGCGTTTCAGCGTGGTTGATGGCCCGCACCCCGGCAAGCTCGCCGTCGCTCCAGATGGCCACCAGGAGCTCGATACGGCCATTGTAGCCGTCGGGTGCAATGACCCGGAAGGCCAGCGCCACGGGCTCGCCGTCCTTGCGGGCGCGGTAAACGGTTACCGCCTCGGAGGTGCCCAGGTAGGCGGCGTCGGTAACCTCCAAGGTGTCCCGGAGGAGCTCGTTATCGAAACGCTCGGGCGGGATCAGCTCGCTGAGCTGCTTGAGCCGATCCGCCCGCAGGTTGGCCTGGATCACCGGTTCCGTAACTTGCTTGGTTCCCGCCAGCAGCCCGGCCCCCACCACCGCAATGAGCGCCAGGATGCCGCCGACAAGGCCTAACTGCCTCATTCCTCGCTACCCACCGGCGGCCCTCCGGCCTGCTCCTTGCCGAAAACGCGCGGCCGGGTGTAGTGGTCGATTAAGGGAACCCCGGCATTCATTAGCACCACGGCGAAGGAGACCCCTTCCGGATAGCCCCCCCAGGTGCGGATGATGTACGTAAGGACCCCGCAGCCGGCCCCATATACGAGCTGGCCGCGCGGGGTGGTGGGGCTGGTGACCATGTCGGTGGCGATGAAGAAGGCGCCGAACAGCAAAGAGCCGTTGAGCAGGTGGAAGGCCACCCCGGGAAAAGCAGAAGGGTCGTAAATATTAAAGACCAGTGCCATGGCGGCGGTTCCTGCGATCATGGAACCGGGGATCCGCCAGCCGATGACGCCCCGCCACCACAGGTAGAGCCCGCCCAACAGGACCAGCACGGCGGAGGTCTCGCCAGCGCTCCCGGAAAGGGAACCGAACAGGGCCTGGGTGTGGCTGTAGCCCTGGCCGAGAATCTCCTCCACCGTCAGGTTCATAGTCAGCTCGGTCTTCAGGTGCCCCAGCGGGGTTGCAGCCGAAGCCGCATCCGGGGGTAGTGCAGGGGTCTTGTCGCCGGCGAAGGTCACCCCCAGGCCTTCGGAGAAGGACAGGGCTTGGCCTGAGAAAAGGGGCTTGATCGCCGGCCATGTGGACAACTCCTTGGGAAAGGAGATGAGCAGCATGACGCGAGCGATCATGGCCGGATTGAAGGGGTTCGCACCAAGGCCGCCGTACAGCTGCTTGCCCACCCCGATCCCGAAAACGGCACCAAGGGCGGCGATCCACCAGGGTGTTGTTGCCGGCAGGGAAAGCCCCAGCAGCAGGCAGGTGACGGTCGCACTGCCATCGAGGAGATGGGGGCGCACAGGCCGGTCCATCAGCCGCAGCATGACCGCTTCGGTGGCAAGCCCCGCGGCCAAAGTGACCACCAAGAGGAACAGCACGGGCCAGCCGAACAGATACACCGAATAAAGAGATACCGGGGCCAGGCCAATGATGACCGCCGTCATCACCGAGCTGACGCTCCCCCCACCGTGGTCGTGGGGGGAGCTAGGAACAGCCAGGCTCGGTGTCCGGGATTGGGCTTGGGCCATGCGAGACCTTTAGCGCTGGTTCGATTCGTCGCTGGTGGCCGCGGTACCCGGACCCTCGGCGTCGCCTTCCTCGGCATCATTGCCGTCGTCGCTTGACTGCGGGCTTTTGCCGCGCATGCGGCGGCGCTTGTCGGCGGCCTTACGGGCGGCCTCCTCCCGCGGATCCGTCGTGTCGGATTCGGCCTTGGCGGCGTCAGTTTGCTTCTTCTTGGCGCGGCGCTTGGCCTCCTTCTCCTCCTTCTCCCGCCGGAGCCGGGCATCTCGGGCCTCGGTCCGGCGCCGGGCGATGTCGGCTACCTCCTTCTGCCGCTCCTTGGCCTGAATCTCGCTCTTGGCGTAGCGATAGTAGTGCACCAGCGGCAGGTTGGAGGGGCAGACCCAGGCGCAGCAGCCGCATTCGATGCAGTCGAACAGATCGTAGTCCTGTACCCGCTCGAACTCCTTGTTGCGGGCCAGGTGATACATCTCGTTGGGCACCAGGCTAACCGGGCAGGCCTCGACGCAGGCCCCACAGCGGATGCAGGGCATAACCGGTTCGTTGGGGACTTGCGACCGGGCATGGAAGATCAGCCCGTTGGTCTCCTTGACCATCGGCGGATCGGTGTTGTGCAGAGCCGAGCCAACAAACGGCCCGCCCATGATCAGCCGACCCAGATCGGCATAGCCGCCGCAGGCTGCTGCTATGGTCTCGATTGGGGTACCGAAACGCACCTCCAGGTTGGCGGGTTCGCGGATGGCCTCGCCGCTGACCGTGACCACGCGCTCGATCAGGGGCTCTCCGAGGACGATGGCGCGGTAGGTGGCATAGGCGGTGCCGACATTCTGGTTGAGCACCCCGACGTCCGCCGGCAAACGACCGCTGGGAACCTCCCGCCCGGTGACCGAGAGGATGAGCTGCTTCTCGGCACCCATGGGGTAGCGGTTCTCCACGGCAACCACTTCGATCTGTGGCCAGCCTACGGAAGCTCCTAGCATGGCGGAGATGGCCTGCCACTTGTTGGCCTCGATGGCCACCACAATGCGCTTAGCGCCCACGGTATAGCCGATGATGGAAGCCCCGTGGAGGATCTCTTTGGGGCGTTCACGCATGAGCCGGTCGTCGCAGGTGAGGTAGGGCTCGGACTCGCCACCGTTGAGGATGATCGTGTCCACGGCCCGGTCGGGCCCAGGGTTGAGCTTGACGAAGGTGGGAAAGCCGGCGCCCCCCATGCCCACCAAACCGGCCTGCCGGATGCGGCCCCGGATGCCGGCGGGCCCTAGCTTATGGAAATCGGGCCGGGGGTCGAGTTCGGTCCATTCGTCCCGGCCGTCCGCCTCCAGGTGGACGGTCGGCCCGTTTAGCCCGGAGGGGTGAGGGGCCGGGTAGTCCTCGATGGCAGTGACGGTTCCGGAGGTAGGGGCGTGGACGGGGGCGGACACGAACCCTTCCGGCTTGCCGATGACGTCTCCCTTGCGGACATGGTCCCCAGCCTTGACCAACGCCTGAGCGGGATTGCCGATGTGCTGCTTGAGGGGCACGTGCAGGACGTCCGGCACCGGCAGCCGTCGGATGGGCGACTCGCTGGTGAGCTCCTTGTGCTCCTCCGGCTCGATGCCGCCGGGGAAGAACGCCGGGAGGATGGGCGTATGCTGTTCAGCCACCGGCCGTCACCACCTTTTGGCTCGCCTCGTCGCGGATGGCCTCCTGCTTTTCGGGATGGCGCCACCGCCAATTCTCCAGGGTCTCGGGGATGGGCTCCATGTAGATGCAATCCACCGGGCACGGCTCCAGGCATAGCTCGCAGCCGGTACAGGCGTCCTCGATGACCGTGTGCATCTGCTTGGGCGCCCCCACGATAGCGTCCACCGGACAGGCCTGGATGCACAGGGTGCAGCCGATGCACTTGTCCTCTTCGATAATGGCCACCGACGGCGGGCGCTCCTCGCCTTCCAGACTGGGCGGCTCCACTCCCAGCAGCTCGGCCAGGGACTCGACGGTCTCCTGGCCGCCCGGGGGACAGCGATTGATCTCCGCTTCGCCGCGGGCGATGGCCTCGGCATAGGGATTGCAGCCCGGGTAGCCGCACTGGGCGCACTGGGTCTGCGGAAGACGGGCGTCGATCTCCTCCACCAGCGGATCCTTTTCCACCGCCAGTTTGCGAGAGGCGAAGGCGAGGAACAGTCCGATGGCTAGGGATAGGCCGCCAAGTATGAGAATTGCAGCCCACATGGGGTTAATGACCCCTTTCGGTATCTATACGAAACGGCAGCCAGCTAGATCCGGACCAGGCCGGTAAAGCCCATGAAGCCGAGTGACATCAGCCCGGCCGTGATCAAAGCGATGGGCATGCCTTTGAACGGTGTAGGAATGTCGGCAAGGGCGATTCGTTCCCGAATGCCGGAAAACAGGATCAGGACCAGGGAGAATCCCACGGCGGCGCCGAAGCCGTATACGGCGCTCTCCAGGAACCCGTGGCCCTGCTGCTGATTGAGCAAGGCCACACCCAGGACGGCGCAGTTGCTGGTGATCAAGGGCAGGAAGATTCCCAGCACCTGGTGCAGCAGGGGGCTGGTCTTGCGCACCACCATCTCCACAAATTGCACGATGGCGGCAATCAGTAGAATGAAGGCGAGGGTGCGCAGGTAGCCCACGCCGAAAGGTTGCAGGAGGAAGTTATCCACCACCCAAGAGGATACAGCCGCAAGGGTTAGCACGAAGGTGGTGGCCAGGGCCATGCCGGTGGCCGTCTCCAGGCGCTGCGAAGTCCCCATGAACGGGCACAGGCCCAGGAACTTCACCAGAACGAAGTTGTTTACCAGGACCGTGCCCAGGAGGATCGCCAGGTAGTGGCTCATGGTTGCCCGCCTTGTGGCCGGACCCCCCGAGGGCGGCACGCTCCCGCCGCAACGGGGACGGCCGCGGCTTCGATGAGGGCGTGGAATCTGTTATATTAGAAACAGCTAAATCAGGCGTCAACCGACAACCCGGCCGTGGGAGCCGTTTCAAGCCGACGCCGGGGATAGTAACATGGTTCCCTTACGGTCCACGCGGATCCGAAAAAACAGACCCTAAAACCCGACTAATAGGGTCGGGTAAAGAATCGCGTTTGGCAAGGAGTCTAGGCCATGGCAACGCCGACGGAAGAAGCCATCTGGGAAGCGCTAGGTCAGGTCACCGATCCCGACTTTAATGACAAGGACGTGGTTACCCTGGGCTTTATTCACGATTTGCAGGTAACCAAGAACAAGGTGGCGTTCAGCTTCGAGCCCGACACGCCGCTGTGCCCCTCGCGCCAAACGGTTGCCGAGCGGTGCCGCGAGGCGGTGGAGGGCCTGGAAGGGGTCAAGAAGGTCTCTATGAACGCCGAGCCCCACATCCAGACCCATCAGGTGCAGCAGGGTGTCCAGCTACTGGAGGGTGTCAAAAACGTCATAGCAGTGGCCTCGGGCAAGGGCGGCGTGGGCAAGTCCACCACGGCCGTCAACCTCGCGCTAGGTCTGGGCCAGTGCGGCGCCAGCGTCGGTATCCTCGACGCCGACATTTACGGGCCGTCCATCCCGCGCATGCTGGGAGTGTCGGGCAAGCCCACCTCCAAGGACGGCAAGACCCTGGAGCCCAAGGAGGCCTACGGGCTCAAGGCCATGTCGATCGGCTTCCTCATCGACGAGGAGACGCCCATGGTGTGGCGCGGACCCATGGTCATGCAGGCGCTGGAGCAGCTCATCGGCGATACCAACTGGGGCGAGCTGGACTACCTGGTGGTGGACCTGCCCCCGGGAACCGGCGACACCCAGCTGACCCTGTCGCAGAAGGTGCCGCTGACCGGCTCGGTGATTGTCTCCACGCCCCAGGATATCGCGCTGCTCGACGCCCGCCGCGGCTTCCAGATGTTCGAGAAGGTGGGCGTGCCCAGCCTGGGCATCGTGGAGAACATGTCGCTGTTCATCTGCCCGCATTGCGGCGAGGAGACCGACATCTTCTCCCACGGCGGCGGCGAGTCCTTCGCCAATGACTACGGGGTAACCTACCTGGGTGCGGTGCCGCTCGATGCCGCCATCCGGGAACAGGCCGACAATGGCCATCCCACCGTGGCGGCGGCTCCCGATTCCCGCCAGGCGGAGATCTATATGACCATCGCCAACGCGGTGGCCGTGGAGATCGCCAAACAAGCCGAGGACCATTCCCACAAGTTCCCCAATATCTCCATCCAGGCCGACTAGGCCCAGCTGAAACGGGAAACGCTACCGGCCCGGCGTGCGAGCGCCGGGCTTTTTGCGGGTGGCGGCACGCTGCGCCGGCCCTGCTAGAATGAGCGCTGTTTCCGGGTCGCACCGGCGAGGGATCGAATTCACGCGAGCGAGGCGAGACGCGTCATGGCCATCAAGTCCGACCGCTGGATCCGCCAGATGTCGCAGGAAATCGGCATGATCGAGCCCTTCGTCGACGGTCAGATCAAGGCCGACGACAACGGCGACAAGGTCATCTCCTTTGGGCTGTCGAGCTACGGCTACGACATCCGGGTTGCCGATGAATTCAAGGTGTTCACCAACGTGCGCAACGCCATGGTGGATCCCAAGGCCTTCTCCGAGGACAGCTTCGTGGACTTCAAGGGCCCGGAGTGCGTCATTCCGCCCAACAGCTTTGCCCTGGCCCGGACTCTGGAATATCTGCGCATCCCCCGCGACGTGCTAACTGTCTGCATCGGCAAGTCCACCTACGCCCGCTGCGGCATCATCGTCAATGTTACGCCGCTGGAGCCGGAATGGGAGGGCCACGTCACCCTTGAGTTTTCCAATACCACCCCGCTGCCGGCAAAGATCTATGCCAACGAGGGGGTAGCCCAGATCCTGTTTCTGGAGTCGGATGAAGCCTGCGAGGTGAGCTATGCCGACCGCGCCGGCAAATACATGGGGCAGGCGGGGGTGACGCTTCCCCGCTCCTGACGGGCTCGGAGGGCTTAATGGGCGGCGGGGTTTTGGTAGTAAACGCGCAAAAGGGTTACCGGCAGTCGCGTTTGCTGCCCTGGAACACCCCGGCAATCGTCTAATTTTACTGGCGGATTAGACTGTCTCGACCCGATCTCCGCCGGTGCTCTTTGCCCTCTGCGGGGCTTGGTCGGCGCGCCGGAGAAGCTCGTCGCGCTCGTCGCTCGGTTGGGTCTCGGCCACCACGTAGCTCGCTGTGATCCAGCCTGTCTCCTCGAACTGTGAACCCCGAACGGTATCGGCCACTTTGGCAGCAAGGTGCTAGGTTCTCTCGCGCTCGGTCTGGGGCGCCAGGATCACGAACTCCTCGCCACCGGTTCGGGCCAGGGTGTCCGATTGCCCCAGGAGGCTTCCAATCGTCCGGACAAACTGGATCAGGACCTGGTCGCCCACCTCGGGGCCATAACGGTCGTTAACCCTTTTGAAGGGGGTCGATGTCGATTGGAACCAGGGATACCGGCGTGCCGTAACGCCGGCGCAGATGGAGCTGATGGTCCAGCAATTGGTAGAAGTGGCGCCGGTTGGCAGCACCGGTGAGGGGATCGGTGCTCGCCAGCTGGTCTAGCTCGGCTTCCCTGGCCTTACGCTTGCTGATGTAACGGGCTACCGAGACGACGTACTCGCGGCCCTGAAAGCTCACCAGCCGGGTGGTGACCTCCACCGGCAGGCCCCCTCGTTGGCATCCAGAAGGCGACCGCTGTCGGCGTCGATAAAGAACAGGGATTCCTGCGATTCGTCGATGGCGCTGCGGAACAGCTGAAGGGCGTGCTGGTCGCCGCACCCAGGGGCCAAGTTGCGACTTCGGCCCAAGGCCTGGTCGGATGCCGTGGGCTCCGGGGACTGGGCGCAGAAAGCGTAGTAGCGCCGTCCAAGGAAGCTGGACCCAATCGCGGCCCATAACAGAGCCGTAATGACAGTAACCACGCCCAGGGAGAGGACGGCCGCAAACAGGAGCGGGGCCGCGCCCCTGCGACGCCGGCCATCACCAAGGCTTCCCGGACAGACTGGCGGTCGGGCAGGAGGAAGGGCCGCAGTAGGTGCGGCTTAATCGGCCCATGGGCCTTTATCCGGACACTAGCTGCCCCATCTGGCGAGGCCATTCTAGGCCTCGGCCAGGCTGGAGGGAATCGTCCCCCATGGATCAGGCGCCGGTGGAACCGAAGCCACCCAACCCTCGCTCGGAAGAAGCCAGGTCATTCGCCTCCCGCCACGCCAGCCTGGTGACCACCGCCGCAACCAGCTGGGCGATACGGTCGCCGCGCTGGAAGGTCACCGGCTCGTCACCCAGGTTGATCAGGATCACCTTTACCTCGCCGCGGTAGTCGGCGTCGATGGTGCCCGGGGTGTTGAGCACAGTTATCCCGGACTTGGCGGCCAGGCCCGAGCGCGGCCGGACCTGGGCCTCGTGGCCGGGGGGCAGGGCCATGGCCAGACCCGTGGGGACCAGGGCCCGGGCCATTGGCTCCAGGGTCAAGGGCTCGTCCAGCGCCGCAAGCAGATCCAGCCCGCTGGCGTGGGCGGTGGCGTATTCGGGCAGAGGCAGGTCGGCGGCGTGGTCCAATCGTTGGACCGGCACTTCGATAGGGGTGTCGGGCATGGGCAAGTCCTGTTGCGGATGAATGGACAGCAGAGTCGGCGAAGGCGCCTTTGCGGTTACTAAGCTCTCCCCGCCAGCTCGGTTGCCAGACGCTTGAGCAGGGCCCGGGCCACCTCTCGCTTGCTGCCGAAGGGCAGAGCCTGCTCACCCTCGGGACCGATCAGGGTCAGGCGGTTGGTCTCGGTCCCGAATCCGGCATCAGGGCGGCTGATATCATTCACCGCCAGGTAGTCCCCACCCTTGGCCCGACGTTTGTCTCTACCGGAGGCCAGGGCGGACTCCGTTTCGGCGGCGAATCCCAGGATGAGTGGGCGGTCGTTGCGACCGGCCGCCTCGGCCAGAATGTCCGGGGTGGGGGTCAGGGCCAGCTCGAAGGCCTCCTTGCCCTTGCGCTTGCTCGCCAGCCGCTCCTCGGGTCGGTGGTCGCTCACCGCGGCCACCGCGGCGAACAGATCGGCCTCGCTCAGCCGGTCACGCACCGTTGCCGCCATGGCCTCGGCGGTCTCCACCGGTACCACCGTAATCTCTTCCGGGTCGCGCAGGTGGGTGGGCCCCGTCACGAGGGTGACTTCGCCCCCCAGCTCGGCAGCGGCCGCCGCCACGGCATAGCCCATCTTCCCCGTGGAGCGGTTGGACAGGAAACGCACCGGGTCCACGGGCTCGCGGGTGGGCCCGGCGGTTACCAGCACGCGCCGGCCGGCCAGTGGCTTGGGGGCCAGGTGGCGGCGCAGGTGCTCGACGATGACTTCGGGCTCGGCCATGCGGCCCTCGCCTTCCTCCCCGCAGGCCTGGTCCCCGGCCGCCGGGCCGATCCGATCCACCCCGTCGTCGGCTAGCTGGTCGGCGTTGCGCCGGGTTGCGGGATGGGCCCACATGCGGTGGTTCATACCGGGGGCGACCGAAACCGGGGCATCGGTGGCGAGATAGACAGCCCCCAAGAGGTCGTCGGCCCGCCCCTGGCTCAGCCGCGCCAGGGAGTCGGCCGAAGCAGGGGCGACGAGCAGGCGGTCGGCCCACCGGGCCAGGGCGATGTGGTCCATGGCCGATTCCTCGGTCGGATCCAGCAGCTCCGTCCGAACGGGCTCGCCACTTACCGACTGCAGCGCTAGCGGGGTGACGAATTCGCAACCGCCCCGGCTCAGCACCACGCGCACCTCCGCCCCCGCACCCCGCAGCCGGCGCACCAGATCCGGTGTCTTGTAGGCGGCCACCGACCCGGTCACGCCCAGCAGGATGCGGGCGCCGGTCAGCGGATCGCGGGCGGGGTCGTCGGGCATGGGATTCCAGGCGGCAAGTTTTAAGTTTTAAGTGTTAAGTTTCAAGTGAAACCCCCGGACCGGCCGGGCCTTGCCGTTCCTTAAAACTTTAAACTTAACACTTAAAACTCCGGCAGAACTTACCACAGTACCCCCGGCCACACCCAGTAAAACAGCGCGGTAATCAGGACCGTGAGAACAGCGGTCATGACCAGATTGAGCACGATGCCGGCACGCATCATGTGGGCCTGGCGCAGGTGGCCGGCGCCGAAGACGATGGCGTTGGGCGGCGTGGCTACCGGCAGGGCGAAGGCGAAGCTGGCGGCGACGCCACCGGCGACCGCCAGAAAGACCGCGGCGGCCTGCTCGGACAGGCCCAGGGTGCCGGCCAGGATGCCGCCCAGGCCCACCAGCAGGGGGGCGAGGATGGTGGCGGTGGCGGTGTTGGAGGTGACCTCGGTGAGGAAGATCACCAGCAGCACCACCGCCGCAACCACCAGCATGATGGGTGCGCCCACCAGGGCCTGGAAGAAGCTCTCCCCCAGCCAGGCGGGGGCGCCGGTCTTGGCGAAGGCGTCGGCCAGGGCGATGCCGCCGCCGAACAGAAGAAGGGTGCCCCAGTCGATGTCGGCCAGCTCGTCCCAGTCCATGGTGTCGGCCAGCACCAGGGCGGGTATGGCGGTCAGGCCTACCACCACATAGTAAAGGATGCCCTGATGGCCGTCGGTGGTCCCCAGCAGGGTGGCGCCGTCGCCCCCGAACAGGGTGGTCTGAACCGCCTAGGGCAGGATCCCGGCGGTGAGGAAGTCCAGCCCGCCGAGCACCCACAACCCGGCGATCACCGCGAAGATCCACGCCACTCGGCGGCCGGCCGGATCCAGTCGGCCCTCCGCCGCCAGCACCAGCAGCCGGGGCGAGGTGCCCATGAGCGCCATCAGCCGCAGGGCGATGCGGCGGTCGATGCGGTATTTCTGCAGGGCGCTGGCGAGCATGAAGCCGGCGAGGAACAGGAAGATCAGGGGATCGGCAAAGCCGGCCAGGGCCGGCTCCATGTCGGCGTGGACGCCGAGCACGGTGAGGACCACCGGGATGGCCAGGGCGGTCACTGCCAGCGGCAGGGCGGCGGTGACCCACAGGAAGGCGGCGAAGAACAGGGTGGCCAGGGCGTACTGGCCCTCCAGGGCCAGGCCGTCCGGGCGGGGGGCGGCGGCGATGGCGGCAGTGCCCAGGACGGCGGCGGCGAACAGCAGCAGCCGGCGCCCGGCGGATCGATCGGCCAAGGCATCCCCCAGTCCGTTGCCCAAAGGGTGGGCCGTAGCCTACCAGAGCCTCGGACCACTGGCCTTGCGCGGTGAGATGCGGCATCCTGAAGAAAGAAAACGAATCGAGAACGAGGCATGCCCGCGACGGTGACCGCCCACCCCACTCAGGACCTCCTCGGTGACCTGCGCCGCGACGAGGCGTTCGCGCGTGAGCAGGCCGCCTACCGCTATGTTCCCCCCAAAGGCGGCGAATACGCCGACTTGGCGGTGGACGCCCGTCTGCGCCAGGTGCTCGCCGACCGCGGGGTGGAGCGGTTCTACAGCCACCAGGCCGAGGCCGTGGGGGCACTGCGCCGCGGCGAGCACGTGGCGGTCATGACCCCCACGGCCTCGGGCAAGAGCCTGATCTACAACCTGCCCGTGGTGGAGACCGCCCTCACTGACCCCGGGGCGCGGGCCCTGTACATCTTCCCCCTCAAGGGCCTGGAGCGGGATCAGGTGGATGGCCTCAACGACCTGCTCGACGCCCTGGCGCTGGCCCCCGAGCCCCGGGCGCGCGAGCGCCGGCCGCTGGCGGGGGCGGAGGTCTACGACGGCGACACCCCCGGCCACCGCCGGGACAAGATCCGGAACCGGCCGCCCACGGCGGTGCTCACCAATCCGGACATGCTGCATCTGGGCATCCTGCCCCACCACCCCCGCTGGGCCGAATTCTTCGCCAACCTGCGCTATGTGGTCATCGACGAGATCCACACCTACCGCGGCGTGTTCGGCTCCCACGCCGCCCAGGTTTTGCGCCGCCTGCGGCGGGTGGCGCGCCATTACGGCGCCGAGCCGCAGTTCATCGCCTGCTCCGCCACCATCGCCAATCCCCGGGAGCTGGCCGAAAACCTGACGGGATTGGCCTTCACCGCGGTCACCGATTCCGGGGCGCCCGCCGGGGGCAAGCACTTCTTTCTGGTCAATCCGGAGGACAGCCCCCCGACAGCGGGGACCCGCCTTTTCCGGCGCTGCCTGTCGGCGGGCCTGAAGGCCATCGCCTTCACCCCCTCGCGCCGGGTTACCGAGCTGGTCTCTCAGTGGGCGGGGGAACGGGATCCGGCCCTATGGGACCGCATAAGCCCCTACCGGGCCGGCTTCCTGCCCGCGGAGCGGCGCGATATCGAGGCCCGGCTGTTCAGCGGTGAGCTGGACGGGGTAGTGTCCACCTCGGCGCTGGAGCTGGGCGTGGACATCGGCGAGCTCGACGCCTGCGTGCTGGTGGGCTATCCCGGCTCGGTGGCGAGCACCTGGCAGCGCGCCGGGCGGGTGGGCCGCCGCGACAGCGACGCCGTGATCCTCCTTATTGCCCAAGAGGATGCCCTGGACCAGTACGTCATGCGCCACCCGGAGACCTTTTTTGGCGCCAGTCACGAGGCGGTGGTCATCGACCCGGCCAATACCCGCCTTTTGGCGCAGCATCTGCCCTGCGCCGGTGCGGAGGTGGCCTTGGGCGATGACGAGCCGGTGTGGCCCGAGGGAGGTTACATCGAGGCCCGGGGGCGGCTGGCGGAGGACGGCGTCCTGCGCCCCGAAAGCGGCGGCTGGGTGCCGCACCATCCCAGCCCCGCCCGTTCCGTGGGGATCCGGGGCATGGGGGCGACAGTGCGCATCGTCGACGAGCGCGATCGGCCCCTGGGTGAGGCGGACTTTGATCGCGCCATGCGCGAGGCCCACGATGGCGCCATCTATCTGCACCGGGGTCGAACCTACCGCATCCGCCACCTCGACCTGGAGGCCCGCCGCGCGGTCGCGGAGCCGGCGCGGGTGAGCTACCACACCCGGGCGCTGTCCGATGAGCAAACCGCCATCCGGGACGAGCGGGACCGGCGCCGGGGCCGGCGGCTGACAGCCAGCTTCGGCGACCTGCGCATCACTACTCGGGTTACCGGCTACGAGCGGCGCAATAACGCCGATGGCAAGCGCCTCGACAAGGAGGACTTGGACCTGCCCGCCACCACCTTCGACAGCGAGGGGCTGTGGCTATCGGTGACCGAGGCGGCCCGGGGCGTTCTGGTCGATGGCGGCTTCGACGTGGCGGGATCCCTGCACGCCGCCGAGCACGCCCTGATCAAGCTTCTGCCGCTATTCGCCCTGTGCGACAAGCAGGACCTTGGGGGTATCAGCTACCCGTTTTATCCGGACCTGGGCGGGCCGGCCATCTTCGTCTACGACGGCCCCGAAGGCGGTATCGGCTTCTCGCGGCGGGGGTTCGAGATTCTCGGCGATTGGCTCATCGCTACCCTAGACGCCCTGCGTGTCTGCCCTTGCGAGGCCGGCTGCCCCAGCTGCGTCCAGGACCCGCAGTGCGGCAACGGCAACGAGCCCCTGGACAAGCTCGGCGCCATCGCCTTGCTGGGCCATTGGCTCAACCGCTAGGCGGGATCAGGCCTCGTCCGGGGTCAGCCTGGGGCCGCCGGTCGGTCCGGGATGGGGGCCGGCCAGGGCCTCCAGAAGGGCCGCAGGCTCTTCGGCCACTTCCAGCAGGGCGCGCTGGTCAGGGCGCAGGAAGCCGGCGCCGACCATATCTTCCAGAAAGCGATTCAGGGGATCGTAGTAGCCGTCGGTGTTGAGTAGGCCGCAGGGCTTGTGGTGGATGCCGAGCTGGGCCCAGGTAAATACCTCGAACAGCTCCTCCAGGGTGCCAACCCCGCCCGGAAGGGCGACGAAGGCGTCGGCGTAGTCGTTCATCAGGGCCTTGCGGGTGTGCATGGAATCCACAACCTCAAGCCGCGTCACGCCCTCGTGGGCCAGCTCGCGGTCGCGCAGGGCCTCGGGAATAACTCCGATCACCTCGCCGCCGGCTTGCAGGGCGGCATCCGCCAGAAAGCCCATGAGGCCGGTATGGCCGCCGCCGAATACAACGCCCAGCCCGCGCCGGGCGAGCATATCGCCCAGGGCCGTGGCGGCCTCGGCGTAGGCTGCGCGGTGGCCCGAACCGGAGCCGGCGAATACGCAGATCCGCTCCATTTTCCCCTCCCTGGCATGATGGCTGGTGGCGGCTGCTTAATCCTGCCAGCTTGCGGGTCCGGTCGGAAGTGGGCGGGTTGGCCGGGTTACCACCAGAATTGGGGATAGCGCCGGCTGTGGGGAAGGTTATTCACCCCCAGGCCCACCGCCAGCATAATCAGGGGCCCGGCTCCGGCGGGGACCAGTGCGAACAGATAACCTAGTTCATGAACCCGCTCGGTCCCTATGACGGCGATCAATGCGGTGGCGCCTCCTGGGGGGTGGAGTGTGCGGGTGGCGTGCATGAGCGCAATCGCCGTGGCCACAGCGGTGGCGATGGCCACTTCGGGAATGCCACCCAGCCACTGGTAGCAGGCAACGCCCACCAGGGCTGACAGCACGTGGCCGCCGACCAGGTTTCGGGGCTGGGCCAACGGGCTGCGAATGGCACCGAACACCAGCAAGGCTGATGCTCCGAAGGACCCCATGAGCATCATCAGATCGGTATGCGAGACCAAGTCCTGGTGCACTAGGCCAAGGGCGCCCATGCCCAGGAAAGCTCCCAGCCACGACCAGGCGATCTCGGATGACGGTGCGGCCGGGGGACCTTGGGTGGTTCCGCGCATCTTCAGGAAGTAGATGAGCAACCGCCGGAAAGTGCGACCCTCCCCGCGCAAAATGCCTTGCATGGTGCTTGGTTTCGTCTCAGGAGAGCTCGGTATCGGTAGGAACAGGCAAAACTTACCGGATCAAAACCCGTAAGCAGGTTGCCCCGACGCAATTAAAGGTGCAACTGGAATGCACCAATGGCACACATAGAGCGTCACCGGGATCCCCCGCCGAAAGCGTTTGGCAGGGAGGAAAGTAGCGGTAGGGGGATCGAGTCCGTGCTCCGGGGCAAATTCCCCGGTCCCCTTCCGCGTCCTCCGCCTGGTCGGCACGCGCTGGCCCTTCAGTTGGGATCGGAGCTGTCGAGGGCGGCCAGGACCGATGGCACCAGATCCCAAGGGGAACCATGCCCTTTAGCCGGTGCTACCTGTCGGTGTCAGGCAGGCGCTTGACCTGCAATCGCCTGAAACGGGCAGCAATATGGGCCAGCCGCGTGTCTTCCTCCAGCGTTGCCACCTCCCGCGCCACGATTCAGCAGCGACATGGGCATAGCCTGATTGGCCCTTCCTATGATCCTCCTGCCCGTTGGCTGGTCAAATCTCGATGACCGTACGTCCATCTTCCTCACGGGCGTGGGTGGCGAAATCGTGCTCGGAAATGATGCCAACCGCGCGGTTGGCGTCGTCCAAAACCACCAGCCCGGAGATGCGGTGCCGCATCATGAGGTCCGCCACCTCGGGGAGGGGGGTGTGGAGACCCACCGTGACCACCTCGGGTTTCAGCAGGTCGCGGCTTTGAAGGGCCTGGCTGAGGCGTTTCAGGGCGTGCTCAAAGGCGAGGCGATAGAGCGCGCGGAAATCTGCGGAGGTAATATCGATATAGGCCGGAACCGAGGCCATCGCCGATTGAATGTCCGATTCGGTGAGTGCCAGCTCGACCGGCGATATCTATTCTTCAGCGGGGAATTCGGCCCTGAAGGCATCTTCCCTGGGTAGAGTTGTGGCAAAAAATAGACATCTTTTAAGGCGGCGTTCGTCCACAGACAGGCTCGGGCCCTGGTAGGGGCCGAGGGCCCTTCCGGTCGTTTCCGCCGCGGCCTGTGCTAGGCTGGTCGCAGTGCCACCAAGCAAAAGGGGGAGGGCATGGCCATTACTGACTGGCCGGCCACCGAGCGCCCGCGGGAGAAGCTCGCGGACCGTGGCCCGGAGGCCCTGACCGACGCCGAGCTCCTTGCCATCTTTCTGCGCACAGGGGTCCCCGGGCGCTCGGCGGTGGACCTGGCGGCTGAGCTCCTGGAGCGCTTTGGCGGCCTGCGGACCCTGCTTGCGGCGGATCGGGAGGCCTTCTGCGCCGGGCCCGGGCTGGGTAGCGCCAAATACCTCCAGCTGCAGGCGGTGACGGAGATGACCCGGCGTTTTTTGGCCGAGAGCCTGCATCGCGAGGAGGCCATCGAATCGGCCTCCGCTGCCCGGGATTACCTCACCGCCCGTCTGCGGGACCGCGAGCGCGAGGTGTTCGCCGCCTTGTTCTTGGACACGCGGCACCGGGTTTTGGCCTTCGAGGAGCTGTTCACCGGCACCATCGACGGCTCGGAGGTGCACGCCCGCGAGCTGGTCCGGCGCGCCCTTCACCACAATGCCGCGGCGGTCATCATCGCCCACAATCACCCCTCGGGGGTGGCCGAGCCCTCCGCCGCGGACGCCGACCTCACCCAACGCCTGCGCAGTGCCCTGGAGCTGATGGAGGTGCGGCTCTTGGACCATTTCGTCATCGGCGACGGCGCGGTGGCCTCATTTGCCCAGCGCGGGGAACTTTAGCGGCCCGCCCCAACGGAGCGCACCATGGGTCAAGGCATCCGGCTCGGCCGCGTGTTTGGCATCGATATCCACCTGGACTGGAGCCTGCTGATCATCTTCTTGCTCATCGTGGTCAGTCTGGGCGCCGGCACTGTCCCCGCCCTGCACCCCCAATGGTCGGCGGTCACGGTGTGGGGCACAGCCCTGGTGGCGGCGGTTCTGTTCTTCGCCTCGGTGCTGACCCACGAGTTGTGCCACGCCCTGGTGGGCCGCCTCCACGACATCCGTGTGCCCCGAATCACATTGTTCATTTTCGGCGGCCTGGCGCAGATGGAGAACGAGCCGGCCCACTGGCGGGATGAGCTGTGGATGGCCCTAGCCGGGCCGGCGGCGAGCCTGGTGCTGGGAGTGATCTTCATCACTCTGGGCAACCTGGTTATGGGACCGGAGACCTTTGACCCAGGTCAGCCGCGGGAGAGCCTGGAGCGGTTGTCGCCGCTGGCTACCCTGCTCATGTGGCTGGGGCCCATCAACATTGTGCTGGGGCTGTTCAACCTGGTGCCCGGCTTCCCCCTCGACGGCGGTCGGGTGCTGCGGGCCGTGATGTGGGGGGCATCGGGCAACCGGCGGCGTGCCACACGCTGGGCGTCCCGGGGCGGCCAGGCCTTTGCCTGGCTGCTTATCGCCACCGGAGTGGCCATGGTCCTGGGAGCCCAGGTGCCATTGTTCGGCCGCGGCCCCGTGAACGGCCTGTGGCTGGTTCTCATCGGTTGGTTCCTGAACAGCGCGGCCCTTTCCAGCTATCAGCAGATGCTGGTGGGGCAAGCCCTGCGCGGTGTCTCCGTCCGTGGTCTGATGCGCTCCGATCTGGTAACCGTGTCGCCGCGGCTGACCCTCAATGAGCTTGGCGAGGCGTATCTGGGGCCGGGGGGGCAGCGCGCCTTTCCGGTTGTGGAAGGCAAGCGGTTGGTGGGCCTGGTGACCCTGACCGACGTGCGCGCCGTTGACCGTGCCGTATGGGGCGAAAGCCCGGTTAGGGAAATCATGGTCCCGGCCAACGAGCTGGTGACGGTTTCCCCCGACGATGACGCCTTCAAGGCCTTGACCACGCTCACCCGCAGCGGGGTGGACCAGCTGCCGGTGGCTGGGGATGGCCAATACCAAGGCACGGTTCGGCGCCGGGACATCCTCAACTGGCTGTCAGTGTACGGCGATCCCCAGGTGGCCCGTCAGCTGGAAGAGGATTAGCGCGGAGCCCCACGCCGGCCCATCACCAGGCGTTCCAGCCCACGATCGGTGGGTGGCAGCAGCAGGAACCGCGCGATCAGCCGTTTCACCTCCGGGCGCGGCACCTTGATGGTGTCATGGGCGTCGAGGATCCGGTGGGGCTCGGCCGCCAACCGGTCCAGGGTCCGTCGTGCGAGAACGGCCGGAAGGCCGGCGGCCGCCCGCTGGCGGATCCAGTGGTAGGGCAGATGGTGGAAAAACTCCAGCCCTTTCTCCAGATCGGCTTGGGCGGCCTCGAGGTGGCCCCCCAGCAGAGGCTTGAGCCGCTTCATGGCGTCCGGGAAGTACAGATCGCGAGGGTCCAGGCCGTGGTCTGCCAGCTCGTTGGCGGGCAGGTAGCAGCGTCCCCGGCGCAGGTCCTTGGCCAGGTCGCGTAGGACATTGACTCGCTGCAAGGCCTTGCCCAGGTAGACCCCGGACTGCTCGAGGCTTTGCACGTCAAGCCCGGTAAAGCGATGGGAGGTGGTGGCCAGCTCCTGGGCCCAGTAGCCCCCCACGCAGCCGGCATTGCCGTAGAGATAGGTGTCCAGGGACGAGGGATCGGGCAGCGCCACCACGCGGTCGCTATTGATTCCGAAGCGGGCAAGGTCGCGGCGCATGGCCGCAAACAGGATGGTGCAAACCTCCCCGGCGCGCTTGCGGGCCGGCACCTCCAGCTCGTTCACCCACCCTGCCACCATAGGGAGCTGCGCCAGGAGGGTGCGCTCCTCGACAAGGCCGCCGGAGCCCAGCGGGGCCGCCTCCAAAGCGATGGGCTCGCCGCGGGCAAGGCGCCTGGCGGCGGCCTCCAGTTGGGCCAGCATGCGCTCCCGGGCCGCAGGGTCCACCGCCTCGGTGTCGGCCACGGTATCCCCCGCGCGCGCCAACAGGTAAGCGCGCGCGAAATGCTCCCGAAGCCTCGCCGGCAGGAAACGCAGGCTCAGGACGAAAGAGCGTGCCAGGCGGTTCAGGAGAGCGGCAGGCGCGAATGCCTCGGGCGTGGCCCCGGAATCAGCACTGGCGGCCGAAATGGCTGTCCTTCTCCCGGAAGTAGTTGTGCACCTGATCCTCGAAATCGTTCGGCACCGAGCCGGCCACGGCCGGCCGCTCCCTGAGGGCCGTCCACCAGCCCCGGAGGTTGGTGAAGTCGGCGTAGTCCGGTAGAGCGGTAATGCGGTCCACGACCTCGTAGCGCTGGAGGAGGGGAGCCACCGCCGCATCCACCAGGCTGAACGCCTCCCCGCGCCACAGGGGTCCGGCCACGGCGGCGTCGACGCGAGCTAGGCGGGGCTCCGTGTCGTGCCAGGCCGCCTCGAAGGTGTTGGCGTCCTCGGCCATCATCAGTCGGTACTGGTCGAACAGCAGGGTCTCGGCGAAGGCGATCCAGGCCCGGTCGTGGGCCTTGGCCACGGGGTCTTGGGGATGGAAATCGCCGGGAGTGACCTCGTTGACAAATTCGTTGATCACCGCTGATTCGAAGATCACGTGCTCGTCGTCCACCCGCAGCACGGGCACCTTGCCCAGGGGGCTGAGGGCTAAGAACCACTCGGGCTTGTTGGCCAGATCGATGTAGGTGACCTCGTAGGCCGCGCCCTTTTCCAGCAAGGTGATCACCGAGCGCTGGACGAAGGGGCAGATGGGGAAACTGATTAGGTCGAGCTTCATGGGCTTTTCTACTTGTGAAAGGCCGGGAAAACGCCAGGATGGGCTCCCAGTGTAGGGGCAAACCGGGCTGCAAGCTAGCCCGGCGCCGGGTCGGCAAGCCCGCCCCCGGCCGGCTACAATCGCCCCTACCATGCCACCCCGCCGGAGGCGAGCCGTGAAGATCGCTACCTGGAACGTCAATTCCGTGCGCAGCCGCGCCGACCACATCCGCACCTTCCTGAAGGAGCAGGCCCCGGATGTCCTCGCCCTGCAGGAGCTCAAGGCAGTGGCCGATCAGGTCCCGTTGGCGGCCTTCGCCGAAGCCGGTTACCAGGCCACGATTTTTGGCCAGAAGGCCTACAATGGCGTCGCCTTCCTTAGCCGGGAGGACATCTCCGAGCCGGCCGAGGTTCAGCGTGGCTTTCCCGATGATGGCGACGACGCCCCGGCCCGGCTGCTCAGCGCTCGTTTCGGGGACCTGCGCCTGATCAATGTCTATTTGCCCAACGGCTCGGAGGTGGGCTCGGACAAGTACAATTACAAGCTGGACTGGATGGAGCGGCTACGCGGGTGGCTGGACGCCGCCTTCGACCCGGCGGATCCGGTGGTGCTGGTGGGTGATTTCAACGTCGCGCCCGAAGACCGTGATGTCTACGATCCCGCGGCCCTGCGCGACCGGATCCTGTTCTCCGAGCCCGAGAAGCAGACCCTGGAGCGTATCCGCGACTGGGGTTTCACCGACTGCTTCCGCCGCTTCCACGAGGGTGCCGGCCACTTCTCCTGGTGGGATTACCGCATGAACCAATTCCGGCGGGGCAACGGCCTACGCATCGACCATATCTGGACCACCCCGGCCGCCGCCGGGGCCTGTACCAGCTGCGACATTCTCATCGAGCCCCGCCGCTGGGAGCGCCCCTCCGACCATGCGCCGGTGGTGGCGGAGATCGAGCTATAAAACAGGGTGTTCAGTGTTCAGCTTGCCGTATTCAGTGAGCTACCCACTCTCTGGCGGTCTCCGGGCTTCTTACCACCATGGCTCGGGAACCTTGCCGATCCTACCGTCTAATTCCTGAACACTGAACACTGAACACTGAACACTGAACACTGAACACTGAACACTGAACACTGCCCGAGCCCGCCCGGACGCCGAACGACCCACTCGGCCTAACCGCCCTCCGCCTGCTGCGCCCCCTGCACGGCGATGGCCGTCATGTGCACCACATCGGTGACCGGGGCGCCCCATTCAACGATCTGAACCGGTTTGTCCATGCCCACCAGGATGGGCCCCACCGCCTGGGCCTGGCCCATGTGTACCAAAAGCTTGTAGGTGGCGTTACCGGCGTCCAAATCCGGGAACAGCAGCACATTGGCGGCACGGCTGAGGCGGGCGGCGGGCAGCAGGGCGGCCAGCCTGTCGGGCTCTACCGCCACATCGGCCTGCATCTCCCCCTCCACTTCCAGCTCCGGGTGTTCGGCGTGGAGCAGTGCCACTGCTTGCCGCACCTTTTCGGCGCGGTCGCTGCGGGCGGCGCCGAAGTTGGAGAAGGACAGCAGCGCCATATGGGGTGCCATCCCGAATTCGCGCGCCAGGCGATCGGCCTCCACTGCCATGGCGGCCAATTCCTCGGCGGAGGGGTCGATGGTCACGGTGGTGTCTCCCAGCAGATACAGCCGCTCGCCGATGAACAGCATGTGCATGCCGAAGGCGTGCCGGTGAGGGATGATCTGCAGGGCTGGTCGCAGTAGAGTAGTATAATGGTTTTCCACCCCACCCACCATGGCGCCGGCGTCGCCCCGACGGACCATCATGGCTGCCAAGCGGAAGGGATCGGTGCGCACTGCCCGCTGCGCGTCCCCCAGGCTCATGCCCTTACGCCCGCGTAAGGCATGCAATTCAGCGACATAATCCTCGTCGGCTGCGAAATGGGCGGGGTCGACGATTGCCACCGCCTCGCCGGCTATGCCCTCCTCGGCCATGCGCTCGCGGATCACCTGCTCGCGCCCGATGAGAACGGGCCGGGCGATGCCCTCGTCCAGCACGGCGTCCACGGCCCGCAGGACGGTGCGGTTCTCGCCCTCGGGATAAACCACCTGGCGCGGATCCCGATGGGCCCGGTGCATGACCTTGCGCATCCAGAGCATGGATCGGTCCTGCATGCCTTCCAGCTGGGCGGCGTATTCGGCGGCCGGGGGTGGCGCCACTGTGGCCGTTCCGGTCTCCTCAGCGGCGTGGGCCACCGCCGGCGGTACCCACTGGATCAGGCGCGGATCCAGCGGCTTGGGGATGAAATAGTCGGGGCCGAAAGTGAGCCGGTCGACCTCATAGGCTTGGGCCACCTCGTCGGGCACCGGCTCTCGGGCCAATACCGCCAGGGCCCGGGCGGCGGCCAGCTGCATTTCGGTGTTGATGCCGCTGGCGCGCACGTCGAGGGCGCCGCGGAAGATGAAGGGAAAGCCCAGGACGTTGTTCACCTGGTTGGGGTAGTCGGAGCGTCCAGTAGCCATGATTAGGTCATCCCGAACCGCGTGGGCGTCCTCGGGCAGGATCTCGGGATCGGGGTTGGCCAGGGCGAATACCACGGGGCGCTCGGCCATTGCAGCCACGTGACGGGGCTCCAACATGCCGCCCACGGACACCCCGATGACCACGTCGGCGCCGGCCACGGCATCGTCCATGGTCCGCTCCTCGGTGGCCACGGCGAACTCGGCCTTGTATTCGTCCACCTCCTCGGCGCGGCCGGCGTGGATGATGCCCTTGCGGTCCACTAGGCGGATGTTGGCCGGGTCGGCCCCCATGGCACGGAGCAGGCGCAGCGTGGCAATGCCGGCGGAGCCGGCGCCCAGGCAGGTGATTCGGGCGTCGGCGATGCGTTTGGCCTGCAGATCCAAGGCATTGATCAGCCCGGCCGCCGTAATGATGGCGGTGCCGTGCTGATCGTCGTGGAACACCGGAATGGCCATGCGCGCTTTGAGCGTTTCCTCGATCCGGAAGCAATGAGGCGCGCCAATATCCTCCAGATTGATGCCGCCGAAGGTGGGCTCCAGCCGGGCCACTGTCTCGATGAAGGCGTCGGGGTCGTTGACATCGAGCTCCAGGTCGAAGACGTCGATGTGGGCGAAGCGCTTGAATAGCACAGCCTTGCCCTCCATGACCGGCTTGGCGGCCAGCGGCCCGACATCCCCCAGCCCGAGCACTGAAGTGCCGTTGCTGATCACCCCTACCAGGTTGGCGCGGTTGGTGTAGTCGTAGGCAGTGGCCGGGTCGGCGTGGATGGCGCGCACTGGCTCGGCCACGCCGGGGGTGTAGGCCAGCGAGAGGTCGCGCTGGGTAGAGCAGGGCTTGGTGGACTCCACCGATACCTTCCCCGGGCGGGGGTGGCTGTGGTAGCGCAAGGCGTCGGCTCGAAAGGAATCCTGGCTCGACATGGGGTGGCTTCCTCAGCGGTTACGGCATGTAGATGCGGCGGTCGTCGAAGTCGGCCTGGTCCAGGGCATCCACCGCCGCCGGGACTTCGGGAGCGTGAAGAGTGGCGACCAGGACTACGCCGCCGTCGGTGATACGGGTCTGCCAGAAGGGGGCCTCCTCTTTGGGGACCCCGTACGCCACCAGGGTGCCGGTTTGATCGCCCCGGAACAGGTCAAGATAAAAGCGGGCGAACCAGCCCCAGACAAAGCCGATGGCGACCACGCCCGGAAGCCACAGCCAGTGGAAGCCAGCGGCCCAGAGGGCGATGCCGATGGGCACGGCATAGGCGCCGGCTCTGCGTGCCCAGCGCCAGGGCGAAGTTACCCGGGGAAAGTGCTGGGGGGCTTCCTCGGCGGTGACCCCGCTGGGGAGCTGCTGGTGGAAGATATGCACTTGGCTGGGGGCAATGCCGGAATCGGTCAGGGCACGGGCTGCCCAGCCGGCCTGGTCCAGGTTGGTAGCCGAGGCGACGACTCGGTGACTTAAGCCGGTATCGCCGGTCATGGCACCGTTTCGACCTGCAGCGAGTGGAATAGCCGCATGCGTGGGCTCCCGTTGCGCATGCGAACCCAGCCCCGTACCACGATGGTGCGCCCGAGAAGGGCTTCCGGGCCTTTGCCCGCCTGGTTGAATGCCTCGGTGCGGTCTTTTGGCAACAAGGCTTGAAGGCCCGAGGCGAAGCCCAGATACACATACTTGCGCTTGGGCGTCACCGTGGCCACCCGGCCCCGGAGACGGCGGAAGGTGTTGCGCAGATCCCGGGACTGTGCCGCCGGCCTGACCGCGTAATGAGGCCGGTCCCACAGCCCGCGGTTGGCCTCCCGGGCCTGGCGCTCCACTTTGGAATAGGCGCGGGCCTTCGCCGTATTGGGCGGACGGGGGGTGACGAAGGCGTGGCCGGCGGCGAGCAGCCGTTTGGCCACATTGGTGCCGTCTTCCAGGAAGACGTGGGCCAGGGTGCGGTCGTACTTGTCGGTGGCCTCGGCGCCGAGGGTTAGCCGCACCCGTTTACCCGCCACCAAAGCCTGCAGGAAGCGCCGGGCCTGCGGGCCGCCCGCTTCTGCCGGATCGTCGCGATGGGCCACCTCGGGGGCGTTGATGCCGATCACTCGGACCTCAGTGCCGTCCGCCAAGTGGATGGTATCGCCGTCGGGAATGCGCTCGACGCCCCGATAACGGGTGCCGTCGTCCTCGTTCCCGCCGTCGTCCAGGCGCTCGGCGTCCGGCGGTGGGCGGTCGCCAAAGTGCGCTTGGCCGTCCTCGTCGGTCCAGCGGAAGATGCCGTCCGCTGCTACTGATGGCAGGGCTGCTAGCAAAAAGAGGGCGCCAATTGGCGCCCTCGCTCGTTTACGCACCGCCGTGCCGAGCGTGGCCCTAGCTGTTATCGGCCTGGCTCTGGCCATACTTGCGGCGGAACTTCTCGACCTGGCCGGCGGTGTCTACGATGCGCTGCTTCCCGGTGAAGAAGGGATGGCAGGCCGAGCACACGTCGACATGGATGTGCTCCTTGATGGAGCGGGTCTGGAAGCTGCTGCCGCAAGCGCACGTCACGGTGGCTTCTACGTATTCGGGATGGATCCCTTCCTTCATTACAGGGTCCTCGACGCGCTGGGTGGCCGTTGGCAAAGGGACGGAATGCTAACGATTCCGGAGCCCGCTGGCAAGTCAGCGGTTCATGCTGGCGAAGAAGTCCTCGTTGTCCTTGGTCGCCTTGAGCTTCTCCTGCAGGAATTCCATGGCCTCGATGGGATCCATGGGATGCAGCAGCTTGCGTAGGATCTGGGTCTTCTGAAGCTCCTCCTGGTTTAACAGGAGCTCCTCCCGCCGGGTTCCGGACTTGTTGATATTGATGGCCGGGTACACGCGCTTCTCGGCCATCTTGCGGTCCATGTGGATCTCGAGGTTGCCCGTGCCCTTGAACTCCTCGAAGATCACCTCGTCCATGCGCGAGCCGGTATCCACCAGGGCAGTGGCCATGATGGTTAAGCTGCCGCCCTCCTCGATATTGCGGGCGGCGCCGAAGAAGCGCTTGGGCTTGTGCAGGGCGTTGGCGTCGACGCCGCCGGTTAGGACCTTGCCCGATGAAGGCACGGTGGTGTTGTAGGCGCGCGCCAGCCGGGTTATGGAATCGAGCAGGATGACCACGTCGTGCTTGGCCTCGGCCAGCCGCTTGGCCTTCTCGATGACGATCTCGGCCACCTGGGTATGGCGCTGGGCCGGCTCGTCGAAGGTTGAAGAGATCACCTCGCCGTTCACCGAGCGCTGCATCTCGGTGACCTCCTCCGGCCGCTCGTCGATGAGCAGCACAATGAGGTAGCACTCGGGATTGTTGGCGGCGATGGAATGGGCGATGGACTGCAGCATCAAAGTCTTGCCGGCCTTGGGCGGCGATACCAGCAGTCCCCGCTGACCCTTGCCCACCGGCGCCACTAGATCGATGATCCGGCCGGTTAGCTCCTTGGGATCACCGTTCTCCATCTCCATGCGCAGCCGCTGTTCGGGGAACAACGGCGTCAGATTGTCGAGCAGCACCTTGTTCTTGGTGCTCTCGGGCGCCTCGAAGTTGATCTCCTCAACCTTGAGCAGGGCGAAATAGCGCTCACTGTCTTTGGGGGGCCGGATCTGACCGGCGACCGTGTCGCCCACCCGTAGGTTGAACCGGCGGATTTGGCTGGGCGAGACGTAGATGTCGTCGGGCCCGGCCTGGTAAGAAGCATCAGCTGCCCGCAAGAACCCGAAGCCGTCGGAGAGGATCTCCAGCACGCCTTCGCCGTAGATGCTCTCGCCCTGCTTGGCGTGGGCCTTTAGGACATTGAAGACCAGTTCCGGCTTGCGCAGGCGGCCGACGCCCTCGATGCCCATTTCCTGGGCGACTTCATTGAGTTGTTGGGCGGTCTTCGCCTTGAGATCATTCAGGTTCATGGGTCCAGATAGGTCCTGCTGCGGTTGGCGTAAGCGAATCCAGAGCGGGATTTCGGGTCGGGTGCTGGGATAATGCGACCGGTTTGGGCAAGGCCGCCGCGGGACGGCTGGATAAAGCGGCGGCTGCGGGCACCGCTATGGGTATGGGTGATCACGGCAAGCGCGGCGGCCGTGGGATCGGTTTTTGCTGGTCACGGAGGTTTCGGGGATGCAAGCGACCTCGCGGCGATGGGGCTTTGCCGCTGACGAGGTCGAAAAAACCTTAGCATCCGACTCTGGGGTCGTCCAGCGCTTCACCGCTGACCCCCGGGTTGCGAGCGGGGCGGGCAATGCCCCGCTCCATCAACCCTTAAAGGTTCTCTTCGATGAAGGCCTGGAGCTGGGCCTTGGATAGGGCGCCCACTTTGGTTGCCTCGACGTTGCCGTTTTTGAACAGCATCAGGGTCGGAATACCGCGCACCCCGTATTTGGGCGGCGTATTGGGGTTCTCGTCGATGTTGAGCTTGGCCACCTGGAGCTTATCGGCGTACTCGTCCGATATCTCGTCCAGGATCGGAGCCGTCATCTTGCAGGGCCCGCACCACTCGGCCCAGTAATCCACGAGGACAGGCTTGTCGGCATTCAGCACCTCATCTTCAAAGGTGCTGTCGGTGACATCTACAGTCGAACTCATCCCTTCCTCCTGCGAGGATCGGCCCCAATTGGTGGCAAGGAGGGGCTCGATCGCGGTGTGGGTATCCGCATTGGGAAACCCGGCTTTCCTGAGCCGCGTCAGTGACTGCGCGCCGCCAGTCAACTCCGCCGGGTCGCGAAACCGGCGGCCCTTGGCGCTCCCGCCTTCACCTCCGATCCGTGAAGGCGAGCGACAGTGGCGTGGTCAATTTAAGGGGACGGTTGGCGACGGTCAACCCATTGGTGCGCTTTTTAGGAGGCCGCCAGGTGCCGATCCACCGCTTCCTGAAGGATGCCCGCGTCAAGCAGGGCGTAGCTCGGTTCGCCAAAAAAGACAAAGCTTTCGCATCCCTTTGCCGCCCGCTGCAATAGGTGCGAGGCGAAGGTCTCAAGGGTTTCCGGGTGGTAGCGCCCAGGGCCTTCCAAGCGCCAGTAAAGGAACCCGCCCTGGGGCTCTGGAGTCCCGATGGGCAGCTCGGTCAACGGTCCAGTGGCGCTATCCACATGGTAGACCCCGGGCCAGAAGTCTTCCGCTTGTGTGGAGGGGGTTTGGGGCCATAGCACCACCGCCAGCTTGTCCTCCAACGGGGCCAGGGCCTTGGCGAGGGGCCGCAGATCCCCGCCGGCGGCAAGGTGTTGTCCCCAATCCCCCACCAAGGGCAGGGCCAGGGCTGCGTCTTCCAGGGTTTCGGCTTCCCATTGGGCGACATCCTCGGAATCGGGGAGCGCCCACTGCGGCGGCAGCTCTAGGGCATGGAACTGCGTGGTATAGAGCTCCAGCCGCCAGTCCGGGGGCAGGTCCTCGGGAAAAAAGCCGCTGACGTCGTGAGGGTAGTGCCATCCGCGGGTGCCGATGTGGATTCGCGTTTGGCGCCGATCCATGAGGATGTGTTCCTTTTGCTGAGCGGTAGGGGATGGTTTGGTAAGATTTAGGGTCCAATTCTAGCAAGCCCGAGGGTCACCCCCTACCGGTTGGCTTTCGGGGTGCGGCGATTCCGGAGGATGCCATGGAGCGTTTCTGGCCGGCTTGGCGGCGTTCACACGCCAACTCTGAAGCCGATGAGTCCCGCCGCGGTTTGCTGCGCGGCCTAATCGGTACCATGGGCGGAGGCGCCCTTGCCCTTGGCGGCGCCCGTACGGCGCAAGCCCAAGATCCCCTGGCCATGCCGGGCGATGAGCCCGAGGTCAAAGTTTTGTATCAGCTTAACAAGGGCGATCCCGAGTACCAGGGCCACATCGTCCACAGCGCCTCGGTCGTACTGCAGCACTACGACAACCGGGTGGGCATCGTGATAGAGGTCTTTGGACCGGGGATCCACATCCTGCTCCAGGAACCGGGGCGCCCGGTGGATCCGGCGATCCGTGAGCGGGTGACAAGCCTGTCGGCCTATGGTGTCAAGTTCCACGCTTGCGGCGAGACCCTGAAGGCCCTAGGGCTGGACCAGGAGGCCTTGATCGACGAGGCCATTTACGTCGATAGCGGTGTGGTGGACATGGTCGAGCTGCAGCACCAGGAAGGCTACTACTACGTTGCCTGGTAACCGAGAGAGAACCAAGGAGCACCCATGCTGGGTAAGATCATTCTCGCCGGGGGCATGGTCTCGGTCCTCACTGGCGGTGTTGGCGGGTTCCTAACCGAATTCCAGTCGGCCATCTATGTTCTGGTCCCTGCCGGGGTGCTGATGCTTACGGTGGGCGCCGTACAGTCCCTTAACACACCCGACGAGTAACGGCGAAGCCATGGCCACCCTCTATCATTACCCCTTTTGTCCGCCCGCCCAGCGGGTGCGGCTTGCCCTGGGAGCCAAGGGGCGGGAGGCGGCGGAGACCGTCCTTCCCTATACCGATGTTGAAACCCCTGTCGAGCTCGCTGGCCGCAAGCAGGTTCCCATCTACGTTACCGACGACGGCGAAGCCCTCCTGGAATCGGAAGCCATTCTGCGCCGCATCGAGGTGGAGGCCCCCGAGCCACCCCTGTTCGATGGCGCCATCGAGCCGGCCGATTACCAGGCCCTGAAGGGCTGGATGGCCGAGTTCGACCCGCTTGTGGACCGCCTGCGGGGTCCCACTCAGCTAGGTTATGCCGGACTCGGTGACGACCCCGATGCCGCCGAGTATTTCCGCCGCCAGGTGGAGACTCGCACCGGCGCCCAGCTCGAGGAGCTGGTGAACGCCCGCTACGCCGATTACCTGGACTTCGAGGCCCGGGCCGGGCTCAAGCGCTTCGCCAACGTCCTTGCCAAGGGCCGTTTCTTCAGTGGCCGGCTGTCGGTGGCCGATCTCTACATCGTCAGCGAATGGGGCTTTCTGCGCTGGGTGGATGGCGTCTCGCCGCCCTTGGATCTGCTCTACTATTTCGCGCGGGTGGAGGATGCCTGTGGGGTTAAGCTAGCCAGCGGGGATGAAGCGCTGTTCTGACGGCAAAAGGGCCCTTCCAAGGCTCAGACCTTGGGCTTGGTCCAGTGCGCCGCCCATCCGCTCACACCCCCTTGTAGAAGCGCATGCTGCCGGCGTCTGGGTCCAAGTCCACCAGATAGCCGTTATTGTCGGCGGTTTCGTGAAGCCGGGACAAGGGTTGGATGTGCTCGTGCCGGTTAGCCCCTAGCAGCGCCTGAGCCGGGTACAAGCCGGGTCGCTTGAGATCCGGCTTTTCGTTGAGCGGATCCAGATGCTGGGCCATGGCAATCAAGTCCTGGGCGGGCTCGCCCTCGAACCAGACCACCACCTCGTTGCCGTTATGCAGGGCTTCGGATAGCAGATCCAGGCTGTTCCCGTCCTGCCATTGGATCTCCTGCGCCATGATCATCTCCTTATTGATTGCCGTCGCCGCCCCCACATGGGGACGTTCAGGTCGGTTACAGGCGTTGTGAGCCTCCGGGGCCCCGGCTATAGGGGGCCTCGGGACCCTCATCGATCTGGTAGTCGGCCTCCTTTTCGGGCTGGGCTTCCCCCTGCTCGATCTTGGCCATTTTGATGGCCAAGCGCACGTCGTTGACCGAATCGGCGTGGCTTTGGGCCTCATCACCGGTGATAAGACCCGCGTGGTAGAGGTCAATCAGGGCCTGGTCGAAGGTCTGCATGCCCTCATCGCGAGAGCTCTCCATGATCTCCTTGACCTGGCCGAATTGCCCCTGAGCGATGGCGTCCGCGAGCGTCGGTGTGTTGAGAAGGACCTCCACCGCGGCCACCTGCCCCTGGCCATCGGCGCGCGGCACTAGGCGCTGGGAGACGATCGCCTGTAGATTCAAGGACAAATCCATGAGGGTTTGGTTGTAACGGTCCTCGCTGAAGAAGTTGACGATACGCTCCAGGGCTTGGTTGGCGTTGTTACTGTGCAGGGTGGAGATGGCCAGGTGGCCGGTGTCCGCAAAGGCAATAACGTGGTCCATGACCTCGGCGTTGCGGATCTCGCCCACCAGGATGACGTCCGGGGCTTGGCGCAGCGTGTTCTCCAGCGCGGACTCCCAGCTGCGGGTGTCCATGCCGATCTCGCGCTGATTGACCACGGATTTGTGGTGCTGATGGACGTACTCGATGGGGTCCTCGACGGTGATGATATGCTCGGCGTGAGCCCGGTTGCGGTGGTCAATCATGGCCGCCAAGGTGGTGGATTTACCCGAGCCCGTAGCGCCCACAACCAGGACCATGCCGCGCTGGGTCTCAATGATGTCGCTCACCTGGGACGGCAGATTGAGCTCCTGGAAAGAGGGCATCTGGTCGTAGATGCGCCGGATGACCAGGCCCACCGTGCCCCGCTGGCGGAAGATGTTGACGCGGAACCGGCCCAGACCGGAGTAGGAAAGGGCCAGGTTGAGCTCCATCTCCTGCTCGAACTGGGCCTTCTGGGAGTCATTGAGAATGGCTTCGGCAATGGCCTCGGTGTCCTCGGGCGTCACGCTTTGCTTGCCGATTCGGGCAAGCTTGCCGTCCACCTTCATGGACGGCGGCGTGCCGGTGCTCAGGTAGAGATCGGAGCCCGTTTTGTCCACCATGAATTTTAGAAACGGTTTTAGGTCCATGGTCTCGTGCCCTTGGCCGGTTCGGTAACGATTGCCAACGCTGCGATCGTAATCGCCGAAATGTCCACCTATCCCTACCACAATGGAGCCGCCGTGTGCAGGCGCAACGCCCCGGAGCCCAGCCCCGGCGAAGGCACCCCGCTCAAGTATGGCTGGGCAATTCTGGCTTTCTTGCTGATTGGCGTTTCCCCTCCGAACCAAGCCGATGGGCTGCGCGTGACCATCAATCTGCCCGCCTATAGTTTGCGCCTGTTCGATGGTGACGAGCTGGTGATGGAGCGGCCGGTAACCATCGGAGCCCCCGAGCATCCCACGCCTGTCGGCCGTTGGCGGGTAGAACGCCTGATCTGGCAGCCCAACTGGATGCCGCCGCCCTCGGTTTCGGCCGGAAGGGCCGAGCCGGTCCCTCCTGGCCCCGACAACCCCATGGGTGCGGTCAAGCTGCCCCTTACGGGGGCCATCTACCTGCACGGAACCGAGCGCCGTGGCCGCCTGGGTCAGCCGGCGAGCCATGGCTGCATCCGTTTGGCCAATGAGGATGCCCGAGCGCTGGCCGAGCACCTGCAGCGACGCCTGCTCGCGCAGGCCGACCGCCGCCGGATCCAGCGCCGGCGCCAGGCCCGGCCCGATCAGCCGGTGAGGGTTCGGCTGCCCGAGGCCCTCCCGGTGCGGGTGCGCTACCAGCCCCTGGAGATGGGGCAGGGCCGCGGGGTCCTGCACCCCGACGTCTACAATCGCATAGCCGATGAGCGCAGCTACCTGCGGCGGGCTCTGGCCCGGAGCCTGGGAATTCCGGCGAAGCAGCTGAGCCTCACTGACGGCGAGCTGCTTAACCGACTGAACGGGGACGCCGAGGGTCCCCTACGCTTCGATCTGGAAATCGATTAGCCTGCGGCTTTCACTAAGCGCCGCTGACCAAGGCGGCAGGATGCAAAAGAATGGATACCCTTCAGGAAGCTGGCAAAACCGTGCGATTACCCGTGACGGGGATGACCTGTGGCCACTGCGAGGCCTCGGTGGAGCAGGCCGTTACCGGCATTGACGGTGTCGCCGGTGCCGAGGCCGACGCCCACAACGACCGGCTGGCCTTGACCTTGGACGGTGATCCCGGCGAGGTGGTAGCGGCGGTCGCCGAGGCCGTTGCCGAAGCCGGTTACCAGGTCGATGTGCGTACCGAGACCTTTACCGTCACGGGCATGACCTGCGGCCACTGCGAGGCCGCCGTAGCGCATGCCCTGAACGGCCTCGATGGGGTCCTGGCCGCAAGCGCCGACGCCGGCGATGACAGCGTTACCGTGACTTGGGAGCCCCAGCGGGTGGACGAGACCGCCATGGCCACGGCCGTGGCCGAAGCCGGTTATTCCCTGGTGACCCAGGAAGTCGTTCCTGCCGGATCCGGGGACGAGGCCGGCGAGGAGCCGTTGCCGGTTCTGCCCGCGGCCACCACCAACGCCATTTTGCCGGTTTCCGGCATGAGCTGTGCCGCCTGCGTTGCCCGCGTGCGGGAGGTCCTCCTGGGCCTGAAGGGCGTGGCCGCCGCCGAGGTCGACGTGGCGGCGGAACAGGCCAACGTTCGGTATGACCCCGAAAGGGTCGATGCCGGCGATCTCGTCGCAGCCGTCCAGGAGGCGGGCTACGAGGTGCCGGTGGCGACCGCCCGCTACCCCGTGCGCGGTATGCAGTGCGCCTCCTGTGTCAGCAAAGTGCAGGGCGCCCTACTCGACCTGCCGGGGGTGGTGGAGGTGAGCGTCAATCTGGCCCTGGAGGAGGCCACGGTCACCTACGTCCCGGGCCGGGCGGGCTTCGCCGATTTCCAGCAAGCCGTCAAGGCCACCGGCTTTGAGCTGATCAAGCCGGCCGGGGACGACGAGGCGGTCCTGGAGCGCGAAGAGGCCGAGCGCACCCAGCGCTTGGGCCGCCTCAAGGGCCGCTTCCTGATCGGTGCCGGGCTGCTGGTGCCCATCCTAATCCTGGCCAACTGGTCCCATCTGGGTCTGAGCGCCCTGGCGGGGCTTCCCTCGGGGGTCAACCACGGTCTGCAGTTGCTGTTCGCTTTGCCCTTGCAGGCCTACGTGGCCGCTCCCTTCTACGCTGGCGCCTGGCGGGTGGGCCGTCACGGTGCCACCGATATGAACACTCTGGTGGCGGTGGGCACCACCGCCGCCTTTGCCTACTCCTTGGCGGCCATGGTGTGGCCCGACTTCTTCCGGGCGGCGGGACGGGATGCGGCGGTCTACTTTGATACCGCCGGGGCCATAATCGTCATCCTTCTGCTCGGGCGCTGGTTGGAGGGCCGGGCCAAGGGGCGCACCTCCGAGGCCATCAAGCGCCTCATGCGGCTGGCCCCCCGCCGGGCGCGGGTGCTTCGGGACGGTAAGGTCCACGACCTGCCAGTGGACGAGGTGGTGGAGGGCGACCAGCTGGTGGTCCGGCCCGGCGAGCAGGTCCCGGTGGACGGCACCGTCATCGAAGGCCGGTCCAGCCTCGACGAGTCCATGGTCACGGGCGAGTCTCTGCCGGTGGAGAAGACCGCCGGCGATGAGGTGGTGGGTGGCACCATGAATCAGCACGGAACCTTCCGTTTCCGCGCCGACAAGATCGGGAGCCAAACGGTGCTGGCCCGCATTGTCGAGCAGGTCCGCCAGGCTCAGGCCCAGCAGCCCCCGGTGGCCCGGCTTGCCGATCAGGTGGCGGCGGTGTTCGTCCCCGCCGTAATGGCGGCGGCTGGGGTTACGTTTGGTGTGTGGTGGGTCTTCGGCCCCGAGCCGGCGCTCACGTTCGCGGTCCTCAATGCCATCGCGGTTCTCATCATCGCCTGCCCCTGCGCCCTGGGCTTGGCCACGCCCACCTCGGTCATGGTCGGTATCGGCTTGGGCGCCGCCCGCGGCATCCTCATCCGCAGCGCCGAGGCCCTGGAGAGCGCCCACAAGATCGACACCGTGGTGTTTGACAAGACCGGGACCCTGACCCAGGGGCGACCGCGGGTCACCGAGGTGGTCGCTTCCGGGGATCGTGCCGAGTCCGAATGGTTGCCGTTGGTAGCGGCGCTAGAGGCGGGTAGCGAGCACGTCTTGGCCGATGCCGTGGTGGCCTACGCCCGCGAGCAGGGTTACGAGGTTCCCGCTGCCGAGGATTTCGAGGCCCAGCCCGGACAGGGTGTGCGCGGGAAGGTGGATGGGGCTTGCGTGATCGTCGGCAACGCTTCGCTGGCCGGCGGCGAAGGCGCCGCTACCGCTCCCTTAAGCGAGCGGGCCCAGAACCTGGAGGAGAACGGCCGAACGGTGCTGTGGGTGGCGGTTAACGGAGAGCTGGCCGGGCTGGTGGCCGTCGCCGATCCCCCGCGAGCCGAGGCGGCCGAAGCCGTGCGCGAGCTGCAGGACAGCGGTGTACGCGTGGTTCTGCTCACCGGTGACAATCCGCGTACCGCCAATGCGGTGGCCCGCCAGGTGGGCGTCGGTCAGGTTCTGGCCGGAGCCCTTCCCGAGCGCAAGGCGGACGAGATCCAGCGCTTGCGCGACGCCGGGGCCCGTGTGGCCATGGTGGGTGACGGCATCAATGACGCGCCGGCCCTGGCGAGGGCCGATATCGGCATCGCCATGGGCCAGGGCACCGACGTCGCCATCGAGGCGGCCGATATCGCCCTGCTGCGCGATGATCCGCGCCACGTACGCCGGGCCGTCCGGCTTTCCCGGCTGACCCTGCGCAACATCAAGCAGAATCTGTTCTGGGCCTTTGCCTACAATGTCACGCTCATCCCGCTGGCCGCCGGGGTGCTGTATCCATTCACCGGGTGGACGCTGTCGCCCATCCTGGCGGCGGCGGCTATGGGGCTTTCTTCGGTTTCGGTGGTCTCCAATGCCCTGCGCCTGCGGGGGATGCGTCTGTGAGCTCCGAGCTGGCCTGGTGGCTGATCACCGCAGCCGCCTTTGTCGCCGCCTACGCCATCGGGTCGCTTACCTCGGCGGTGGCGGTGGCCAGGGCCATGGGACTGCCCGACCCCCGCTATCACGGCTCGGGCAATCCAGGGGCCACCAACATTCTGCGCCTGGGTGGCAAGCTATCGGCAGGGCTGACCCTGGCCACCGACATCCTCAAGGGGACCCTGCCGGCTGCGGGGGCCTTGCTCTGGCTCGAGGGCTGGCAACTGTCGGTGGTGGCGGCGGCGCCCTTTCTGGGCCATCTGTTCCCGCTCTATTCGGGCTTCCGCCACGGAGGCAAGGGGGTTGCCACCGGGCTGGGGGTCTATGCGGCCCTGGCGCCTCCGGTGGCCGGCCTGCTCATCGCCACCTGGCTGGTGGTGGCCGGTGTTACTCGTTACTCCTCGGCGGCGGCGTTGGTGGCCGCGGTGAGCCTGCCGCTGTGGTCGGCGCTGTGGTATCCGGGACAGCGGCCGCTGCTGGCCCTGGGCGTGTTCCTGGCGGCGCTGCTGATCTACCGCCATCAGGGCAACATCGCCCGCTTGCTGCACGGTGAGGAATCGCGCATGGGGCGGAAGTCGTGACGACAGGAACAGAAAGTTTTCAGTCGACAGTTTTCAGTGTTCAGTAACGGCCCACGGCGAATGGCAAGCCGGCTGGAAAGTCGCCGAGCCTGTTTCTGCCAACTGCCAACTGCCAACTGCCAACTG
>NZ_JAZKRM010000018.1:0-52068 GCF_036628635.1 Thiohalorhabdus sp. | reverse complement strand
ACAGCGTTACTGGGATGAAACCCGTGGACAACCTATTTAAACCCCACAGCTAGCCGACGACGATTCCACCAGGTCCCGGCGACTAAACACCCCCACTGAACACTGAACACTTGCCTGCCGAAGCCTAAGCTTCAGCGGCGCCCATCTCGGCACGCACCACCTCGGCGATGCCCTCGGCCAGCTCCCGGGTGCGGGCCTCGTCGCGACCCTCCACCATGATGCGGACCTTGGGCTCGGTGCCGGAATTGCGCACCACCACCCGGCCGGCGCCGCCGAGCTCGGCCTCCACTTCCCGGATCGCGGCGGCCACTTCCGGCACCCCGCTGACATCGCGGCGCTCGCTGAGGCGGATGCCTACCTGGGTCTGGGGATAATAGGTCAGCCCGGCCACCGCTTCGGTCAGGGCCTGACCGGTGCGGGCCAGCTCGGCGAGCACCATGAGGGCGGTCACGATACCGTCACCGGTCGTGTTGCGGGTCAGACACATGACGTGGCCGGAAGGCTCGCCCCCGAGGATCCAGTTGTTGTCGGTGAGCATCTGGAATACGTGCCGGTCGCCCACCGCGGCACGGTGGAACGGGATGCCCGACTCCGCCAGGGCCTGCTCCAGGCCCAGGTTGGACATGACGGTCCCTACCACCCCGCCGTCAAGCTCGCCGCGCTTCTGCATCTCCAGGGCCGCCAGGTAGAGGGCACCATCGCCGTCGACGATATCCCCGTTGGCATCGGCGAATACGACCCGGTCGCCGTCGCCGTCGAAGGCCATACCCAAGTGGGCGCCACGCTCAACCACTTCGGCGGCCATGCCCTCCGGGTGGAGGGAGCCCACCTCGTCGTTGATGTTGAACCCGTCCGGGCGGGCCGCCATCTCGACCACCTCGGCGCCCAGCTCACGCAGCACCTGGGGCGCCACGCGGTAGGTGGCACCATGGGCGCAATCCACCACGACGGTCAGGCCTTCTAAGGTGAGATCCTTGGGGAAGGTGTGCTTGCAGAATTCGATGTAGCGCCCGCCGGCGTCGTCAATGCGGGTGGCCTTGCCCAGTCTGGCGGGCTCGGCCGTGGCTAGGGGCTCGCCCATCTGGACCTCGATGGCCGCCTCCACCTCGTCGGGGAGCTTGCGGCCGCCCGGACCGAACAGCTTGATGCCGTTGTCCTCGAAGGCGTTGTGCGACGCCGAAATCACCACCCCAGCGTCGGCCCGCAGGGCATGGGTAAGGTAGGCGATGCCGGGGGTAGGCATGGGCCCGAGCAGCAGAACATCCACGCCTGCGCCGGAGAGGCCTGCCTCCAGAGCCGACTCCAGCAGATAGCCGGAAACCCGGGTGTCCTTGCCGATCACCACTCGCGGGTGATCGCCATTGTCGGCGGTGAGGATGCGCCCGGCCGCCCAACCGAGCTGGAGGACCTGGTCCGGGGTAATGGGCCAGTCACCCACCCGCCCGCGCACCCCGTCAGTGCCGAAAAAACTGCGCGCTCCGCTCACGTCGCACCCCCTCCATTTGCTTAAAGGATCAAACCTTTTGCGCTACACCTGTCCACACGGCTCGGCAGGGGAAAGGGTTCCATCAAGATTCACTGCGGAATCCGCGCGGTGGCAAGGGCCTGCGTCATGCGGACCACATCCCGGGCCGCCGCGACGTCATGGACCCGGACTACGTCGGCACCGTGGCTCACCAACCAGCCGATCACGGCGGCATCGCCGAAGACTCGCTGCTCCACTTCGCGGTTCAAGAGCTTGCCCGCCAAGGACTTGCGGCTGGTGCCCACCACAAGGGGATAATTCAGATCGGCGAGATTTTCCAGATGATGCAGCAAAGCCAGGTTATGCGCCACCGTCTTGCCGAAGCCGATGCCCGGATCCAGAAGGAGATTGGCCGGGTCGATGCCGGCCGCCGCGCATTGCCGGGCCCTTTCGGCGAGATAGGTCCTGACCTCCGCCACCACGTCGCGGTAACGGGGATTGTCCTGCATGGTTTCCGGCGTGCCCTGCATGTGCATCAGGCACACGGGCATGCCCAGTTCGGCAACAGTCGCTTCCGCCTCGGGATCGTGCTCAAGGGCGGAGACATCGTTGATCATCGCCGCCCCTGCCGCTGCCGCGGCGCGCATGACGGCCGCCTTGCGCGTATCCACGGATATGGGCACCCCCAGCTCGGATACCGCCTCGATCACGGGAATCACCCGGTCAAGTTCCTCCTGAAGGGGGACCTCCACGGCCCCCGGTCGGGTGGATTCGCCGCCCACATCCAGGATATCGGCTCCAGCGGCCACCAGCTCCTGGGCATGAGCGGCGGCCGCCTCTCGATCGAAGAAGCGACCGCCGTCGCTGAACGAGTCCGGGGTGACGTTAAGAATGCCCATGATCCGGGGTTGGTCCAGCTCCAGGGTGCGTTCACCGAAGCTCAGAACCGCGCTCATCCTGACGCTCCTGTTCGCGTTGCTATCGCCTGCTGCGGGGCGGGACCGCAGGACCCGGGCCCGTCCGTCTTCCCAAGTAAAAGGCGCGGGCCGAATGCCATCGGCCCGCGCCGGGATACGCCCTGGAAACGGCGGGGTTCTAGGGCTGCTCCACCGGCCTCCCCCCGGTGGGCTCCACCTGGCCCCCGGGGTTGTCGTCGGAAGGCTCTGGTTGGGGACTGGGACCGCCGCCGTCGGAGTCCTTGGGCGGCCGCGGATCCCGACCTTCCATGATGTCATTGATCTGCTGGGCATCCAGGGTTTCCCACTCCAGCAGGCCTTGGGCCATCATCTCGAGGGTGTCGCGGCTACCCTCGATCAGCTGGCGGGCTCGCTTGTACTGCTCCTCGATAAGGGAGCGCACCTCGCTGTCGATCTCCTGGATGGTGGTTTCGGAGATATTCTTATGCTGAGTCACCTCGCGACCGAGGAAGACCTCCTCGTCCTTCTCACCGTAAGTGAGCGGGCCCAGCTTCTCGGACATGCCCCACTCAGTCACCATCTTCCGGGCCATCTCGGTAGCCCGCTCGATGTCGTTGCCGGCGCCGGTGGTCATCTGATCCAGAAAGACCTGCTCGGCGATGCGGCCGCCCATGAGAATGGCGATGTTATTGAGGATTTCCTGGCGCTCGTAATTGTACTTGTCCTCGTCGGGCAGCTGCATGGTGAGCCCCATGGCCTGGCCGCGGGGGATGATGGTGACCTTGTGCACCGGATCGGTGCCCGGGATCAGCTTGGCCACCAGGGCGTGACCCGACTCGTGATAGGCCGTAGTGGTCCGCTGCTCCTCGGTGAGGACCACCGACTTGCGTTCCAGGCCCATCAGGACCTTGTCCTTGGCCTGCTCGAAATCCTGCATCTCCACCAAGCGGGCACCGCGACGGGCGGCCATAAGCGCTGCTTCGTTAACCAGGTTCTCCAGATCTGCCCCGGAAAAGCCTGGGGTACCGCGGGCGATGGTGTGGGGATCGACGTCGTCCGCGAAGGGCACCTTTTTCATGTGCACATTGAGGATGAACTCCCGACCGCGCACGTCGGGCCGCGGCACCACCACCTGACGGTCGAATCGGCCCGGCCGCAGAAGGGCGGGGTCAAGCACGTCCGGGCGGTTGGTGGCGGCGACGACAATGACGCCCTCGTTACCCTCGAAGCCGTCCATCTCGGTGAGCAGCTGGTTAAGGGTCTGCTCACGCTCGTCGTGGCCGCCGCCCAGCCCGGCGCCGCGCTGACGGCCCACGGCGTCGATCTCGTCGATGAAGATGATGCAAGGGGCATGCTTCTTGGCCTGCTCGAACATATCCCGAACACGGGAGGCGCCCACTCCCACGAACATCTCCACGAAGTCGGAGCCGGAGATAGAGAAGAAGGGCACGCCGGCCTCACCGGCCACGGCCCGACCCAGCAGGGTCTTACCCGATCCGGGCGGACCGGTGAACAGGACCCCCTTAGGGATATGGCCGCCGAGCTTCTGGAACTTCTCGGGCTCCTTGAGGAAGTCCACCAGCTCCTCGACCTCCTCCTTAGCCTCGTCGATGCCGGCGACGTCCTCGAAGCGGACCTTGTTGCTGTCGTCGGTGAGCATCTTGGCCTTGCTCTTGCCGAACGACATGGCGCCCTTGCCGCCGGCGCCGCCTCCCTGCATCTGCCGCATGAAGAAGATCCAGACAGCGATCAGAAGCAGCATCGGGAACCAGGAGATAAGGATGGACGTCAGCATGGACGTCCCCTCCTCCGGCTTGGCGGTGATAGCCACGTCATTGGCCCGCAGCTCCTTGACCACACCCGAATCCTTGGGCGCGTAGGTCTTGAAGCGCTCGCCGCTGAGGTAGTTGCCGCGGATCTCCTCGCCCTTGATGGTCACCTCGGTGACGTTGCCCTGTTCCACCTGGTTCATGAACTCGGAAAAGCTCACGGAGGTGTCGGGCTGCTGCGGCTGGCTGAAGCTCTGAAAGACCATGACCAGCACTAGGCCGATCACGAGCCACAGGGCGATATTTTTCGTAAGGTTGTTCACAGTCGCTCCTCGTCCGATCGCCATAGACGGACTGGGTCCGCCCGAACCATCAGGCGCAAGACATGGTTTTACTCTAGAATCGAGACCGTCTCGTTGCAACGGTCACCGCCAGCTTTGACGGCAACCCGCACCCACCGACGGCCCTTGTTGCGTAGGACCGACGCAAAGGCACTCAGTTTCCCTCGCGACCGGAGCCCTTGTAACCCCGGGCCACCAGATACTGTTCGGCGCTCGCCCCGCGCGAGGCCTCCGGCTTGCGGGGCGCGACCGAGCGGTATTCGCCGCGCAGGCTCCGCAACAGCTCGTCGAACCCCTCCCCCTGAAAGGCCTTCATGACCAGCGTGCCGCCGGGTCGAAGGACCTCCCGGGCGAGCTCAACCGCCAGGTCGCAAAGCTCCATGGCCCGGGCCTGGTCGGCCACCTTGATGCCGGAAAGCTCCGGGGCCATGTCGGACAGGACCACATCCACCCGGCTGCCGTCCAGTACCCGGCGCAACTCGGCGAGGCCGGCATCCTCGGCGAAATCCGCCTGAATGATCGCCACCCCGGGCAGGGGGTCCATGGGCAGGCGATCGAGCCCAATTACCCGGCCGGATTCGCCCACACGCTGGGCCGCGACTTGGGACCAGCCGCCGGGCGCCGCGCCTAGATCGACCACCACCGACCCCGGCTTGAGGAAGTTGTCCCGATCGTCCAGCTGGATCAGCTTAAAGGGCGAACGGCTGCGGTAGCCCAGACGGCGGGCCTCCGCCACGTAGGGATCCTTGGCCTGGCGTTGCTGCCAGTTGCTGCGCTTGCCCACGAGGCCTCCCGCGTCATCGGCCTTCGATGCTATCCTTGCCGCCCGTTCTTCAAAACCCGCCGGCCGCGCCCGATCACCCAGAGGGCGGCGCCTACGCTATATAGGGCAAGTGCCAGCAGCCGCGCAGGCCCCGCAAGCATAACCATGACCACGAGCCCATAGAAAGGCGTGCCCAATACCAGGGCGGCCGCCTCCATCTTCACCGCCCCGGTGAGACGCCGGGCCTCGGCTTCCGAGATTCGTTCCATCAGGGGATCCCCGTCCATGTCCAGCGCCCTAACCAGCAAGCAACACCGGTTCCTCCGGAGCCGGGCCCATCACCTCCAACCAGTTGTACAGGTGGGCGATGCCGGGGTCAGCGAGGCCGTCATTGCCGCCGCCGACGAGGCCCTTGCCCACCACGAGCTGATCAAGGTCCGCTTTCAGCAGGGCGACAAGGCCGAGCGCCGCGTCATGACGGAATCCCTGTGCGCCGGCACCGCGGCCCACCTGGTACAGGAGGTGGGCCGTATCGCCATCCTCTACCGGCCCGCCGAAGACCCGGTCATTCAGCTCTCCGAGGCGTGACGCCGCCGGACTTGCGCCATTGGACCGCCAGCCCCGGGAGCCAACCGGGCCACCCACCGCGCGGGCCCGCATTGGGGGAGCCCTAAACGGACCGCCTATTTGTACTGGATCGCGACGATCTCGTAGCTGCGGTTACCGCCCGGGGCCTGGACCTCCGCCAACTCGCCCTCGCCGCGGCCGATGAGGGCGCGGGCAATGGGGGCGTTGATGCTGATCTTGTTCTGCTTGATATCGGCCTCGTCGTCGCCGACGATCTGGTAGGTAACCTCGTTGCCCGATTCCTCGTCCACCAGGGTCACGGTGGCACCGAAGGCGACCGTGTCCATGTCGATTTCGGCGGGATCGATCACCTGGGCGCGCGCGATCTTGTCCTCCAGCTCGCGGATGCGCGATTCGATGAAGGCCTGCTCCTCCTTGGCCGCATCGTATTCGGCGTTTTCGGACAAGTCGCCGTGCTCCCTGGCGGTGGCAATGGCATCCACCACACGCGGACGCTCCTCGTGCTTGAGCCGGTAGAGCTCGTCCTTGAGCTGTTGCGCGCCCTGTTTGGTCATGGGCACTTGATCGGTCATGCCGGTTTTTCCTCTCGCAGCTGAGCCAGTTCCTGAAGCTTACGTACCTGCATGGGGCCTTCCCGGAGGCGGGCAATGGCCGCTGCAGAAGCTTCGGCGCCGGCCAGCGTGGTGAAATAGGTTACGCCGTGCTGAAGGGCGGTGCGGCGGATGGAATAGGAATCCGCCACAGCGCTCTTGCCGGCCGCCGTGTTGAAGATCATGGCGATGTCGCCGTTTTTGATGCGGTCCACGATGTGGGGCCGGCCTTCCTTGACCTTGTTGACCACCGTGACCGCCATCCCCGCCTCCTGCAATACGGCAGCGGTGCCCCGGGTGGCTATGAACTCGAAGCCGAGCTCGGTCATGCGGCGCACGATGGGGACCACCCCTTCCTTGTCGGCGTCGCGAACCGAAACAAACACCCGGCCCTTCTCGGGCAGGCGCACCCCGGCGCCGCCCTGGGCCTTGGCGTAGGCGGCGCCGAAGGTCTTGCCCACCCCCATGACCTCGCCCGTAGACTTCATCTCCGGACCGAGCAGGGTATCCACACCCGGGAACTTGATGAAGGGGAATACCGATTCCTTGACCGAGTAAAACGGGGGCACCACCTCCCCCACCACGCCCTGCTCGGCCAGCGACCGACCGGCCATGGCACGCGCCGCGATCTTGGCCAAAGGCCGGGCGGTGGCCTTGGACACGAACGGCACGGTGCGAGCGGCGCGGGGGTTCACCTCCAGAACGTAAACCGCACCCTCTTGCACGGCAAACTGCACGTTGATCAGCCCCACCACGTGCAGGGCCTGGGCCAGGATCTTGGTCTGGCGCCGGACCTCTTCAAGGATCTCCGGGGCCATGTCGTACGGGGGCAGCGAGCACGCGGAGTCGCCGGAATGGACCCCGGCTTCCTCGATGTGCTCCATAACCCCGCCGATGACCACCTTGTCGCCATCGGCCACAGCGTCCACGTCGAGCTCGGCGGCCTCCATCAGGAAGCGGTCGAGAAGCACCGGGTGGTCCTCGGAGACCCGCACCGCCTCGGTCATGTAGCGGTCGAGGTCGGCCTCGGAGTAGACGATCTCCATGGCCCGGCCGCCGAGCACGTAGGAGGGCCGCACCAGCAGCGGGTAGCCCACTTCGCGCGCCGCCTCGCGGGCCTGGACCGGGGTTGTGGCGATGCGGTTGGGCGGCTGCTTGAGTCCCAGCCGGCCGATCAGATTTTGGAAGCGCTCACGGTCCTCGGCGAGATCGATGGCGTCGGGGGAAGTGCCGATGATGGGCACGCCGGCGGCCTCCAGGTCGTTCGCAAGCTTGAGCGGGGTCTGGCCGCCGAATTGCACGATCACGCCGTCGGGCTGCTCCAACTGGACGATAGCCAGCACGTCCTCCAGGGTCAGCGGCTCGAAGTAGAGGCGGTCTGAGGTATCGTAGTCGGTGGACACCGTCTCCGGGTTGCAATTGACCATGATGGTCTCGAACCCGTCCTCGGACAGCGACAGGCTGGCGTGGACGCAGCAGTAGTCGAACTCGATGCCCTGCCCGATGCGATTGGGCCCCGACCCCAGCACCATGATCTTAGGCCGGTCGGTGGGGTTGGCCTCGCAGGTGGCCTCGAAGGTGGAGTACAGATAGGGGGTGTACGAGGCGAGCTCGCCGGCGCAGGTGTCCACTCGCTTGAAAACCGGATGCACCCCGAGCTTGGTCCGCCGGGCGCGCACCGAGGCCTCGGGAGTACCGAGCAGGTCGGCCAGCCGGCGGTCGGCGAAGCCCAGGCGCTTGTAGCGGCGCAGGGCGGCGGCGTCCAGGTCCTCCAGGGTCAGCCCCGCCAGGGCCTTCTCGGCGGTGACGATGGCCTCCAACTGCGCGAGGAACCAGCGGTCGATCCAGGTGCGCTCGAACACTTCGTCCAGGGACAGGCCGTGGCGGAAGGCGTCGGCGATGTACCACAGCCGGGGGGCGCCGGGATTGCGCAGATAGTGGTCGAGGCGCTCGGGGATCTCGGTGTCATCGGTCACCTCCGAGGCGATGCGCTCCTCGAGGCCGTGGCTCCCCTGCTCCAGGCCGCGCAGGGCCTTCTGCAGAGACTCGGGGAAGGTCCGGCCGATGGCCATGACCTCCCCCACCGATTTCATCTGGGTGGTCAGGGTGCGGTCGGCCTGGGGGAACTTCTCGAAGGTGAACCGCGGGATCTTGGTGACCACGTAGTCGATGGTGGGCTCGAAGGAGGCCGGGGTTACCTTGGTAATGTCGTTTTGCAGCTCGTCGAGGGTGTAGCCTACCGCCAGCTTGGCGGCGATCTTGGCAATGGGGAAGCCGGTGGCCTTGGAGGCCAGCGCCGACGAGCGCGACACCCGCGGATTCATCTCGATGATGACCAGCCGGCCGTCGTCGGGGTTCACTGCGAACTGGACGTTGGAGCCGCCGGTCTCGACGCCGATTTCGCGCAGCACCGCGAGACTGGCGTCGCGCATGACCTGGTATTCCTTGTCGGTGAGCGTCTGCGACGGCGCCACGGTCACCGAGTCACCGGTGTGCACCCCCATGGGGTCTAGGTTCTCGATGGAGCAGATGATGATGCAGTTGTCCGCCTTGTCGCGGACCACCTCCATCTCGTATTCCTTCCAACCGATGATGGACTCTTCCAGGAGGATCTCGTTGGTGGGGCTGGCCTCCAGGCCAATCCCCACCATCTCCTCGAATTCCTCCCGATTGTAGGCGATGCCGCCGCCGGATCCGCCCAGGGTGAAGCAGGGCCGAATGATGGTGGGGAAGCCCACGTACTCCATCACCTCCTGGGCTTCCTCTACGGAGTGGGCGAAGGCGGAGCGCGGCAGGCCCAGGCCGATCTTCTCCATGGCCTGTTTAAAGGAATCCCGGTCCTCGGCCTTGTCGATGGCCTCCTTGGAGGCGCCGATGAGATCCACGCCATACTCGGCGAGAACCCCGTAGCGATCCAGATCCAGAGCGCAGTTGAGCCCGGTCTGGCCCCCCATGGTGGGCAGGACGGCGTCGGGGCGCTCGCGCTCGATGATCTTGGCCACCGATTCCCAGTCCAGTGGCTCGACGTAGGTGGCGTCGGCCATATCCGGGTCGGTCATGATGGTGGCCGGATTGGAGTTCACCAGGATGACCCGGTAGCCCTCCTCGCGCAGGGCCTTGCAAGCCTGGGCGCCGGAGTAGTCGAACTCGCAGGCCTGGCCGATGATGATCGGGCCGGAGCCGATGATCAGAACGGACTGGATATCGCTGCGCTTGGGCATTCTAGCTTGGCTCAACGTGGCGGTATGGCACGGCCCGCTTTGGGCCGCCATCACCGCTGGGTGTTTCGGTTCGCTAAGGCGGGCCGGGTGTCCCGGCAGGCCGGGCGCGCCTGGTCAAGGCTTCAGACCTGGTGACGACCGGCCAGTCCGGGCTCCCCCCGCGGTGTGCGCTTCGCGCCCCCGCGTAACCAGTTAGCTCGGCGAAACCGGGCTGCGGTGTGCGCTTCGCGCCCCCGCGTAACCAGTTACTAAAAGGAACAGAAGTAAAGTCCCGCCAAGCGCCCGGGGCTGGCGGCAATAAGCGACTGGGGGTGCCCGAAGGGCGGGGTCCCCCGGAGCGGTTTGCCGCCAGCCCCGGGCGAAGCACCCTGACAAAACTTCTATTCTCCTTAGTAGCTCGGCGAAACTGAGCCGCGGCGGTCGCGAATCCGCGCGAGAAACGCATCGAACAGGTATTGGGAATCGTGGGGACCGGGGCTCGCCTCCGGGTGGTACTGCACCGAGAAGGCAGGCTTGGTGGTATGCCGAACCCCTTCCAGGGTGCCATCGAACAGGGATATGTGGGTGACCTCCAGGGTCGCGGGCAGGGTGTCGGCATCCACGGCGAATCCGTGATTCTGGGCGGTGATCTCCACCACGCCGGTGGCATAATTCTTAACCGGGTGGTTGGCCCCGCGATGGCCGAACTTAAGCTTGCTCGAGCGTGCCCCTTCGGCCAGGCACAGCAGCTGGTGACCAAGGCAGATGCCGAAGATGGGAACATCCGAATCCAGCAGTGCACGCAGGGTATCGATGGCGTAGGTCACGGGCTCCGGGTCGCCCGGGCCATTGGACAGGAAGATGCCGTCGGGCTCGGCGGCCAGCACCTCATCGGCAGTGGCGGTGGCGGGCATGACCGTGACCCGACAGCCCCGGTCCACCAGCAGTCGCAGGATATTGCGCTTGCAGCCGTAATCCAGGGCGACCACATGGTATGTCAGCTGCTCGGCCGCCCTCGCCCCGGGAAGGCCGCCCTCCAGGGACCAGGTACCCCCGGTGAAGGGATAGCTCGACGGCGTTGTAACCTCACCTGCCAGGTCCATCCCGGTCAGACCGGGGAAGCCCCGGGCCTCGGCCACTAGGGCATCGGCATCCAGCGCCTCCCCGGCGGCGATGACGCCGCGCTGGGCACCGTGGTCCCGCAGGTGGGTAACCAGGTCGCGGGTATCGATCCCGGCCAGCGCCACCACCTCGCTGCGCTGTAAGTAGTCGGTCAGGCCTTCCTCGGCCCGCCAGCTACTAGCCTGCGGTGGCAGATCGCGGATCACCAGCCCGGAGGCGAACACCTGGCGGCTCTCATCGTCGGCGGCGTTGGTCCCGACGCTGCCGATGTGCGGATAGGTCAGGGTGACGATCTGTCGGGCATAGGAAGGATCGGTCAGGATCTCCTGGTACCCGGTCATGGCAGTGTTGAAGCACACCTCGCCGAGGCTTCGGCCGGGCACGCCAATGGAGTACCCCTCGAAGATGGTGCCGTCTTCCAGGGCCAGGATCGCCGATCCGCTCACAGCGGTCCCCCAAGCTTTGGGACGTCGGATGGGCCGCCGGTCCGGCGGCGCGGCATGCGTTCAGACACACAAAAGCGGGAGACAGTGCTCCCGCGTTACCTGCCGAGAACCGGCTGGGCCGGTCCGGGCCGCCCGCGGCTCGCGGGCGCTCACAGTGTCTGGTAAGACGGAGAGGCTAGCCCGCTGGCCGGCACCTGTCAACGAAACCAACCCGTCAAAGCGCCCCGGATCCGAGCGGGCTGTCAGCGCAGCCCCAGCACATCCTGCATGTCGTACCAGCCCGGGCTCTGACCGGTCACCCAGCGCGCCGCGCGCACCGCTCCGGAGGCGAAGGTCATGCGGCTCGAGGCCTTGTGGCCGATCTCCACCCGTTCGCCGGCCCCGGCGAACATGACGGTGTGCTCGCCGACGATGTCGCCGGCCCGGATGGTCTCGAAGCCAATGGTCTCGCGGTCGCGCACCCCGGTGCGGCCCTCGCGGCCGTAGACGGCGTTGGCGTCCAGGCTCCGGCCCAGAGCCCCGGCCACCACCTCGCCCATGCGCAGGGCGGTGCCCGAGGGGGCGTCCACCTTGTTGCGGTGGTGGGCCTCGATGATTTCCACGTCGTAGTCGTCGCCCAGGGCCCGAGCAACCGTATCCAGCACCTTGAAGGTCAGGTTGACGCCGATGCTCATGTTGGGCGCCACGACTAGGGGCACTTGCCCCGCAGCCCCTTCCAGGGCCTTGCGCTGCGCGGCATCGAACCCGGTGGTGCCCACCACCAGACCCACGCCGGCCTCGGCGCACTGCTGGGCGTAACGGGCGGTGGCCTCGGGGAGGGTGAAGTCGATCACGACGTCGGCCCCATCCAGGGCATCCGCCAGATCCTCGCCCACCGTCACACCCAGTGGGCCCGTACCGGCAAGCTCCCCGGCATCCCGGCCAACGGTCTCGGCTCCCGGGCGGTCGATGGCTCCGGTCAGCTCGGTGGCCTCGCCCTCGCTCACGGCTCGCAGCAGATTGGAACCCATGCGCCCGGAGGCACCGGTGATTACGATCCGGGTCACTGCTTCCCTCCTAAAAAGGCCGGTTATCCGCAAATGGCCGCAGATGTGAATAAGGAGGAAGGTGCTAGGCGTGAGGGGTAGCGGCGACGGCAACCGTTGTGGACGGCGAAGCCAACCTCACCACCTCGCCTCACTTCTCACCCATCACGTCTCAGTCAAGAGGCGAGCCGGTCCAGGAACTCGCGCACCTTCTCCCACCAGGACTTGCTGTGGGGATGGGACCCATCGCCCTGATCGGCCTCTTGCTCCAGCTCGCGCAGCAGCTCCTTCTGCCGCTCGCTGAGGTTGACCGGGGTCTCCACACGCACCGTGCACAGCAGATCGCCCGGCTTGGCCGAGCGCACCCCCTTGATACCCTTGCCGCGCAGCCGGAAGGTCTTGCCGGACTGGGTGCCCCCGGGGACCTTCATATTGGCCTCCCCTTCCAGGGTGGGCACCGTTATCGAGTCCCCCAGGGCGGCCTGGGTGATGCTGATGGGCACCTCGCAGCGCAGGTCATCGCCATCGCGCTCGAAGATGGGGTGCGGCTTGATACGAACCTCAACGAATAGGTCCCCGCGCGGGCCGCCGTGGTCCCCGGGCTCGCCCTCGCCGGAAAGACGGATGCGGTCGCCGGTATCGACACCGGACGGGACATTGACCTCCAGATTCTTCTCCTGGCGCTGGAAACCGGTGCCCCGGCAGTCCGGGCAGGGCTCCTCGATCTTCTCACCATCGCCGCCGCAGTCGGGGCAAGGCTGAGTGACCGAGAAGAAGCCTTGCTGCATGCGCACCTGGCCCATGCCGCCGCAAGTGGTGCACCGGGTCTTGGAGGTGCCGGGTTTGGCGCCGGAACCACTGCAGCTGTCGCATTCGGTGCGCGACGGCACGCGAATGGTCACCGTGGTGCCATTGGCGGCATCCTCCAAGGCCAGGTCCAGGGCGTAACGCAGATCCGCGCCCCGGTGGGCACGCTGGCCGCCCCGACCGCCGCCGAACATATCGCCGAAGATGTCGCCGAAGATGTCGCTGAAGCCACCGAAGCCGCCGAAGCCTTCGGCCCCAGCCCCGGCACCGGCGCCACCACCACCGGCCCCGGAAACCCCGGCGTGGCCGAATCGGTCATAGGCGGCGCGCTTCTCCGGGTCCGACAGGACCTCGTAGGCCTCCTTGGCCTCCTTGAAATTCTCCTCGGCGTCCGCCTCATCCGGATTGCGGTCCGGGTGGTACTGCATGGCCAGGCGCCGGTAGGCTTTCTTGAGGTCCTCGTCGGAGGCGTCCTTGGCGACTCCGAGGATCTCGTAATAGTCGCGCTGCGCCATGGGATCCCTTCCGTCCTTTTATCGCTTGTCCAGGGTGGCTACAGCCCATGCTGAAGGTATGGTCATGTCTCAGAGCCCCACAGCGTTTCGCCTGCAAGGCAGGCGAGCGCCGGCGTGGTCGCCGCTTACGCGCCGCCCCGTTGTCTATTCGATCGGCGAACCGGAGCCGGGGTGGGCCCACGTCAAGCGAGCCTAACGCCGCAGGCGGAGCGCTGGGGGCTCCCGCCGGGCTTGCCTGTCTGCGCCCGTGGCCGGCGTTGCGCTTCGCTCATGTAGCGTCACTACGCACCGCTCAGCCCGCCTTGCCACTAGCGCCGACAAACAAGCTGAGCCAGGACAATACCTTCAGCATGGGCTGTAATGGCAATCAGGCGCGGGGGCCCCGCGCCTGATCCACACCCTTAGGCGGCGACGACCTTACTGATTCTTGCTTTGGTCGTCATCACCCTCGGTGAATTCCGCGTCGATGACATCCTCGTCCTCGGATGAGGACTGCTCGCCACCGGCCTCGGCGCCCGTCTGCTCGGCGCCGGCCTGCTGGTAGGCCTGCTCGGCGAGCTTGTGGGAGGCCTGGGCCAGCTTCTCCATGGCCTGGTCGATGGCTTCCTTATCGTCACCGTCCATGACCTGCTCCAGCTCGCTGATGGCCGATTCGATGTTCTGCTTGTCTTCCTCGGTCACCTTGTCGCCGTAATCCTCAAGCGACTTGCGGGTGGAGTGGATGAGGGTATCGGCCTGATTCCGGGACTCCACCAGCTCGCGCTGGCGCTTGTCCTCTTCCTCGTGCTCCTCGGCGTCCCGGACCATCTGCTCCACCTCTTCATCGGACAGGCCGGAGCCGGCCCGGATCTGGATGGACTGCTCCTTGCCGGTGCCCTTGTCCTTGGCGGAGACGTTGAGGAGACCGTTGGCGTCGATGTCGAAGGTGACCTCGATCTGCGGTACCCCGCGGGGCGCCGGCGGGATGTCGCTCAGATCGAAGCGGCCCAGGGACTTGTTGCCGCTGGCCATCTCGCGCTCGCCCTGGAGCACGTGGATGGTCACCGCATTCTGGTTGTCCTCGGCCGTGGAGAACACCTGCGACGCGCTGGTCGGGATGGTCGTGTTCTTCTCGATGAGCTTGGTCATCACCCCGCCCAGGGTCTCGATGCCCAGTGAAAGCGGCGTCACGTCCATGAGCAGGACATCCTTGACGTCGCCGGCGAGCACGCCGCCCTGAATAGCGGCACCGATGGCCACCACCTCGTCCGGATTAACGTCCTTGCGCGGCTCCTTGCCGAAGAACGCCTTGACCTGCTCCTGGACCTGGGGCATGCGGGTCTGGCCCCCCACCAGGATGATGTCGTCGATCTCGCTGGCGGAGACGCCGGCATCCTTCATCGCGGTCTTGCAGGGCTCGATGCTGCGCTGCACCAAGTCCTCCACCAGGGACTCGAACTTGGCCCGGGTCACCTTGATCTCGAGGTGCTTGGGCCCATTCTGGTCGGCGGTGATGAACGGCAGGCTCACCGTGGTCTGCTGGCTCGAGGACAGCTCGATCTTGGCCTTCTCGGCGGCGTCCTTGAGTCGCTGCAGGGCCAGCCGGTCATTGCGCAGATCGATGCCCTCCTCGGACTTGAACTCGTCAGCCAGGTGGTCCACCAGGCGCAGATCGAAGTCTTCGCCGCCGAGGAAGGTGTCGCCGCTGGTGGCCATCACCTCGAAGGAAGACTCACCCTCGATGTCGGCGATGTCGATGAGAGAGATATCAAAGGTGCCGCCGCCGAGATCATAGACCGCCACCTTGCGGTCCTTGCCCTGGCCACTTTCCTTCTTATCCAGGCCGTAGGCCAACGACGCCGCGGTGGGCTCGTTGATGATGCGCTTGACCTCGAGACCGGCGATGCGGCCGGCGTCCTTGGTGGCCTGGCGCTGGGAGTCGTTGAAGTACGCCGGCACGGTGACCACCGCTTCGGTGACCTCCTCGCCCAGATAGTCCTCAGCCGTCTGCTTCATCTTCTGCAGCACCATGGCCGAGATCTCCGGCGGGGCGTACTTCTTGTCGTCCACCTGGACCCAGGCATCCCCGTTGTCGGCCTCGACGATCTGGAAGGGCACCTGCTCGATGTCCTTCTTGGTGGTGGGATCGTCGAAGCGACGCCCGATCAGGCGCTTGATGGCGTACAGCGTGCGGTCGGGATTGGTCACCGCCTGGCGCTTGGCGGCCTGGCCCACCAAGCGCTCACCGTCCTCAGTGAACGCCACCATGGACGGCGTGGTGCGGTCACCCTCGCTGTTCTCGATGACTCGCGTGCGATCGCCTTCCATGACAGCGACGCAGGAGTTGGTGGTACCTAGATCGATGCCGATGATCTTGCTCATGGCCCTATCCCCTTGCGGAATTAATACGGATGTTCGGTTACTCGTCGGCGGCGCCCGGCTCAGGCCCCACCCTCGGATTCGTCGCCTGCGGACGCGCCGGTGGCACTCGGGCTCACGGAGACCTCCACCATGGCCGGGCGGACCAAGCGCTCATTGAGGAGATACCCTTTCTGCATGACAGCGGTCACCCGGTTGGGCTCGCCCCCGGTCTCCACAGTGGTCATGGCCTGGTGGAAGTTGGGGTCGAATTTCTCCTCGTACGGGTCGATCTCGGTGACGCCGTACTTCTGCATCAGCTCATTGAGCATATTGAGGGTCATCTCGACACCCTTGTGGAGCTTCTGGGCGCTTTCGGCGCCCTCCTCCACCTCGACCCGAAGGGCCATCTCTAGGCTGTCCTTAACCGGGAGGAATTCCTTAAGAAACCCCTCCAGAGCATACTTGCGGGTGTTCTCGGCGTCCTTTTCGGCCCGGCGGCGCGCGTTTTCGCCCTCGGCCTTGGCGCGCAGCGCCTGTTCCTGGTAGCTGGTGACGGACGCCTCGAGCTCCTCGACCTTGCCGGCCATTTCCAAGGCCTTGCTCCGCAGGGTATCGAGATCGTGGGGAAGGTTTTCGACTTCCTGCTGAGCAGCACCTGCCTCCTGCCCAGAAGCCTCGGCCTCGCCGGGCTGGTGCTCGCTTGCCTGCTCGGTGGCCTCCTGGGCGCCCTGGGTGTCCTTGTTGGGGTCGCTCATGGCTCCCTCTTGGCTATTCCTGCGATTACCGGTCCGACCGATGTCGGATTGCGTTCGTCGGGTTCCTGCGTTTGACTTGTCCCTAAATGGGGCCCGCCTCTCCCGCTTTCAACCCACAACCGGTTTAGCTCGTAAAAAATTCCCGGAGCGGGACCCCGAGAGGTTTATAGGGAGCGGCAAACCAGGTCTAGGCCGAGGGCTGGCCGGTCGGGGGCCCGTTGAGGGACAGCACCGAAGACAGTTGCTGGGCGGTGCAATCAACAAAGGGGATGGTGGCGGCGTAATTCATGCGGGCCGGGCCGATGACAGCAACCGTACCCAGGCCGTCATCCTCGGTCCGGTAGTTGGCGGTGACCACGCTGCAGTCCTCCAGGGCGGCGTGGCCCATTTCTTCGCCAATTCGTAGCTGAACCCCGGCCTTGTCGGAAACATCGGCCAGGACGCGAGCGACCTCGTCGGGCTCCTCTAGTACCTCGAATAGCTCCCGCAACCGTTGGCTATGGGCGAACTCGGGATAGTCCAACAGGTTGCCCTGGCCTTCCACGAAGAGCTCTTCATCCGCCTCGAAATCCAGAGCGGACCAGCCGACATCCGCAGCCAGATCCTCCAGGACCTCGGCCTGTCCGCCTTTCTCCGCGCCCAGCCAGCGTTTGACGTCGGCCAGCGAACAACCGGCGAAGCGCTCGTTGAGGTAATTGGCCGACCGCTCCAGCTCGCTCTCCGACACCACCCGGTCCAACTCGACGATGCGGTTCTGGACGATACCCGTGGTGGTTACCAGGATGGCCAGAATGCGGTACTGGGCCAGGGTTAGAAAATCGATCTGGCGAAACCGCCCCTGCCCCAAGCGGGGTACCAAAACGATGCCCACATAGTGGGTATGCCCGGAAATGAGCCGGCCAGCCGCGTGGTAGAGCTGGTAGATGTCCGAGGCCTGCTGGTAGAGGCTTTCCCGGATCTGGGCCTGTTCCTCGGCTCCCAGCGGCCGCGTCTCCAGCATGATGGCGACGAAGAGCCGATAGCCTCGGCTGGTGGGCACGCGCCCGGCGCTGGTATGCGGCGAGCGCACCAAGCCCAGTTCCTCCAGATCGGCCACAATATTGCGGATGGTGGCCGGGCTAATCTCAAGCCCCGCTTCCCGGGCCAGAACCCGAGAGCCCACCGGCGCCCCGGCTTCGATATAGAGCCGGACCAGAGTCTTAAGGACCTGCTTGGCGCGATTGTCCAGCTCGGGTTGCAAAGGCCGTTACCTCTGGTTCGCGCGTGGGGGAGCTTTTTCAGCCCTCGGCCTGCTGCCGGCGGACGCTAGCAACGCCCCCAAGGGGTGTCAATTTGCGCCCTATCTCTTCAGGGCCTGAGCTGGCCTGCCTTGGCGGTCCTCGCGGGCCGTGCTAGGTTGAATCCCTGCAACGAGGGCGTTTCTCGCTTCGCCCCACCCTTCCCGTCCCATCGGATCCGCACCGTGCAGACGAGCGACTTCCAGACGGTTGCCCTCATCGGCAAATACGGCGACCCCGACGTCCGGCAGTCGGTGGCCCACTTGGTGGAAATGCTGAATGCCGCCGGCGTCGAGGTCCTGGTGGAGCGCGCCACCTCTGGCGAGCTGCCCACCGGGGCCAGACACGAACCTACCAGCCTGGCTGCCATAGGCAGCCGCTCCGACCTGGTTTTGGTAGTTGGCGGCGACGGCACCCTGCTCGGCGCGGCCCGCCACCTTTGCGAGTACGAGATTCCCCTGGTTGGGGTGAACCTGGGGCGGCTAGGCTTTCTCACCGAGACCAGCCTGACCAATGTCGAGGACAGCCTGGAGGCGCTTTTGGCCGGCGAGTACCAGGTGGAAGAGCGCATGATGCTCCACATCCGGGTACAGCGCGAGGCCGGCGACCTGGCCGTGGAGCGGGCCTTCAACGACGTGGTCATCCATCGGGGCAACATCGCCCGCATGGTGGAGATGGAGACCTACGTGGACGGCCAGTTCTTGTTCAGCCAGCGCTCCGATGGGCTAATCGCGGCCAGCCCCACCGGCTCCACCGCCTACGCGCTTTCCGCGGGCGGGCCCATTGTGCACCCAGCGATGCGAGCGTTCATTCTGGTCCCGGTATGCCCGCACACCCTCACCAACCGCCCCATCGCCCTGCCCGGCCACAGCCACATCGAGGTAGTCCTGGTGAACAATCCCGGGGAGATCCAGCTTACCCTCGACGGCCAGACCAACTTCGCGCTGGCCGACGGCGACCGCATCCACATCCAGCGCGACGAGCACAATGTTCACCTGCTGTCCGACCCACGCCGGAACTACTTTGACGTGCTGCGCGAAAAATTCAGCTGGGGCGAGCGCAATTGACGACAGCCAGCCAACGGACCCGCTGACATGTTGCGCCACCTCGCCATCCGCAACCTGGCGGTAATAGCCGCCTGCGACGTCGACCTAAGGGATGGTTTCACCGTGCTCACGGGCGAGACCGGTGCCGGCAAGTCGATCCTGGTGGACGCCCTGGGGCTGGTGCTGGGGGATCGCGCGGACCTGGACCAGATCCGCTCCGGCGCCGAACAGGCCGAAGTTACGGCGGAATTCGATCTGCCCGCCGACAGCCCCGCAGCCATCCTGCTGCGGGAGCAGGCCCTTACCGGCGAAGACGGCGAATGCTTGATCCGCCGCGTGCTTTCCCGGGAAGGGCGCTCCAAGGCTTTCGTCAACGGGCGGGCAGTACCGGTGCAGACCCTCAAGGATCTGGGCGAATGGCTGGTGGACATCCACGGCCAGGGGGAGCACCACACCCTGCTGCATGCTGCCACCCAGCGCGACCTGCTAGACGGCTTCGCGGGCGCGGCGGACCAGGCCCGCTGGGTGGCCCAGGCCTGGGCCACCTGGCAGCAGGCGGCGGCGGAGCTGGCCGAGCTGGAGCGCAGCCAGGATGAGCGAGAAGAGCGCGCCGAGCTGCTGCGCTACCAAGTCGCCGAGCTGGAGGAACTGGCCCTGGAGCCGGGTGAAACGGAACACCTGGAGGCGGAGCGGGCTCGATTAGGCTCGGTTCATCGCCTGATGGAGGGCGCCCAGGGCTTGGTACAGCTCCTCTACGAGCAGGAGGGGGCCACCTCCGAGCAGCTGGGCCAGGCGCAGTCGGAGCTGGCAGAGCTGTCCGATACAGATCCCGAGCTGGCCGAGGCCCGCGACCTGGTGGCCAACGCCCTGGCCCAGACCGAGGAAGCCGCGGAGGCGGTGCGGCATTACCTCAACCGCCTGGAGGCCGACCCCGAGCGTTTGGAAGCGGTCCAGGAGCGCCTCGACCGCGTCTATCAGCTGGCCCGCAAGCACCACTGCGAGCCCGGGGAGCTGCCCGACCTGGCCGTCCGCCTGCGGGTCGAGCTGGACCAGCTGGAGGAGCTGGGTCCCCGCCTGGAGGCCGCCCGGGCCGAGGTGGCGCGCACCGCTGACACCTACGCGGGGGCCGCGGCGGAGCTGACCCGCATCCGTCGCGCGGGGGCGGACAAGCTGGCCGAACGCGTAACCGAGGAGATCCAGGTCCTGGGCATGCCCGATGCAGCCCTGGAGGTGGCCGTGGAGACCGCCGACACCCCCGAAAACGGCGGTTCCCACGGCATGGACCGGGTCACTTACCAGGTCATCACCAACCCCGGGGAGCCGCCCCGGCCACTGAGCAAGATTGCCTCGGGCGGCGAGCTGTCACGGCTCTCGCTGGGGCTGCAGGTGGTTCTGGCGCGGCACACCGAGGTCCCTACCCTGATCTTCGACGAGGTAGACGTGGGGGTCTCCGGTGCGGTCGCGGAAATGGTGGGACGCAAGCTTCGCTCGGTGGGGGATCGCGGTCAGGCGCTGGCGGTGACTCACCTGGCCCAGGTAGCCGCCCAGGGCCACCACCACCTGCAGATCCGCAAGGAGACCGACAGCGGCGGCGCCTCTACCCGCATCGAGCCTCTGGAGGCGGACGAGCGGGTGGAGGCGATCGCCCGCATTCTGGGCAGCACCACCATAACCGAGTCCACCCGCGCCAACGCCCGGGAAATGCTGGCGGCCGCCGGGGGCTAGCCTTCCCCCTCTTCCTGGCTCCGGCAATCGGAGCAAAGGCCGTAGAGCTCCATGCGATGGCTGGTCAGCTTGAAGTCGTGGGCCTTGGCCACCTCCTGCTGGAGCCGCTCGATCTCATCGTTGACGAACTCCTCCACCCGGCCGCAGCGCATGCACACCATGTGGTCGTGGTGTTGGTCCTCGTCGAGTTCGAAAAAGGCCCGCTCGCCGTCGAAGTGGTGCCGCTTGACCAGACCGGCCTGCTCGAACTGGGTGAGAACCCGGTAGACCGTCGCCAGGCCCACTTCCTCCCCGGCGTCAAGCAGGCTGCGATAGACGCCTTCGGCGGTCAGGTGTCGCTCCTCGGCATCCTCGAGCAGCTGTAATATCATCAAGCGGGGCCGGGTAGCCTTCAGTCCCGCCTGCTTGAGCTCATCGGTTTCCCGGCTCATGCCTATCTCCTCGATGGGGACCCGATTTCGCCGAAACGACAATCAATCTCGTCTTTGCATTGTACAACCGGTCCGGTCATGGGGCGAATCGACCGGACCGACCCTGCTACGGAGTATTCCATGGCCAAACCGGCGCTGCGCCTGACCACCCTGACCCTGTTGCTCGCCATCTCGGTTGCCGGCTGCACCCGACCCGAGATCGAGCAGGGCAACTTCGTCACCCAATCCCAGGTGACCAAGCTCGGTGAGGGCATGGAGCGCTCCGCGGTCCGGCGCACCCTGGGCGACCCCTTGATCCAGGACCCCTTCCATCCGGACCGCTGGGACTACCTCTACCTCCATATCGCGGCGGACGGCGAGGAAACCCGTCATCGGCTGACCCTGTTCTTCGACGACAGCGGCGAGGTCGCCCGCATCGTCAAGGAAGGGGCACCCTTCCCCGAGGCCTACTCCCCCGACGAGTCCTGATCGGTGCCGGCTTCACCGCTGGCGGCACCCTCTCCTTCCGAATCCTCCGCATCACTGTGGTGACGCTTGCGGGTGCGGGCCTTCTTGGGATCGGCCTTCAGGGCACGGTAGATCTCGACACGGTCCCCTTCGCGCAGGGGGTGTTCGCGCTTGACCGGCTTGCCGAACACGCCCAGCTTCTTGTCGTTAATGTCGAGTTGGGGGAATTTGTCCAGAATCCCCGACATGGTCACCGCCTCCTCGGCGGTGATTCCCTCCGGGACCTCGAACTCGATCCATTCCTGGTGATCGGGCTCGGCATAGGCCACGCTGATCTGCATCCCTGGTTCTCCTTGTCGGGCCCTCAGGAGCGGCCGTAGACCGCCTCGGCGCGCTTGCGGAAGTCGGCCACCAGGGTGTCCACCGCGTGATGGAAGACCGGGCCGATCATCATGGACAGCATGCGATTGACGAACTCGAATTGGATGGACATGTGGACCCGCGTGCTGCCGTCCTCGCGGGGCTCGAAGGTCCAGACCCCTTCCAGGAAGCGGAAGGGCCCCTCCAGCAGGCGCATCTCTACCAGCTTGGGGTGCTGGAACCGGTTGCGCGTGGAGAAGGACTTACGCAGCCCCTTGTACTCCAGGGTGAGCTCGGCGGTAAGGCTGTCCTCCTCCCGATCCAGGATCCGGCCGCGGCTGCACCAGGACAAAAACTCCGGATAAGACTCGATATCCATCACCAAGTCGTACATCTGCGCGGGCGTAAACGGTACGACCTCGCTACGCTCCATTGAGGGCATGGCTGCGGAAAGCCTCCGAAAAAAACCAGTGTTAAGTGTTAAGTGTTAAGCAAAACCAATCAGCCCCTATCAGGCATTGGGCTATCGGGAAGGCGAGCCCAGCCTAAAGCCGCTTCTCGCCGTCCCTTAATACTTAAAACTTAACACTTAAAACTTGCTCAAATGGCCCTCACTTCTTCGGGGATTCCGCAGTCCGCCAGGAGTGCAGATCGATAACCACCGCCAGCAACAGGGTAGCCACCAGCCAGCCGGCCCCGATGCCCACCACGGCGGCAGCGGGGTAGCCGCCATAGGGTGCCGATAGCTCCTCCATCAGGGCCTGGTCGATCAGTACCAGCAGCACCACCGGAATGATGACCTTGAGGCTGTAGTCCAGCCACGACCGCTGCAGCCACACCCCGGCGATGGAAAGAAGCACGAAAAGCCTGGCCAGGAACGGCCCCAGACCGCTCTCGGCCTGTTGCAGGCCGAACCAGGTCAGGGCCAGGGCAGCGGTCATGAGCAGGCGCATGAAGGTGCTGTAGTGGGCGCTGAAACGGAACTCACCGGCCTCCTCGATGTGGGTGCCGAGGCGTTCCCCGCCGAACACCCAGCCCACGATCAGGGCCTCCAACAGACCCACCAGGACCAGACCGTAGCTGGTGAGGAAGTGGTCAACGATGTCTAGCCAGCTGACCCCGGCACCGGTAGTAAAGACCAGGCCCAACAGGAAACCGATGGTGCACAGGGTGCCCACGGTCTTGGCGCGATCGAGGTCGTATTTGTCGGACAGAGCGGAGACGAAGGCCTGGATCAGGGAGATGGAAGACGACAGGCCGGCGATGGCCAGGGCGGTGAAGAACAGCACCCCGAATACCGACGACAAATACGGCAGCTCGCTGATCGCCTGGGGATAGGAGACGAAGGCCAGGCCGATTCCCGAGGTTACCACCTCATCCACCCCGACACCCTGGGCCTGCGCCATGAAGCCCAGCGTGGCGAAAACCGCCACCCCGGCGAACACCGCGAAACCGGAGTCGGCCAGGGCCGTGATCAGGGCGTTGCGGGTGATGTGGGAGCGTTCGGGGAGGTAGGAGGCGTAGGCAATCATGATGCCGAAGCCCAGCGACAGGGTGAAGAAGATCTGGGAAATGGCGGCGACCCAGACCCGCCAGTCGCCTAGCTTGGTCCATTCGGGCTCCAGATACCACTTCAGCCCCTGGCCGGCCCCGGGCAGGAACAGGGACCACACCACCAGCCCGATCATGAGCACCACCAGAAGCGGGATGAACACCCGGATCACCGGCTCCACGCCGGCCCGCAGACCGCGACCGACGATGACGCCGTTGATAGCCCAGACCACGGCCAGCGATACCACCACCGTCAGCTGAGGGCCGGTTAGGTCGAAGGGTCCGCTTAAGGAATCCTCAGGGTGGCTCTTAGAGCCCAGAAATTCCCCAAAGAAGAAGAAATCCGCGCCGCCGGCCATGCCCACCCAGGGCTGATAGACCGCGAAGATTATGAAGTTCAGGCACCAGGCGATCACCACGCAGTAGTAGATCAGGATGCCGAACATGGTGAAGCCCACCGACCACCAGCCGAGCCACTGGAAACGGCGGTCGATGCGCAACATGGAAAGCGGTGCCGAGGCCTTCATGTAGTGGCCGATACCGAATTCCAGCAGCAACAGCGGGATACCCACGATGAACAGCGCCAACAGATAGGGCACCAAGAACGCGCCCCCGCCGTTTTCGTAGGTGACGTAGGAAAACCGCCAGATGTTACCGAGACCCACCGCCGAGCCGACGGCTGCCATAATGAAGCCGGCGGTGGTCTGCCACTGCTCCCGTTGTTCGCTCATGGCCTGCCTTTCCCCTCTATGGCTCGACAGGGCCGGCCGGGGCCGGGAAATGCTTGCCCGTTGGATAACGCCGCCGGATGACTTCGGCCCACCAACGTAGGAAACGACCGCCGAAGCGCCGAAAGCGGCGGACAGCCTATCAGACTTCCACTGCCCACGCTGCCCTCAACCGTGCACCGTTGCTGACGTGCTGTCCTTTCAATTGAGGGGAGCGCCCGGCCCGGGGTAGGATAGGCGCTTCCGCAACCGCCCGAAGGCCGCTCCCATGGCTGCACCGCCGCGTCAGATCGCCCAGAACAAAAAGGCCCGTTTCGATTACCACATCGAGGACGAATTCGAGGCCGGCATCGAGCTCGAGGGCTGGGAGGTCAAGGCGCTGCGCGCGGGGCGGGTGAACATCAAGGAAAGCCACGTCATCATCCACCACGGCGAGGCCTGGCTGATCGGGGCCCGCATCACCCCGCTGCCCGAGGTGTCCACCCACATCACCCCCGACCCCACCCGCACCCGGCGCTTACTGCTGCACAAGCACCAGCTGCGCACCCTGGTGGGCAAGACCCAGCAGAAGGGCTACACCATCGTGCCTTTGGACATGCACTGGTCCCGGGGCCGCGCCAAGGTCCAGATCGCCCTGGCCAAGGGCAAGAAGAAGGTGGACAAGCGCCACGACATCAAGGAAAAGGACTGGCAGCGCCAGAAGCAGCGGCTGATCAAGGAGAAGAACCAGGGGTGAGCGACTGCCTCAGGGGCCTGGGGGATGGCATGTCTGAACCCGGTGGCGGGCGCACTGACCAAGGGAAAAATCGGCATACCCGGGGATTCGCCCACAACGAATGGGTCTTGTCCGATCCGGGGAACTTCCCTGAACACCCACAGTCGGAGTGAGTGAATCCGGTTGCCGATAGCGCCGCAAGGCCCCATCTGGTACATTGGATGCCGATTAGCTACGGGGGCGATTTGGATTCGACGTGAGCCCGCAAGCTATTGGTGCATGCCGAGGTGCTGGGCACCCTCGAAAAACTCCCCAGCGGGCAAAGACAACTGCCGACAACGAAGAGTTTGCCGTAGCCGCATAGCCGGCTGCCCCTCGTCCCGAGTCGCCCGTAGCGAGGGACCACGAGGGTCGACCTATACGGGATCGCGGTGGCGCCCCGCCCGAGGCAACCCGCCGTTAAACCAAACCGGGCTAACCGGCTTCGACCCTGCCGCCCGGGCTCGTCGTCGGGACACGAAAGGGCGGATAAGCATGTAGATCCAATAGTGGACGGCTCGCGGACGCGGGTTCGAGTCCCGCCGCCTCCACCAACAGCGGTTCCGGAACGACCCGGATTACCCCGGAAGCCCGCCGAATGGCGGGCTTTTTTAGTGTCCGGTGAAGGCCTGATGCGGCCCGGATTTGACCTTAAGAACCGGTTTGGGAGGGTGCTTTCTCCAGCGCCCGCCACTCGGCCTTGATCCCCTGGGCGAGGGACTGGCCCACCACTACCAGGGGCATGGCGACGAACAGACCGATCATTCCCACCATGTTGCCGAGGACCAGAACACTGGCCAGGACCAAGGCCGGCGGCAGCGCGATGATCCGGCGATGGATATTGGGGGTGATGAACAACCCTTCCAGGTTCTGTAGGACGATAACCAAGCCCAGGGTGACCAGCATCTCGGGCATCCCCTGCGTCAGGGCGACGATCAGGGTGGGCACGCCGGCTATCACCGGCCCGAGGCTGGGGATGAAGGTCATCAGGCCGGTGAAGGCCCCGAACACCAGGGCGAAGGGGACGCCGATCAGCCACAACCCCAGGGTCATGGCGGTGAACAGGATGATGATGGAAATGGCCTGGCCCACGAACCACCAGCCCACCGTCCGGGCCGTCTCCGCCATGACCCGACGAGCTCCCGGATGCCAGCGGTCCGGGAGCAGGAACAGGATGCCTCGCTGATACATTCCCGGTTCCACGGCGATGTAGACGGCCACGGCGAACACGATCAGCAGTACGCCGAGGGCCCCCAGCCCGGAGGAGAGGATCCCCGCCACCTCGGAGAACAGCCGCTCGCTTTCGCCCACGAGCCCCGCGGGCAAATCGGCAGCAGTATCCGTCAAGCGCTCGGCCATCTCCCTCAGGGGCAGCCACTCCCGGTCCATGGACCGCAGGGTGGCGCTGGCCTGGCGCAGGTAGGCCGGCAGGTTGGCCATCAGATCTTGGAGCTGGCCCGCGACGCGCGGCACCATCAGCGCCAGCAGCCCTCCGGCCAGCACCAATAGGGCCAGCACCACCAGGGTCAGGGCCGCCTTGCGGGGAAGCCCTAGCCAGTGGCTCACGTTGCGGCTGGCGTCGGTCAAAAACACGCCGAACACGACGCCCACGAACAGCAAGGACAGAACCACCGGCATGAAGATGATCGTGATGACGGCCAGGGCCAGTAGGCCCAGCACGATCGGCTGTTTCATGGGGTTCGCCCCCCCTTTGGGGAATCGCTCCGGGCCGGATCCGGGATCCCGGGTTGCTGGATTGCTCGCTACCCACCTTACACCAGTTGGTGGCAACGGAAATCCGGGCTCCGCCCACCCTTGATATGGGTTCGGGTAATACCGAGAGCGATCCGTTCGGCCCCACACGGGCGGCCCTTGAATGCCCGCACATAAAGTGGGTAAATAAGGGGGCGCGCATTTCGCGCTTGACCCGCTGGGCATATGCTGGTCAAGTCGGACTCTCCGATCCCGACTATGCAACTAGGTTAATCCGCCTATGCTGACCCATAGCTTCCCGCCGTTGCACCTCAAGGGGCGCAGCCTTCTTCCCATCATTCAGGGCGGTATGGGCGTAGGCGTCTCCGCCCACAATCTGGCCGGCACCGTGGCCGCCCAGGGCGCCGTGGGTACCATCGCCAGCGTGGACCTGCGCCAGCTCCACCCCGACCTGCTGAAGGAGCACAAGCGCAGCCGGGATCCCGCCGACCACACCAGCGCCAACCTGGTGGCCATCAATCGCGAGATCCGGGCCGCCCGGGCCATTGCCGGCTCCGAAGGCTTCATTGCGGTGAACGTCATGCGGGCCCTGCGCGACTACGCCGAGCAGGTCCGCCAGGCCTGCGCCAGCGGCGCCAACGCCATTATCATGGGGGCGGGCCTGCCCCTGGAGCTGCCGACCCTAACGGCGGACTATCCGGACGTCGCCCTGATCCCCATCGTCTCCGACGGCCGGGCCCTGCGCATCACCCTCAAGCGCTGGAAGCGCCAGAACCGCCTGCCCGACGCCATTGTGGTGGAAAATCCCCGGTTGGCCGGCGGCCATCTGGGGATCGCCAACGTGGGCGACGAAACCGATCCCCGCTACGATTACCCCGCCGTGCTTCCCGAGGTACTTGCCACTCTGGCGGAGTTCGGCGAGGAGGCGGCTCGCGTCCCGATCATCGCCGCCGGCGGCATCAACGGGGTCGAGCGACTGACCGAGATAATGGACCTGGGCGCCTCCGGGGCCCAGGTGGGCACGCCTTTCGCCGTCTCCGAAGAAGGTGACGCCCATCCCCACTTCAAAGAGGTGCTTCGGGGCGCCGATCCCGACACCGACACCACCACCTTCATTAGCGCTGCGGGCCTGCCCGCTCGCGCCGTCCGCACACCCTGGCTAGACCGCTACCTAGGCCTGGAGGCGGACCTCGCCGAGCGGGCCCACCCGGATACCGCAACCTGTCCCACCTTCGTCGAGTGCCTTGCCCACTGCGGGTTCAAGGACGGCAAGCCCGCCGCCGGCCAATTCTGCATCGAGACCCGTCTGGCCGCCGCCCAGAAGGGCAAGGTTAGCCATGGCCTGTTCTTCCGCGGCGGTGCGCCGCTGCCCTTCGGGGATCAGGTCCGTCCGGTTGCCGATGTCCTCAAGATGCTGTTAACCGGCCTCGAAGCTGACTCCCCCCAACCCGCCGCCGTCTCCGGCTAACCCGCTACCGTCGGGATCCGGGCACACCTCCCCTGGTATCGCCGAATACCCGACCGAAAAAATTGGTCCATAAGTATTGCATTGGAAACTAAACAGGACTAGATTAGTCCTAGTTTTTAGACGGCAATGGACCCCGGTCCGCAGAGGGAGCCCCCTCAGCCATGCTGCGAATCAGCAAGATGACCGATTACGGCACCGTAGTGATGACCCAACTCGCCCAGAACCCCCAGCGGCGTTACAGCGCCCGGGAGCTGGCGGAAGAGGTCCATATCGGCGTGCCCACGGTGAGCAAGATCCTCAAGATCCTGGAACGGGGCGGGCTGCTTGACGCTCAACGGGGTAAGAACGGCGGCTACACCCTGGCCCGGGAGCCGCAGGGGATTACCGTGGCTCAGGTCATTCGGGCCATGGAGGGGCCCATTGCCCTGACCGAATGTGCCAGCGAGGACCTGCAATGCGACCAGGAGGACTCCTGCACTGTCCAGACCAATTGGCAGCGCCTCAATAAGGCCATAATGCGGGCGCTGGAGGAGGTCTCGCTGGCGGAGATGAACACCCCGATTTCCGTTGAAGGGGTGCAAAGCCACACCCTCGAGTTCTACCGCGAGCCCAAAAAGGCCGCGCTGTAGCAAATACGACCTAGCGAACCGGACCCGCAGCCGCGGGTTAACGCCAACTTAAGCGGGATGGAGGCAACCATGGCGTCTTCCCAGCTCGACGAAGTCCTGAATAAAGACTACGAGCCCGGGTTCTACACCGAGATCGAGGCGGACACCGTTCCGCCGGGGCTCAACGAGGACATCATCCGCATGATCTCCGAGAAGAAGGACGAACCGGCGTTCATGCTGGAATGGCGCCTCAAGGCCTTCCGCCATTGGCAGGAGATGACCGAGCCCCGCTGGGCGAACATCCGGCATCCCTATATCAACTACCAGGACATCGTCTACTACTCGGCTCCCAAGTCCATGAGCGAGGAGGACAAACCGCAGTCCCTGGACGAGGTCGATCCCAAGCTACTGGAAACCTACGAGAAGCTGGGCATCCCGCTGGACGAGCAAAAGCAGCTCGCCGGCGTGGCGGTGGACGCGGTGTTCGACTCCGTGTCGGTGGCCACCACCTACAAGGAAAAGCTGGCCGAGCAGGGCATCATCTTCTGCTCCTTCTCCGAGGCGCTGCAGGACTACCCCGAGCTGGTGGAGCGCTACCTGGGCACCGTGGTCCCGCCCGGAGATAACTTCTTCGCCGCGCTGAACGCGGCGGTTTTCTCCGACGGCTCCTTCGTCTACGTGCCCAAGGGCGTTCGGTGCCCCATGGAGCTGTCCACCTACTTCCGTATCAACGCCGCCGAGACGGGCCAGTTCGAGCGCACCCTGATCGTCGCCGACGAGGGCGCCGAGGTGAGCTACCTCGAGGGCTGCACCGCCCCCGCCCGCGCTGAGAACCAGCTGCATGCCGCGGTGGTGGAGCTGGTGGCCGAAAAAGACGCCAGCATCAAGTACTCCACGGTGCAGAACTGGTATCCCGGGGACGAAGAAGGCGTGGGCGGCATCTACAACCTGGTGACCAAGCGCGGCGAGTGCCGCGGCGATGATTCTAAGATCGCCTGGACCCAGGTGGAGACCGGCTCCGCCATCACCATGAAGTACCCCTCGGTGGTGCTGCGCGGCGACCGCTCAGTGGGCGAGTTCTATTCGGTGGCGGTGTCCAACAACTATCAGCAGGCCGATACCGGGACCAAGATGGTCCATCTCGGCGCCGACACCAAATCTACTATCATCGCCAAAGGCATCAGCGCCGGCTTCGGCCAGAACTCCTACCGGGGTCTGGTCCAGATCGGCAAGAACGCCGAGAACGCCCGCAACTATACCCAGTGCGACTCCATGCTCATGGGTGACAAGTGCGGCGCCCACACCTTCCCGTACATCGAGGCCAAGAACCCCACGGCCCAAGTGGAGCACGAGGCCTCGACGGCCAAGGTCGGCGAGGACCAGATCTTTTTCCTGAACCAGCGGGGCATCTCTTCCGAGGACGCCGTCTCCATGATCGTGTCCGGCTTCTGCAAGGAGGTCTTCCACGAGCTACCCATGGAGTTCGCCGTGGAGGCTCAGGCTCTGCTCGGCGTCAGCCTCGAGGGTAGCGTGGGCTAATAAGCCCCTGCCCGTTTAACCGAACAAACAAAGGACGGAATCGTGCTTAGCATCAAGAACCTGCACGCGAGCGTGGAAGACAGCGAAATCCTCCGGGGCATCAACCTGGAAGTTGGTGACGGTGAGGTCCACGCCGTCATGGGCCCCAACGGCTCCGGCAAATCCACTCTGGCCGGGGTGCTGGCCGGACGTGAGGGTTACACCATTGGCGAAGGCGAGGTTACTTTCGAGGGCAAGGACCTACTCGCCATGGAACCCCAAGAGCGCGCCTGCGAAGGGCTGTTCCTGGCGTTCCAGTACCCCGTTGAGATCCCCGGCGTGAGCAACGTGTACCTGCTCAAGTCAGCGGTCAACGCGATGCGCAAGTACCAGGGCGAGGAAGAGCTGGACGCCATGGACCTGGTGGGCCTGATCAAGGAGAAGATGAACCTCACCGGTATGGACGACAGCCTGCTCTACCGGTCGGTGAACGAGGGCTTCTCCGGCGGCGAGAAGAAACGCAACGAGATGCTCCAGATGGCTGTGCTCGAGCCCAAGCTGGCCATTCTGGACGAGACTGATTCGGGGCTGGACATCGACGCCCTCAAGATCGTTGCGGACGTCGTCAACCGGCTCCGGGACGCCAACCGCTCGTTCATCCTAATCACCCACTATCAGCGTCTGCTGGACTACATCGTTCCGGACCAGGTGCACGTGCTGCATAACGGCCACATCGCCAAATCCGGCGATGCCGACCTGCCGCGGGAGCTGGAAAAGACCGGCTACGGCTGGCTCACCGGCGCGGAGGAAGCCGCCGCGGAAGCCACTGGGGAGCAATGAGCCATGACCGAGATTAACGAGACCGTCGGCCATTTCAAGGGGCTGTACACCGAGGCCGAAGACCGGCTGCCCGGAGCCTCGGTGGCCTGGGTGGCTCGTCGCCGGCAGGCGGCCATTAACCGGTTCGCCGAGCAGGGCATGCCCGCGCCGCGGGACGAGGAGTGGAAGTACACCTCCCTCAGGCCCATCGAGAAGCGGGCCTTCGCCCTGCCCGAGCCGGACGCCCATGAGGTGTCGCTCACCGATATCGACCCCTACGTGTTCGACGAACCCACCGCCCACCGCTTGGTGTTCGTGGACGGCGCCTACAGCGAGCGGCTGTCCCAGGCTTCTGCCCTGCCCCAAGGGGTGACTGCTCACCCCCTATCTCAGGCCCTGGATGCCGGGGACGAGGCCCTATCGCACCACCTCGGACACTACGCCGATCCCGAGGGAACGCCTTTCGTGGCGCTCAACACCGCCTTGATGAGCGACGGCGTGTACCTCCACGTCCCCGCCGGTGTGACGGTGGCGACCCCCATCCATGTACTCTTTGTAGCCAGCGCCGGTGCCGAGGAACGGGTCCTGTCTTACCGCAACGTGCTGGTGGCCGGCGAAGGCGCGAGCGCCACGGTGCTGGAGTCCTACGTGGGCCTGGCTGAAGGGGCCTACCTGACCAACACCGTGACCGAGGCGGTGGCCCCCGAAGGCGCCCGGCTGGCGGTGTACAAGCTCCAGGAGGAGGCCACCAGCGGTTACCACATCGCCGCGTTCGAGGCCTACCAGGGCGGTGCCAGCGAGGTTTACCACCACAACATGTCCCTGGGAGCCCGCCTGGCGCGTAACGACATTAACGACGCCCTGGACCACGAAGGGGCCCACGTGGGCCTCAACGGCCTGTATCTGGGCGACGGCCGCCAGCATGTGGACAACCACACCCGCATCGATCACCTGCAGCCGCGCACCACCTCCCAGGAGTACTACAAGGGCATCCTGGACGGCCGCTCCCGGGGCGTGTTCAACGGCAAGGTAGTGGTCCAGCCCCAGGCCCAGGAAACCAGCTCCGACCAGCAGAACCGGAACCTGCTGCTGTCCCGTAATGCCGAGGTGGATCCCAAGCCGGAGCTGGAGATCTTCGCCGATGATGTCTCCTGCACCCACGGGGCCACCATCGGCCAGCTCGACGAAGACGCCCTGTTCTTTCTGCAGACCCGCGGCATGGCCTACGCCGAGGCCCGCAGCTTACTGATCTTCGGCTTCGCCAACGAGATCATCGAGGGCATCCCCATCGAGCAGGTGCGTTACCGCCTCGAGGACCGCCTGATGCGGCGCCTTCCCCATGCTGAAGCGATGGAGGAATAACATTGGCCGAGGAAGAGATTGCCTCCCGGGCCGTCACCGACGCCGAGGCCACGCGCTTCCAGCGGGACTTCCCGTGCCTCCAGCAGGAAGCCCACGGCAGCCCTCTGGTGTATCTGGACAGTGCCGCCACCAGCCAAAAGCCCCAGCCGGTGATCGACACCATCAAGCGGTTTTACGAGACCAGCTACTCCAACGTTCACCGGGGTGCCCACCTGCTCTCCGAGCGGGCTACCGACGCCTACGAGGGCGCGCGCTCGCGGGTAGCGCGCTACATCAACGCCGCCGATTCACGAGAAATCGTTTTCGTCCGCGGCGCCACCGAGGCCATCAATTTGGTGGCGGCCAGCTACGGCCGGGCCAACTTCGGCCCCGGCGACGAGATCCTGCTCACCGAGATGGAACATCACTCCAACATCGTGCCGTGGCAGCTGGTAGCCGAGCAGACCGGGGCCGAGCTCAAGGTGGTGCCCATCACCGACGACGGTGAGCTAATGATGGAGCGCGTCGACGAGCTCCTGGGCGAGCGCACCAAGATGGTGGGTGTCGCCCACGTATCCAATGCCCTGGGTACCGTCAACCCGCTCAAAGTCTTGGTGGAAAAGGCCCACGCCAATGGCACGCCGGTGATGGTGGACGGCTGCCAGGCGGCACCGCGGCTGGCCGTGGACGTCCAGGAGCTGGGCTGTGACTTCTATGCTTTCTCCGGGCACAAGCTCTACGGGCCCAGCGGCATCGGGGTGCTCTACGGGCGCCAAGACCTCCTCGAGGCCATGCCCCCCTACCAGGGCGGCGGCGAAATGATCCGGCGGGTAACCTTCGACCACACCACCTACGCCGGCGCGCCTGCCAAGTTTGAGGCGGGGACACCCAACATCGCGGGCCCGGTGGGCCTGCACGTAGCCATGGATTACGTGGCCGATATTGGTCTGGAGGCGATCTTCGCCCACGAGCGGGACCTGCTCGACTATGCCACCGAGGCCATCCAGCAGATCGACGGCGTACGGCTCATCGGTACCGCCGACGACAAGGCCGGCATCCTGTCCTTCGTGTTCGAGGGGGTTCACCCCCACGACATCGGCACCATCCTGGACAACCAGGGCATCGCCGTGCGCACCGGCCACCACTGCGCCCAACCGGTTATGGACCGCTTCCAGGTGTCGGCGACGACACGAGCCTCCTTCGGGCTGTACAACACCCGCGAGGACGTGGATGCCTTCATCAAGGGCCTACACGAAGTAAAAGCCATTCTGGGCTGAACCCGAGACCGGGCGGCCCGAGCAAGGAGAACGAGTCCCATGGCGGACGTGCGTGACCTCTACCAGGAAGTCATCTTCGAGCACAACAAAAACCCCCGTAACTTCGGGGTGCTCGAGAATCCTAACCGCTTCGCCACCGGCCACAACCCGCTTTGCGGGGACCAGCTCACGGTCTACCTGATCGTCGACGACGATGGCACGGTGTCCGACGTCAAGTTCGAGGGCTCAGGCTGCGCCATCTCCGTGGCTTCCGCCTCGCTTATGACCCAGATGATCAAGGGCAAACCTCAGGAAGAGGTCGAGCACATCTTCCAGGCGTTCCACGACGTGTGCATGAAGGAGCGGGACGTGGAGGAGACCCCCGAACTGGAGAAGCTGGCGGTGCTTGCCGGAGTTCGGGATTTCCCCAGCCGGGTGAAATGCGCCACGCTCGCCTGGCACACCATTCACGCCGCCCTGGAAAGGGGCGAGCAGGGCACCGAAGTAACGACCGAATAACCACCAGGATTCAGTTTTAAGTATTAAGTAGTTAAGCCACGGCAACGGCCTAAGCACTTAATTACTTAACTACTTGCATACTTAACTACTCCGCTGGAGTTCAGCCATGAGCGAACCACGCGTCCAGCCGCAGGAGATCCGGCCGCATACCAAATCCAAGCGCCTCGAGGTCGAATGGGGCGACGGCCACATCTCCGACTTCCCCTATAGCTTTCTCCGGGAGAACGCGCCAGCGCTACCGGACAAGGACGACGCTTCGGGCATCGATATCTCAGATTTCCAGCCCGTGGGCCACTACGCCATCAAGATGGTGTTCGACACCGGTGAGGAGGCCAGCTTTACCTGGGAGGCCCTGCGCAACCTGGATCCCACCGACGAGCCGGACGAAGAGCCGGAGGTGGACGTCTCCCAGCTACCGGAGATCCAAGAAGACGGCCTGATCCAGGCCCTGAAGCAGGTCCACGATCCGGAAATCCCGGTCAACATTTACGACCTGGGGCTCATCTATAACCTCGACATACATCCCGACCACACGGTAGACGTCAAGATGACCCTGACCACCCCGGGCTGCCCGGAAGCCGCTACCTTCCCCGGCAAGGTGGAGCAGGCGGTGAAGTCGGTGCCCGGGGTGGTCGATGCTCGGGTGGAGCTGGTCTGGGAGCCGCCGTGGACCAAAGAGACCATGTCCGAGGAAGCCAAGCTGGCGCTGGGGATATGGTAGAACGGCAGTATTAAGTAAAAAGGATTAAATAGTTAAGTCACGACAAACCTAGCCAGAGTGGCTTGGGTTTGGCTTAACTACTTAATTACTTAACTACTTTAAACTTGCTTCAGGAGACTTGCATGGCCGAATGGGTCGAGGTGGGAACTACCGAGGATCTGCCCGCCGGCAGCTACACTTCGGTGGATGTGGACGACGTCCAGATCGCGGTCTTCAACTGCGACGGCACCTATTACGCCATCGAAGACGTCTGCACCCACGACTACGGACAGCTCACCGGTGGCGAAATGGAGGGATGCCAGGTAGTGTGCCCCCGGCACGGCGCCAAGTTCGACATTACCAACGGCGAGGCCCTTACCCCCCCTGCCTACGAGCCGGTAGACACCTTCCCCATCAAGGTCATGGAAGGCAAGGTCTACGTCCAGGATGATCGCTGGGATTAAGCGGGAGATTGTTGCCAGCGAAGGCGATACGGCTATGGTTGGGATTGATCCGGGAGAGTTTGCCCAGCCATCCCAATCGAACCGGGCAGGGGCCTTTGCTGGTTTGAGCAACCCTTTCCGGGCCCTTGCCTGCCGTTAGTGAGGGGCTTACGGGTCTCTTGCACAGGCCTTTTCCGTGGGGAAAAGGCTTTTTTGTGGACCGTAATTGGCAATTTAAGCGTCCAAGGAGAGAAACCATGGCCGACTGGCTTCAGGTGGCACGGATCGAAGACCTGCCTCCCGGCACCATCGTCCGCGTCGAGGGCGACGATGGGCCCATTGCCGTGGCCAACCTGAACGGCGAATTCTACGCCGTCGCCAACATCTGCACCCATCAAGCGGCGGAGCTCCACGAGGGAGAGCTGGAAGCCGACGGCGAGCTGATTTGCCCCGCCCATGGTGCCCAGTTCGACATCCGCACCGGGGAAGCCATGACGCCACCCGCCTTCGAGAACCTGGCAACGTATTCCCTGCGAACCGACGACGGGGTGGTCTACGTCCACAGCCAAGCAGCCGAGTAAGGCCGCCATAGTCGGGGAAGGTATGTTCTTTACTAGATACAGCAGGCCCAGCGGGTAATGGATAACCCGGCATTGGCCTCCGCAGTGGCCCAGGCCAATGCCGCGCACCTGCCTGTGGTGGTCGAATTCGGCCTGGACAGCCCATTATCCGGGTGCCAAAACCCCGCACTATGCCTTTATGCTGGAAGGGATGGCGGAGGTGGCCACTCACTTGGGACAGGCCGGAATTGCCTTCCTTACGCCCTAAGCCGACCCGGCGAAGGTGGCCCTGGAACTGGCTGGCGAAGCGGCCTTGGTGGTCTGTGACCATGGCTACCCCCGACACCAGCGAGGCCTGGCGGGTCCGTGGGGCCAATGTCGCCTCCGTGACCGGTCACCGAAGTGGAGACCACGGCCATCCAGTCCCCGAGGATCGGCCCAGAAGCCCTCAAGCTACCAAGCTAAACAGCGATTTCGACCCCGCCCATCCCGATGAGGCCTTTGAGAGCCTGTCAATTGACGGGTCGGTGTCCCCGGTATCCGCCACCGGGGCGGCTATACCGAGGCCCGGCCGGGTGGGTCAGCTTCCTGAGGGAGGCCCTTCCGGGCTACACCAATGGCAGCACCGACCCCGGTCGAGAGGCCTTCTCCCATCTCTCCCCTACTTTCAGCGAGTCACGCGGAAAGGCGAATGACTCACCAGGTGGGGAAACCCTTGGGCCCGGGGATTTCCGGGCCCCCGGCCTGAACCCGAGCCCAACCCCGATAGCAGCTAAGGCTTGGTATCGGCCGCAGGTGCCCGGTAGAGGGCCCGCCCCGTTTCACCGGGGCGGGCCCTTTTGCGCCAATGTCGTCGGGCTCAGACCTGGTGGTAATCCCGGTACCACGCAACGAACTGCGCCAGGCCCTCGGCCAGGGGCGTATCCGGGGAAAAGCCCACATCCCGCTGCAGGTCGGCGACATCGGCGTAGGTGGCCGGCACGTCACCTGGCTGCATGGGCAGGTAACGCTTCTCCGCTGCCTGGCCCAGCTGCCGTTCCAGCTCGGCGATAAAATCCATTAGCGCCACCGGGGAGTGGTTGCCGATATTGTAAAGGTTATAGGGCACGTAGGAGCTGGAAGGATCGGGGGCGGCGCCGGACCAATCCGGGTTGGGCTCGGGGATGCGATCGACCACCCGCATGACCCCTTCCACAATGTCATCGATGTAGGTGAAATCGCGCTGCATCCGACCGTAGTTGTACACGTCGATGGGGCGGCCCTCGAGGATGGCCTCGGTGAACATGAAAAGGGCCATGTCCGGGCGGCCCCAGGGACCGTAGACGGTGAAAAAGCGCAGGCCGGTCATGGGGGTGCCATAGAGATGGCAGTAGGTGTGGGCCATCAGCTCGTTGGCCTTCTTGGTGGCCGCGTACAGGGACACCGGATGGTCCACATTGTGGTGCACCGAAAAGGGCATGGTGGTGTTGGCGCCGTAGACAGAGCTGGAGGAGGCGAACACCAAGTGCCCGACCCCGTTATGGCGGCAGCCCTCGAGGATATTCAAAAAGCCGGTTAGGTTGCTGTCGGCGTAGGCGTGCGGGTTCTCCAGGGAATAGCGCACACCCGCCTGGGCCGCCAGATGGATCACCCGTTCGGGCTGGAAGTCAGCGAAGGCGCGGGCCACGCCGTCGTTGTCGGCCAGGTCCAAGCGCGCCTCGGTGAATCCAGGGTGATCCTTGATGCGGGCGAGGCGGTCCTCCTTGAGCCGGACGTCGTAGTAGGCGTTGACGTTGTCCAGTCCCAGCACCTCGTCCCCGCGCTCCAACAGGCGGTGGGCGACGAAATTGCCGATGAATCCCGCCGTACCGGTAACCAGAGCGCGCATATCAGTATCCCCCGCTTTTGGCCGCCGACCGGCCGATGGGGATGTGGCCGATACCGTGGCCGGCCAGGTAAGCGGGATCAAAGATATTGCGGCCGTCGAAGATCACGGGATCCTTGAGTGCGGTCCGGATGCGGTCGAAGTCGGGGCTGCGGAAGGGCTTCCATTCGGTGATCAGGACCAGGGCATCGGCCCCTTCCATGGCTTCGTAAGGACCATCCGCCAGAACAAGGTCGCTGCGGTCGCCGTAGATGCGCCGGCACTCGGCCATGGCCTCCGGATCGAAGGCCTGAATCTGGGCTCCCCGGGCCCACAGCGCCTCCATCAGTACCCGGGCTGGGGCCTCGCGCATGTCGTCGGTATTGGGCTTGAAGGCCAGGCCCCACAGGGCGAAGGTGCGCCCCGAAAGATCGGCGCCGTAACGGGCTACGATCTTCTGGCTCAGAACGGATTTCTGGTCCTGATTAACCGCCTCCACCGCCTGGAGTATTCGCGCCTGATAATCGTGATCGCGAGCGGTTCGCTCCAGGGCGGCAACGTCCTTGGGGAAGCACGACCCCCCATAGCCGGCGCCGGGATAGATGAAGGCGAAGCCGATGCGCGGGTCCGAGCCTATCCCATTCCTCACCATTTCCACATCAGCCCCCACCCGCTCGCACAGATTGGCCACCTCGTTCATGAAGCTTATCTTGGTAGCCAGCATGGCGTTGGCGGCGTACTTGGTCATTTCTGCCGAGCGCACATCCATAGTCAAAACGCGCTCGTGGTTGCGGTTGAAGGGGGCATAGAGGCCCTTCATGAGCTCGGCTGTGCGCGGATTATCGCAGCCCACGATGACACGGTCGGGTTTCATGAAGTCTTCAACCGCCGCGCCCTCCTTTAGGAACTCGGGGTTGGAGACCACATCGAAATCGGTCGAGGCGCCACGCTCGGCGAGTTCTTCCCCCACGGCCGAACGCACCTTGTCGGCGGTGCCAACCGGCACCGTGGACTTGTCGATTACGACCCGGTAATCAGCCATGTGGCGGCCGATGGAGCGGGCTACGTCAAGGACGTAGCGCAGGTCCGCGGAGCCGTCCTCATCGGGTGGCGTGCCCACGGCGATGAACTGGAACAGGCCGTGATCGACGCACGCGGCCATGTCGGTGGTGAAGCTCAGGCGACCTGCGGCCACATTGTCGGCCACCAAGCCCTCAAGACCGGGCTCGTAGATGGGGACATCGCCGTTGTTGAGGGCCTCGACCTTGGCCTCATCCACGTCCATGCAGACCACGTCGTTGCCCACCTCGGCCAGACAGGCGCCTGTCACCAGGCCCACATAGCCGGTGCCCACCACGGAAACTTTCATCCCGTCCTCGCCTTTCCCTTCCGGCTCTTTCGCCCGCCGCTAACCAGGGCAAGGAAACCGGACAATGAAAAAATTTTATCACCCGACTCACGGGCTTGACTCAGTGCTACAGGGGGCGTAACTGCTGGAAAATGGCCTCATTTCTAAAAAAGGAGGCAAGCCATGACCATGCGTGAGCGAAAGCATCGACTATACTTTATATTACCGGACGTTCCAACGGCCCGCCAGGTAGTGGACGAGCTGCTGCTAGCCCGCATCGAAGAACGCCACATGCACGCCCTCGGACGCGAAGACATGGACCTGAAGGACCTGCCCGGGGCGGATCTTTTCCAGCGTAGCGACTTGGTCCACGGCGCCGAGCTTGGCTTGGTGGTGGGAGGCGCCACCGGCGCCCTAGCTGGTCTGGCGGCGGCTTGGCTTCAACCGGTGGGCCTAGGCGCTAGCGGTGGGCTTATTTTGGGAGTCGCTCTCCTGGGGGCCCTGGTAGGAACCTGGGCTTCGGGCATGATCGCCACCTCCGTACCCAACACCCGGCTCAAGGTGTTTCGGGATGACCTGGAGGCGGGCCGGGTACTACTCATGGTGGATGTTCCCGAAAAGCGCGAGGACGAAATCCGCCAGCTGGTCACGCGCCATCATCCCGAGGCCAGTGATTACGGCCCCGACTCGCAGATGCCAGCTTTCCCCTGAGTCCTGACCGCACCAGCCTTCGGAGGCCCACTCCGGGGGCGGCGCTTAGATCCGAGCAGGGATGTCCCCGGGCTCATCCACATCCCGGTGGATACCGGGATCGGTCACGGACACCCATGTCATGCGCTCGCGATGGACGGAGACCACCGACCGGGCTCCCATGTCACGGTCGAGCGCATGGAGCTCGGGGCCGAGGGCCGCAGCGAAGCCCACCGGGTGGCCGCCCCTTCCAGCATGGCAGGGGGCCGCCAGCAAGGCCCCGTCGCGAAGGGCCTGGGCCACGCCCGCGACCGTTGCGGGCGCGACCCATGGCATATCCCCCAGGGCAACCAACCAACCATCGGCCCGAGGAAGGGCAGCCACACCGGCGGCCAGACTCGCCCCCATGCCCCGCTCGCTCGCCGAGCAAGGCAGCACCTCCAGGCCGGCTTCCCGCAGGCTCCGGATCACCTGCCCTTCCCCCGGCCGGACGGTGGCCAAGCAGCGGTCAAGGCCCCCTTCCAGCAGAGTCTCGGCGGCGGCTCGGGCCACAGGGGTGCCGTCGGCCAATGGCGTCAGGAGCTTGTTGGCCCCGCCGAAACGCCGCCCTTGCCCGGCAGCTAGCAAGATACCGCCGATCACGGCTGCGTCAGATGGGCGTGGCTGGCACCGGCCATGCCCTCGGGACGGGGGTCGCGATCGTGGCGGACCGCTGTCATCTCCGCCAGCACTGACACCGCGATTTCCGCCGGGGTCCGACTGCCGATGGCAAGGCCCACCGGTCCGCGCAGCCGGGCCACGGTCTGCCCGGAAAGGCCGAGCTCGATCAAGCGCTGACGGCGCCGATGGTTGGTCTGCGCGGAGCCCAGGGCCCCCACATAGAAGGCGGCCGAGTCCAGCGCTTCAAGTAGAGCGAGATCGTCGAGCTTGGGGTCGTGGCAGGTGGCAACCACGGCGCCACGCGGGTCCGGGCCCCAGGCGGCGACAGCGTCATCGGGCATGCGCGTGTCCAGCTCAACACAGGGCTCGGCGAATCCGGCCCGATAGTCACCGCGGGGCTCGCAAACCGTCACCCGATAGTCCAGACGGCGGGCCATGGCCGCCAGATGGTGGCCCAGCTCGCCGCCCCCGACCACGAGCAGCCGCCAGGAAGGACCGAACCGCTTGACCACGGCCTCCCCGTCGGCCGCCAGGTCGGGTCCACCCTCGTCGGTCCCCAGGCGCACCCACCCGGTGGCCCGATCCACCCGGCGGCGGAGCGTCTCACCCCGGCTCAGGGCCTGGTAAACCGCGCCCACACCCCGTTCATCGCCGGGAAGCAGGGGCTCGGCCATAAGCTCCAGGGTTCCGCCGCAAGGCAGCCGATAGCGGCCAGATTCACCGCTTTCGCCCCCGAACACCAGCCGGGCCGGCGTCCCGCCCCACTCGGGCAGGCAATCCGGCAGGGCCTCCTCCACGCAGCCCCCGGATACCGAGCCCACCGTTGCGCCGTCGTCACGGCGGGCAAGCAGCGACCCGGGCGGCCGCGGCGATGACCCCCAGGTAGACACCACGGTCACCAGATGAAGCCCGTAACCGGCGTCCAGCCAGGCCTTTGCCTCGGCTATTACTGCCGGATCGGTGCCATCCGCGTAGGTTTCAAAAGGGCTCACGGCAATCCCCGCTCAGGCGGGCTGGAAGCCGGCCCGGGTCAGCGGGAGCCGGCGCACCGGCTCCCCGGTGGCGGCATGAACGGCGTTGGCCACCGCGGGAGCAATAGGCGGTGTTCCCGGCTCGCCGATGCCACCGGGGTCCTCACCGCTGTCCACGATGTGCACCCGGACCTCGGGCATCTGATCGATGGTCATGATGGGATAGTCGTCGAAGTTGGCCTGCTCCACTTGGCCGCGGCTTACCGTGATTGCCTCACCGAAGGCCGCCGAAAGACCGTAGACCACACCGCTCTCCATCTGCTCGGCAACGATCTCCGGATTGACCACGGCCCCGCAGTCGATGGCCACGTCCACCCGATGGACCCGGACCTCACGATTGGCCGAGACGGAGACCTCGGCCACCTCGGCGCAGTAGCTACCGAAGGACTTGACCACGGCGATGCCCCGAGCCCGCCCTTCGGGGAGGGAGGTACCCCAGCCAGCCTCGCGGGCCGCCCGTTCCAGGACCCCTCGGTGGCGATCCTCCTCGGGGACCAACCGGCGACGAAGCTCGTAGGGGTCCGCGTCCGCGGCGGCTGCCACCTCGTCGAAAAAGGCCTCGCGAATGAAACCATTCTGGGAGTTGCCAACCGAGCGCCACCACCACAGCGGCACGGGGGTATTGGCCATGACGTAGTCCACGTGGATATTGGCCAGGCCGTAGGGCAGCGCATCGGCAGCCTCCACCGAGGAAGGATCGATCTGCTGACCCTCCTGGAGCATGTCGTTGTAGGCCATGATGGAGGGCCCAACGATGCGGTGGCGCCAGGCGCTGACGCTACCGCCGCTGTCCACCGCGGCACTCAACCGGTTGTAGGTTGCCGGACGATAGCGGTCATGGCGGGTGGTGTCTTCCCGGGTCCAGATGACCTTTACCGGGGCCCCAGCCGCCTTGGCGCAGGCCACGGCATCGGCCGCGAAGTCGGTATGCGAGCGCCGCCCGAAGCCGCCCCCGAGGTAGGTGGTGTGCACTTGCACATTGTCCTTGGGCAGGCCGCTGATCTCGGCGGCCACCTCCTGGGTGGACGTCTGGTCTTGGGTGGGCGCCCACACTTCGCAGACATCGTCCTCGATCCGGGCGGTGCAGTTCATGGGCTCCATGCAGGCGTGGGCCAGGAAAGGCACCTCGTACTCGGCCTCCACCGTTGCGGCCGCCGCCTCCAGAGCGCCGGCGGCATCCCCCTCACTGTGGGCAATGGCAGCCTCGCCCTCGTCAGCGGCCTGGCGAAACTGCCCTTCGATACCCGCGGAGGACAGATCGGCGTGCTCGCCGTAGTCCCACGCCACGGAAAGGGCCTCGCGGCCCTTATGGGCGGGCCAGAAGCCTTCGGCGATCACGGCGATGCCGGAATCGATCTCAACGACCTGCTTCACCCCGGGTACCCGCTTGGCTTCGCTAGAGTCGAAGGACTGGACTTTGCCGCCTAGCACTGGGCAGCGCACCACCTGGGCGGTGAGCAGGCCATCAAGCTGGACGTCCATGCCGAACCGCGCCGAGCCGTCCACCTTGGCCGGGGCGTCCAGGCGATCCCGGGCCGTTCCCAGGAGCCGGAAGTTCCTGGGCTCCTTAAGGAAGACGGCTTCGGGAACGGGCCGTCCAGCGGCCGCCGCGGCGAGATCGCCGAAGGTGGCCGAGCGCCCGCTTCCGGGGTGGCTTACCACCTGATCGGCCACCTCACATTCCTGGGCCTCCACGCCCCAGCGGTCGGCGGCCGCGGCTACCAGCATCTCCTTGGCGGTGGCACCCGCCTCGCGCAGGGGCCGCCAGGCATTGCGGATAGCGGTGGAACCGCCAGTGGCCTGGCGACCTAGGAGGCTGTTGGTGTAAGCTGAATCGGCCGGGGCGAATTCTGTTTTGATGCGCTCCCAGTCCGCCTCCACCTCCTCGGCGACCAGCATGGGCAGGGCAGTCATGACCCCTTGGCCCATTTCTGACCGATCCACCAGCACGGTGACCTGGTCGTCGCCGGTAATCCGGACCCAGGCATTGGGAGCGAGCTCGGCATCGCCGTCGGGTCGGCTCGCCGCTGCCTGGGCATAACGGCCACCGGTGGGTAACCGCAGACCAAGGAGCAGACCGCCCCCGGCAACGGCGCTGGCCTTGAGGAATCCACGGCGGGTGGTGCGGGTCGGTCGATTTGTGGTACTGGCGCTCATCAGCCCTGCTCCTGCATGTCCCGAGCGGCGCGCCCGACAGCGCGGCGGATGCGTTGGTAGGTTCCACAGCGGCAGAGATTGCCGCGGAGGGCGGCATCAATGTCGGCATCGCCCGGATTGGGGTTGCGCGCCAGAAGGGCGGCCGCGCTCATGAGCTGCCCCGACTGACAGAAGCCGCACTGGGGCACGTTTTCAGCGATCCACGCGGCCTGCAGGGGATGGAGATCCGCATTGTCCGCCAAGCCCTCCACCGTGGTCACCGACCGCCCTTGGGCTTGGGAAACGGCCGTGGTGCAGGAGCGAACGGGCTGGCCGTCGAGGTGGACGGTACAGGCACCGCACTCGGCGATGCCGCAGCCGTATTTGGTCCCGGTGAGACCAAGGTTATCGCGCAGCACCCAAAGCAAGGGGGTATCCGAGGCCACATCGGCCTCGTAAGTCTCGCCGTTTACGGTTAGGGAAACCGCCGTCATCGCTTGCGTCTCCTACTCAGCAGATGGAAAGGGCCTGGCCGGTACGCCGCTTAGAGGAGGGGAAGCGCCTCAGGGCCTCTTTCCTTGATAAAGCAAAACCGAGCGGTCACGCAAGCGTTTTGGGTCATTCCTTGTCCAGAACCTTCACCCGCCCCTGGGGATCCGCGGTCTCCAGCCGCACCGGTCGCCGCCAGACCCGGTTGATGTAGTCCAGTACCTTGTCCGCTCTCTCCGCATCCAAGCCCCGGCCGTCGGTGCCATGGTCATGCTTCAGCACCAGACTGCCGTCGGTTCCCATCTCGGTTATGTAGACCCGCGGGGCACCGTAGTTGAACTTGGGGTGCAGAATAGATTCCCGGAGAGCGTGGATGTCACGCTCCTGGATGACGTATTGCTCTTCACCACCACGGCCCTGGCGGGTGGTGTAGGAGAACAGCTGCAGCTCGTCGGCCAGGCCCTCGTCCAACCAGTTGCGGATGAAGCTGAAATCGTCCTCTTCCATCCGCAGGCGCAGGGCGGTGTCCAGCCCATGCTCGGCGATGATCCGCTCCCACATGTGAAAGCCCACGTGGTACGGATTAATGGACAGGGCCACGGCGTTTTCCCCGGCGTAGGGCCGGACCACGTCGGAATGGGCCTTGATGGCGTCGAGGTAGAGCTGCTGCGGCAGGAAATCGGCCTCTCGCAGCAGCCGGGCATGCCAATAGGAGGCCCAACCCTCGTTCATGATCTGGCAGGCGAAAACGGGATAGAAGTAGAAGGACTCTTCGCGCACGGAAAGGAAGATGTCCCGCTCCCAACCCTCCATGTCGGGGGCATAGTGGGCGATGAACCACAACAGGTCGTATTCCGGCCACGGCGGAATGGGCGCCCGCCCGCCGCTTTGGGATTCGCGGCCGGCCTCGTCCCCTTGCCCGGGGAGCTTGCCGAACCGGCCCTGGAACCCTTGCCGCGCGCTCTGCCCCCTTGAGCCGCGGCGTTCCACGCGCTCGGGGTACTCGGGGCGGTTGATGGCGAAGTTGACGTCGATGTTCTGCTCCAGGGCCAGGGCGGCGTCGAGCACCGCCTCAACCCGCTTCTGGCCGTACTCGGCGATGGCCTCCTCGATGCGGTGGGCCCGCTCCGCCGCCTGCTCCACGATATGGTAGCCCACCTGGGACTGCATGCGGGCGAACAGGTCGTTGTTCTTGGAGAAGTCGGCATGGCCCAGGACGTGAGCGGTTACCAGGGTGTTCTCGGGCAGGGAGTTGTTATTCACCAGATAAGCCCGGTTGGGATTGCCCGGGAACACCACCTCGAAGATGCGCGAATGGCCCATCCGATGCTGGATGTACTGATAGATGTAGCGCACCCCGAAAGACCAGTGGGGCATGCGCACCGGCAGGCCGTAGACAGCCACCTCCATCATGAATGACGGCGGCACCACCTCGAAGTCGACGGGGTAGAAATCCAGCCCATGCTCCTGGGCCAGGGCTTCGAGCTTGGGGGTGTAGTCGGCTAGATCGGCGTTGCTCATGGGACTGTTGGGACCGAATGGCACGTGGGCTTCCTTTTTTGTCAGGCCACCTCCTCCGCCTGGTGCCGGAAGAACTCTCGGATGGCCTCCCAGATATCAACCTCCGCGTGGACAGTGTAGCTGCCCACTGGCTGGCTGCGGGCGGCCAGGGCCTTAAACAGCCGGCCCATCTCCGACTTGGAGGACTCCAACGGGTTCTGCGGCGTCTCCACGAAGCCCATGAAGTTCACCGACTGGCATAACTCCTCCAGCAGGGCTTCGGCACTGCGCCGGTCGTCACCGAAATTGTCGCCGTCGGAGGCATAGAACAAATACTGGTTGTACTGACCCGGATCAAACCGATCGGCGAATATGTCCCGAGCCAGGTGGAAACCGCTAGAAGCCACCGTTCCCCCGGTAGCCGAAACTTTGAAAAACTCCTCTTCGGAGAATTCCCAGGCTTGGTTGGTGTGGGCGATGAACACCGTCTCCACCTGGCCGTACTGCCGGCGCAGCCCCTGCAACGCCCAGAAGAAAAAGGACTTGGCCAGCTTTCGCCGGCTCTCGTCCATGGAGGCTGAGACGTCGAGCAGGAAGGCCACCACGGCATTGGTGGCCGGACGCCGCCGCCGGGCCAGCTGGCGGTAGCGCAGGTCCTCATTGGAAAAGGGGGTGGGCTCGGCTTCCTCGGCGGTGCGCTCCTGCACCGAGCGTCGCTTGATGGCCTCCTTGACCGTGCGCCGCCGGTCAAGCCGGGCCCGCGGGCCGCGCTTATCCCAGCCTTCCTGGATTAGGTCCTCGTCGGTAAGGGCATCGGTGGTCTTGGGCTGGAGATCGGGCAATTCGAGTTCCTCCCAGATCCAGTCCACGATGTCGTCCACCTTGAGCTCCAGGACGAAGCGCAGCTCGCCCTCCCCAGAGCCGCCCTCGGTACCGCCCTCGCCCTCTTCAGGCCGGGCCCGACGCAGCACGTCGCCGGGCTGACCATCGCCCTGACCGACACCGGTCTCGCCCTCCTGCGGATCATCGTGCAGACGAAAGCGGTAGTGCTCCAAAAAGCGCACCGGTACCTGTACCGTGCGATCGGAAGGCCGCGACAGCACGTCGGAGCCGGAAATCAGGTTGGGCAGTTCCTCGCGAACCGTCTCGCGCACCTTCTCGTTGTGCCGGAGCCAGTCGCGGGAGCCCCGGGAGAACAGGTCGTACCACCGATTATCCGTAGCCATGCGGGACGGGGTGCGGGTTTCGCCGCTGTCGGCAGTCATGACACTCCTCGCGCTGGTTGAGGCGGACCGGGGCAGAACCGGTCCACCCGGTTAGACACCGACGGCCTGGTTCCGATCACGCCTCCGGCGTGGCCCCACAGACCGCCGGGGTTCGAAAAAAGGCCGACCCTGGGGTCGGCCTTGGCAGGGGTGGCGCAGATAGCGGCTATCGTGCCTCCATCACTCCTGAGAGAGCAGGGTGGTCACGTAGTTGAGCGCCTCCCGCGCCGAGTGCTCATCGTAGCCGTACTCGGCCACCAGCCGGTCCTCCACCGCGGAGATCTTCTGCTGCGCCTCCTCGTCCGGCCGGGCGCTAGAGGTAACCAGCCGCAGCACGTCGCGGCGTTCCTCGAACAGGTACTGCTCGATGGCGTCATGCAGACGGGCATGACTATCCAGGGTGAAGCGCTCGCCGTGCTTGTAGGCGCCCATGGCCTTGCGCACCACCTCCTGGCGGAAGGACTGCTTGCCCGAGTCGGAGATGGCGATCTTTTCCTCCACCGACCGCAGGAAGCGCTCGTCGGGGTCGCGCTCGTCGCCGGTGATGGGATCGGTGACCTTGCGGTTGTCGAGTACCGCCTCCACTTCGTCGAGGTACTTGTCCAGCAACTCCTGGGCCTCATCCTCGAAGGACACGAACAGGGCCTTGTGGACGTCTTCCTTGACCCACCGGTTGTAGAAGTCCTTGCGCACGGTCACCAGAAAGTCTACCCAGTTCTTCTTCTCCTTGGAGTCCATGCGGGCGTCGGACTCGATGGTGTCCTTGAGGGCCAGCATGACGTCCATGGCTGTCAGGCTCTGCTTCTCCGAGCGGGAGATAGCCCCGGCCAGGGCGTTGATGACAAACCGGGGCGATACCCCCTCCAAGCCCTCCTCGGGATGCTCGGCCTTGACCCGCTCCACCTCGGTGGCGGCGATGCCCTCCACGTCCTCGCCGGCGTACAGGCGCACCTTCTTGGACAGATCCAGGTCCTCCCGCTCCGAGGGATGCAACCGGGTTAGCACGGCAAACACCGCCGCCACATTGAGGGCGTGCGGGTCTAGATGGACCTCCTTGAAGGTGGGGGTAGCCGAGATTAGCTTCTCGTAGATGCGGGATTCGTCGTGGTAGCGCAGGGTATAGGGGACCTGCACGATCACCATGCGATCGAGCAGGGCCTCATTCTCTTTCTCCTGCAGGAACTTGCGGAACTCGGCCAGGTTGGTGTGGGCGACGATGGTCTCGTCCAGATAGATCAGCGGGAAGCGAGAGACCTTGACGTTCTTCTCCTGGGTCAAAGTCAACAGCAGATAAAGGAACTCCCGCTTGACCTTGAGGATCTCGATCATCTCCAGCATGCCGCGGCTGGCGGCATACACCGCGCCGGACCAGGACCAGGCGCGCGGATCGCCCTCATCGCCGTAATCGGCCACCTTGGACAGGTCCACCGAGCCCACCAGATCGGCAATGTCGGCGGTGGTGGGATCGTGCGGGGCGTAGGTGCCGACGCCGGTGCGCCCGGCCTCGTTGATGAAGATGCGCTCCACCGGCATCTGCATGAAGTCGCCGTCGAACTCCTCCTCCAGGCGGGTACGGCAGTAGGGGCAGATGTCGCCGATGATGTCGACGCCGTAGGTGTCGCGGAACTCGGCGCGCTTGGTCTGGGGGATGAGGTGAAGGGGAGATTCGTGCACCGGGCAGCCCTTGATGGCATAAAGGGCCCCCTCGTCAGTGTGACTGTACTCCTCCAGCCCCCGCTTTAGCATGATCACCAGCGACGACTTGCCGCCGGAGGGCGGACCCAGCAACAGCAGCAGCCGCCGACCCACCTCGGAGCCCTCGCTGGCGGCCTTGAAATAATTGGCCACCCGCTCCAGGGACTCGTCGACGCCGAAAAGGTCGTTGGCGAACAGGTTGTAGCGGGTAACGTGATCGCCCTCTTCGGAGGGCTCGGAGCCGTACCACCGGATCATGTCCCACATGTACTCGTGGCTGGTGCGGGTTATCCCGTGGGGGTGCTCGGGTAGGACGTCCTGGAGGAATTCGGCGAGTGTTCCCTCCCAGTGGCGGGCCTTGTGCTCCCGGGTGAAGCTTTCCAGGGATTCGAGAAACTGGTTCTGCTTGTCATCGCCTTGGCTGCGGCCGTTTCCTGCCATGCGACCCTCCTTGGGCTCGACGAGGCCAGTTCATCTCACCCGTTTAGATTGCCCATAGCGGGCTTGGGTTCACAGTGAGGGGCAAGAAACGACATGGCCCCCCTGGCCGCAAAGCGGTCAGGGGGGCCATTCATGATTGACCGTATACTGGGAAAAACGGGGAAGGCGACGATCCCCGCTATCGGCCTCCATTGGCACAGGGGTCGACCCACCGCCGCAGGTACCCAGGTGGGCCCTGTTCTAACCGCAAACCCAAGACCGCTTCGGGTCAGACGATCCCCCCGAGAAGACCAAGCGACCAGACCAAGCATCGCCCTGGAGCGGCGCTCCGAGGCTCCTAACCGTGGGCAGGGAGTGGTGAGTGCCCCGTCAAGTCGGATTGGCCCTCCAGGCGTAAGATCGGAGACCCTTTGGTTTATCGCCGTGACTTGATACTTAACACTGAAAAATGAACACCTACTGTCACCGCAGATACCCCTCCTTCTCCAGGTGGAGCAGCACCTCCTGCGCCGCCTCCATGGGGGACAGATCGGTGGTGTCGATGGCCACCTCGGGATCGATGGGCTCCTCGTAGGGGTCGTCGATGCCGGTGAACTCGGTGATCTGGCCGGCCCGGGCCTTGGCGTACAGGCCCTTGCGGTCGCGGGACTCGCACACCTCGAGCGGGGTCTTGACATGGACCTCAACGAAGCCGCCGTAGCCCTCGATGAGCTCCCGGTTCTCGGCGCGCACCGCCCGGTAAGGCGCGATGGGCGCGCAGATGGCGATGCCGCCGTTTTTCGTGATCTCGGAAGCGACGAAGCCGATGCGGCGGACGTTCAGGTTGCGGTGCTCGCGCGTGAAGCCCAGCTCGCTGGACAGATTCTTGCGCACCACGTCGCCATCGAGCAGCGTCACCGGCCGGCCGCCCATCTCCCGGAAGCGCGCCAGCAGAACGTTGGCCACCGTGGATTTGCCCGAGCCGGACAGCCCCGTGAAGAAGATGGTCAGGCCCTGCTTGGGCTTGGGCGGATGGCTCTGGCGCAGCTCGGCCACCACGTTGGGATAGGCGTACCACTCCGGGATGCTCAGCCCCTCGTGCAGCCGGCGCCGCACCTCGGTGCCGGAAAGCCTTTTCACCGTGGCGCCCTCGGGGACCTCGTCTACGGGCATGTACTCGGCCCGGTCCTCCACAAAGGCCATCTCCTTGAACGGCACCATGCGCGCGCCGATCTCGGCCTCGAACTCGGCTACCAATTCCTGGGCGGCGTAAGGGTCGTAGAGGGCGTCGCCGTTGCTGTCGCTACCCGGGCCGGCGTGGTCCCGGCCGACGATGAAGTGGCTGCAACCGAAGTTCTTGCGGATCAGGGCGTGCCACAGGGCCTCCCGCGGACCACCCATGCGCATGGCCAGCGGCAGCAGCGACAGCATCATCATCTTGTCGGGATAGTGCTCGGCGATGGCCTGGTAGCACCGCACCCGGGTGTAGTGATCGATGTCGCCGGGCTTGGTCAGGCCCACCACGGGGTGGATGAGCAGCCCGGCCTCGGCCTCGGCAGCGGCGCGCAGGGTCAGCTCCTTGTGCGGCCGGTGCATAGGGTTGCGCGTCTGGAACGCCACCACCCGCCGCCAGCCCATGCGGTGAAAGCCCTCCCGGGTCTGGGCCGGTGTCAGCCGCAGCTCGGTGAAGTCGAAGTGCAGCGGCAGCTGGACCCCTTCCACCCGGCCGGCCAGATACACGTCGCCGGCCCGGTCTAACAGGTAGGCCACCCCAGGATGGGCCCGGTCGGCGGTGCCGAACGCCGCGTGGGCCTCCCGGGTCTTGTCGGGCCGATAGATCTCGTCGAGGTGGAGCACCGCCAGCATGAACCCCTCGGCGTCGCGCAGGGCCACGGCCTGACCCGGGGCCAGGCCCTCGGCGGTGGCCTCGCTCAGGTCCAGGGTGATGGGCATGGGCCAGACGGTGCCGTCACTCAGGCGGCACTTGGCCAGGACGGCCTGGTAGTCCTCCTGGCCCAGGAACCCGGTCAGCGGCGAGAAACCGCCGTTCAGCAGTAGCTCGAGGTCGCAGAGCTGGCGGTCGTTCAGATCAATGGAGGGGAACTCAACGGAGGCGGCATGCAGCTCTCGGGCCCGGGCGTCGTCGACGACGAGCTCGCGCAGGGTACCGCCGTGGGGCTCGATCAGGTGGTCCATCAGCTCGCTTGCGGCCTCGTTGGTAGGGGGTTAGCGCTGGGAGACGGGCTGGGCGCCGTTGTCGGCTGCGGTCTCGGTCAGCCGCTGCCGGAGGTAGTCGGCCAGCTCGGAACCGAACTCGCCGCGGCGCAGACCGAACTCGATCTGGGCCTTGAGGTAACCCAGCTTGGAGCCGCAGTCGAAGCGGGCCCCGGTGAAGGGATAGGCCTGGAGGGCCTCGCCGAAGTCGGTGATCAGGGCCTGCAGGGCGTCGGTGAGCTGGATCTCGCCACCGGCGCCGGCCCCACCCTTGCTCAGGGGATCGAACACCTTGGGCGACAGGATGTAGCGGCCGATCACCGACTGGTTGGACGGTGCCACCGCGGGGGCGGGCTTCTCCACCAGGCCCCGCACGGGGTAGGTCTCGCCATTGAAGGGGCCGGGATCGATGACGCCGTAGCTGCCCACATCGGCCGGATCCACTGGCTCCACGGCCAGCTGGCTGGCCCCGGAGGCCTCGTACGCCGCCTTCATGCGGCCGATGGCCCCGGGCTCGGCGTCCATCAGGTCGTCGGGCAGGATCACGGCGAAGGGCTCGTCACCCACCGCGTGGCGCGCGCACCACACGGCGTGACCCAGGCCCAGGGGCTGCTTCTGCCGCACGTAGATGACCTCGGCCATGTCCGAGACCTCGCGGTAGACCCGCGCCAGGTCGTCCTTGCCCTTGGCCAGCAACTGGCTTTCCAGGCCATCCTGGTGGTCGAAGTGGTCCTCGATGGAACGCTTGCCGCGCCCGGTGACGAAGATCACCTGCTCGATGCCGGCGGCCACCGCCTCCTCCACCGCGTACTGGATGAGCGGCTTGTCCACCACCGGCAGCATTTCCTTGGCCATGGCCTTGGTCGCCGG
>NZ_JAZKRM010000017.1:0-58873 GCF_036628635.1 Thiohalorhabdus sp. | reverse complement strand
CCCTCGGAGATCTGGATCACCACGTGATGCTCGGCCAGGCTGTCCTGCTCCAGCCGATCGGCATCCTGGGCGTGAACCGGACTCCCGCCCAGCCCGACAACGAGGAAGAGGCCCAGGACCAGGGCCCTGGCGGTCATCGCGAATTTGCCCTTGTGCATTCCTTCCTCCCTTGAAGGGCGCCTCAGGCGCCCCGTTACTGGCGGTATGGCAGACCCGGTCAGGGCTTGACGTAGGCGTAGCCGTTACGCTGCTTCTCGGCGACCTCGCCCACCCCGGAGGGCACGATCTCGACCCCGTCGACCAGATCGCTCTTCTTGAGGCCCTTGCCCTGCAGGGTCTTCCGGCACTGCAGGAACGCCACGCCCTTGCTCATCAGGTCCTGGACCTTGGGCTCATACAGCTCGCCCTTGGAGTTGGTGGCCCCTTCCAGGAGCATATAGACGCCGCTGGAATGGCTTACCACGGCCAAATCGATATTCCCCTCCAGCGGGGTTCCGGTGGCTTCCAGGTGATTGCCGACATTGCGCAGGGCGCCGTTGGCGCGGTCGATCTCGTTCACCTGATAGACCGCCTTCTGACCCGGCTTATAGCCGTAATCTCCGGCCTGGGCATTGGTGGCGCCCAGCACCATCGCGATCGCCCCAACGCCGAAGACCGCGCTCCGGAAAACGTTGTTCATGGCTGCCTTCATGGTTTCCTCCTCGGGAGGTAAATGGTTAACGTTTCATTCCCCCCTAAGCAAGGCTGATGCCAAAACCCCGAGAATGGCTTTTTTCAGTGGGTTAGGGGGTAGGCCCGACAACCCTGGAGCCAAAAGGGCGAAGGGCAAATTGCATAATGCAATTTGCCCTTTGCAATATGAAATGGTTGCGGTCACCCAGTAAACAATCCGCTCCTGCTCCCGGCACCCTTCGAACCAGGCCGCGCTAGCCGGCACCGGCGGACAGTCCTGAGGAGGGAGCCGAATATCGCAGGTGCTACCCCTTGGCTCTCGACCCTGCCTCGTTCCCCGTTCAACAAGGCATCGAGCAGGGGCCCGCCCCGCCCACACAAGCAAGGAACATCCGACCATGGGGCAACGCCGCCAGCTTGGCGGCCAGATCACGGCCTGTGGAATCCGGGTCCAAGCCTTAAAACGAACTAGAAACCGGCAGGTTAACCCTTCAATCGCTTCTTGATAGGCCGGCACCGCTGTCCGCAGGGAGCCCCCAACCCTCAGGCCGAGCCTGCCGCCCGATAAAAAATGACCCCGCCTGCGGCGGGGCCTTGGCGCCCGGGAAATGGCGCTCAGTCTGTGGGAATGGGCTTGAGCTTGAGCTCTTCGTCGGTGGCCTTCTTGAACCCGTAGGCCTCGTAGATGCCCTGGGCCTTATCGGTACCCAGAAAGGCCATGAAGCGCATGGCGTTGTACTGGTTTCGGGCATCCTTGAGCATGCCCATGGCGTAGCCCACCCGCGGCGCCTGATTTAACGGGGAAGGGATATCGACACCGTCGATGGGCCGGCCTTGCTTCTTGGCGTAGGCCACCTCGCTGTTCCACACGATTCCCGCATCGACCTCCCCTGCCTCGATGCCGTTGGGCGTCTCGCGGTGATGGACCTTGGTGAAGTAGGTCTCACCGGGGATCGACCAGCAGCCACGGCACTCCTTGCCCACTACCTCATCGTAGATCCCGGCGTCCTTGAGCATCTGGGAGCCGTAGAAGATGAAGATGCCCTCGGTCTCGGGGTTGGGAAAGTACTTGACCAGGTCGTCGCGGGTCAGGTCCTTCACCCCTTGGATGTCCTGGGGATTGCCCTCCTTCACCATGAGGGTGAGCTTGTTGTGGATGTAGGTCTGGAAGGCGTCCATGCGGCTTTTGGACTCTAGCTTCTGGAGATGGCCCAAATTGACGCTGGCGAACAGGTCCGGGTGCTTAGAAGTCTTTTCCCCCAGGACCCTGCCCTGGCTCAGGATATGCTCCTTGAGCAGCTTTCCGGGCGGCAGAGTGGCCACGTAGACCGACTCGATATCCGGGTTTTTTTCCAGGAAGGCATTGACCAGATCTTCCATAACCATGAACTGGTTACCGGCCACATACATCACCAGATCCGCGCGGTAGCTGTCCTGAACATCGCCCTCATCCATCGTGCCGTCCGGGTGGAAGGTTCGCAGATCACCCCCGCCAACCGCCACGGCCAGCGGCGAAATGAGCAGACCCGCCACGGCTAGGAAACCGGCCGCGGGGAAGCGCCCCTTGATGTTCTTGAACATGGGAGAACTCCTATTCAAGGCAGGTTTGCAGTTTCGAGTTCGAACCGGAATCCCTCACCTACCGACCTCTACCTTACCCTTGTTATACCCAACGGAAAGCGCCGCAGATTCATGCTTGCAGTGCAAAGCCAATCCGCCAGTAGGTCGGGGGCCTGTGGGAACCGAGCCCATCGCCCGCCGGTCGGCGCAGCGCAAGCAACTGTGTCGGCACTTCATCCGGGGCACCAGCCTGCGGGCGATCGGCCGAGAGCCAAGCCGGCATGCCGGTGCCGCCCTGCCGCGAGATAGCCCCATTCATGACCGCCCCGAGGCGGCCCCCAACCGACCGGAATTCGACCCCCGTGGGCGACAGCAGGCACTTCCAAACCCAGAAGCCCCATACTGACGCTTACCAACCTAAGACCCGGCTTGCATTGGCGCCACCCAGCTTGCGGATCAGGGATCCGTGGCTCGGGGTAAAGCACCCCACTGGCGGCCTTCAGCCAACCGCTCACTGTTGCACTTGCGGGTAAAATCCCCCGTGCCGCCTCTGGAAGGGGGACAGAGCCGCGCTGAAGCCTGTGACCCTGGAAGAAGGAGAGCCAACCATTCGTTGCAAAACGCAACTGTTTGATTGAAACCTAGCGTTGCAAAATCCCTCCGGTCAGACCAGGGCTTCCCAAGCCAAGCTATCTAGAATTTGGCTAGCCGCTTCACCAAGAGGGGGGGTGGTAGGAGCTGGCATTGACCGCGACCGCGGGATGCCTCGGTGGGATAGGTCGCGGCCGGTTACCGCTGCTACAGGATCAGGGATCGCTTTGGGGGTGTTTGCCTGAATCAACCGGATAGCCAATATCTAGAAAGAAAACGGGCGTTAGAGAGCGTAACCCCGGAGGCTAAATACCCTGGCAGGGGCCAACGATTGAAGCATCACTCTCGGCAGAAATACTTCTGGGAAAGCAATCAGCGCCACTGTGGACGGCAAGAATGGCTGGATGGCCCAGGATGCCCCTATGTGATGGAAGGCCAGCTACCCCCGCGACCCGGCGCCTGCCCCCTCATTAAGGCCGTACTGTTTCAGCTTGCGCCACAGGGTAGTCTTGTTAATCCCAAGCACTCGCGCGGCACGCTCCCGATGACCGTTAACGGCCTCTAGGACCCGAAGGATGTGGTGGCGCTCCACCTCCGCCAGGGAGGCCATGACGTCAACGTCGTCCTCCGCTTGGAGCCGCCCTTCATTAGACTCCTCGGCTGGCTCCGAGGCCTCGGCTTCGGATTGATCGATGAGCTGCTCCACTAGCGTCAGCCCGATCCAGCGCTCATCCGCCAGCACCACGCAGCGCTCCACCAGATTGCGCAGCTCGCGCAGATTGCCCGGCCACCTGGCGTTCGACAAGCGGTTAATGGCGTCGGTGGTGAATCCGTCCACTTCCCGGCCATACTCATCACCGATCGCCTGGAGGAAATGGTGCACCAGGACGGGGACGTCCTCGGTACGCTGGCGCAATGGCGGCACCTCGATGCTTACCACATTAAGCCGGTGGTAGAGGTCCTGGCGGAACTCGCCAGCCGCCACCATGGCCGGCAGATCCCGGTTGGTTGCGGCCAGGAAGCGGGCGTCGACGGGCACCGTGGTGGTGCCACCGACCCGTGTAACCTCCTGCTCCTGGAGCACGCGCAGCAGCTTCATCTGCATGGCATCCGAAACGTTGCAGATTTCGTCGAGAAACACCGTGCCACCGCTTGCAGCCTCCAACAGACCCCGCTTGCGGGTGTTGGCGCCGGTAAACGCCCCTTTCTCGTGGCCGAACAGCTCCGATTCCAGGAGCGTATCGGTAAGGGCGCCGCAGTCGATCACCACGAACGGCTGCCGGGCGCGCTCGCCCGTATCGTGAATGGCCCGGGCCACCAGCTCCTTACCCGTCCCGGATTCGCCGGTAATAACCACGTTACAGGGGATATCCGCCACCTTGCGGGTACGGTCCAGAACCGGCTTCATGGCCGGGCTGGAGCCAACCATGCCGGGAATCGAGCGCTGCGCCTTGAGGTCCTGGCGAAGCAGGGCGTTTTCCCGCACCACCCGCACCTGGGACAAGGCCTGGTCCACCTGGAGGGCCAGCTCATCGAGATCGAAGGGCTTTTTGATGAAATCGGTGGCGCCGGCCTTTATGGACTCCACCGCATTTTCCACCGAGGAATAGCCGGTCACCACCAGCACCCCCACCTCGGGATCGTGATCCTTGAGGGCGCGTACGAACCCCAAACCGTCCAACCCCGGCATACGCAGGTCGGTCACCACCAAATCGAAAGACTCGTTCCGGAAGCGCTCCAGGGCCTCTTCGGGCGAATCCAAAACCGTACCCGTATAGGGACGATCCTCGCAGAAGCGCTCGAAGATGGTGCAGGTAACCGGATCGTCGTCCACAAACAGGATCTTCGCCGAATCCTCCGGCATGCGCGATCTACCCCTCGCTTGCGGCGGGCTCTAGGACCTCCGGCTCATCCGCCGGCAACTGGGCAACCGGAAGCTCGATGGCGACGGTGGTTCCCTGCCCCAGTTCGGAGTGGATCCGTATGTTCCCGCCATGGCGATGGACAATACCGTAGCTGACCGACAGCCCCAGGCCAGACCCCTGGCCCTCAGGCTTGGTGGAGAAGAAGGGATCGAAAATGCGCTTGGCGTCCTCTTCCGGAATACCGCTACCCCGGTCGATCACCGACAGCCGCATCGATTCATCCACTCGCTCCAGGGCCACCGTAACCTCTTGGCCCTCAGAGCTGGCCTGGAGGGCATTAAGAACGGTATTCACCACCACCTGCTGAAGCTGATTGGGATCGCCGAGCACTGGCGGTACCGAGGCATCCGGACCGGCCCAGCGCAGCGTCACCCCCCCGGAGTGGGCCTTGCGCTCAAGCAGCTCCAGACACTGGCCGACGAGCTCGGGCAGGGCAACCTGACGGAATTCGGGCTCCATCTGGCGACCGAAATTCAAAAGCCCCTGGATGATCCGGCTGCACTGCTCGCATTCCTGGCGAAGGGTTGCCAGATCCCGGCTCACTCGCCCGGGCACCCCATCCGGCAGGTCCCGCTCCACTAGGGTGGCAAGGGAGCGGATATTGTGGAGGGGGTTGTTGATCTCGTGGGCCAGTCCTCCGGCAAGCTCCCCCACGGAGGCCAGCTTGGCGGCCTGGCAGGCCTTGGCTTCCGCCTCGTCGCGCTCTTTCTGGGCGGTTTCCAGGCTATCCGCCAGATAATCGAAGGTGCGGGCCAGGCTTCCCACTTCGTCGGAGCGCCCGGAACGACAACGCACGCCCAGGTCGCCCTCCGCCAAGCGCTGCACCTTGGTGGCAAGGCGGTGAATGGGGGTAGTTACCCCGGCAGCGGCCCAACGGGACAGCAGGAGAATGACAAGCAGGGCCAATGCCCCGACCCCGGCGATTGATGCCTGCATTTTGTTGGTGGTAGCCAAAAGGGCGTCGGTATGGGCCCGCACCCCCAGGATCCACTCCTGGGTGGGCTCGTCGTACGGGCTGAACCGGGTGAAATAGAACGGGTCCCGGCTACTCGGGACCTGGACAACCCCGGATTTCTGGGCCTGAACGGCCTGGTACACGGTCTTGCCCAGGTTGGTGGCCAGGTAGGCGGAATTGCCCCGCTGGTTGGCGAAGCGCTTTTCGTCGCTGGGATGATAGAGATAGATGCCATCCCGCCTGGGATCCACCGGGTTGGATTCCACCAAAAAGACATCACCCTTACGCTCGGCCACCAGACCGGACAGGATCTGGTCGAACCGCTTGCCCCAGCCATTCACGACCAAATAACCGACTTTGTCCCCATTGTAGGCCAGCGGCACCATGTACCGGATCATGGCGGGACAAAATTCCGCCTGGGGATCCACCCGGCCCAGCTCGAAGCTGGACATGCCCACCTCGCCCACGTCGAGGCGCTTTGCCCTCTGGAAGAAGTCCTTGTGGGACTGATTGGCCACGATGGGCAACCCCGTGCCCCCCTTCGCCTCGGGGGTAATCACCTTGCCTTCCTTGGCCTTGGCCAGGGTATTGCCCTGATTATCGAGAAGCCGAATCGCCTGGACCGAGGGCTTAGCCGTTTGATAGGCCAGGAAATACTGCTCCAGCTGTTCATGCACAGTCCGGTGGCCCTCGCCCCGGACCAGGGCCTCCAGGTAGCGCTCCAGGATAGGGGTTTCCGCGAGAGCCCGGGCTGCCGCCTTCTCGCCCTCCACCAAGGTCTGGACCTCGGCCACCCCCCGCTCCAGGATAAGCTGCATATCCTTGTCAACCTGCTCGGAGAGGGTTCGACTGCCGAGGTAGCCGGTATAGAACAAGATGGCCAAAAGCGGTGGCATGGTAGCCACCGTCAGAAGCAGCAGTAGCTTGGTACGAAGGCGCATAGCCTCTCCTCCACGGAGCCGCCGGAGCAAACCCGGAATTGGGTAGCGCATTCGTTAGCTCCACGGTGCAAATGGCAGGCCAAATCGCTTACCCTAGACCCCTTTCTCAACCATTGCACGCCGAGCCCCGATCCAAGCAGTCTATGCCTTTCCGTTTCTTACGGGCGGGCCCTCCTTACCGGGACCTCCATTACCCAAGGCAGGAGGCTCCGGGTCCCCTTGCAAGTCATCGGCAACCAATGCATTTTGAGGCGCTTATTTTCGCTGGGCACAGCGAAAACATTCGCCCCGAGGAAACACCCGTGAGGGTTTCATGGCATCGATCGGAGTTACCCGCCAGCCCATTCTGGACCGCTACCGCCGGTTGTTCGCATACGACCTACGCTTCCGGGGGCCGGATAGCGACCAGCTCAAGCAGTACGGGCTCGGCAAAAACCAGCTGCACCAGCTCCGGGGCGACCGGCCTGTATTCATCCGGATTCCGCAAGATCTGCTGGATCAGAACTACGCCGACCTCTTCCCCCAGGACCAGGTAATCCTCGATTTCCGCGCGGAAGGCGAGATAACCAGGGCTATCCAGGCCCGGTTGCAAGCGGCCAAACAGCAGCGGTTCCAGATAGCCCTAACGCTAACCGGTGACCCTGGCTTGGATGGGCCCATCCTGCCCCGGCCGGATTTCCTCCGTTTCGAGCCCGACGGCTTTGCCGAAGACGCCCTGGATAGGCTGGTGACCGCGGCACGCAAAACTTCCACTCGCCTTATCGCCGACCATGTCGGCACCCAGGAAGCCTTCCAGCAGCTAATGCGCAAAGGCTTTTCCTACTTCCACGGCCAGTTCTTCACCCGGCCGGCCAAGCTCACCCGCGAGCGCCTTCCGGTGAACAAGGCCATCCTCCTTAACCTCTACCGCCTCGTTCAGGACGACGCCGAAACCGAAAAGATCGAGGCCCAGTTCAAGCAAGCCCCGGAGCTCAGCTTCCGCTTGCTCAAGCTAATCAACTCCGCCGCCTTGGCCACCCGCAAGCGCGTTGAATCCATTCGGCAGGCCCTAGTACTCCTCGGCCGGCGAAACATCCGCAAATGGGTCGCCATGCTGCTGTACGCCGGCGATGCGAGCGAGTTTCGCAACCCGCTTCTGGCGGAAGCCGTCATCCGCGGCCGGATCATGGAGCTGATCGGCAAACGTCTCTCCGAGGAGCGGGGGTTCAGCGATCAGGCGCATATCACCGGGACCCTGTCCGTGGTTGATGCCCTGTTCAATCGGCCCATGGACCAGATCATCGAGGATCTTCAGCTGGAGGACGAGGTGGCGTCGGCCCTGGTTAACCGGGAAGGCGAGCTAGGCGCCCTCCTAACGATTGTGGAGAACATGCGGCAATGGGGTACCCCCCCGGGTCCGGCGGAACTTGATTCGCCTCTAGCTCTGGCTCTGGACCCTGACGACCTTTTATTCTACGAGCAGCAGGCCACCCTGGAGCAGGCCACCCTGGAGCTTGAAGGCCTAGAATCCGACGAGTAAGCACCGTTGGTGCCTATCGAGTCACAGTGCTAGATGCTGGCACCTTATTCAGGAAATCCTGGAAGCGTCCTCCTCCTACCAGGACTTCACATTCATGTGGGCCTGCCGCCACGGTTCCGGCGTCGCGAGACTGCATCCGGCCCCGCGGGAGGAAATGACAAGTCGAAACCGCTAACCCAGGAAGAGAAAGGCGGCTCCATGGAACAGATCAATATCGCGCGCCACCCCGTTCTGGATAGCGAGCAACAGCTTTTGGGCTACGAGCTGCACTTCCGGGATCCGCACAACCCCAGCACCGACCCCACAACGCTGGCCCGGGAATACCCCACGACACTGGTGGACACCGTAGACAGCCCGGAATTTTCCAAGCTGCTCGGCAATCGGGCCGCCTTCCTCCACGTTACCCCGGATTTCGTAGCCAAGGGCTTCGTCGAACTCCTGCCCCGTGAACGGATTATCCTGGAAATCATTCAGACCATGGAGGCGGATCAGCAGCTCCTGCAGTTGCTGCAGAAAGCCTCGGAATCCGGTTTCCGGGTGGCGCTCTCCCTTTTATTGGCCGACTCCGATTATTTGTCCGTCTTCGAGGCGGTGGATTACATCAAAATCGACCTCAACCTGTTCGAGGGCACGGAGCTGGACAGATTGCTCCAGATGCTTCAAGGCCTCCAAGCCCAGTTGATCGCGGAGAACGTCAACAGCCAGGAGACCTTTACCATGGCGGTGGAGAAGGGCTTCGCCCTGTTCCAGGGCCAGTTCTTCGCCAAGCCCGCCCCGATCACCACTGAGACCCTGCCACCCCAAAAAGCCGCTCTGCTAACCCTATATCGACAGATCAGCGGCAATGCCGAATTCGGGGATATCGAAACCACATTCAAGGAAAATCCCGATCTCAGCTATAAGCTCCTACGTCTAATCAACTCGGCGGCCTTCCACCGCCCCAAGGAGATCCACTCCATCCGCCACGCCCTGGCCATGCTCGGCAAGCGCAACCTGAGCAAATGGGTGGCCCTGCTCCTTTATTCCGGCGCCGGCCGCGGGGGGAGCCGCAACCCCTTACTGGAGGTGGCGGTCGTGCGGGGCCGCATGATGGAGCTAGCTGCCGGCCAATTGGATGACGACCCCAACTTCATGGAAAGCGCCTGCATCACCGGGACGTTTTCGGTAATCGAGGCCCTGCTTAACCGGCCCCTTGCCCAGGTGGTGGAAGAGGTCAATCTGGACGAGACCATCAGGCAAGCCCTGCCAGGCAAGCCCCGCTCGAGCAAGGGATCCTGGGAGAGCTATTGGCCACCATCTTGGGCTTTCGGGAAAACCGGACCCTCCCGCAGGAGCGGCCGGAAAATCTCGTCGACCTTTCGGACGCCGACCTTTACGCCTACGAGGAGCAGACGACCCGGGAATTCGAGGATCTCGACGCCGAGTAAGCCGCGCCCCTGCCACTCCCTCAGCGAGTCATGCAAACCCGGACCAGGGCGCTTGACGGGCTGACCGGCCGGTCAGCAAACTGCCCGCTTGCGAGCGAGGCCACTGCCCTAGGTCTACCGATCGGACTCGCCTCGCGCCGGTTAGTATGGCCTCCGGCCCTCACCTTGAAGGAACCGAAATGCGCCTAGCGGCAACCTTCTCCTGCCCTTCCGACGGCAGTCGTCCACGTCTCTGCCTGCGTCAGCGGCCGGGTCGGCTGCCCGCGGTAGCCCTGGTCGCCATCCTTGTCTTAGGCGCGCTGCCGTCCGGGGCACTGGCCTCCGGGCTGCTGGAGCTCTATAAGCGCGCCGAGGAGGTCGATCCCAACCTGAAGCGCTCCGAGAAAGAGCGCGTCATCGCCGATCTCCAGGAGGATCAGGCGAAAGCTGGCTGGTTCCCGCGCCTTACCGGCCAAGCTAGCCGCTCACGGACAACACAAACTCAGATCATTAGCGGCCGACCTGAAACGACCGAGAAGTACACCCAAGATCAATACAACGTCACCCTCACCCAGCCCATCTACTCGGGCGGCCGCAATTGGCTTGCCCTGGACATCGCCGAGATCACCCAGGAGCAGGCCGATGCCACCGTCTCCGGTTCCCGCCAGGAGCTCATGATCCAGGTGGCCCAGGCTTATTTCGACATCCTCAACGCGCGGGAGGAGGTGGATCTCGCTGAACGCGAGGTGAACCGCGTCGACGAGCACCTCGACCGGGCCCAGGCCCAATTCGAGGTGGGTACGGGCGACATCGTTGGCGTTCGCGAGGCCGAGGCGAGGCGGGACCAGGCCAATACCCGCCTGATCCGGGCCCGCAATGCCCTCAACACCGCCAAGCAGCGCCTGCGCCAGCTCATCCGGCGGCCGGTCCCGGAGCTGGACGGCGTCGAGGAGGTCAATCTGTTGGCCCCGGACCCGGGCACCCCGGAGAAGTGGGTGGAGCGCGCGCTTGACGCCAACCCCCAGCTGGCCCAGACCCGGACGGAGCTAAGCATCGCCCGCAAGAACGCCGAACTTGCCCGCCGCGAGCGTTGGCCCCAGCTTTCCGCTCAGGCCCAATACAGCAAGGTAGAAGGCGGGAGTTTCATTACCCAAGACGAGCAGACGAGCGCCAGCCTGCAGCTGGAGTGGCCCATCTACCAGGGCGGGGAGGTTTCGGCCCGGGCCGACATCGAAGACACCCGCGCCGCCCAGACCCGCCTGCAGCTTGACGACCAGCAGGAGACGGTGCGGGTGGAGACGGTGCAGGCCTTCTACGACTGGGAGTCGGCCATGGAGGAGGTGCGCAGCCTGCGCGCCCAGGTCCGTTCGGCGGAGACCCAACTGGAAGCGATCCAGACCGGCTTCGAGGTGGGGCGCCGGACGAGCGTGGACGTCCTCGACGCCCAGCAGGAGTACTTCGCCGCCCTGCAGAGCCTGGCCGAAGCCCGTCACCGCTATCTGGTTTCCCGCCTCCAGCTCAAGGCCGCCTCCGGGGTGCTCAGCCTCGCCGATTTGCGAAGCGCCAATCGCCAGCTCGCCAACTAGGACTGTTCTGCCTGGAACCCTCGTGAAGCACAAGGCACCACCCCTACCCGGACCCCTCCCGCCTGCCAGGGCTTGACGCCGCTGCCGCAAGCTCCCCGGACAACCTATTCCGGGGCGGCGGAGGCGCCCTGATCAGCCTGCAAATCCAGACCTTGCTGGCCGAAGTGGCGCTTCAGGATCTGATAGTACTGGCGGATCCGCATGACGTATTTGACCGGCTCCCGTCCGCGCGCATAGCCGTGGGGAAGCGTTTTGTAATATTGGGGCTGGGAAAGCCGGGGCAGCATGCGCTTGAGTACGTTCCAGCTATCCGGGTCGAGGCCCTCCCGCTCGGCCAGCCGCCGGGCGTCCCGGATATGTCCCCTGCCCACATTGTAGGCGGCCAGGGCAGCCCAGGTCCGGTCCGGTTCCTCGATGGATTGGGGCAGGCGCTCCCACATGCGGGCCAGGTATTCCGCCCCGCCACGGATGCTGTTTTGGACGTTGAGGCGATTGTCGATGCCCAGGGAGCTGGCGGTATTGCGAGTCAGCATCATCATGCCGCGCACCCCGGTGGGGCTGCGGGCCAACGGCTGCCAATGGGATTCCTGATAGGCCTGAGCGGCGAGGAGCTCCCAGGAGAAGGCGGGATAATCGCCGGCAACCTCCTGGAACAAGGCTTTGTAGCCCGGCAGCCGGTTCTTCATGCGGCGCTGGAAAACAGCAATTTCGACGTAGTCGAAGACCTGGAAGTGGCCGAAATACCGCTCCCGGATGGCGGCCAGATCCCCGGCCTCCTTCAGTCCGGCGAACCAATCCTCGAGCCTGGCCTGCAGGGCACCCGAGCCCTCCGGCAAGGCCCAGGCAAGCTCCTGCTCCTGGGTAATGGGGAAAGCCACCTTCAGCTCGGGGTAGTAGCGCTGATTGAGGGCCAGGATGTGGGAATCGGCGACGGTGCAGTCGACCTTCCCTCGCCACACCCGCTCCAGGATCTCCTCGGCGGACGAGGAGCCCGACTCCTCCCATTCGAGGTCATGCACCACCTGCTTGATCTCGCGTAGGCGCTCGGTATAGCTGGTTTCCTCCAGAACCAGCAGGCCCACTTCGGGAAGGTCATCCCAATCATCCGGCACCGCGCCACCCCGCCGGCAGACCACCTCCTGCCGAACCTTCTGGTAAGCGGGGCCGAAGTCGAAACGGCGGCGCCGCTCCGGGGTCACGGTCAGGCCAGCCGCCGCGATGTGGCCCTTCCCCGCAGCCAGGGCATCCAGAATGTCGCCGATATCATTGATGACAACCAAGCGCAGCTCGACGCCCAGCTCGTCGGCGAACCGCCGGGCCAGGTCGTATTCCAGCCCTTTTTCCCGATCCCGGCCGTAATAATAGGTGGTGGGGGAGTTGCGGGTGATCACCCGCAGCTCCCCGGCTTCGCGAATGGCATCCAAAGTGGCGCCGGCTCCGTCGCCGCCGTCTCCCTCGTCCCAGCCGCATCCGGAAAGGACCGCCAGGAGCATAACGCCGATGAGGTGACGCCCAGGCCAGAAGGCTAAAGAAGGGCCGTTCGCCCGGACGGACTTGCGGGTCATGCACAAGGCTCCGGTGGGTGCCGCGGGAGTGGACACCCCAGTCCGAGGTGACCTCCAGGCTACCTGATTGACAGGGCTGGTTCGAATACCGGCCACTGCGCCTTGAAAAATCCGAATTCACCCCCATTTCCATCGTAAGCTCGTTTAACCCCGGACCCGGGTCCAGGGGAACCCAATCCACCCAATGGAGCAAGGAGATCCTCATGGCGATCGTACGCTACGACCCCTGGCGCACCCTCAGCCAGCTTCAGAACGAAATGAACCGGCTTTTCGAGGATCAGCTCGGCAGCGATGAAGCCCCCGAAAGCGGCATGGTGGCCGCCGACTGGCGCCCGGCCGTGGACGTCCAGGAGGATGCCAACCGGTACCTGATCACGGCGGATCTACCGGGGGTGGACCCCAAGGACATCGACGTTTCCCTCGACAACGGCGTGCTCACCATCCGTGGCGAGCGCCGGGACGAGCATGAGCAGGATCAGGGCAGCTACAAGCGCGTGGAACGGGTCCGCGGCACCTTCTTCCGCCGCTTCACCCTGCCCGATACCGCCGATGCGGAGAACGTGAAGGCCAAAAGCGACAACGGCATCCTGCGGATCACCATCCCCAAGCAGGCCGGGGTGCAGCCGCGCAAGATCGAGGTGGAATCGTAACCGCAGCCGCCAAACCGCCCCGCCGGAATTCGGATCGGCGTAATCGGGCCGGGGCCTGGTAGCCCCGGCCTTTTTGACCGGAAGCTAGGGGCCGCATATGGAGTACAAGGACTACTACAAGATTCTGGGGGTCTCACGCGACACCGATACGGACGAAATCAAGCGCGCCTATCGCAAGCTGGCCCACAAGTATCATCCCGATGTCAGCAAGGAACCGGATGCTGAGGAGCGATTCAAGGAGGTCAAGGAGGCCTACGAGGTCCTGTCCGATCCGGAAAAGCGCGCCGCTTACGACCAGCTCGGCTCCGGCTGGCAGCAGGGTCAGAGCTTCGAGCCACCGCCGGGCTGGGAAGGCGGCTTCGATTTCGGCGGCGGCGCCGGTCCCGGCGGCCTCGGCGGCATGGGTGCCGAGGAGTTCAGCGAATTCTTCGAGAACCTGTTCGGCGGCGGCTTCGGCCGCAGCCCCTTCGGTAGCGGGTCCCGCGGCCGGGCCTGGGGCGGCGGCGGCTTTTCCGCCCAGGGCGAGGATCAGCACGCCCGCCTCGAGATTGCCCTGGAGGAGGCCTATCACGGCGGTCAGCGCCGCATTCAGCTGAGCGTCCCCGAGCAGGATCCCCAGGGCCGGGTCACCTACCGGACCCGCGACCTGGACGTCACCATCCCGCCCGGGATCCGGGACGGCCAGCAGATTCGGCTAAGCGGTCAGGGCAGTCCCGGTCCGGGCGGGGGCGCCCCAGGCGACCTCTATCTGGAGCTCCACCTGAAGCCGCATCGCCACTTTCAGGTGGACGGCAAGGACATCTACGTCAATCTCCCCCTGACTCCGTGGGAGGCCGCCCTGGGGGCCAAGGTGCCTGTGCCGACACTGGGTGGTACAGTGAACCTTACCGTCCCGGCGGGCGCCCAATCGGGTCAGAAGCTACGTCTAAAGGGCCGCGGCCTGCCCGGCAGCCACAAAGGCGATCAGTACGCGGTCCTGCAGATCCAGGCGCCCCAGCCGGCAACCGAGGAGCAAACCGAGCTTTACCGGGCGATGGCCCGCAAGATGGCCTTCAACCCGCGTTCACATCTGGGGGTCTAATCCATGGCCGAGCCGCCCCAACCCGTAACCGGCGTGATCCTGGACGAGGAAACCATCTATACCCTGAGCGAGCTAAGGCAGGCCAGCGGCCTCGGCGGCGACCAGCTGGTGACAATGGTGGAGGTAGGCATCCTGGAGCCGCTCCCCGAGCGGCGGCGCTGGTGCTTTACCGGCGAGTCGGTCAGCCGGTTGCAGGCAGCGCTGCGACTGCAGCGGGATCTCGGCGTCAATTTGGAGGGAGCGGCCCTGGCCCTGGACCTTCTGGACGAGCTCCACCACCTGCGCCGACGGAGCGCTCTGCTCGAGCGCCAGCTTGCGGATTGAAAGGGCGGACCCATTGCCGGGTCGGCCGTGCCAGGGCCCGACCAACCGGGGTAAGGAAGGGGCAGGCCATGCCAAGCGCCGACGGCGGCGAACCCCATAAAGGCCGCGGGGCCGTCAGCAACCCCGAGGGACGCTTCGAGCCCGTCTCCCGCGAGCCGGTGGACGACGGCTGGGGGGACAAGGACCTGCCGCCCCCGACCCTGCGCACCGAGGTGGCGGCCGACGCCGCCCGAACCGCCATTACCTGGAACGATTCCCCCGACCTGCCCTTCGACCGCTCGGTCAATCCCTATCGGGGCTGCGAGCACGGCTGCGTCTACTGCTACGCCCGTCCCAGCCATGCCTACTGGGATCTTTCCCCGGGCCTGGATTTCGAGAGCCGCATCCTGGCCAAGCCGCAAGCCCCCCGATTGCTGGAGCAGGAGCTGGCGCACCCCGATTACGCCTGTGCCCCCATGGCCTTGGGGACCAACACCGATCCCTACCAGCCGATCGAGAAGCAATACGGCATTACTCGGGGCGTTTTGGAGGTCCTGAGCCGAAGCCGCCATCCGGTCTCCATTGTCACCAAATCGACTCTGGTGGAGCGCGACCTGGATCTGCTCGGACCCATGGCGACCGCGGGCCTGGCCACGGTCACGATCTCGGTGACCACCTTCGACCGTGATCTCTCCCGGCGGCTGGAGCCCCGGGCTGCCGCCCCCAACCGGCGGCTGCGGACCATCCGGAACCTGCGGGAGGCGGGTATCCCGGTGGGCATTCTGGTGGCGCCCGTGGTGCCGGTGCTAACCGACAGCGAGATCGAGATGATCCTGGAGGCAGTGGCCGAGGCCGGGGCGGGCAGCGCCGGTTACGTTCTGCTGCGCCTTCCCCACGAGGTGGAAGGCCTGTTCCGGGAGTGGCTGACGACCCACTATCCCATGAAAGCGGACCACGTCATGAGCCGGCTCGTCGACGCCCGCGACGGGCGCGCCAACGATCCGGAATTCGGCAGCCGCATGACCGGTACCGGGGCCTACGCCGAGATGATCGGCCGGCGCTTCAATTTGGCCTGCAAGCGCCTGGGCCTGACCGGCCACGATTTCGACCTGGATACCAGCCTCTTTACCCCCCCGCCCCCGCCCTCGGGGACGCAGCTGAACCTGCTGTGAGTGAGAAGTGAGCCACATCAAGGGCCCGGACACCGACGTCAACCGCCTTCGCCGGCGCTTTGACACCTCACACCCCACCCCCCCTCACTGTTTCTGCCGGGAGATGCGACCGACCTCCACCAGATGGCGATCCCAGAACGGGTTGTCGAGGCTGGCGTAGGAAACCCAGTCGCCGGATTGGGGGGCATGGACGAAGCGGTCATTGCCCAGGTAAATGGCCACGTGGCGAACCTTGCCGGACAGGCGGAAGAACAGCAGATCGCCCTCCTGAAGCCGGGAGAGCCGCACGGGCCGGCTCTCGCGCCGTAGCTGGGCGACGGTCCGGGGCACCTCGACCCCCGCATTGCGGTAAGCGAACTGGACCAAGCCGCTGCAGTCAAAGGCCCTCGGACCGGCCTCCCCGTAGCGATAGGGAGCCCCCACACGCGACTTGGCGACACGGGCTGCCTTGGCCAAGCGAAGGGCATGGTCCCCGCCCTCGCCCGCTGAGGGGGAACCCGCCGGGTCAGGCCTCATGCCCTGCTCCGGGTGCCGGACGGGCGCCGGGGCACACCCCGCCACCGTCACCAGCAGGGCCACCGCCCCGGCCACGAGGCCCGTTTCCCACAACTGCCCGCGCCCATCAGCCGCCATGGCCCTCTCCGCGCCGGGATTTTGCCGCCCTCATACCACAGAGTCGGGGCCTATGGCGATCCCGGCAAGGGGCTAACGGGGGACCGCGGATCTTCCCTTACGCCACCGGCAACCAAGGCGCCTAAGGGTTTAGGACGAAACCAACCCAACTGCGACGCCCGTTAGCCTTCCCGCTCGTAATGCCCGACGAGCTGAGCTTCGCCCAGCAGATGCTGACGCGCAGCGTCCTCCACGTCGGCGACGGAAACCCCCTGCGACAGGTTCAAACCCTCGGCAGCCAGGGCCAGCACCCGGAAACGGTAGTGATGAACCCCGTGGCCAGCCGGGGGACAGGGGCCTCCATAGGCTTGGCGGCCAAAATCGTTGGCCCCCTCCGGATAGGGGCTGGGGTTATGACGACTGGAATGGCCCCCTGCCAGGAAAGTCACGTCGGGCGGGATGTTATAGATGGCCCAGTGGGCGAACGTTCCCCCCGGGGCGTCGGGGTCGTCGCAGACCAGGGTGAAGCTGCGGGTGCCATTAGGAGCGCCCGCCCATTCCAAGGGCGGTGAACGGTCCTGGCCATCGCAGGTGAACTCCGTCGGGATCGGCTCGTTATTGGCAAAGACTTCGCTATACAGATGCAAGCTCATGACCCATCCCTTCTGGGGCCCGCAATCGGGCCCTTAGCGTTCGTAAATGCCAACCAGCCGGGCCTCGTCCAGGACGTGCTCGCGGCCGGCGCTTTCCACGTCAGGCACCTTGGCGCCCTCGGGAACCTTAAGGCCGACGGTGCCCAGCGCCAGGATGCGGAACTGGTAATGATGGGTGCCGTGGCCCTCGGGGGGACAGGGCCCGCCCCAACAAGCCCGGCCCATGTCATTGGTGCCCTCCTTGTAGCGGCCGGACCGCTCGGGACTGGAATGGCCGCTCTCCAGATAATCGACCTCGAGGGGAATATCGTAGACCGCCCAATGGGCAAAGGTGCCCCCGGGGGCATCCGGGTCGTCGCAGATCAGGGCGAAGCTCTGGGTGCCCTCGGGGGCCCCCGACCAGCTCAACGGCGGCGATTGATCCTCCCCGTCACAGGTGTGGACAGTGGGAATGGGCTCGGCCTCGCCGAAGGCCTCGCTGCTCAGGGTCATGGCCATGGATTCGCTCCTCGGGCTGTGGCTGGATGAATTAGGGTCGCCAGCCGCCCCCGGCCGACTCCAGCTCGGCCCGTAGGGCAGCGGGCTGAACCGGCACCCGGCGCGGTCCCCACTGACCGGGGCCGCCTTCGAACACGCCGAAACAAGCCGTCCCGCAGGCGGTGCAGCGGCCGTCGGCGTCCAGGTTCCAGTCGGAGAGCTGATACCAATCCCGGCCAATCAGCAATTGACCGCAATGGTGACAGTAGGTGCTCTGACCGGCCTTGTCCTGGACATTACCGGTATAGGCGTAGCGGATGCCGGCGTCCAGGGCGATGGCCCGGGCACGGGCCAGGGTGGATGGTGGCGTGGGGGCATGGTCAAGCATCTTGAAGTCAGGGTGGAACGCCGTGAAGTGCATGGGCACCTCCGGCCCCAGCTCGTCCCGCACCCATGTGACCATGTTCTCTATCTCCTCGGTGCTGTCGTTCTCCCCGGGAATCAGCAGCGTGGTCAGCTCCATCCACACATCGGTGTCGTGGTGGATATAGCGGATGGTATCCAGGACCGGACCCAGCTCGGAGCCGGTCAGCCGCTTGTAGAACAGCTCGGTGAACGCCTTGAGGTCGATATTGACCGCATCCATGTGGGCGTAGAATTCCTCCCGGGGACCCGGGCTGACATAGCCGCTAGACACACCCACGGTACGGATGCCTCGCTGCCGGCAGGCCTTGGCGATGTCGATGGCGTACTCGTGGAAGATGATGGGGTCGTTGTAGGTGAAGGCGATGCTGTGCGCCCCCAGCCGCTCCGCCATGTAGGCCACCAGCTCCGGCTCGGCCTGGTCCGCCAGGGTGTCCATCTGGCGCGACTTGCTCATGTCCCAGTTCTGGCAGAACTTGCATGCCAGGTTGCACCCGGCGGTGCCGAAGGACAGCACCGAAGTCCCGGGGAGGAAATGGTTGAGGGGCTTCTTCTCGATGGGATCGATGCAAAAGCCTGACGACCGACCGTAGGTGGTCAAAACGACCTGATCATCCTGGCGGCCGCGCACGAAGCACAGGCCGCGCTGGCCCTCCTGGAGCTTGCAGAAGCGGGGACACAGATCGCACTGGATGCGGCCATCGGCCAGCCGGTGCCAATAATCGGTGGGAACGCCTTCGAGATGCTCACGCTCGGTCACTTGCCAAGAACCTCTTCGTCCGTAATCCCCTAGTCTAGGGCTTTCTCCTTATTTAGGTTGGCGCGGTCCGAACGAATTTCAACCCGGTTGAAAAACCCCATAGCGGTCCCGATGTCTATGGGGAATAATTAGACGGAGCGAAAGGCAAGGGAAGCCATGGCAGACAACGAACGCAGACCGGCGGTTGCCGGCGCCTTTTACGCCGGTGACGCGCAGGGCCTGGCCCGCGAGGTCGGCGACCTTCTGGCACAGGCGCCGGAGCCCGCCGCCGGTTTCCCCAAGGCACTGATCACCCCGCACGCCGGCTTTATGTTCTCCGGACCGACGGCAGCCCGGGCCTATGCCCGCCTGGCCGGGGCAGCGGACACCATCGAGCGGGTGGTGCTGCTGGGGCCCTCCCACCATGTCCCCTTCCGGGGCCTGGCGGCTAGCAGCGCCGAGGGTTTCGTGACCCCGCTGGGGACTGTTCCGGTGGACACGCAGGGCATGGCCGAAGCCCTGGCCCTTCCAGGGGTGGAAGTGCTGGACAGCGCCCACGCCCGGGAGCACAGCCTGGAGACCCAGCTTCCTTTCCTGCAGCGGCTGCTGGGCGACTTCCAGCTGGTCCCCCTGGCGGTGGGCGATTCCACCCCGGAAGAGGTGGGCCGGGTCCTGGAGGCCCTTTGGGGCGGATCGGAGACCCTCATCGTGATCAGCTCCGACCTCTCCCACTTCCACGACGACGCCACCGCCCGGCGCCTCGACCGGGCCACTGCCGAGGCCATCGAGGGCCTGCGGGTGGAAGAGCTGGGCCACGACAACGCCTGCGGCTTCCATCCCGTGCGCGGCCTGCTGTGGGCGGCCCGGCAACGTGGTGGCAGGGTCACCACCCTCGATCTTCGCAATTCGAGCGACGCCGGTGCCCCCAGGGACCGCGTGGTAGGCTACGGCGCCTTCGCCCTGGAGGAAAGCGCATGAGCCGAAATACGCCCGTGGCCGAGAAGAGCCATTCGGATTCGCTCCGGGCCCATGCCGACGAGCTTCTGGAGCTGGCCGAAACTGGCATCGACCACGGTCTGGCCCGAGGCCAGCCCATGGAGCCCGATCTGGATGCGGTTTCCCCCCGCCTGCGCGAGCAGCGGGCCGCCTTCGTTACCCTGCGCCGGGACGGCGACCTGCGGGGCTGCATCGGCAGCCTCGAGGCCCGGCGGCCCCTAGCCCTGGATGTGGCCATCAACGCCTTCGGCGCCGCCTTCCGCGACCCCCGCTTCCCGCCGCTGGAGGCCGCCGAGCGCGACGCCGTCGCATGCAAGATCGAGGTCCTGAGCGTGCCCGAGCCGCTGAGCTTCACCACCGAAGCCGGGCTTCTGGACCAGCTCGTGCCCGGCCGCGATGGCCTGCTTCTGGAGGCGGGCTCCCGCAAGGGGACCTTCCTACCCACGGTCTGGGACCAGCTCCCGGAGCCGGAAGCCTTCTGGCGCCATCTCAAGCGCAAGGCAAACCTGCCTGCCGACTATTTCGACCCCGCCATGCGGGTCCATCGCTACACCACGGAGATCCTGCCCTGAGCGCAACAAGCTGACCGACTGGCGGGGAGTCCGAGCCGGGGTGCCGAAGTCCAAGGAATACACTACCTGTTAAACCCTTTAGGCTGCCCATAGCGCCGGTTTCCTGCCGGCTCCATGGGAAGGGAGTGAGCCATGACGGAACGACTGGCCCGGGGCGACGCGCTGCTCATCGTCGACGTCCAGAACGATTTCTGCCCCGGCGGTGCGCTGGAGGTGCCCGGCGGTGATGCTGTAGTGCCGGTACTCAACCGCTGGATCGAGGCCGCCCGCGAGGCAAGGATACCCATCTACGCCTCCCGCGACTGGCACCCGGAGAACCACATCAGCTTCGTCGACCGGGGGGGGCCGTGGCCGCCCCACTGCATCCAGAACACCCAGGGTGCGGCCTTCCATCCCGACCTCCAGCTCCCCGAGGAGGCCGTCATCATCAGCAAGGGCACCGATCCGGGCAGGGACCAGTATTCGGCTTTCGACGACACCGGGCTGGCCAAGCGGATGCGCGAGCAGGGAGTACAGCGGGTCTGGACAGGCGGATTGGCCCAGGATGTCTGCGTCCGCGCCAGCGTCCTCGATGGCCTAGGTGAGGGCTTCGCCGTGCATCTCGTGCAACCGGCCACCCGCCCGGTGGACGTTAATCCGGGCGACGGCGAGCGCGCCCTGGCGGACATGCGCGAGGCCGGTGCCATCATCGAGGAAGAACCGGAGCCCGCGCCATGAGCCAGCCGGATATCTGGGCGAGCGATCGCAATGGGGCCCTGCTGACCGACCTCTACGAGCTGACCATGATGGAGGCCTACCACCGGGAAGACCTGCATGACACGGCCGTATTCGATCTCTTCATCCGGAAGCTACCTGACAACCGCAACTATCTGCTGGCAGCTGGGCTGGAGTCGGCCCTGACCTACCTGGAGAACCTGCGCTTCACCGAGGAAGCCCTAACCTACCTCGACTCGCTGGGCCATTTCTCCGCCGACTTCCTCGACTATCTGGCCGATTTCCGGTTCACCGGGGACGTCTTCGCCATCCCGGAAGGAACCCCCGTGTTCCCCAACGAGCCGATCCTGGAGATAGTGGCGCCATTGCCCCAGGCCCAGCTGGCGGAAACCATGCTGCTCAACCAGGTCCACCACCAGACCCTCATGGCGTCCAAGGCCAGCCGGGTGGTCGACGCCGCCGGCGAGGGGGCCGTGGTGGATTTCGGGGCCCGGCGCATGCACGGCATCGACGCCAGCCTCAAGGCTGCCCGCGCGTTCCATATCGCCGGAGCGGACGCCACCTCCAACGTCCTCGCCGGCCAGGTCTACGGCATCCCCGTCTCGGGGACCATGGCCCACAGCTACATCGAGGCCCATGCGGACGAGCAGGCGGCCTTCGAGGCCTTCGCGACCGCCTACCCGGAAACGGTGCTGCTGGTGGACACCTACGACACCCTGGAGGGGGTGCGCAAGGTGGCGGATATGGCCCGGCATTGGGGCGAGGCCTTCCGCGTTCGGGCCATCCGGCTGGACTCCGGCGACCTGGCCCGGCTCGCGCGGGAGAGCCGGGCCATCCTGGACGACGCCGGGTTGCAGGAGGTGGGCATCCTGGCCAGCGGCAGCCTCGACGAATACGCCATCGCGGAGCTACGCGCCCAGGACGCCCCCATTGACGGGTACGGGGTGGGAACCCACATGGGGGTTTCGGAGGACGCACCCTATCTGGACAGCGCCTACAAGCTGGTGGAATATGCGGGTGAGCCGCGCATGAAGCTGGCCACCCATAAGGTGACACTGCCCGGGCGCAAGCAAGTATTTCGACAACTGGATGACCGGGGTACCTACCAACGGGATCTGGTGACCCGGGGGTATGAACAAGCACCCGGGACCCCGCTGCTCCGGTCCGTCATGGCGGAGGGTCAGCGGCTGCCGGACAGGGCACCGGATCTAGCGACCATCCGGAGCCACGCCCGCCGTGAGCGGGAGGCCCTACCGTCGCAGCAGCGGGCCCTGGAGGCCGCTCCCGCGCCCTATCCCGTGGCGGTAAGCGAGGATCTAAAGAAGACGGCGGAAACGCTTCGGCAGCGCCTCAGCTCTTAATCTGGGCATTCTCGCGGCGGACCCAGCGCGTGAAGCTATCTTCCTTGATACGGTTCTCCTTGCCGCCATCCGGGGATTGCCAGAGCAGATAGTACTCGCCGTTCTCCACTTTGACATCCACCACTTTGCGGGGCTTTTTGGAGGTATCCTGGGGTGTCCAGACCTGACCCACGGCGTAGCCCTCGGGGCTACTAGGAGCGCCCGCCTTGCCGGCTTCGGGGCTGACTTCGCCAGCTGGTTCTCCGGTCTCGGCAGACGGCTCGGCCCCCTTTGGGGAGGATGGCGGCCCCTCCTCTAGGGCTTCGCCGGTATCCAGGTCCCAGCCCAGACGCCGCCTGACATCCCGGTAGGCCCAGCGGGTAAGCGAAGCCAACCGTTTTCCGGCGTCCTGGGCAAGAAGTCGGCCTTCACGCAGAATGGTTTCCAGTCGTTCCTGCATTGTCCTTCCGTCCTCGCTCATTGGGATCTCCAACTAGGGGTGCGGCCTTCCTTTTCATGCATAAGACAAACATAAACCGCAAACACTCCTTGATCTATCCATCCTCGACCATTTTTGTCCCCGTTGTCACCCGTCTCACCCGGCCGGAAAACCGCCGCGGACGGGGCCCGCTTTTCGGCCATGACGGCGGATAATTCCCGTCTGACCCTGGTGCTCGCCAGCGGCGGCGTGGAAACCGCCACCCTCCTCCATCAGGCCGCTGCGGCAGGCGACAGGGTCCGGGCCGCCTTTGTGGATTACGGCCAGCGCCCTGCGGGAATGGAGCGCCGGGGCGCGGTCGCCCAGTCCCTGGCCGCGGGCGCAACCTTGGAAACCCTGGACATGGCCGCCATTGGCCGCGCCTTTCAGGGCGACAGCGAGCGCCAGTACCATGTCCCTCTGCCTCATCGGAATCTGGTGGTCTTGTCGCTCGGGCTAAGCCTGGCCGACAAGCGCGCCGTCGACCGCCTGTGGGTGGGGTCGACAGCCGACGACGGCAGCGCCTCGCGGAGCGCGTCGGCCTCTTTTTTCCAGCAATTCCGCGACCTGGCAGCAAATCTCGGTACCGTAACCGTGGAAGCCCCCCTGCTGGAGCAAACCAAATCGCAGGTCATCCGCCACGGCTGGGAGCTAGGGGTGGCTTTCGCCAACACCTACAGCTGTCTGCTGGGCTATGCCCGGCCCTGCGGGCAATGTCCCCAGTGCCGCAAGCGGGCCGCAGCCTTTGCCGCGGCGGGCCTGGCGGATCACCCATGCCGACTGGCCAAGGGAGATCCCTGACGTGCGCCTATCCCCCCTTTTTCTGGTTGCCTTCCTGTTCCTGGCCATATTCCTGCTGGCTTTCATCCAGGTGGGGGTGCTCACCATTGCCGTGGACAAGCTGGGCCTGCCACCGATCGCCCTGATCGTGCTTTTGTTCGGATCCCTGCTGGGCAGCGGCGTCAACATCCCCCTATTCAGCATGCGGACAGAGCCGCCGCCCGCCATGCGGGCCCACCCCCTTTACCGTCTCGGGCTGCTCCGGCCCCGGCAGCCCTTTACCGGGCGAACTCGGGTCGCCATCAACCTGGGCGGCGGCGTTATCCCCATCGGCTTCGCCATCTATCTTTGGCTTCATCATCCCCTATCGCTGCTCCCGGTTTTCGGCGCCATCGCAGTGGTGGCCGCCATCAGCTACGTCGCTAGCCGGCCCGTGCCCGGCATGGGCGTGGCCATGCCGCTGTTCGTCGGCCCCATTGCCGCCGCCGTGACCGCCCTTATTCTCGGGGGCGAGCTGAGCGCGCCGCTGGCCTATATATGCGGCACCCTGGGGGTGCTGGTAGGGGCGGACCTTCTGCGCATCGGCGACATCAGCCAGATGGGCACACCGCTGGCGTCAATCGGGGGCGCCGGGACCTTCGACGGCATCTACATCACCGGCATCGTGGCGGTACTGCTGGCCTAACCAGCAGCCAATGGCGCACCGACGGTGTGGCAGGCATAATCGGCTGACCGGAAGGCCGTTTCCGAAACCAGGATCCCAGGTGGTTGGGAGCACGGAGGAAGGGCACCGATGAGCCAGAAGGGGCAGATTACCGACACCGAGCTCCTCGATGTCTTCGAGGCCCAGGGCCAGGGCCTGGAGGGCCTCTCGCCGGAGAAGGTGGCCCCCATCATGCGCGAGCTCGTCGAGATCCTGTGGGCCGAACCGGACGCCGATACCGAGCCGGGGAAACAGCTCCACGGCGAGCTCACCGAGCTTACCGAATTCCTGGAAAGCGATGAGGCCATCCACTTGGTTGCGGCCATGCAGGAAGTCCTGGGGGCCTACACCGCCGGAACCCTGCCCTGGACCGAAGGGGTTTCCACCCATATGCGGGAGGGGGCCGAGGCCATCGCCGAGGAGCTCAATCCGGATCCACCCCGCCAGAAGCTCGAAGAGGCCGTCACCAGCGGCGCCGAACCCCCCCTGGTTCTCGCGGTGGGCCTGGACGAGGATTCCCGGGCCGCCCTGGCCCGGGCCCTGGAGGCGCTGAGTGGGGGCGCTTCGGTAGTCACCGCCGCCACTGCCGAAACGGCGGATACCGTTTGGCAGCAGCAGGCTCCGGCGCTGGCTGTGGTGGATGAAGCCATCGCCGGTGACGACCACGCCCTATTGAGCCGACTCCGCCACCACGACCACTGGACCCCCCTGGTCCTGACTGCCGAATCGGCCACCGACGATGAACGGCGGCAGGCGGTCGCAGCCGGGGCCAACCGGATCTTCACCGGCCCACCCACCGCCCACCGCCTGACCCGGGCCCTCGAGCACCTCTGGTCCTGAAGGAGGCGACCGTGGAAGGCGTATTCCTGGATAGCGGCTCGCTCGATCCCGGCCTGGTTGCCGCCGGCGACGAGGGCGAAGGTGCCGAAACCTCCGGCGATCTCGACCTAACCCGGCTCGAGGCAGCCGCTAACTGGACCTTTTACCCCCACACCGATGCCTCCACGGTTCCCGATCGCATCGCTGGCGCCGACGTGGTCATCACCAACAAGGTGCCCCTGGACGCCCGTGCCATCGCAGCGGCCGACCGTCTCAAGCTGATCGCCATCGCGGCCACCGGCACCGATCATGTAGAACTGGAGGCGGCACACGCCCAGGGCGTGGCGGTGGCCAATGTGGTCGGCTACGCCACCCCCTCGGTCACCCAGCACGTCTTCGCCCTGCTTTTGGCCCTGGCGACCCGGTTACCCCGGTACCAGGCCGCCGTTCGGGCTGGCCGATGGACCGAGAGCCGCCACTTCTGCCTGTTGGACTTCCCCGTGGAAGAGCTGGCCGGGCGGACCCTGGGCATCGCCGGTTACGGCGAGCTGGGCAAAAAGGTTGCCGGAATCGCCGAGGCTTTCGGCATGACCGTACGCATCGCCCAGCTGCCGGGGCGGCCGAACCGCCCGGGCCGGACCCCGCTGGAGGAGCTTCTCCCGGAGCTGGACACCCTGAGCCTGCATTGCCCCCTGACCGACGCCACGCGTGGCCTGATCGGCGCCGAGGAGCTGGCCCGGTTGCCGCAGCACGCCCTGCTGATCAACACCGCCCGCGGCGGCATCGTGGACGAGCCAGCCCTCGCCGAAGCCCTGCGAGCGGGCACCATCGGCGGCGCCGGCGTGGATGTCCTCGGCCAGGAGCCACCGCCTCCGGACCACCCCCTGCTTGCGGGGAACCTACCCAACCTGATCGTCACCCCCCACACCGCCTGGGCCAGTCGGCAGGCTCGTCAGCGTCTGACCGACGAGCTCGCCGCCAATGTTGGGGCTTTCGCGGCCGGCGAGCGTCGCAACCGGGTGGTCTGATGGGCCTCCAGGCTGTCCGGCTCGGGCTGCGACCGCCTCCGTCATCCCCCATGGTCGCCGGCCCGCCTTTGATGTAGGCTGCAATCAATTCCTACCGGAAGCAGGCGAAACGCTTGGACCCGGCCTCTCTACCGATGGTAAAAGGAACCATTAGCCCAACACTGCGGGTAAGGGGATGACCACCCCCACAAACCGAGCACGCCGGCGGGTCCTGGAGACCCAGGAATTGCCTCCCCTCCCCATGGTCGCCGGGGAGCTCTTAGGACTGCTCCAGAGCGATAGCGACGACCAGTTTGAACAGCTTCGGGTCATACTGGAGCGCGATCCGGGCCTGTCGGCGCGGGTAATGGGCTGGGCCAACTCCGCCTACTTCGGCACCCGGGGCAATGTCCGCCACCTTGACCGGGCCATCTTCGGCATCCTGGGTCTGCGCACGGTCAAGAGCCTGCTGCTATCCATCCTCCTCAGCCGGGCCTTCGACACCCGTTCCTGCCCCCACTTCGACCTGACGAATTACTGGTATTGCGCCCTGCTCACCGGCCACTGCGCCAAGGCAATGACCCCTCGACGCCAGGCAGGCCCGCCACTGGATTCGGAAAACGCCTTTCTGGGCGGTCTGTTGCACAATCTTGGCACCTTGCTGCTGGTCCATCTCTACCCCGAGGCCATGGACGGTGTCCTGAAGGGCCTGGATGATCCGGATGATGGCCATCTGCGTGACGCCGAGATGGCCGCCATCGGGGTCGATCATTGCGCTGCCGGGGCCGGGCTGGGGCGCCGCTGGCACCTTCCCGACGATGTCATCGGGGTGATAGCCAACTACAGCACACAGCGGCCGGAGGAAACCGGAGCCCTGCCGGTGCAGGTGGGCTTGTGCCGGCAGCAGGTGGATGCCCTGCTGGCCACGGACAAGGAGGATCCGGCGACCTCGGCCCTGCAGGTGCCCCAATGGCTCCCCATCGCGCAGGAGCACTGGAACGAGGGAGTGGGGCAAATGATCCGGGAGCGTGGCCGCCTGCGCAACCTGGCCAGGGATATGGCCTAGCATTGCGCCCAACCGCCGATCCCGTTGGGATCTTGGCTTATCCTCAGGGGTTGCAATGCGCTTCAAGCATTTTAGAACGTCCCAAGAATCCCCTACCCTCTCGGGCTCTGACTTGCTAGCGCCGGACCGGGTAGGGGAGCAACTTCCGGGCTAGAGCGCTATGGATTCCCGTCCCTTCGCCTATGCCACCAACGAGCTGCGGCACCAGTTCACCAACCTGCTGGATTCGCTGTCGGCCCTGCGGTCGTTGATCGAAACCGACACCCGGCAGATGGATGAAGCCACCATGCTTGATCAGGCGTTGCAGACACTGGCCGAGCACCAGGATCTGGAGCGGTCATCGGTCTTCCTTCTGCGCGATGGTCGCCTGGAGAACAGCACCGGCCTTGACCAACGGGAGTTCGCCCCCGGCTCCCGGCAGCGGACTTCGACCGCAACCGGTCCGCCCACCAACTTCACCGCCAACGCGGGCGTCATGGGGGCGGCGGCGACCACCGGCGAAGCCCAGCATGTGGGCGACTGCCGCCAGGACCCCCGCTACCGACCCTGGGGAGACGAGCGTGACCGGGGGGCCGGTGCCCTGATCGCCATTCCCATGATGGAGGGGAGCCAGGTAATCGGGGTGCTCAATGTCGCCCATCCCGAACCCCATGCCTTCAGTGCCTGGCACGAGCACATGCTCCAGGTCTTCGCCACCATGCTCAGCCACATGCTGCTCAATCACCGCCTGGTGAATTCCCTCGAGGAGCACGTCCGCCAGCGTACCGCCCAGCTGGAGGAGGCCCTGGTCGAGGCGGAGCAGCTCAAGACCCAGTTCGAGCAGCTCGCCGGCATCGACGAGCTAACCACCCTGTACAATCGCCGCTTCTTCTTCCCCGAGGCCTCCGCCGAGCTAGCCCGCAGCCTACGCCATGAGCGCCCCTTGACCCTTTTAATGATCGACCTGGACCACTTCAAAACCATCAACGACGTTCACGGCCACTCCGCCGGCGACCAGGTTCTGGGCGACGTGGCCGCCCTTTTCCGGGACCAGCTGCGGGAGGGCGATATCCTGGCCCGTGTGGGGGGCGAGGAGTTCGTCATGATGCTGACCGACACCGACTCGGAGGGCGCGAACCGGCTAGCCGAGCGCCTCCAGCAGGACCTCAGGAACCGCACCTGGAGCGACGCCGACGGCTATCAATTCGGCCTGACCGCCAGTATCGGCATTGCCGAGCTGCACCACGCGGAGGAGTCGGCTGCCGTCGATTCTCAGCGCCTCCTGGACCGCCTCATGACGGAGGCGGACCGTGCGGTCTACACCTCCAAAGCCGCGGGCCGCGACCGCATCACGGTGTATACCGAGTAACCAGGCAGCCAACCCTGGCCCGGCCTCACGCCTCCCGGGGACAGGTCCGGAATCCGGCGAGGACATCACACCGCCCCGGGGTGAAGAAGTTGCGCCAGGTGTTACGCAGCATGCGGCCGCGTGTAGCCCATGCCCCACCCCGGATAACCCGGTTGTCGCCGAACCAAGGCTGGGAATAGTCCTTGTAGGGGTCGGGAACGAAGCCCGGATAGGGCTCGAAGGGCGATGCCGTCCACTCCCACAGGTTGCCGATCATCTGCCGGCAGCCGAAAGCGCTGTCGCCGCCCGGGCAGTCGGCCACGTCCAGCGGCCCCAGGTAGCGGCCGTCAACATTGGCCCGATCCATGGTGGGCCGGCCCTCGCCCCACGGGAAACGGCGCTTGCGCTCGGCGAGGGCGGAACCGGCGCCGTCCGGCTCGCCGGCAGCCGCCGCCTCCCACTCCGCCTCGGTGGGCAGGCGCCGCCCGGCCCAGCTGCAGTAGGCCTCGGCCTCGTGCGCGCTGACGTGGCTCACCGGGGCATTCGGTGGCAGGGGCCGCCAACCGTCGAAGTCCTTGATGAGCCAGTCGCCGCCGCCGTCATCGGCCCAGTACACGGGGCGTTCGCGGCCCTGGGTCTGCAGCCACTGCCAGCCGGCCTCGGACCACCAGCGCGGCTCGCGATAGCCGCCGTCGGCAACGAACTCGGCGAACTCGGCATTGGTCACCGGCGCCCGGGCGATCCGGAACGGGCGCAGTTCCACCCGGTGGGCCCACTTCTCGTTGTCGAACACGAAGGGCTCGCCCTCGAAGGCGCCCAGCCAGAACACCCCGCCAGGGACCGCCACGTCCCCGGGCAGGTCCCCGACCCGAGGCTCGTCGTCGGGATCCAGGCCGCCGCCGGTGTCGGCGAAGTCCGGGCGAGGCTGGCCCAGGGTCTGGCGGGTGTAGGTGAAGGCCTCGTCGTGCATGTCCTCGTGGTAGGTGGTCAGCTGATAGAAGTAGCTGTCCGCCACGGGCGCCGCGTCGCTGCCGAGCGACTCCAGTCGGGCCCCAAGGGCGTTGTGCACCTGGGTCATGTAGGCGATGGTATCCTCCAGCGCCGGCAGCGACAGCTGCCACCGGTCGTCGTGGGGGATGGCCGAGGAATCGTAGAGGGCGTCGGCGTTGGGGATCATGGGCTCGCGCCCGTCCAGATGACGCAGGATCCAGTACTCGTGAAACCACGCCACGTGGCCGATCTCCCACAGCAACGGATTGATCGTGGCCAGCATGGGCTCGGTGAGCTGAGGCCCTTCCAGGCCTTCCACCAGCTCAAAGGTGCGCGCCCGTGCATCCGCCATCATGTCCAGCAGGATGTCTGCCTGAACCGGTTTCGTCATGATCGCCTACCTTGTTGCTTGACCGGAAGAAATCACCTAGAAATTCATCCGCAGATGACGCCGATGAACCCAGATGGAAACGAAAATGGTCTGGGCTTCTCTGCCCGCCCCTATTCTTCAGTCATCATCCACAAACAATAGGTGAAGGAGCCTGGGTTCCGCGATTGGATGGCGATTTAGGTGGGCCGATCGCTGGCCCGGGCCTTGCACCCGCAAGCCGGTCAAAATCCATGGTGCCTTTAAGAACGCTTGTCTAGGATAAACAAGATGGATTCTTATCTGCGTTCATCGGCGTCATCTACGGATAAGCCGTTCCCGGAGGGCCCTTGCGCATCCGAATAGTCACGCCCGCCGCCCGCGGCTCCCGCTCCGGCAATCGCGCCACCGCCGAGCGGTGGGCGCGCTTCCTGCGCGCAGGGGGGCATCGGGTGACGGTGGCCACGGACTACGCCGGCGAGCCCGCCGACGCCCTGATCGCCCTCCATGCCTGGCGCACCGCTGGGGCGGTGGACCGCTTCCGCCAGCGCCATCCGGAGCGGCCGCTGGTCGTAGCGCTCACCGGAACCGATCTCTACCGCTTCCAGTACACCGACCCGGAAACCACTCACCGGACTATGTCGGCCGCCGATTGCCTGGTGGGTATCCACGAAGCCGTGGCCGAAGACATACCCTCGGCCTATTGGGACAAGCTGAGAGTGATCATCCAGTCGGCTCGACCTCCCACCGATCCCCGCCGCCCCGTCAAGCGCGAATTCCGGGCCCTGGTCATCGGGCACCTGCGCGACGTCAAGGACCCCTTCCGTGCCGCCCGGGCGGCACGGCTGCTGCCGGGGGACTCGCGGCTAATGATCCACCATCTGGGCCTAGCCCCCGACGAAGATTGGGCGGCGGCCGCCCGCAGTGAGATGGCGGCCAATCCGCGCTACCGCTGGCACGGCGAACTGCCTCATTGGCGGGTTCGGCGGGCCCTTTCCCGCTCCCATGCTTTGATCCATCCCTCACTCATGGAGGGCGGCGCCAACGCCGTGGGCGAGGCCATCATCGCCGGGGTACCGGTGCTCGCCTCGGCCATTCCCGGCAACACCGGACTGCTCGGTGCGGACTACCCGGCCACCTTCCCGGCCGAGGCTACTCAGACCCTGGCCGATCTGCTGCAGCGCACCGAGGCCGATGCCGGGTTCTACAACCGGTTAACGGAGCGCTGCCGGCAGCGCGCCCCCCTCTTCGAGCCCGAGCGCGAAGGCGCCGACTGGCGTACCCTGATGGATACTCTCAGGGGGTGACCCCCGAATCCTGGGCGGCGACAGTGCTACCCGGCTCGTCGGCTGTCCGGGCCGCCTGGCCGCCTTCGGGGACCACATCGATGGGCGCCTGGGCACCGCTGTCGGGACGTACCCGGCCGATGAGGGCGGCATCGGGATAGCCGGCGGCCTGCATGGCGGCAAGGCAATCCTCAACCTGATCGGCGGGCACACTTGCCAGCAGGCCTCCCGCGGTCTGAGGATCGAACAGCAACGGATAGCGTTCGTCCGCGCCGGCCCCTTCGGGATCGCGTACCGCCCGGCGCAGGCGGACATTCTCCGGCTGCAAGGAGCTGAACACCCCAGCGCGGATCGTCTCCAGCGCCCCGTCAAGGACGGGCAGATCGGCGAGCCGGATCTCGGCGTCCACTTCAGAGGGCTTGGTCATCTCCACCAGATGGCCGAGCAGACCGAAGCCGGTGACATCGGTACAGGCGGTGGCCCCGTGCTCGAACAGGATCTCGGCCCCGCGGCGGTTGGAGGTGGCCATGACGTCCAGGGCTCCGGCGACCCAGGCTCCCCGGGCCAAGTGGCGCATATCCGCGGCGAACAGGGTGCCGGTACCCACGGGCTTGGTCAGGATCAGGCTATCGCCGGGCTGCATGCCGCCCTTGCGCAGGATGCGGTCGCGCTCCACCAGGCCGTTGACGGCGAAACCGAAGGCCAGCTCCGCCCCCTCACCGGTGTGGCCGCCCACCAGGGCGGTGTTGCTGTCCTCGAACACGGACAGGGCCCCCGCCATCATCTGGTAGATCTGCTCCTCAACCTTGTCGTCGCGGCCGTAGGGCACGGTGGCCAGAGCCATGGCCGACTGCGGATCGGCGTTCATGGCAAAGATGTCGCCCAGGCTGTGGTTGGCCGCGATCTGGCCGAAGACGTAGGGGTCGTCGATCATGGCCCGGAAGAAGTCCACGGTCTCCACCATGACCTTGCCCTCGGGTACCTCCACCACCGCGGCGTCATCGGGGTCATCGAGGCCAACCAGGATGTCGTCCCGCACCACCGGGGCCAGCCGGGCCAGGGCCCGGGAGAGCACCGAGGCCCCCACCTTGGCGCCGCAGCCGCCGCAGCGCATGGCAACGGTGGATATCTCCTTGAGCGCCTCCGGACCGCCGGCAACGGCCTCGCTCACATCGGTTTCCTGCTCCTCCGCCATACGGGGCAGATCGTGGTATTTGGCCATGAAGCGCTCGTCGATGCGACGCTTGACCCGCCACAGCCAGTCACCCTCCACCGCCCAGGTACCGCGGGCCGCAACGGCATGCTCATTGCCAGTACCGACGATTGCCAGCGCCCGCTTCTGGGGGACGTAGCGCTTCAGCCGACGCCGGAGCAGGGCCCGGCGCAGGTTTTCCGCCAGGGGCGGGCCCTGCCGCACGGCGTAGACCCCGGACTTGGGCCGAGGCCGGGCGCTAATGGTGGCGATATCGCCGCTGGCGAAGACCTCCGGGTGGGAGGTAGATTGGAGATAATCGTTGATGGCCGCGAAGCCATTGTCGTCCGTGGCCAGACCGGAGTCGGCGATCCATTCCGGAGCCGCTGCCTGGGTAACCCAAAGCGGCGCGTCGGTGTCCAGGGCGCGGCCGTCGGCCAGAAGTAGCCGGCCTGGGGTAACCTCCGCCACGGGCGCGGCGGTGTGCACCCGGATGCCCCGCTCGTCGAGAATGCGGGCGAACTTGCGCTGGGCCCGGCGATTGAAGGCGGGAAGGACGGTCTCCTCGGCCGAAACCAGATCGAACCGCAGGCGTTGGGGGTCGCCGCCAACAGCGGCGACCTCCCGCCGCAGGGCGTGGCGCACGGCCAGGACCAGCTCGACACCGCCGGCCCCGGCCCCGACCACAGCGACCCGGTAGGGGCCACCGCTGGCCACCGCTGCCGCCTTGACGGCTTCCCAATGGGCAAGCCACCGGTCAATGGGCTTGACCGGGAGGGCATGCTCGCGGGCGCCGGGGACCATGCCGGTGTCGGGCTTGGACCCGATATCCAGGGAGAGCAGGTCGTAGGCCATGGGGGGCCGGTCGGCGCAAAGCACCCGGCCGTTTTCCAGGTCGAGCCCGGTGGCCTCGGCGTGGATCAGGCGGGCCCCGGCGAACCGGCTCAGTGGCCCCAGGTCAATGTGGCAGTCCTCGAAGCCGTAATGGCCGGCGACGTAGCCGGGCAGCATGCCCGAATAGGGCGTCTGAAGGTCGCGGGCCACCAGGGTCAACCGGACCCCGGGCTCCGGCTTCATGCCGAACCGGCGCATCACGGCGATGTGGCTGTGGCCACCGCCTACCAGAACCAAATCCTTCAGAACCGGCGTATTGCTGGATCCCTGCATAGGCCTTTCTTTCAAATGGATAATCATGCTCCCCCGGGCGACCCCTGGGGGCCGGTCCGGCGGGCTCTTCACCCCCAGACACGCTCGGCGGTCTCGCGGAGCACTGCCAGCTTACGGCGCTCGACGGCTTCCGTCACCCGGTTGCCCTCCACCGAGGTGGCAAAACCGCACTGGGGTGACAGCGCCAGGCGCTCCAGATCGACGTAGCGGGCCGCCTCCCGCACCTGCGTCTCCAACCATTCGGGCGTCTCGGCCCGGGATGACTTGGTGGTGACCAGGCCCAGAACCACCATCTTGTCCGCCGGCACGCGGGCCAGGGGCGCAAAGGAGCCGGAGCGCTCGTCGTCGTATTCCAGCAGCAGGCGGTGGGCCTTCGTGCCCTGGAAGATGGGCTCGGCGATGGGATCGTAACCGCCTTCCACCAGCCAACGGCTGGCTTGGTTGCCTCGGCACAGGTGGAAGCCAAAGGTCACCCCGGGGGCGGCGTCCATCACCGCGTTGTCCAGCTCGATGCCCCGGGCCAGCCAGTCCTGCCAGCCCCCGCCCCGGGCCTCGTAGAAGGCGCGGGTGGCCGGGTCCAGCAGCAGCGGGTAATGGGGCGCGTCCAGCTGCAGGTAGTCGGCGCCCAGCCGCGCCAGCTCGGCCACCTCCGCGCGCAGGAGGTCGGCGACATCCCCCAGGAAGGCGTCCAGGGTGGCATAGGCCCCGGCCGAGCGCTCCGGGTCCCAGAAGCTGGCGAACAAGCTCGGGCTGGGTAGAGTCACCTTGGCGGTGGTGCCCCCTGCCACCCGGGCGCGCAGGTAGACGAACTCCTCCACGGACAGGAACCGGCGCTGGCGCAACGTCGATTCCACCGCCAGGTCCTCGGGGCGTTGCCGCGACCGGTCGCCGACCCGCTCGTCGCCGCGCCAGTCGCCCCACAGGAAGGCATCCAGGTCCCACTCGCCGAAGCCCGCCACCGCCTCGGTCATCTGGCTCTGGAAGGACAGCCGCCGCATCTCGCCATCGGTGGCCACCGTCATCCCCGCTTCCTCCTGGAGGCGGACGGCGGCATCCACGGCGTCGTCCTCGATCCGCTTGAAGGCGGCGGCGTCTAGGCGGCCCGTGGCCCGGTCCTCGCGGGCCCGGAGCAGGCCCGTCGGCCGCAACAGGCTGCCGACCACGTCGGTGTGGGTGGTGATCACGGCCGGCTCCGGTGGTTGCCGATCCAAGCGCCATTGTTGAAGATGGCCGGACCGATGAAAACCATGCCGGTGACCACGGACCGGTACAACAAGGAAGCCATCATGGAAACCACATTCAAGGTGTCAGTTATGCACTGCGGCAACTGCGCCGACCGGGTGACCAAGGCGCTAGAGGCCCTGGACGGGGTCAGCGCCGAGGTGTCCCACGAGGACGGAATGGCCCATATCCAGCACCCCGAGCAGGTATCGGTGGCCGACCTGGAAGCGGCGGTGCGCACGGCCGGCTACACCGCAGAGCCTACCTAGGGGCCTCGGTCTCGCCGATCCCGGCGGTGAGGATGAAGCGCATGGCCTCCTCGAAGGACATGTCCACCGGCCGCACCCGTTCCCGCGGCACCACCATGCTGTAACCGCCGATCTGGTAGCTCATGGGCAAATAGATCACCACCGATTCCTCCCCGGGCCGCTCCAGGGCCGGCGGCACCCCTTCCCGGGTCAGCAGCCCCACCAGCCGCGCCCCGCCCTTAAGGGTTACCTCCACCACCTGACGCTGCTCGGTGTCACCCGTGCTATCGAAGTAGCGGGTGAGGTCGTAAAAGGCGGCGTAGACGGAACGAACCAGCGGCACGCGTCGGATGGCGCCGTCCAGCCAGCCCCAAAGCCGCCGGACCAGCAGGTTGCTCATTAGCACGCCCACCACCAGGACGATCGCGATCCCCGCCGCCAGGCCGATGCCAGGGGCGTAATAGGTGGCCAGGGGGCTCATCTGCACCACCTCCGCCAAGGCCGACTCCAGCGACACCAGCACCCAGTAAACCAGATACACGGTGGCCAGAACGGGAATCAGGGTTAGCAGCCCGGTCAGGAAGGTCTTGGCGAGACGGCTCATGGTGGCTCCTCAGCGCAGTAACCGCACGCCCCCGAGGGCATGGTGGGCGATCACCGCCCCCGCCGCGCTCCAGCCCAGGCGGCGCTGACCGCCGGGGGTATGGTGGCGGCCGTGGACGTACTCGGGGAAGGCCCACTCGCCGTCCCCATCGGGCAGGGCGTTGGCGGCATGAATGCCGTCCAGGCACTGCCCGGCGGAACCGGTGAGGCCCCGGCGGGCCAGATGGGCGGCGTAGAAGCCGTTAACCATGGGCCACAGGCCACCGTTGTGGTACTCGTTCGGGGCGTTTTTGAACGTGAACGAGAAGGTCATCTGCAGCTCCTGCCATTCCCGATCCTCCGGGGTGATGACCGGGTAGAAGGCGGGCACCAGGTTCATGCGGTCATCACGGACCGCCTCGGCGATGTAGGTATCCACTTGGTCCTGCTGCCAGTCGTCGGCGATGTCCAGCAAGGAGGCCAGGACATTGGCGAAGCTGTCGAAGCGATACCCGTAGCCCGCCGGGGTGAAGAACGGCAGCCAGTAACGGCCGCCGCAACGGTCCGCCGCCTGCATCGCCTTGCGATAGATGACCTCGTGGTAGACGTCCTCGGGTACCTCCCCACCGTCCTCCGCGGGCAGCCAGTAGTTGGCCCGGATCAGGTGCTTCAAGCGCGCCAAGCCTTCTTCCAGACCGTGATCGGCGCCTCCGTGCACCGCCCGATGAACGGCGGCCAGTTCCCGCTGGACCTGCAGATAGAGCAGCTGATCGTAGAAAACGTAGCCATTGTGAAGGTACTCGTCCGCCCAGTCGCCGGTCATGGGCACATAGATCAGGCCCCGGTTGTTGAGCTCCCAGGCCCCCAGCAGGAACCGGGTCCGCTCCATGGCCGGTAGCATGCGGGCCAGAAAGGCCTCGTCGCCGGTGGCCTTCCAGTACTGGCCGCAGGCGATAAGGAACCAGAGGTTGGCGTCCACCCGGCCAGCCGTACCGCCGTAGCTGATCCGGCCGGTACGGGGCTCGACGTTGCTCGGGGTCTCGCCGTGAGGCCCCTGATTGTCGGCCAGGGTGCCCAAGGTCCGGCGCAGGGTCCGGATGAGCTCCTCATCGCCGCTCATTAGGGAAGCCAGGCCCATAATGCCGCCGTCCCGGGCCCAGATACGCTGATAGTTGCCCCCGCCCTGAGCGCTGGCCACGAACCCGTGAGGCGTGGCGCACGCGTGCAGGAGGCTCAAGGCCTGCTCGTACGCCTCGCTGCGGTTTGGGGGCACCAGGGTCGACTCAGGCATGGCCGGTGGACTCCCCTGCTTGAGGCTGGTCCCGGGATCATGGACCAAGACGGCTCCCCGTGGAAAGGCCGTCCAAGGGGCCATCTTTGGAGAGCTCGCCGGCGGCTGTGGGGCAGGAACGCGACCCCAACGCGGCCCATTGGGCTGCGATGATCACCCTTTGCCAAATCTGGGCAGGGCAAAGCTCAATCTGGACCGCCGCCCTCCCCTGGACCGGCAGGTCCGTAGGAGCCCGGCCTCGCCGGGCCAGACATTGCCGGATCGAGGCGCCCGAGCCGACGGCTCGCCCACTGAATGGGGCTCCTACAGGGGATTGGTGCCATTTGCCCAAGCTCTCCCAAGGTCCCAATCCGTGAGAACAAATTTGTCCTGCGGATTTTGGGCCCTATCTCGCCATAGGCGACCATTCGCGATACGGTTGCCTAGGCGCCAAGTCCGAATACGGGCCTCTCTTAAGGATTGAAAACCGCATGAAATCCCCAACCGAGGAATTCGCGGCCCCCTTTCCCACGGAGCTGCTGCGAACCTATCCCGGTCTCACGCTGCTCCTGGACCCCGAGGGTCGCGTCCACACCTGGAACCATGCCGGCGCCGCGGCCTGCGGCCGGGAACCGGACGCGCTCGCCGGCCTCGATGCCACGGAGCTGTTCAAAGGCCCCAAGAAACGGGCCTTCCGAAATCGCCTGGACCAAGCCCGCGACCGCGGCGAAGCGGAGGTAACCGCCTCCCTCCAGACGGCGGAGGGGACGGGCCCGGAAACTAACCTGCGCCTAATCCGGGTGGGCCCAACCGATTCCGGGTGGGTGTTGATGATGGCCGCGGGCGATCCCAATACCCAGGAACCGCAGGGGTCCGACGCCCCAGGCTTGTGCCCCGACCTGATGGATGCCCTGCCCTACGGGGTCCTGGTCTTGGAGGGACAGCGCCTGGACTACGCCAACCCCGCAGCCACCTCCCTGCTCGGCCTTGACGGCGCCGAAGAGCTCCGGGGCCTCATGATGGACTCGCTGATCTACGAGCCCGATCACGAGCCCATGGGCGAGCTTCTGAGCCAGGCGGCCGAGACCGGGCGCGCCGATGGCCGTTTGCGGCTTTTGGGCCGGTCCGATCGTCCGGCGGAGATGGAGGTCTCCCTGGCCCTGGTGGGAGCGGACCCCCAACCCACCCTGCAGCTGGTATTCCGTCCCACCACCCGCCAGCGCGGTTTGGAGCGGGCCTTGCAGGACAGCGAGGAGCGCTACCGGGGCCTGATCGGCAGTCTGGGCGAGGGCTTCTGGATGGGCGATAGCCGCGGCGGCACCGTCGACGTCAACCAGGCCCTGCTGGACATGCTGGGGTATAGCCAGGACGACCTACGGGACCGCCCCTTGCCCGAGCTCACCGACGGCGAAGACGCCGACGACCTTCGCCAGCACCTCAACCGGCTCGAGGAGGGTGAGCCGCGCTCATTCCAGATCCGGCTTCGCCACGGGGACGGGCGCTCCATCCCGGTGGGCGTGCGCATGGTGACCATGCCCGACCCCAGCACCGGCATCTCCGCCTTGTTCGCTTTCGTCAACGACCTCTCCGACCACTACTCCCTGCGCGAGCACCTGCGCCGGGAGACGGGAATCAACGAGGCCATCCTGGGCAGCCTGCCCGGGATCTTCTTCCTGGCCGGCCCCGACCTGGGGCTGACCCGGTGGAACACCAATCTGAGCCGGCAAACCGGTCATGCCGCGCTGGATCTAGCCGGCTTGCCGGCCCCGGAGCTGTTTGCCCCCGCCAACCGCCAACCGGTTCGGGACCTGCTGAAAGGGGCCACCGCAGACGACGACCATGAGATCGAGGCCCACCTCAGGGGCGCTAGCGGCGACGAGGTACCCTACAGGCTCTCGGTAGCCCCTGTGACCGTCGGCGAACGCCGGTTCCTGGCCGCACTCGGGGTGGACATCAGCGATCGCAAGGCCCTGGAGGCGGACCTGGAGCGCATGGCCACGGTGGATGGGCTCACCGGGGCCTGGACCCCTGCGGCCCTGGAGGATCGCTTCACGCAGGAGCTCGAGCGCACCCGACGCTACGGAAACCCCCTTTCGGCGGTCCTGCTCGACCTGGACCGGTTCCAGCAGGTCAACGACCATTACGGCCGGGAGACGGGCGATCAGGTCCTACAGGGGCTCGGTAGCCTGCTCGCGGCCAACAAGCGCGCCCCCGATTTCCTGGGCCGCTGGGGCGCGGACCGTTTCCTGGTGCTCGCCCCGGACACCGCTCTGGCGGGTGCCCGCACCATGGCAGGCAACCTCCACGATCGCATCGCCCGCCACGATTTCGCCCCGGTGGTCATGGTCCAGACCAGTATGGGCGTTACTGCCTACCACCACGGCGACACCGCCAACACCCTGCTGGAGCGCCTGGACCAGGCCCTGCACGAGGCCAAGGACCGCGGCGGTAACCAGGTGAGGGTGGCCGAGGGCTAAAAACCGCCGGCCCGTTCAGCCCCGTTTAAGCGCCATGCCCCATCCTCTCCCGGGCATTCAGCTAAAACGGGAGACGCCCATGGCCGCATCGACCACCCCACACCCCGGCAAGGTTCGGGTCTGGGACCCCTGGATCCGCATCTCCCACTGGCTGCTCGCCGGTGCCTTCTTCGTCGCCTATTTCGTGGTCGAGGAGCCCATGGCCGTCCACGTCTGGGCCGGTTATCTGATCGGGGCCCTGATCGCCATAAGGATCGTATGGGGCGTCATCGGTCCCCGCCATGCCCGGTTCGCGGACTTCGTGCCCTCCCCAGGCCGCCTGCGGCGTTATGTCGCCGACCTGTTCCGCAGCCGGGAGCCCCGCCACCTCGGCCACAACCCGGCCGGTGGGGTCATGGTCGTGGCCCTGCTGCTGTCGTTGGCGGCCACGGTGGGTACCGGCCTAATGGTCTACGGTGCGGAGGAAAAGGCCGGTCCCCTGGGCGACTGGTATGCTGTTGGCGGCACCGCCCTGCACGTGGTCGCCACTGCCCGCGCCGACGAGGCCGGCGGCCACGAGGAATCCGGGGAGGACCACGAAGAGGCCGAAACGCTGGAGGAGCTACACGAATTCTTCGCCAACGTCACCCTTTTCCTGGTGGGGCTGCACATCGCCGGGGTAGTGCTGACCAGCCTGCGCGAGGGCCAGAACCTGCCCCGGGCCATGATCACCGGCCGCAAGCACGCCCTGGACCCCGGGAAGTGGCCATGAACCGGGGGTTGGTAGGGGTGCTCATCTATACGGTAGGGATCGGGGCACCCACGGGTATCACCGTCGCCCCCGAACCGGCGCAGGCGGATGAGGACCTACCCCCGATCCGCCAGCTCCACCGGCAGGGCGAGATCCGGTCCCTGGCGGCGTTCGTGGAGCGGGCGCGCCAGCGCTACCCCGAGGCCCGCCTGATCGAGGCCGAGCTCCTGCGCGACGGCGGGCGCCTGATCTACGAGGTGGAACTGGTGGACAGCGACGGCGTGGTGCGCGAGCTGTTCTTCGACGCCCGCACGGGCGAGCGGGTCACGGGCTACGACGAGGAATCGCAAGACCACTGATGCGGGTGCTGGTGGTGGAGGACGATGCCGAGCTCGCGCAGCGCCTGCAGCAGGCGCTGCGCGAGGCGGGCTACGCCGCCGACAGCACCGCCGACGGCGCCGAGGCCGCCTACCTGGGGCGGGAGGAGCCCTTCGACGCCGTGATCCTGGATCTGGGACTCCCCGAGCGCTCCGGCCTGCAGGTTTTAACCGATTGGCGGGATGGTGGTGTCGACCTGCCGGTGCTCATCCTGACCGCCCGCGATGCCTGGTACGAGCGGGTCGAGGGCTTCGAGGCCGGAGCCGACGATTACCTGGGCAAGCCCTTCCACATGGCCGAGCTCCTGGCGCGCCTGGGGGCCCTGCTCCGGCGCCACTACGGCCGGAGCGCGGGCCCCCTGCGGACGGCCGGTCTGCAGCTGGACGAGGCGCGCCAGATGGTCACCACCCCGGACGACACCGAGCACGAGCTCACCGCCACCGAGTTCAGCCTGCTGCGCTACCTCATGCACAACCCCGGCCGGGTTCTGTCCAAGACGGCGCTTACCGATCACCTCTACGAGTACGACGCCGACCGCGACAGCAACGTCCTGGAGGTCTACATCCGGCGCCTGCGGCAAAAGATCGGGGCCGAGCGCATCCGTACCCGGCGGGGCCAGGGCTACGAGCTAGTGCCGTGAGCTCGCTCAAGCTCCGCCTGGCCGTGGGATTGTCGCTCAGTCTGTTGCTGCTCCTGGGCCTGCAGTACTGGCTGGTCAGCGGCGCCATCCGCGATACGGCCGAGGGCTACGTGGCCGAGCGGCTGCGCCACGACACCGAAGGGCTGCTGGCCGGCCTGACCTTTGGTCCGGACGGCCCGCGCATGACGGCCAGCGACGCCATCTACCGGCGTCCGTACTCGGGCCACTACTACCGGGTCCAGGTAGGCGACCGCATAATCCGCTCGCGCTCCCTGTGGGACGCCGACCTGCCCCGACCGGAGGTCGCCGTGGGCGAGGTCCGCCGCCGCCACGCCGACGGCCCCCGGGACCAGCCCCTCCTGGTCCGATCCGCGGCCTTCCGGAAGAGCGGCGAAACCGTCCGGGTGGTAGCAGCGGAGGACCTGTCCTCCCTGAAGGACGAGCTGACCGCCTTCCAATGGCGCTACGCCCTGGTCTCGCTGGCGGTGGCGGCCGCCCTGCTGGCGATCCAATGGGCTCTGATAGCCCTGGGCCTGCGCCCCCTGAGCGACCTCCGGGACGAGATCGGCGCCCTGGAGCGCGGCGACCGACAGGGCCTGTCCGAGGACGTTCCGGCCGAGATCCGCCCCCTGGTCCGGGAGCTCAACCGCCTTCTCGGGGTCCTGGGCGAGCGCCTGGAGCGCTCCCGCAACGCCCTGGGCAACCTCGCCCACGGCCTCAAGTCCCCGCTGACGCGCCTGTTCCAGTCGGCAGAGGACCCCGCCATCGCCACCGATGGAGAGCCTCGCCAGGAAATCCTCGAGCCCGCCCGGGCGATCCAGGATCGCATTGACCGGGAGCTGGGCCGGGCCCGGCTGGCCGCGGGCGCCCCCGGCCAGCGCTTCGACCCCGGCCGCGAGATCCCCGCGCTAATCCGGACCATGGAGCGCATCCACGCCGACCGGAACCTGACCATCCGCTACCACGGCCCGGATCCGGGCACCCCCTTCGGCGACCGCGAGGACCTGCTGGAGCTAGCCGGGAACCTCCTGGACAACGCCTGCAAATGGGCCACCTCGGAGGTCCGGGTGACCCTGGCGCTGGACAGGGGTATGGACCTGACTGTCGCCGACGATGGGCCCGGGGTGCCGGTGGCCCACCGGGACGGCCTCCTCGGCCGGGAAAGCCGGCTCGACGAGACCGCCGAAGGCCAGGGCCTGGGTCTGGCCATTGTCGGCGACATTGTTGAGGCTTACGGGGGGCGGCTGGAGCTCGGTGAATCCCCTACCCTCCATGGGCTGGCGGTCCATGTGGTGCTCCCCTAACCTTCTCGTTCGGCGAACCTTCATCCTGCCGGGGGGTTAAAAGACCCCTCCCCTTCTTGGTCCCCCCTCTGCCCCTAGGGGAGTCTAAGGGGACCTAATTAAGGCCACAGCCTGGGCAAATTTAAAGGCACGTTAACGGAATCCCCCTTGCGGAACCCCACTTGATCAGCCCCTGGAGCGGGCCCGGATCCGGTCCGATAAGGCCAACACCAGCAGGAGCAACAAGGCGCCCACCAGAAAGACCAGCTGCACCGGTCCGTCCCAGGCCCCGCCACAGATCCGGATGGATAGGCCGCCAGGTCCATAACCAGCAGGTAGATGCCGGCGCCTTGAGCGATGCGGTATGCAGCCCGATCCGCCTGGAGTTAGACGTCCCGGGACCATTCGGGATTGCGCGAGTCGTTGGCGGGGAACAGGTGGGCCGCGAGGGCATTGACGTAGCCCCGGGCCGCCCGAACATCGGGATCGGGCTCCTGCGTCAGCAAGCCATCGGCGTAAAGGAAGAGTTCAAAGACAAACAGGATACCCAGCCCGAGGCACAGGTACTTGAGGGCCCAGCGGCTGTTCGGACGGCCATTGCGATAGACCTGTTCCAGCAGCACCAGTCCAAGCACGGATCCGGTTGCTCGGCCCCGCCCGGCGATACAAGCACCCTGGCGACCTCCAAAAAGGCCGAAGGGGCGGCCAGGAATCCGACGGCCGAGGGATTGACCACGGCCACCCATCAGTCCCTGCTAGTGGATCGGAGGCTGGGCTTAGCGAGACCCCTTGCCCCAGATCACCACCTCCGTGGTCACCATGAGGATCAGCAGATCCAGGAACAGGCTGTAGTTCTTTACATAGTAGAGGTCGTACTGAAGCTTTTCGAAGGAATCCTGCCGTGAGGCCCCGTACGGGTAGCTGATCTGGGCCCACCCCGTAAGGCCGGGCTTCACCCGGTAGCGTTCGGTGTAATACGGCAGATCCTTGAGCAGATCCTCCTCGATCTCCGGCCGTTCGGGACGCGGGCCCACGAAGCTCATTTCCCCGCTCAGGATGTTGAGGATCTGAGGCAGCTCATCCAACCGATACTTACGCAGAACGCGGCCCGACCGGGTGATGCGCGGATCTTCCTCCTCGGCCCACTGGATCGCCCCGAACTGCTCGGCATCCACACGCATACTGCGGAATTTAAGGATCTGGAACGGCCGGTCGTCCTCACCTACCCGGGTCTGGCGATACAGGATGGGTCCCCGGAAACCGCTTTCGATCCCGATCGCCAGAGAGGCGGCAAGCATCAGCGGGCTAGTCACGACCAGGAGCAAACCCCCCACTGCCAGATCCACAACGCGCTTGACCGCCCGACGCGCCATTCCCCTATAGAGAAACCCCGGGTTGTAGGTGAACCAGCTCGGCGGCACCAGATCGAGCTTGACCTTGCCGGTCTCCCGCTCCAGGAAGGTCAGTAAGTCGGTCACCTCCAGCCCCTGGATGCGGCACTCCAGCAAATCCTGCACAGGCAGGATATTGCGGCGCTCATCCACCGCCACCACCAGCTCGTCGGCGTCGAAGCGTTCGGCCAAGGCCGGCAGCGGCCGGTCCTTTTCCACTACTTGAGAGGTGCATACCATCGGCGTATCCGGCTCGATGTGGACGTACCCGACCAGATCCTTGTCGTACCACTCGCCATCGCGCCGATACTGCTCCAGGGCCCGGGCCCCCTTGCCCGTGCCCAGCACGAGCACCCGGTCCCGAAACCCGGCATGGCCGAGCAAGGTAACGAACAGCCAGCGCAGGGCGAGGATGCCGATCAGGGCAAAGCCCAACCCGAGGGCGATAATACCCCGACCCAGGTAAAGGGTGGGAAACAGGTAGAAGACGGCGCCCAGGACGATCAAGCTCAGCCCGAAGGCGATGACCAGCCGGGGAAGGAGCCAGCTCAGCCCGTAACGGGAGCGCCGCTGGTACAAGCCCGTTGCCAGCATGGTGGCGAGCACCACGGCGGCCACTGCCAGTGCCCCGGGCGCAAAGATAGGCAAACGTTCGAGGAATGTCCGCTCCTGACCGAAAAAGCGGAAATGCGCCCCCACCAGGATGGAACCGAAGACTACGAGGAAATCGAGCAGGCCCACCACCAGGTTGGCGGCTTTGAGATGGTGCTTGAAGAGGGTAATGGTACCCATTGGTGAGTCTCCCAGGGGCGCACGGCCCCTTGCCCCATTCCCCCCAATCTTTAATGTGAAGCGATCTATTATCGTAAAGATCCATGGCCCTTGTAAAATGAATTTTTCTCTGTCAAATTTTTTTTACAACTTGTTTTTCCGTTTCTTTCAAACGATTATGAAGATGTACCGTTACGGTCGGGGATTGATTTTTCCATCCGGGAAAACCCGTAGCGACCGTTTTTGAAAAAATGATTTGGCAAATTTAGAACTTAGTAACATATTTGACGCCAACCGGTGGGGATGCGCTCTGGCCGCTACCAAGCTAGTATCGCCCCCCTGGGGCTTCCCTAATCCTGATTACCCAAAAGGCTCAGCCGTATCTAGCCGCACCCGATTTTTATGTAGGAGCCCAATTCATTGGGCGAGCCGTTCGCCTCCGGCTCGGCCCATCCAAAACCTCGCCCGGCGAAGCCGGGCTCCTACAACAGGCACCGGCTAGCCTGGCTGACCCTTTGGGGTAATCAGGTTCCTAATTGGGCAAGGCACACCACCTTTTGGAATAGGAGACCTTCGTGCAGGAACGCATTGCCGTCGTCGGGCTCGGGTACGTGGGCCTGCCCGTCGCCCTGGCTCTTTCCCGCCAATACCCCGACACCGTGGGCTTCGATATCAGTCGTAGCCGGGTCGCGGCCCTGCAGGAAGGTCGGGATGCCACCGGGGAGGTCAACGAGGGCGACCTCCAGCAAGCCCCCCTGACATTTACCAGCCACAGCCCGGATCTGGCCGGCTGCACCGTGTTCGTGGTGACTGTTCCGACGCCCCTGGACGGCAACCGCCAGCCGGATCTGGAGCCCCTGCGCCGGGCCTGCCAAACCATTGGTCCCGTCCTGAGCCGGGGCGCATTGGTGGTTTTCGAATCCACGGTCTACCCCGGCGCCACGGAGGAGTTCTGCGGCCCCATCCTGGCCGAGTATTCGGGCCTGAGAGCGGGAACGGATTTCAAGCTGGGGTATTCCCCAGAGCGCATCAATCCAGGGGACCGGGAGCACACCCTGAGCCGGATCGTGAAAGTGGTTTCGGGGCAGGATGAGGACGCGTTGGAACGCACCGCCGGGATCTACGGCGGCATCATCGAGGCCGGCATCCATCGCGCCCCCGACATCAAGACCGCGGAGGCGGCCAAGGTCATCGAAAACACCCAGCGTGACCTCAACATCGCCCTGATGAACGAGCTGGCCCTGATCTTTGACCGTATCGGCGTGCGCACCAAAGACGTCCTCGCGGCGGCCGGGACCAAATGGAATTTTCTGCCGTTCTCGCCCGGTCTGGTGGGGGGGCACTGCATCGGCGTGGATCCCTATTATCTCACCGCCAAGGCCGAATCCCTGGGTTATCACCCCCAGGTCATCCTGGCCGGGCGCCACATCAATGACGGTATGGGCACCTATGTCGCCCAGCGCACGGTCAAGCTGCTGATCGAGGCGGACCGCCGAGTTAGGCAATCGCGGGTGGGGGTGCTGGGTATCACCTTCAAGGAGGATGTCCCGGACATCCGCAACAGCCGGGTACCCGACATCATCCGCGAGCTCCGCGATTTCGGAATCGAGCCGATAATCCACGACCCCTGGGCCGATCCCGGCGAGGTAGCCGACGAATACGACTTCGAGCTCGCCGGCATCGAGAAAATGCGGGAGCTGGACGCCCTGATCCTGGCTGTCCCCCATCGCGCCTACAACGAACGGGGGGCCGACGCGCTCTCGGACCGGATTTCGGAAGGCGGGGCTCTGGTGGACCTCAAGGCCAGTCTGGACCCTGGTGAGGTGCGCTCCGACCTGCGCTACTGGAGCCTATAAGGAGGGGGACTCGACCCTGTCGGGAAAACCCACGGCTCGCCCGATAAATCGGGCTCCTACGCCTACCATGGCCCCCGTAGGAGCCCTGCTTCGCCGGGCGAGCCGTTGCCTGGGCCGGGGAGCCGAACCAAAGATTGGCCCAAGGATCCGGACCCCTATGCCAACATAGCCCCCCGTAGGAGCGCGGCTCTGCCGCGCGAGGTGTCGATGGCTCAACCCGAGTGCCAAACGGGCTGCCCGATCAATCGGGCTCCTACAAAAAAACCAATGGAGGACCCCCCTTGCCCGGAACCATCCTAGTGACCGGCGGTGCCGGCTACATTGGAAGCCACGTCGTCCGACGGCTGGGCGAGCGCGGCGAACGGCTGGTGATCCTGGACGACCTGTCCACCGGCAACCGGGATGCGGTCCTGCACGGCGACCTCGTGGTGGGCTCGGCGGGTGATTTCCATCTGGTTCAGTCCCTGATCCGTGACTACGCGGTAGAAGCGGTCCTCCATTTCGCCGCCAGCACGGTTGTCCCCGAATCGGTGGAGCAGCCGCTGGCCTACTACCGCAACAACACACTGGCCACCCACGCCCTGCTCGAAGCATGCGCCGATTCCGGCATCAATATTTTCATTTTTTCCTCCACCGCAGCGGTCTACGGGCTCCCCGAAGAGGTACCCGTCGCAGAAGACGCCCCTACCCGGCCGATCAACCCCTACGGCAGCTCCAAGCTCGCCAGCGAATGGATGATTCAGGACTTGGCCGAGGCCTCCGACCTACGCCACATCACCCTGCGCTACTTCAATGTCGCCGGGTGCGAGCCGGAAGGGCGCATCGGCCAATCCACCCCGGATGCCCACCTCCTGATCAAGGTAGCCAGTGAGGTCGCCCTGGGGAAGCGGGACCATCTGGCCATATACGGTACCGACTACCCCACCCGGGACGGCACCGGGGTCCGGGATTACATCCACGTGGAGGATCTGGCCGACGCCCACTTGCGCGCTCTGGACCATCTTCGGGTAGGCGGCGCATCCGCTGTTCTGAACGTGGGCTATGGCCACGGCGCCACCGTCCGCGAGGTGCTGGATACGGTCCAACGGGTCCACGGACGAACCCTACCCATCCAGGAGGCCGGGCGACGGGCCGGGGATCCGGCGACTCTGATCGCCCAGGCCGACAAGATCCAGCGAGTCCTGGGCTGGCAGCCCCATTACGACGACCTCGAGCTCATCGTGCGCACGGCCCTGGACTGGGAGAGCCGGATGAGCGGCAAGGGCGGAGGCAATGATTAAGGCGGCCAAAACGGGATCCCCTCGGCTCAATCCCGCGGATCCCGGGCAGGTTAAGGCCTTCGCTTGGCCAGTCTGGCCCGTCCTCTATATGGCGGTTCTATTTGGGCTTTCCTCCATCCCCGGCCAGGTACCCGACCAGGATCCGGAAGGCCTGGCCGCGTCCTTCGCCTGGGTGCCGCCTACCGTCCAGAATGGCTTGCATCTGCCGGCCTACGGGCTTTTGGGCTGGCTTTGGTTCCGGGGACTGCTTCGCCATCTCCCCCTAGGGGCCGCGCTGGCTGCCGGGATTTCGCTAACCGTTGGCTACGGGATTCTGGACGAATGGCATCAAGCCTTTGTACCGGGACGCTTCCCATCGGCAACCGATGGGCTCGCGAACGCCCTGGGCGCAGGTATGGCGGCCGGTCTTTTCGGTTGGCGACATGGCCGCCCCAATCCCTAGCGCTCGCCGCCCGGCCCCATTATGGCCCATCTTCCTGGTTGGCGGCCTGCTGTGGTACGCCTCGGCCTACCCCTTCCATTTCGTCGGCTCGCCCCCGGAAGGGGCGTGGCGTCATCTGCTTTCCCTGCAGGCTCATAACCTGTACTTCGGAAACAGCTTGGCCAATATCCTGCTTTTCGTGCCGCTGGGCTTCCTCATCGCCCGGCGCACGGATTCCTGGCTCACCGGGCCGACCTGGGCCCTGATAGGCGGTGTGGTCTTCGGGTTCGGCCTTCAGGTCATGCAGGTTTACATTCCGGAACGGGTGCCAAGCCTGTGGGATGCCGTCTGGAACACCACCGGCGCCCTTGGCGGCGCCTTGATCCCCGCCCTGCCAAGGCCCCGGCAGGGGCTCCCGGACGGGCCCCCTTCCCGCTTTGCCATAGCCCTTCTGGGCCTTTGGCTAGCCGCTGCAACCTTTCCTTTCGTGCCCAGCCTGGATTGGGCCGCTATCAAGGACGGCCTTAAACCCCTGCTGCTGCGGCCCCGCCTCGAATCCCTTGCCTTTCTGGAGGCCATGGCCGGCTGGGCGGCCTTCGCTTTTCTCTGGCGCCATTGCGTTCGCTTGCCGTGGGACCGGGCAGGTCCCATCACGGCCCTGATGGCGGTAGTTGCTGCCCAGGTTCTGGTGCTCTACCGGGCTCCGGATCTCTCGTTTTGCCTGGGCGGTGCTCTGGGTTTGCTCCTGGGGCTGATGCCGGTGGCCCAAAGACGCCAGGTTTGGGGGCTGTTGGCCCTAGTGGTGGTCTTTCTGATCTGGTCGGGCCTGGCGGCCCCGGCCACCCTGAGGGCCAGCCCAGCCACCTTCCATTGGCTCCCCCTGGCCGGATTTATGCAAAGTGGCTCTCTGGTAGGGCCCTGGGTAGCTCTGGAAAAGCTGTTCTGGTACGGGCTTCTCCTGGAGTTATTGCTGACCGCCGGCTTCCGATGGGCCACCGCTACCCTTTTCGGGGTGGCTTTGCTCGGGACAATTGAATGGACCCAGCGCTGGGTAGCCGGGGGCCATGTGCCGGAGATCACCGACCCGCTGCTGTTCGCATGTCTTGCTATGGGGCGCAGGCAATGGCCAGCTCCTTGGCCTAACCCAAGGCGTTTGGCCCCTGCTCAGGGCAGCTCAGTAGCCAGACCGCCTCCCATCCAATTTAACAGGGATTGATCACCCCGCCAGAAACAGGCCCACGAAGCAGCCCGCCCGGTTACCACTGGGCTTTTTGGGGTTTGTGATCGCACCCTCTCGGTGTCGTGGCGTACTGAGGAGACGGAAACCATCAAGGTTGCCGGGACCTGACAAAGAAAATCCTCGGGGGATCGGGTTTCAGCCCTGTCCTTAATGGGTTGCCCCTTTCCTTCAGTCCAAGCCCAAGTTCGCAGTTCAATGCCCTTTTTCACGGCCCCAAGCCGACATGGGGACAAGGTGAGCCCCGCTGAGGTATGGGCAGCCCCAGAACGGCCAGCCCGATAAATCGCGCTCCTCCAATTCTTTTCCGGGATAACCAGGAGCACCCCTCAAATCAACTGGGCGTCCTCAAAAGCGGCCTGCTCTTCGTACCCGAACCAGTCCCCAGACCGGAAGCGCGTCTCGCCGATGACCACCTCGTCAGGCAGCCGCCGCCGATCTCGCAGTTGCTCGACGGTCGCCAGAAGCTCGCCCAGCTCCCCCTTGCGCTCCAGCAGAGCATCCGCGATGGGCTGCTCCAGATTCAAATCCGCCACCAGCTGCTCCACGGGGCGCTTCAGAACCGGTTCCAGCACCGAAAGGATGGCGGTAAGGAAGGCGCTGCCGGCAAAACGGTCGCCGGGCTGGATCCGCTGAGACCCGAGCTCCATAGTGCGGGCACGGATCAAGGCCTCGTCCAGAAGGGCGGCCTGGGCCTCGCTACCGTCCTCGTCCGTCAACAGCAGCAAAGCGACCCATTTCCGCAGGTTACGCATGCCCAGTCCAACCAGCGCCTGCCTGAGGGAATGGATGGGCTTTTGCCGCCGGAAGGCAGCGGAATTCAGCAGCTCGAGGAGCTGGGCAGCCAGGTCGGGATGCTTCTTGAAGCTGAACTCGATCTTGGCGAACTCGGCGTCCCCGCTGAGCTCGCGGAACAGCTCGATCAGCGCCGTCTGGCGAGGGCTCAGGACATCGCTGGTGAAGGTGGTGGGCTTGGTGAAGAACGAGCCCTGGAACATGGAAAAGCCCAGAACCCGGCAGCGCTGGAAGGTCTGCTGGGTATGAACCCCGGCGGCGAGCCACCCGGCACCGCCGCTGCGAAAAGGCGCCACCGTCGCGCTCAGGTCGGGGGGGTCCGGGAAACAATCCAGGTCGAAGCGCAGAACATCCGCCGTGCGGCCCAGAAGCTCACCGTCCGCCACGGGGCCAGTCACCTCAAACCCCACCTGGAAGAATTCGGCGCGCCTTGCTCGCACGGCCTCCTCGAGGCCGGGCTCGGCATCGGACTGGGGCAGCATGAGGGCCGAGCCGGCGCCGTTAAGGAAGCTGCCCAGCTCGTGGTAAAGGAACTCCCCGGGCAGGTCGGCGAAGATCCGGCGTCGGCCTACCATTCGGGCGAAGCCGGGGGAATTGATCACGGTTAGCAGCGTGCGGGCCCCGGCGGATCTTGGATCCGGCTCGTCCACCCCACCGCCGCCCTGAACCCGGATGCTGTACCCCACCAAGTGCCAGGCCACGTCCAGAACCGGCTGGCGGGTCAGATAGTAATTTTCGGCCATATTCCCTTCCTTGACGAGGCCGCTAGCCACAGAGCCACCCGGGGCCTTATTAGGCTTTTCCGGCCATCCCTGCCAGGGCGGTCTGTCCGCTCCGGACGTCCCCACGCTCCCACCGACCCCTTTCTTGTGTCACTTCATTTTACAGGGTGGGCCTGCTAGCAAACATGGTATATGGCTTTTCGAAAAAAACCCTGGCGGATAGGGGCAGCATCTTCCCAAAACCAGGACATCGTAGTCCCCGGTTGCCTATAGCCCCAACACGTTGGCAACAACGGGGCAAGGGAAGAGGCCCAGGAAAAGGCTGCTGAAGCCTGCCAACCGCCCTCCCAAGTGTCGGATTCCTTAACACGACCTGAAAGCTGCACAGGACTAATCGCCTATCCCTTTGTTTTTATTTTATTTTTTTATGGCACAGGGATTGCATTAAGCTCGAAAAGGGGAGGGGCGGTAACCCCGTCCACCCCTTGTCCCCCCTAAGGCCCGTAACTCAGCAGGAGGCCCAAATGGCCAAACCGCTTTTTACCCCCCTCGCAACAGCCCTTGCCCTAATTGTGGGCACAGGCTACGCCCACGCCGTCCCCACTGAGGCGGACGTAGCCACCATTGTGGACGAGTCCGGTTCCATGGATACCGAGCAGGGGTGGCTGCCCGGCATGATCAGCGACCTGGAGGCCGGGCTCACCGGGGCTGGGGTGGGCACCGCCCCGGACAGCAACCGCTACGCCAAGGTCGGGTTCGGTGGCCATGATGACTCGTCCAGGCCTGACGATGCCCCACACAAGCACCAGGAAGGGGACTCGGATTGGTTCGGGTCGGGTTCGTACGACAACGACTTCTTCACTTCCGGTAGCGACGAAGACGGCTATGACGGCATCGACTTCTTCTTCGACAACTACAGCCTGCGCCCCGGAGCGGCGACCAACCTGATCCTGGCCACCGACGAGGACCGGGATGTGGAAGATGCATCGTTGACCAAGTCCGGGATCAAGAGCCAGTTGAACGGTAACAATGCCCTCCTGAACGCCGTAGTCGATGCGAGCTTCGAATGCGACGACGGCTCGGCGGCTCTTGGCAAGGACGCCTCCGGTACAGGGTATGTCGCCGACGGCTCAGGCGGGTTCACCACCTGCTCCGGAGCAACCAATACCGGCGGCGATGGATCCACCGAGAGCGACTATGTGGATCTAGCCCTAAGCATCGGTGGGGCCGCCTGGGACCTCAACCAGCTCCGCGCTGGCGGCGATACGGCAACCTCCTTCACCAATGCCTTTGTGGATATCAAGGTGCAGGAGATCCAGCAACAAGAGCCCACCCCGGCCCCTGCACCGGCTCCCCTGGCCCTCGCGGGGATCGGACTGGCGGCCATGGGGGCGGCCCGCTGGCGCAAGGCCGGCTAAACCCTCAGCCTGCTACTAAGCATGAAGAGCATCGGGGCAGCCTGACGCCCCGATGCTTTTTGGTATACACCCTTGCCCTTCCGAGGGCGGGGGTGATTTAGCTTGCCTTGCCACCTTGTGGCAAGTGGCCGGAGCCACCCGAACCCAAAGACCGGCTTACCGGCCGGATTCCTCCTTCAAAGAGCGCAGCAGGCTGCGGGCCTCCTCGGCATCATTAAACGCCTTGTCAGAATCCAGCAACTGCACCAGTTCCTCGCGGGCCTCCCCTTCCCGCCCCGTTTTCGCCAGAGCGGCCGCCCGGTGGTAACGGATGGAGGGGATGTGGGGAGCGTGGATGGCAGCGTCCTCCAGCAGCCGCAGGCCTTTTTGGACCTGGCCCAGCCGCACATGGGCCCAGCCCAGGGTGTCGGTGATCTCGGGACGGTCGGGGGCCAGCTCGTGGGCCTTGCGGGCGTACGCCAGGGCCTGCGGATCGTCCTGTTTAAGGTACAGCCAGGCAAGGTTGTTGAGCAGACTGGGCCGCTCCGGGGCGGATTCGAGGGCCTTTTCGTAGGCCTGGATGGCCCCGCCGGTGTCGTCCTGGGACTGGCGGTACTGGGCCAGGAGGACGCGCACGTCGGCGTCCCCCGGGCGGGCCTCCAGCCAGCGCTGCAAGGCGGCCTCGGCCTCCGCCACCCGGCCCTGACCTTGCCGGATGCGGAAAAGGGCCAGAGCGGCCGGGCGGTTGGGTCCCCGCTCCAGGGCGGCCTGGAAGGCTTTCTCGGCGGCCTCCTTCTCCCCCGCCTTCACATGGGCCTGCCCCATCACCAGCTGCCCCATTGGGGATTCCGGAGTGGCCCGGCTGAGCCGCTCGCCCAGCTCCAGGGCACGGCCGTCTTCCCCGTCCGCCAGGGCCATCCTTGCCCGGAGTAGCAAGGCCCCCGCGTGCTCGGGATCCAGCTCGAGGGCCTTGTCGATCTGTTTGCCCGCTGCATCCCGTTTATCCCGTGAGCGGTGGACCTTGGCCAGGGAAACCCGCGCCCCCGGTGACTGGGGCCGGAGCTCCACCAGCCGCTCCAGGGCGGTGGCGGCACTGGCCAGGTTGCCGTTGGCCTGCTGCACTCGACCCAGGAGGGCCAGGACGCGCGGATCATCGGGGTGGGCCCCCTCCAGGTCCCGGGCGATCTCCAGAGCGGGCAGGAGGTTGCCCTTTTCCACCCGTAAGCGCGCAAGCTTCAGGCCGATAGCCGGATCGGGGGCGTGCGCCGACCAGGCCCGCTCCAGCCATCGGCCATAGGCTTTCTTGTCCTCCGCCCGCTTGGCCAGCTCGACCATGCCCAGAAGGGCGCCGCGGTTGTCCGGCTCTTTGTCAAGGACTCTCTTGAACCGGTTCCGGGCTTCCTCGGGCATCCCCGCCTGCAGATCCATCCGGGCCAGGTTGAGGCGAGCGCCCTGGAAATCGGGAGCGGCGTCCAAAGCGGAGCGGAACTGCTTGCGGGCCCGTTCGGTTTTGCCCTCTCCCCAGACGGCCAGTCCCACCAGGTTCTGACCCACCGGGTTATCGGGGTCTCGCTTAACCAGCTCCTCGGCGGCCGCGGCGGCCTTTGCGAAGTTCTTGGCCTGCACGTGGTTGAGAACCAGGAGGTAACGCGCCCCCACCTGGTCCGGGTTTAGCTCGATGACCTTCTGCAGGGCAGGCACCGCTTTTTGGGTCCGCCCCCCGGCCAGATAGCCCAGGGCCACCTGGGCCCGGATGCCTTTGTCCTTGGGCGCGATCCGGGCCGCCTCTTGCAGGTCTCGGAAGCCGGCATCGGCCGCCCCCGCCCCGATCCGGGACCGACCCAGAAGGGCCAGGAAACCGGGATCCTGCCGGCCGGCCTGCCGCAGGGGCGCCAGCACCTGAACCGCCCGCTCCGGGGCGCCCTTGCGCAGCCAGGTCACCGCCAGCAGCTTGGCCGGGGGGACCTTGTCGGGATGGTGCTCCCGGTAGCGGCGCAGGTGGTGGACCGCGGTCTCGTACCGCTCCTCCTGGAAGGCCAAACGCCCCAGATGGAGGTGCGCGGGAGGCAGCTCGTGGCGAGCCACCAGGGATTCCAGGATCGAGCGGGCCTCGTCGGCCCGGTCCTGCCGAAGGGCGATCAGGGCCTTGAGGAAGCGAAAACGGGGGCTCGTGATCCCCTTGTCCAGCCACTTCTGGACGACCTCCCGGGAAGCGGCGGTCTCCCCGATGGCGAGCCGGACTGCGGCCAGACCGAGGGCGGGGCGGGGGTTTTCCGGGTCCAGCTCAACAGCGCGCTCGTAGGCGGTGGCGGCTCCCTGCGCCTTTCCTTGGCCAAAGCGCAGCTTTCCGGTCAGGAGCCACGCCTTGGCCCTCTCCGGGTCCCGCTTCCGGATTCGCTGCAGGAGCTTCTCCGCCCGTTCTTGCTCACCGGCCTTCAGAGCCAGACGGGCGTGACCCAATTGGGCGGGAAGGAAGCCTTCCTTATGGTGGGTAGCACGGTCGTAGGCCTCGCCGGCTTCCTCGGCCCGTCCCTGAGACCCCAGGATGCGCCCGCGCAGGACGGCAATGCGCGCCTTCAGCGCCGCCGTATCAGCCTCCGCGGGATCCAGCAGGCCCAGGGCCTCTTCGAGACGCCCCTGGCGCAGCCGGGCCTCGGCGAGTGCGGGGAGCCATTTTTCTCGCTGGGCCCCGAGGTCACGAGCCCGTTCCAGTTCTTTCTCCGCCGACGGGAAATCCCGCATGCCCAGGTAGATCCGCCCCAGCAGCAGCCGGGCCGCGGCGTCCTCGGGCTCCTCCTGCAGACGGTTCTTCAGGGTGATGACCGCTGTCCGGGCCTTGCCGGCATCCAGGTATGCCCGGGCCTTTGCCACATCCGGGGTCTCGGCGAGGGCCCACGGGGCAAGGAGCAGGGAGATAAGAAGCCAGATCCAGGGCACTGCCCCAAACGGTTTGCTATTGCTCATGTTGAATTCCTGCCTTGGCGTTCCGCTCGGGACGCATCTCGTGCTTATCCAGCAGGGAATAAAGGGTCGGGCGGGTAATCCCGAGCAAACTGGCCACGTGGGAGAGGTTGTTACCGGCATGGTGCATGGCCCGGGTAAGGGCTTGGCGCTCCGCCTGGTCCCTGACCATACGGAGGTTCAGGGGCAGCGGCTCCTTGCCGGAAACCTCCAGCTCCAGGTCCGCCGGCGTAATGTGGGCGCCCTCCGCCATGATCACCGCCCGCTTGACCCGGTTTTCCAGCTCCCGGACATTGCCCGGCCAGTCGTAGGCCTCGATGGCGTTGAGGGCCTCGGCGTTCAGGGCCGGCACCTTGCGTCCCTGCTCGGCCGCGTAGCGCTCGATCAGGGAGCGCGCGATCAGGGCGGCATCGCCCTCGCGCTCGCGTAGCGGCGGAATGCGTATGGTGATCTCGCAAAGGCGGTAATACAGGTCCTCCCGGAATTCGCCGCGCCCGATGAGCTCGCTCAGGTCATGGTTGGTCGCGGAGACGATCCGGACGTCCACCGGGATCTCCTCGCGCCCACCGATCCGCTCAACCATTCGCTCCTGCAAAAACCGCAGCAGCTTGCCCTGGAGCTGCAGGGGCATGTCCCCGATCTCGTCGAGGAACAGGGTGCCGCCGTGGGCATGCTCGATCTTGCCGAGGCGGCGGCTGGTGGCCCCGGTGAAGGCGCCCTTCTCGTAGCCGAACAGCTCGCTTTCCAAAAGGCTTTCCGGAATGGCGGCGCAATTGATGGCCACGAACGGCTTTTCAGCACGGGGGCTGAGGTGATGCAGGGCCTGGGCCACCAGCTCCTTGCCGGTACCGCTCTCCCCCAGCAGACAGGTGGTCGCCTCCGCCCCGGCCACCTTCTCCACGGTGCGGCATACCTCGTCCATCTCGGGACTCGCAGCGACGATGCTGCCGATGGGAGAGGGGCCTTGCTGCTGCGACAGACGCAGATTTTCCATCTCCAGATCGTAAAGCCGGAAGGCCCGCTCCAGGATGGTGGCGAAAAGCTCCGGCTCGATGGGCTTCTGGTAGAAATCGTAGGCCCCCAGGCCGACCGCCTTCACCGCGTTCTCGTGCTCTTCGTTACCGGTTATAACCACGATCTTGCAGCGCGGTGCCAGGCTCAGAATCTCCTGGAGGGCGGCAAGCCCCTCCGAGGCTCCGCCCGGATCCGGAGGCAGGCCCAGATCGAGAGTCACCACCTGGGGCTCGTGGCGCCGCAGCTGAGCCAGCGCCTCCTCCCGATCCCCGGCGGCCACCACCTGGAAATTATCCAGCGACCAGCGAACCTGGGTCTGGACCCCGGGATCGTCTTCCACCACCAGGACTGTGCGCTCCGCCGAGCTCAATTGGAAACCTCGCCGACCGGAGGCTGCGCGCTCGCTGCCCCCACCGAGGCCGGAAGCCGGAACCGAAACCGGGTTCCCTTACCGGAGGCGCTGTAGACCTCCACATCGCCGCCGAGCTCCCGGGCGTACTCGCGGGCTTCATAGGCCCCGATCCCCATACCGGTATCCCCTTTGCTGGTATCGAACGGGCGGAACAGGCGCTCGCGGACAAACTCGGAATCCATGCCGGTACCGCTGTCCACTACGTCCACCTGGGCCCATTCCCCCTCGCGAGTCAAGGCCACGCGGACCGAGCCTTCCTCGGGGGTTGCGTCCCGGGCATTCTGGATCACATGCCCGAGGACCGCTATCAACCGCCCTCGATCGGCCTCGACCCGAACGCCTTCCTCCGGCAGATCCAGCTTCGGTTCGGGACTTCCGGTTCCGTGCGGGCCCGCCGCCTCCTGGACGGCGGCAGCCAGGTCCACCTGGGCCACCCGGTCAGATTGGACGCCCCCGCGCAACTGGGCCATCAGCTGGTTCATGCGCCCCACCGAATGCTCGATGGTGGTGACGGCATCGGCCATGAACTCGGGGTTGTCGGCATGCCGACGGGCATTGCGGGCGAGCATGGACAGCTGACCGATGATGTTCTTGAGATCGTGCAGGACGAAGGCCGACAGCCGATTGAAGGTCTCAAACTGCTGAGCGCGGCCCAAGGCCTCTGCGGCTTCCTCCTGGGCCAGGTAGCTAGCCGCCTGACGGCCCAGGGTCCTGAGCAGGTCGAAATCCTCCCAATTCAACTCCAGGTTACCCGCCCGGGAGCGCGCCAGGACCAAAAAGCCCTGAAGCCGGTCCCGGTGAAGGAGCGGGACTAACAGCCAGGCACGGGCCAGGCCGGCCAGCCAGGGGGGCATATCGAGCCCGCCGTACCATTCAGGATTCTGCCGCCACTCATCGACCGTGAGGATCCATTCCTGGCCTTCCAGAAAGGAAACCAGGTCTCCAAACGCGGGCTCCTGCGCCTCCTCCGGCTCGGACATGTTCCAGAGTGCAGTCGGGACCAGGAAGCCATCGCGCTCCTGCCAGAGCATGCCGCCGGGACTCTCGACCACCTGGGCCACGGCCTGGATCACCCGCTGCTTCAGGGGAATGTTGCCTTCCTCGGCGGTCAGGGTGCGGGTAAACCGCAGCCATTCCTCCCGGTAATCATAGCGGTAGTTGAAGAAATGCTTGCTGAAGAAAACCCGCATGCGGGCCTGGATTTGACCGGAGAAGGCCACCACAAGAAGCAGCACCAGGGACCCGACCAGGAACACGAACTGCACCGGCCCACCCCAGGCACCCCCATAGATGCGGATGGAGTAGGCGGCTAGGGCCATGACCAGGAGATACACCCCGGCGCCCATGAGCGAGGCGGTGTGCAGCACGAATCGCCGCGAGACATAGACGTCCAGATTCCACTCGGGGTTGCGCGCGGCAGCCACCGCGATCAAAGGCGCCAGCAGGGCGTTCACGTAGCCCCGGGCCGCCCACAGGTCAAAATCGGGGACCCGCATGAGGAGGGCATCGGCGAAAAGGAAGAGGTCGAAGACGAGCAGGGTGCCAACGGCCAGGAAGAGGTGCTTCAGGGCCCAACGACCCTCTTCGCGGGTATTGCGATAGACCTGCTCCAGCAGCACGAGCCCAAGCACCGCACCGGCAATGCCCGCCATGCTAGGCAAGGACGAGCCCCAGGCGGGGACTCCCCCGGGTAGGGCGATCCCACTTAGTGCGGCGAGGCTCGCTCCGGCCACTACCACCCCGCAGATGCCGGCGAGGGCGCGGAAGGCCAAGGGGGGAGCGGACAGCCGGACCAGGCTCAGGAGGAAGGCCAGCCACCCGCCAAGGCGCAGGGCATCCAACAAGGCCACCCAATGGGCATTAAGCGCATCGGCCCAGTGCAGGCCGGCCAGTCCCGCCCCCCATAGCGCCGACACCAGGACGGCGACCAGCAGGAGGCCGCCGGTTGCCCTGCCTCGCCGCCAACCGATGGCCAGTACCGTCGCAACCGCCAGGAAGGCCAGAGCCGCCGCCAGGAATCCGGCTGCCGAAATATGGACCATGATATCCCTTAGTCCTTTTCGGACAGTGTTGGGCTCGGTTGGTTGGAAGGCGTTGCAGGAGCGCGGCTACGCCGCGCGAGCCGTCGCCTCGACGAACCCGGCACCCAACCC
>NZ_JAZKRM010000016.1:0-63513 GCF_036628635.1 Thiohalorhabdus sp. | reverse complement strand
GCCAGCTCGCGCAGCTCGGCCGGGGAGTGGATGCTGTCCAGGAGGCGGGTCATGGCCGGGTCTCCCCTTGGCTGGGCGTTTCCGGTTCCTGGGTGGTTTCGGTGGGGACAGTGGGGGCCTCGCCGTCGCCCGCCTTCGGCCTCGGGATGGTGGCTGGCAGCAGGCCCTGGTCCAGGAACCAGCGGATGGCATCGGCCAGGGCGTGGCGTGCGGGGCGGGGGCGGTAGCCCAGCTCCTCCCGGGCCTTGGCGGAGCTAAAGAACATGGGCTTGCGGGACAGCCGGACCCCGGTGACGGTGGCGAGGGGCTCGCGCCCGCTCACCCGGGCCCAGGCCTCCGCCAGGTAGGCGATGGGCAGCACCAGCCCGTGCGGCAGGCGGACCCGGGGCGGCTTGCGCCCGGTGAGCTCGGCGACCTCGGTGAGCATCTGCTTCAGGGTGTAGTTCTCGCCCCCCAGGATGTAGTGCTCGCCGATCCGGCCGTGCTCCAGGGCCGCCATGTGGCCCCAGGCGACGTCGTCCACGTGGACCAGGTTGAGCCCGGTGTCGACGAAGGCCGGCATCTTGCCCCGCGCGGCGTCCAGGATCATGCGCCCGGTGGGTGTGGGCCGGCTGTCCCGGGGGCCTACGGGGGTGGAAGGGTGGACGATGACCGCCGGCAGGCCGTCGTCATGGATCTGTTGGGTCACCTCGCGCTCGGCCAGGAACTTGGAATGCTTGTAGGGGCCGATGAGGTCCCCGGGCCCCGCCGGGGTGGTTTCGTCCCCGGCCACGCCGTCGCTGTGGATGCCGAGGGTGGCCACGCTGGAGGTGTAGACGATCTGTTTGACCCCCGCTTCCTGCGCTGCCTGCATGAGGTTGCGGGTGCCGTCCAGGTTGGTGCGGTACATGCGGTCCGGGTCGGGAACCCAGAGGCGGTAGTCGGCGGCGATGTGGATCAGGAAGCGGCACCCGGACAGGGCCGCCGCCAGGCTGTCCGGGTCCGTCAGGTCCCCTTCCACGATCGCCAGCGGCAGGCCCGCCAGATTGTCGCGGGGAGCGCCCGGGCGGACCAGGGCCCGGACCCCGTAGCCCGCCGCCACCAGCTGGCGGGCCACCGACGAGCCGATGAAGCCGTTGGCGCCGGTAACGAGGGTGGTCATGGCAGCTCCTAGCCGGGAGTAGCCCGCTCAGGAAACGTTGGGTTTGCTCCGGTCGATGGACTCCACCGGGATCCGGGCCACCTCGCCGGTTTCCTGGGGCTCTGGCGGCTCCTTGCGGGGCGGGTCCGCCACCATGGGGCCTTCCGTCCGCTGGCCTCGCAGTGCCACGCCGAGGGCCTTCAGCGGATGGCGGAAGGTGTCCTCCACCGCGGAGGCCTCGAAGCCGCAGTGGGCCATGCAGTTGTTGCACTTGGGGTGGCGGCCCAGGCCGTACTTTTCCCAATCGGTTTCCTCCATCAGGGCCTGGAAGCTGGGGGCATAGCCGCCGTCGGCATGGAGGTAGCAGGGCCGCTGCCAGCCAAAGATGTTGCGGGTGGGATTGCCCCAGGGGGTGCACTGGTAATCCTGATTGCCGGCCAGGAAGTCCAGGTACAGCCCGGAGTGGCTCAGCGGCCATTCCTTGCCCTGGCCCCGGTGGAAGATCTTGCGGAACAGGTCCTTGATGGTGCGCGGCCCCATGAAGATGTCCTGGCGGGCGGCACCCTCGTAATCGAAGGCCGGGGAGACGGTGATGCCCTCCACGCCCAGGCCTTTCACGTAATCGAAAAACGCTGCGATGTCGTCCGGATCCTCGCCCTGGAACAGGGTACAGTTGATGTTGACCCGATGGCCGCGGTCGCGGAGCTTTTCGATGGCGTCCACCGCCCGGTCGAATACGCCCTCCTGGCACACCGAGGCGTCGTGGCTCTCGCGGTTGCCGTCCAGGTGGATGGAGAAGGTGAGGTAGGGCGAGGGCTCGTAGTCGTCCATGCGCTTGCGCGCGAGCAGGGCGTTGGTGCACAGGTAGACGAAGCGCTTGCGCTCGATGATCCCCGCAACCACCTCCGGCATGCCCTTGTGCAGCAGGGGCTCACCCCCAGCAATGGACACCACCGGGGCGCCGCACTCGTCCACCGCGCCCAGGCACTCGTCGACGCCCATGCGCTGGGCCAGGATGTCGTTGGGGTAGGCGATCTTGCCGCAGCCCTCGCAGGCCAGGTTGCACTGGAACAGGGGCTCGAGCATGAGCACCAGGGGGTAGCGTTTATTGCCCCGAAGCTTCTGGCCGATGATGTAGCTGCCGATTTTATATTGCTGCTTAAGCGGGATACCCATTTTGGCCTCGCTTAATCGTTGGCTTGGGGTTGCGCGGATTGGATCTCGGCGAGGGGGATCCGGAAGGTCGTGGTTTCCGTCTCCCCCGGCATCTCCCTCACCGTTTCGGCCCCCAGCATCCGCAGGTGGTCGAGGACCCGGTCGACCAGGACCTCGGGGGTGGAAGCGCCGGAAGTCAGGGCCACGCGCTGATGCCCTCGGAACCATTCGGAGCGGATGTCTCCGGCGTCCTCGACCAGATAGGCGGGCAGGCGGTGGCGCTCGCCCACCTCGCGCAGACGGGCGCAGTTGGAGCTGTTGCGGGAGCCCACCACCAACAGCAGGTCCTACTCTTGAGCCAGCTCGTGGACCGCGTTCTGGCGGTTCTGGGTGGCGTAGCAGATCCCGGACAGCTCCGGACCCTCGATGTTGGGGAACCGCTCCTTGAGGATGGCCACAATATCGGCGGTGTCGTCCAGGCTTAACGTGGTCTGGGTGACATAGGCGAGGCGGTCCGGGTCGGCCACCTCCAGGGCGCGGGCTTCGGCCTCCGTGCCCACCACCCGAGCGGGCCCGTCCAGCTGGCCCAGGGTGCCCTGGACCTCCACGTGGTCCCGGTGACCGATGATGATGACCTCGCGGCCCTGGCGGCTATGCTTCTGGGCCTGGAAATGGACCTTGGTGACCAGGGGGCAGGTGGCATCGATGGCCTGGAGGCCCAGCTCCCGGGCCTCCGCCACCACGTCCCGACCCACGCCGTGGGCACTGAAGATGATCAGGCTGCCGCGGGGGATGGCCGCCAGATCCTCGGTGAAGACTACGCCCCGGTCCTCCAGATCCCGGATGACCTCCTGGTTATGGACGATCTGGTGCAGGACGTAGATGGGCGGGCCGTACAGATCCAGGGCCTGCTCCACGATCTCCACGGCTCGGACCACGCCGGCACAGAAGCCGCGGGGTTTGGCGATCACGATGTCCATACTGACTCCTATCCGCCAGCCGGGCGGGGTTGCCGCGCCGGTTGCTGCGTCGTTGCGTCAATGCCCGCGCTGCACCGCGGGCGGTTGTGAACCACCCGTTCACCATTGCGGGCCCAGCAACCGGGCCGCCTGACGCAGGGTGGCCCGAGCGCGCCAGAGATCCCGGGCCAGGCCCGGCAGGGCCCGGGCCTGGCCTGGACTGGCGGCCAGGGTCCGCAATAGGTGCCAGCCGGCCACGCTGCCGTCCGCCCCCAGGCTGGCGGCGACGCCCGGCGGGAGGGCCCGGTCGGCGGGATCCACCACGCCCCGCACCACCAGCAGGGGCACGCCGGCAGCGCGGGCGGCCTCGGCAACGCCCAAGGTCTCCTGATCCAGCGCGGTGGCCCCCCAGGCTTGGGCCAGACGCCGCTTTTCCCTGGGAGAGGTGACTGGGCCGTCCTGCGACAGGATGGCGCCCTCCGCCGGGGGCCAATGGGGCGCGAGCCGGGCGCGAACTCGGCTGTGCCAGTCCGCATCGCAGGGGATGGCCGGATCCGCCGCCACCTCCCGCGGAAGCAGCAGGGCCCCGCTGGCCAGCCGCGGGTCCAGGCCCCCGGCGATGCCCCAGCTCAACAGCCGGGAGGCGCCCTCCGTCAGGAGGGCCTCCGCCGCCTCTCGGGCCCGCCGGCGGCCTGTCCCCGAGGCGCGCACCCGCAGGTAGGGTCCTTGCCGGTCGGGGCTCGGGGCGGTGGCGCCCCCGGCGGCCAGCCAGCGGGCCTCGCTGGGCATGGCGGCCACCGCCCCGGTTACCACGCCCCAAGCCCCTGTCGGTGCCGGCGATAGTGGGCCAGGGCCTGCAGCGGAAAGTAGTTATTGTAGCCGCGGTATTTCAGGTGGAAGACCCGCGGAAATCCGGGAGCGGTGAACTGCGGATCGGTCCACAGGCCGTCGGCCGTTTGGTTACGCAGGAGGAAATCCACCCCCTTGCGGATCTCGGGGATCTCGCCTTCGCCGGCGGCCAGGAGGGCCAGGACGGCCCAGGCGGTCTGGAACGGCGTGCTGGCCGCCCCTTGGCCGGCCTTTTCCGGCTGGAAATAGGTGCCGTTGCCCTCGCCCCAGCCGCCGTCCGGCTGCTGGACACCCTTCAGCCAGGCCACTGCCTTCTGGATCCAACCCTCTCTCATGTCCCAATCGGCCTGGGCGAGCCCCTCCAGCACCGACCAGGTGCCGTAGATGTAATTGGTGCCCCAGCGCCCGAACCAGGGTCCGCTGGGTTCCTGCGCATCCTTGAGGAAGGCCACGGCCCGTTCCAACGCCGGGCGCGATTCCGGGCCCCCGGCCTTGCCCAGGAAGGCCACGCAGCGCGCTGTGACATCGCTGGTGGGTGGATCGAGCAGGGCGCCGTGGTCGGCGAAGGGGATGTCGTTGAGGTAGTGGTAGGTGTTGTCGCGGTCGAAGGCACCGAATCCGCCGTTTCGGGACTGCATCCCCCGCACCCACTGCAGAGCCCGCGCCACCGCCTCCTGGTAGCGGCCATCATGGTCCATGGCATGAAGGGAGTTGGCCACGGCCGCGGTGTCGTCCAGATCGGGGTAGAAGGCGTTGCCGTACTGGAAGGGCCACCCGCCGGGGGCCAGGTCGGGATTGCCGTCCTTCCAGTCGCCTTCGGTTTCCCGGATCTGCCGGGTGGCTAGCCAGTCCAGGCCCCGCTGTGCCGCAGTGAAGGCGTCCTCGCGGCCGGTTTCCTGGAGTGTCCGGGCCGCCAAAGCGGTGTCCCATACCGGCGAGACGCAGGGCTCGGGGTAGGCCTCGTCGCCGTGCTCGGCAACCAGATGGCGCAGGGCGCGGCCGGCCTGGACCCGGTAGGGGTGGTCGGGGCTGTAGCCCAGCTCGATCAGGCCCTCGTAGGCATAGACCATGGCCGGGAAAATGGCGCCCAGACCGTCCTCGCCGTTGAGCCGCTCGATGTACCACCGGCTCGCCCGGCGGACCGATTCCATTCGGAAGGACCGGGGCAGCAAGGGCTCCAGCCGGGCCACAATGCGCTCGAACCAGAAAAAGATCCGGCTGCGCCAGGACCAGATGGGGAAATAGTCCCGTTCCTTTTCCGGGGCCACGGTGAAAAGCTCGCGGACACCAGTGCCAGTGGGGTTACGGGCCTTGCTCCGGAGGCTGTATAGCACCGACAGCGGCACCATGACCGTGCGCGACCAGTAGGCTACCTTGTTAAGGCTGAAAAAGAACCAGTCCGGGAAGCGCACGATCTCGGCGGGAACCACCGGAATGGCCCGCCATGGGATCTGGTTGTACTGGGCCAGCAGGATCCGGGTGAACACGTTGGCCTTGGCGGCCCCGCCGTTGGCCAGAATGGCTTCCCGGACCCGGGCCATGTGCGGCGAGTCGGCATCGTCGCCGACCAGTTTCAGGGCGTAATAGGCCTTGACCGAGCAGCTCACATCGAAATGGCCCCCGGAATAAAGGGGCCAGCCGCCGTGCTCCGGGCACTGCCGGCGGCGAATGTAGGTGGCCAGCTTGGCCTGAAGGGCTTCGTCCACCTCATCGGTGAAATGCATCATGAGGATATATTCGGCTGGGATGGTGCAGTCGGCTTCCAGCTCCCACCGCCAATGGCCATCCTCGTTCTGCGCCTGGATAAGCGCTTCGCCTGCTTTTGCTAGGGCCTGGGGAAGGGAGGCGGCATGGGAAGGATGCCTGCCGGCCAGGCCCTGACCGGGGTGCAGGTTGGTCTCTTCCCCACTGTTCATTCGTGCCAAAGTCGTCTCCCTTTTCCTGAGAAACAAAACCTCCCTCTTCCCAAATCGCCAGATAAAAGCTTCGAGATCAACTATTTTCTTTTCCCGGATGGAAAACAGGCGTCCCCAGCGGAATCCGAATGCGACCTGGGGCAGGCCGATCCAGTTCGGTATAGGGCCCGCATTTGGCGTATCCGGCCTTGTGCCTACCCCCCCCCCGAGGCAGGCCACCGGTTTGGCTGCCCCGTTGGCCTCAGGATCTCGCGGGAGCCTGGGCCATTGCCTGTAGCAGCCAGTCCTCCAGCTCCCGGCAGAACCGGGTCAGATTGCGGTTCTGGGCATCGGCAGTGGCCCGGGCGCCATGGCCTTGGGTGGGATGGCGATAGGTAAAAAGGCGTTGGGCCTGCAGTCTATCCTCGGGTCCCTTGAGGTCGGCCTGGAGGGTAAGGATGGCCTCGCTTTCTTGGGGTTGGGGAAAGACCTGAAGGATCCGGTGGATCTCCAGCTTTAGCACATAATCGGCCGGTGCCCAGGCCTCCGGTCCCACTACGGCCTGCCAGTGCCCGCTTGCGGCCAGCCAAGAGGCAACGGTCCGGCCGATCATCCGTTGGGGCGGGGCCGCCCAGCGGGATTCGCCGTACCGGCTTACGTGGGCCTGGGAGCGGTATGCCAGGCTGTAAAAGATCTGGGTACGGGAGGCGGCGAAGGACCCGGTTGCGGGGACAACCTGGAGGGCGGTCTGGGGAAATGATGGCGACGCGGTCGGTGGCTCCGGCCGGGTGGTGGCCAGGCGGTACGCGGTGGCCTGTGGCTCCGTCTTCGGACCGGGAGCGCAGGCGGCGGCCAAACACGCCGCAACCGCCACGCCCAGAGCCGCCCTCATGGCCTTTCCCCCGGGCTGTTGCCTTGCCATTGGAATCCCTCTTCCCCGGGTCCGGTCGGTCCACCGGACGGCCCGAAGATAGCCGACTGCGGTTGCACACGCAGGACTTGGCTGAGCTCGGCGAGGTTGCGGGCGATGCGGTCGAAGCGCTGGGCCAGGGCGTCGAGGCGGGGCATGAGCCGGCGACGGCCCTGCCGGAGGGTTTCTTCCCCGGATCGACCCAGCCCCTTCAGGGCCTGGGCCGCCTCCCCCACCTGCTCGATCTCGGTTTGGGCGGATTTGGCCAGCTCGGCGATCCGGGCGAAGGCCTGGCGGCCTTGCCGGGCCGTATCCTCGGTTTCCGCCATCAGGCTGTCGAGCCGGGCGGCGCCGGGGCGGACGGCGCTGGCGACGCCCTCCCAGCGGTCCAACGCATCTTCCGCCTGGGTCAGCACGCGCCCGATCCGCTCCCGGTTGCCTTCACCGGTCAGGCTGGTCAGCTGCCGGCTCAGCTGTTGGATCTGTCCGGCAATGGCCTGGGCGCTGTCCATGAGGTCCTGAAAGGGGCCCGGGCGCATGGCTAGCCGGGCAGGGTCCTTTGGCGAAGCGGGCAGGGGCTCCCCGTTGGCCTCGGGGTCTTTCTTTAGGGCCAGATAGGTGGCGCCGGTCAGACCCCGGGTCTGGATTTGGGTGTAGGTGCCCTCGGTAACGGGGATCCCGCGCCGCAGACCCAGCCGCAGGCGGACCTTGTCGGGATTCTCGGGATGCAACCGGACGGCCTTGACGTGACCGACCACCAGCCCCTTGTAGGTAACCTCGGATTCCGCCCGCAGGCTGCCCACGGAGTGATCGGTGACCACGTGGTAGATCCGGTTCTCCGCCTGCGGGGCTTTCATCCAGTAGTACAGATAGGCGCCGCCGACTCCCAGAAGGACCAGGAAGAAGACCGCGAGGAGGGCGTGGGCGCGGTTTTCCATGCTTACTCCGCTGACCGGATGAGTCGGGACAGGCGCTTTTGGCCCCGGCTGGGCTCGAACAGGCCGCGGACGAAAGGATGCTCGCTCCGGGCGACCTCTTCCAGGGAGCCAACGGTCACGATGCGCCCCTCGGCCAGGACCGCCAAGCGGTCGCTGAGGGTGGCCAGGGCGTCCCGGTCATGGCTGATGACCAGGCCGGTAAGGGCCATTTCCTGGCGCAGCTCGGTGAGCAGGTCCAAAAATTCCCGGGCGAGGGCCGGATCCAGCCCGGCGGTGGGCTCGTCGAGCAGGATCAGGGCGGGATCCAGGATCAGGGCCCGGGCCAGGGCAGCCCGTTTCACCATGCCCTCGGACAGCTCCTGGGGGCGCTTGCGGGCATCCTCCGGCTCGAGCTGGACGCTCTCCAGCCGGAGCCAGGTCAGCTCTCGGATCAGATCCTCTTCCAGGGCCTCTCCGAATCGGGCCATCTCCCGCAAGGGGAAGGCCACGTTGTCGAAGACGGTGAAGGCGCTGAACAGGGCCCCGGTCTGGAACAGGATGCCCCATTCCTTGCGCAGGCGCTGGTATTCGTCAGGGGTCGCTCGGTGGATGTCCACGCCGCGCACCCGGACCCGCCCCTCGGGGGCGGGGAGCATGCCCAGGATCTGGTGCAGCAGCAGCGACTTGCCGCTGCCGCTGGCCCCAACCACCCCCAAAAGCTCCCCGGTATAGGCCGTCAGATTGAGGTGGCGGTGAATCCAACGGTCCCCCATTCGGGTCCCCAGGTCCTCCACCTGGATCATGGTGGCCGGCTCGCTCGTCATCAAAGCAGGCCCTGGCCCACGAAAAAGGCCCCCAGGGAGGCATCCAGGATGAGCACCGAGGCGAGGCTGACCACCACCGAAGCGGTGGTCATGCGGCTCAGGCTGTCGGTGTTGGGCTCGCTGTGGAGGCCGAAGAAGGTGGCCACCAGGCCGATGATGGCCCCGTTGGTCAGGCCCTTGAGGAGCGCGATCCAGCTGTTCACCAGCGGGACGTCGTGGGGCAGGCGCTCCAGGAACCGGCCCGGGGCCACCCCCAGAGTGGGCTCGGCGATGACGATGCCGCCCAATATGGCGAAGAAGCTGCCCAGCACCACCAGCAGGGGAACGGTTACCGACAGGGCGGCGACCCGCGGCAGGGCCAGCCGCAGCACCGGGGAGATGCCCAGGGTGCGCAGGGCCAGCATCTCGCGGGTGATGTGCATGGCCCCGATCTCGGCGGTGATGGCGGAGCCGGTGCGGCCGGCGACGATGATGGCCGTGACCCAGGGGGCGATCTCGCGCAGGACGGCGGTGCCGAAGACCCCCACGATGGCGGAATTGGCGCCGTACTGGCTGATGGCTAGGCCGATCTGGTAGGCCATCACCAGCCCCACCAGGAAGTTGACCAGCGCCACCAGGGGCATCGCCCGGAAGCCGGCTTTGTAAACGGTGGCGCTCAGCTCCGTCCCGGGGAGGGCTCGGGGCCGCCCCAGGGCGTAGAGCCCGGCGAGGAGAACCTGCCCGGTGTGGACGACGAGCTCGGCCAGGATCCCCAGGACGTAGGCGATCCGGCCGCCCAGGCGGTCCAGCGCGTGGAGGGGGTGGCCGGCTTGGCGGGGGCGGCTCGACGGCGATCGGCTTAGGCGCTGGAAGATGCTGCGCTGATAGGTATGGAGACGGACCTCGGGGGGAAACCGCCGCCCCCAGGCGCGCCAGATTTCCAGGGCGCCGACGCTGTCCATGCGGTCGATGCCGCGCAAATCCCAGATCACGGACTCCGAAGCTACCAGGGCCGCCAGCTGGCTGCGGGCCTGGGAGCGGTGCTCGGGCGTGGCCAGCAGATCCCACTGGCCGCTGACCTCGACCCGGACATGGCCGTCTTCGGTCTGCTGCTGGACAGTGGGCGGCGATGGCGCCATGAAGGTCCGAGCCTCCTGGACGAGGGATGCCTTGGGGGGTGATACCCCACTCGCCGAAGCGAGCGAATGGGGTCCAGCATAAGGGACGGTGGTAGCGGGGCAAAACCGGCCAACCAGTCGGGATCCGCTTTGAGGCCGGCGCAGCGGTACCAGGGTCTCCGCAGAGGGTCAGTGCCCAGGGAGCATAAGACATGCGCAGGCTTTTGCTCGCGTTGGCCGTCCTGATACCCGTCGTCGTGGTCCTGGCCTACCTGGCCGCGCCGCGGCTGTTGGTTGGACCCTTGGCCTGGTTGGCCCCCGAGGTCACCTTCTATGAGCCCACCGACCGGCCGGTGGTGGCCTTAACCATCGACGATGGCCCCCAACCCGGGACCACCCCGGCCCTGCTGGATGTGCTCGACCGCTATGGGGCCCGGGCCACTTTCTTCCTGATCGGATCCCGGGCCGCCGAGCATCCGCATTTGTTGCGGCGTATGAGCGCGGCGGGCCACGAGCTGGCCAGCCACGATTTCCGGGACCGATTAAGCGCCGGGGTGGGACGCCGTTCCTTGGAACAGGATCTGGCCCGGACCCGCTCCGTGCTCGCTGCCCATGGCGACGCCGGCTGGTTCCGCCCCGGCGGCGGGGTGGTCACCGGCAAGGTGGTGGGGGCGGCCCAGGCCCAGGGGCACGATGTCGCCTTGGGCGATGTCTTCCCTCTGGATGTCAGTCTGCCCTGGCCGCGGTTCCATGCCTGGTACGTGCTAGCCAACGCCCGCCCGGGGTCGATCATCGTTCTCCACGATCGGCCCGACCTGGTGGAGCCCCCGGCGCGCAAGCTGGCCCGCATCCTGCCGGAGCTGACCCGGCGCTTCCGGGTGGTGACCCTCTCCCGGCTGGTGGCTGAGGAATGAGGGCAGAGCGTCTTGCCGGTGACGGATGCCTGGCCCAGAGTGGCGGGTAGCTCCCAGTCACCAGGTTGCCATGGCCTCCGGCGGCAGCTTTTCCCTCTTCGGCATCAGTCACTTCGCGGCGCTAGCCGTGGTGGGGGTGGTGGTCCTCGCCGCAGCCATGGGGCGTCGCAACCTGCTGGCCCAGGCGCCGCCGGCGTTGCGCTGGCCGCTGGGGGCGCTGGTGCTCGCTCAGTTCGCTGCCTGGTACGCCGTGTACCGGATTCCCCAGGGCTTCAGCCCTGCCCGGGACCTGCCCCTCCAGTTATGCGACATCAATCAGCTGCTCCTGGTCGCCTACCTGTGGCGGCCCCGAGCGGGATTGTTCGATCTGCTCTATTACTGGGTCCTTTCGGCCTCCTCCCTGGCCCTGCTCCTGCCCGACCTGGAGCAGGATTTTCCCTCGGTGGCCTATGCGTCCCTGTTCGGATCCCACGGGCTCACCCTGGCGATCTTGGTGCACTTAGCCTTCGGCCGGGGGCGGGGGCCCGTCCCCGCCAGTGCCGGGCGGGCGTGGGCCTGGCTGCTTGGCTACGGGATCGTCCTGGTGCCGGTTGACCTGCTCCTGGGCGCCAACTATCTGTATCTGTTGGAGCTGCCGGCTCTGCCGGGCCCACTGGCCGCCTTGGTGCCACCGGCGCCGTGGCACTGGCTCCTGGTGGCGGCATTCATGTACCTGCTGTTCCGGGGCATGCAAGCCATTGCCCCACCGGCTCCCTTGGACCCGGACCCCGATGAAAAACGCCAGGCTTAGGCCGGGGCATCACCTGACCCACCCCGGTGGCTGGAGCCCCATGACTTGTCTGTATCGACAACGCCGGAATGGCTCATGCTACCCATAACCGATGGCATCCAGATCGAGCCCTGGCTGGCCCTGTTGGTGCCCGTTCTGGTAATAGGCGCCCTGTACCTAGTGAGTCGCCTGGACCGCTGATTCGTCCTTCCCAACGGGCTCCCGGCGCCATCTGTCCTGGAGTCGGGCCGGAAGGACGCTAATGTGCTGCGAGGAGGGTATGGCATCCCAAAGGATACACCGGTGTCCCGAGGGGACAGGCCCGCTTTTGGGATCGGGGAGCGGTTGTGGCTGATACCCCTCTCCTGCGCCCGGGCGATACCTGCTGGCGCCTGGCCCGGGCCGATCGGGTGGCCCTCCTGGTGGACGGCAGCCGTTACTACCCGGCGGTGGGCCGGGCACTGAGCCGGGCGGAGCGCGCCGTTTGGATCCTGGCCTGGGACCTTGATCGGCGCATGCGGTTGTTCCGCGACGGCCCTCGCCCGGAAAATCTCCCCGAGCAGCTGGGCCCGTTCCTGGACGGCCTGTGTCGGCGGCGGCGTGGTCTGCATGTGCATGTCCTGCTCTGGGACTACGCCATGATCTACGCCCTTGAGCGCGAGCCCTTTCCCGTGCTCAACCTGGGCTGGCGCAGTCACCCGCGGGTCCACTTCCGCATGGACAATCAGCACCCGGTGGGGGCCTCCCACCACCAAAAGGTTGTGGTGGTAGACGATGCGGTGGCCTTCGCCGGCGGTTTCGACCTGAGCAAGTGGCGTTGGGACGGGCCCGAGCACGCCCCCGGGGACCCCCGCCGCCGGGGCCCGGATGGGCATGCCTACCAGCCCTTCCACGACGCCGCCATGGCGGTGGACGGTGAGGCCGCCGCTGCCCTGGGGGAGCTGGCCCGGCAACGCTGGGCGGCAGGCGGTGCCGGGCCGGCCGATCCCCCGCTGGCGCCGTCTGCCGATCCCTGGCCGACGGAGCTGGTCCCCGACCTGCGCGATGTCGAGGTGGGCATCGCCCGCACCCGGCCCGCCTACGGCGAGTGGCAGGAGGTGCGGGAGGTGGCGCGCCTCTACCTGGCAGCCATCGCCGCCGCCCGGCATTGGCTCTATCTGGAAAACCAGTACCTCACCAGCAACGCCGTGGGTTCTGCTCTGGCCGAGCGTTTGGCGGAGGACCACGGGCCCGAGGTGGTCATCGTTCTGCCTCTGCGCAAGGACGGCTGGCTGGAGGCCAACACCATGGATGTCCTGCGCAGCCGGCTGCTGCGGCGCCTGCGCGCCGCCGACCGCTACGGCCGGTTGCGGGTCTGCTACCCCTATGTCCCCGGCCTGGGGGACAGCTGGGTCAGTGTCCACGCAAAGGTGCTGATCATGGATGACGAGCTGCTACGGGTGGGCTCGGCCAATACCAGCAACCGGTCCATGGGTCTGGATACCGAGTGCGACCTGGCTGTCGAGGCCCGCGGCAGGGAGCGGATCCGGAAGGGGGTTGCGGCCTTCCGTAACGGGCTGCTGGCGGAGCACCTGGGGAAAGAGACGGAGGACGTGACGGCGGCGCTACAACGACAGGGCTCGCTGGTGGCGGCGGTGGACGCCCTGAGCTCGTCCAGCGGCCGCAGCGTGTTGCCGCTGGACGGAACCGTGTCCTCCCAGGTGGACCGGCTGGTGCCGGGCTCCGCCGTGATCGACCCCGAGGGCCCGGTGGACCCGGAGGTCATGCTGCGCGATCAGGTCCCCAGGGAGGCCCGCATTGCCGGCCGCCGCTGGACGCTGCGCTTCGCGGGGCTGGTGGCGATGCTGGCTCTTCTCGCCGCGGGGTGGCAATGGACGCCGCTGGATCCGTGGCTCGAGGCGGAGGAGCTGGCGCGGTGGATCCAAGGGGTTCGGGGCAGCCCCTGGTCCTTTCCGGTGGTGGCGGCCCTGTTCGTTGTGGCCACTTTGCTGGCGGTACCGGTGACCGTGCTGATCGTGGCTACTTCCCTGACCTTCGGGCCCGGGCAGGGCTTTGCATATGCCTATGGGGCCACCCTGATAGCCCTGTCGGCAGCCTACGTCGCTGGGGCGCTGCTCGGCCGGCGGGCCGTGCGCAACCTGGCGGGGACACGCCTGAACCGGGTCAGCCAGTGGCTGGCCCGCCGCGGCTTGCCCGCCATCGCCGTGGTGCGCATCGTACCCGTGGCCCCGTTCACGATCATCAACCTGGTGGCGGGGGCGGTCCGTCTGCCTTTCCGGGTCTTTTTCACCGGGTCGGCGCTGGGGCTTATCCCGGGAACACTGGCCATCGCGGTATTCGCCGACAGCCTGCTGGCGGTGGTGCTCCGGCCGGACTGGGAGAACCTGGCCATCTTGGGCGGCGTGAGTGCGGCCATGGTTACCGGGGCCCTCCTGCTGCGCCGGTGGCTCCGGGTCCGTCTGCCCGGGAAAGGGGGCCGGTCCGATGCCGGCTGACCCTGTTTCGGTATCGCTGCGGGTGTGGTGGCACTCCAGGAGGTGGATGCCAGCCCGCTGGGCCGGGGAACCTTCCAAATGGACTACCTCGCCGAGGCCACCGGCTACACTGCTATCCCCGGCACCACCATTTACGCCGGCTCCGGCGGCGACTGCGATTTCGGCAATGTCCTGCTATCCGCCTATCCGGTGACCGCCGTCCGGCACATCGACCTCAGCATCGACGGTTACGAGCCACGCGGTGCCATCGATGCCGACGTTCGGGTAGCCGGTGGGCTCCTGCGTGTGGTGGCTACCCACCTGGGACTGCGGCACCGCGAACGCGCCGCCCAGGTCCGGCGCCTTCTTGGAGCCCTGGAAGAAGCCTACCCCCGGCCCCTGGTTTTGTTGGGGGATATCAACGAGTGGTGGCCTTGGAGCCGCAGTTTGCGCCGGCTCCGGGAGCGCTTCGGTCCGAGTCCGGCGCCACCCGCGTTTCCGGCTGCCAGCCCGGTGCTAGCGCTGGACCGCATCTGGGCCCGGCCGCGCGGTGTCCTTCGCAAGATATGGGCGGTGCGGAGCCCCGCCACTCGCCCTGCTTCCGATCATTTGCCCGTTATGGGGTGCCTGGACCTGCCTGGGGGCTAGTGGCCCGCCTCAGAAGTGCGTAGGGATTCTGCGAGCCGGGATAGCGGGCGCCGCAAGGAAGCGCGACGCCGTCGGGCTGCCTGCCCGTCCAGGAGCGCCGACGCCGCGCCGCCCGCTATCCCGGCTCGCCCGAAGGGAGCCTCTGAGTCCGCCCAGCGCCGCAAGCGCCTCCTCGACGTGGGTTATCCATCCCGCCCCTGAGCTCCTTCCTTACTGGGGCTACCGGCACCACCCATAGAGGTTCAGGGGCGGAACGCCTTGCTCTGGACCGGCTCAGAACGCCCAGAACCCCTACGCACTTCTGGGGCGGGCCACTAGGAGGTGGCCCCGGCCTGCCGATAGGCATCGAAGGACCGCCCAAGACGTTCGGGTTCGAGCTCGGCGGCATTAACCAGTTCGCCGTCTACCATTACGGGCTCGCGGTCGGCCCGCCAGCGGCGGCGCTCTTCGGCGTCGGCCACGGGCATGAACCGGCCGGCGGCGGCGTAGAGAAGCCCGATCAGCGGCGACAGCCAGCAGGCGATGGCGAATGGGGCGTAGACCAGGGTGGGGATGCCGAGGGCCCCGGCGGTGAAGGCACCCCCCGCGCTCCACGGCACCAGCGGGTTGATCAGGGTGCCGCCTTCCTCCACCGAGCGCGACAGGTTGAGGGTGGACAGGCCCTGGCCGCGGAAGGCGGGGGCGAACATGCGGCCGGGCAGGGCAATGGCCAGGTAGGGGTCGCCGGTGATCAGGTTGGTGCTCACAGCCCCGCCGGTGCTGGCCGATACCAACGATAAGGGGCCTCGCACCCGGGCCATGACCGCGTGCAGGATGACCTCTAGACAGCGGGTCTGTTCCACGATGCCGCCGAAGGCCAGGGCGATAAGCACCAGTGAGATGGTCCACATCATGGACTGGATGCCGCCGTTGGACAGCAAGTCGTCCACCGCCTCGATCCCCGTGCGGCTTTCGAAGCCGTTCTGCATGGCCTCGAACACCTGATGGAGGGAGGCGTCCTGGGCCACCATGGCCGTTGCGGCGCCCGCCACCACGCCCAGGAACAGGGTCGGCAGGGCGGGGTAGCGGCGCACCGCCAGCACCACCACCAGCACCGCCGGCAATAGAAGCCACGGGCTGAGAGCGAACTGGCCCTCCAGCCCGGCGAGGATGGTGGCCACCCGCTCGCCGTGGAGCTCGGTGCCGGCGTGGCGCCATCCCAGCACCCAGAAGGCTGCCCCCGCCACTGCGATGGCCGGGATGGCGGTGGCCATCATGTTGCGGATGTGGCTGAACAGATGGGTGGAGGTGACCGCCGGCGCCAGGTTGGTGGTGTCCGACAGCGGCGACATCTTGTCGCCGAAGAAGGCCCCGGAGACAATGGCGCCGCCGGTGAGTCCCATGGGAATGCCCAGGCCGTCGCCGACACCGACCAGGGCCAGGCCCACCGTGCCCACGGTGCCCCAGGAGGTGCCGATGGCCACCGACACCACGGCCGTCAGGGCCATGGCCGCCAGCAGGAAATACTGCGGGGTGATCCAGGTCAGCCCGTAATGGATCATCAAGGGTACCGTCCCGGCCAGGATCCAGGTACCGATGATCATGCCCACGGTCATGAGGATGGCCACCGAGGGCAGGCCGATGTGGACGACGTGGAAAAGCCCCGTTTCCATCTGCCGCCAACGGTAGCCGATGGCCCAACCCACCGCCGCGGTGAAGGCAATGCCCAGGGCCAACGGGATATGGGGGGCGAAGTTGTCCGCCCCGAAGTAGGCGATCTGGAACAGGATCAGGGCCATGGTGACGGCGATGGGCAGGATGGCCAGGGGCAGGCTGGGCTTGGGCAGGTCTTTTGCCGGGGCCTCGCTGGATGCGGGCATGGGCATGCTTCCTAGGCTGCCGGGTCGAAGGGTCAGGACCCCGGTGATTATACCGATCAAGCAGTGACTTCAAGGCCGCGGCCCGGGTTTTTAGTTGACGCGACTGACCCTTTTGGTCACCCTTCTTCCCCTTCCTGACCAATCGGTCAGCCCCGCGATCCCCTGCAGAGGAAACGCGATCCATGATCAAGCGCATGGTCCTGATGCTTCTGGCCCTCGCCGTCATCATCGGCGGCCTGTTCGGCTGGAAGTACTACCAAGGCATGCTCAAGATGCAGCAGATGGCTGCCCGTGAGCAGCCGGCTACCGCGGTAACCACCACCGTCGCCGAGGGCAAGACCTGGCAGCCCACGCTGAAGGCCGTGGGGGGTCTGCGGGCGGTGGATACGGTTGCGGTAAGTCCCGCGATCGCCGGGCGGGTTATGCAGATCCGCTTCCAGTCAGGCCAGAGGGTAAGTGCCGGTAAACTGCTAGTGGCGCTCAATACCGCCACGGAGCAGGCAGAGGTGGACCGCTTGCAGGCCCAGCGGGACCTGGCCGAGAGCCGCCTCCAGCGTCGCCGACGCCTGCTTCGCCAGGACCAGACCTCGCAGGAAGCGGTGGATGAGGCCGCTGCCGAGGTCGAGAGCCTCAAGGCCCAGCTGCGGCGGGAGCGAAGCCTGATCGAGAAGAAGCGGATCCGTGCCCCCTTTGACGGCGTGCTGGGCATCCGTCAGGTGGATCAGGGCCAGTACGTTTCCCCCGGCGATCGGTTGGTCACCCTCCAGAACCTGGACCCCTTGTATGTGGATTTCGATCTGCCCCAGGAACGGCTCGCCCAGGTGAGCGAGGGCACGACCGTGACCCTGGCGGTGGACAGCCATCCCGACCGCAGCTTCGAAGGCACGATCAGCGCCATCGATCCCCAGGTCGCCCAGGAGACCCGGAACTTCGCTGTGCGGGCGACCGTGCCCAACGACCACGGCCTGCTACGGCCGGGCATGTTCGCCCAGACCGCCGTGCGCCTTCCCGAGCGCCGAGACGTGGTGACGCTGCCGAAGACGGCCATCACCAGTAATCCCTACGGCGACTCCATTTTCGTGGTGGAGGAGCCGGAAGGCAAAGGTGCCCTCACCGTCACCAAGCGCTTCGTCACCACCGGCGATCGGCGGGGCGATCAGGTGGCCGTGACTGAGGGGCTGGCGGCCGGCGAGACCGTGGTGACCTCGGGCCAGCTCAAGCTCAGCGAGGGCGCCCGCATTGAGGCGAACAACGAGGTCCAGCCGGCCAATGACCCCGATCCTCGGCCGGTCAACAAGTAGGCGCCGGCCATGAACGTCACCGATATCTTCGTCCGCCGGCCGGTGCTGGCCTCCGTCATCAGCCTGCTGATCCTGCTGCTGGGGGTGCGTTCCTTCCAGCTGCTCAATCTGCGCGAGTATCCCGAGACCACCAACGCCGTGGTCTCCGTGCGTACGGCCTACCCGGGGGCGGACGCCGAGCTCATCAAGGGCTTCATCACTTCCCCCTTGGAGGAAGCCATCGCCACCGCCGACGGCATCGATTACCTGGATTCCACTTCCATCCAGGGCACCAGCCTCATCCAGGCCCACATCGAGCTCGACTACGATCCCTATCAGGCCCTGACCCAGATATCGTCCAAGGTGGACCAGGTCCGTTCGGATCTCCCGGAGTCGGCGGAGGAGCCCATCTTGAACGTGGAGGTGGGGGAGACCACCGCCACCATGTACATCAACTTCCACAGTGAGGATCTGGCTCCCAACCAAATCACCGACTACCTCAACCGGGTGGTGCAGTCGGAGCTGAATACCGTGACCGGGGTTCAGGAGGCCCAGGTGCTGGGCGGGCGGCCCTTCGCCCTGCGCGCCTGGCTCAAACCGGACAAGATGGCCGCGGTGGGCGTGACCCCGGCCCAGGTCCGCCGGGTTCTCGCCGCCAACAACCACGTCGCCGGAGTGGGGCGCACCAAAGGCAGCGAAGTGACTGTCCGGCTCAAGGCAGAAACCGATGTCAGCTCGGTGGAGGGGTTCCGGGGACTGGTAATCAGGCGCAGTGAGGCGGGCACCATCCGCCTTCGCGACATCGCTGACGTCGAGCTCGGTGCCGAAACCTATGCCAGCTCGGTGATTTTTAAGGGCAAGCCGGGGACCTTTATCGGTATCGATGTTACGCCCAACGCCAATCCCCTGGAGGTGGTGCCGCGGGTCCGCGACACCCTTGCGGATCTGGAGCCCCAGTATCCCGCCAGCCTGAAGCATACGGTAGTCTACGACGCCACGGACTTCATCGAGGAATCCATCACCGAGGTCCAGAAGACCCTCCTCGAGGCTTTCCTCATTGTGGTGGTGGTGATCTTTTTGTTCCTGGGCTCGCTGCGGGCGGTGTCCATACCCGTGGTGGCGGTGCCCCTGTCGCTTATCGGCGCCGCCTTCCTGATGTGGACGCTGGGCTACTCCATCAACATCCTTACCCTGCTGGCCATGGTGCTTGCCATCGGCCTGGTGGTGGACGACGCCATCATCGTGGTGGAGAACATACACCGCCACATCGAGGAGGGCCAAACGCCCTTCGATGCTTCCCTGTACGGGGCGCGCGAGCTTGCTGGGCCCATCGTGGCCATGAGCCTGACCCTGGTGGCGGTATTTGCCCCCATCGGCTTCGTGGGCGGGGTCACCGGGACCTTGTTCGCCCAGTTCGCCTATTCCCTGGCCGGGGCGGTGGTGATCTCCGGCATCGTGGCGCTGACCCTGTCGCCCATGATGGCCTCGCGCATGCTCAAGGCCGGTGCGGGGGGCGGGCGGCTGGAGCATTTTCTGGATCGGGTCTTCAACCAACTTCGCTGGGCCTACGAGGGCCTACTCCACCGCACCCTGAACTACACGCCGGTGGGCGTGGTGTTCGCCGTGGTGGTCCTGGCCGCCAGCTACTTCCTGTTCGCCGGCTCCCAGAGCGAGCTGGCACCCAAGGAAGACGAGGGCACCCTGTTCGCCATGACCACGGGCGCCCCCTCCGCGACGCTGGACCAGACCCGCAAGTTCACGGACATGTACAACCCCATCTTCGCCTCTTTCGAGGAGGCGGAGGTCTACTTCAACGCCAACGGCATTAGTCCCCAGGGGGCAGCCCTGCCCAACAGCGCCTTCTCCATCATGCGGCTGAAGCCATGGAGCGAGCGCGAGCGTACCGCCATGGCCATCAAGCCGGAGCTGCAAGCCAAGCTGAGCCGGGTTCCGGGTGTCGATCCGGCGGTTTTCGTGCCCCCACCCCTGCCGGGCTCCGGCAGCGGCCTGCCGGTACAGTTCGTGCTCGGTACGACCGACGAGCCCGAGGCCCTCCACGAGGTTTCCCAGCGCATGCTGGAGGCGGTGGCGGGGTCCCCGCTGTTCATGTTCGGCGACACCAACCTCAAATACGACCTGCCCCAGGCGCGCATCCGGGTGGATCGGGACAAGGTCGCCGACCTGGGCCTCACCATGCGCGATGTCGGCACCGAGCTGGGGGCCATGCTCGGCGGCGGCCGCGTCAACTGGTTCAGCATGCAGGGCCGCTCCTACGAGGTGATCCCCCAGGTGCAGCGCCGGGATCGGCTCAACCCGGGCCAGCTCGAGGATTACCACATCCGGACGCCTTCCGGGGACATGGTGCCTCTGGCCACGGTGGCTTCGGTGGAGCGGACGGTGCAGCCCCAAAAGCTCAAGCGCTTCAACCAGCTCAACAGTGCTACCATCTCGGCGGTGCCGGCACCGGGTGTGTCCATGGGGCAGGCCCTGGGCTTTTTGAACGATCAGGCCGAGGGCATCCTTCCGGACGGCTATCGGGTGGATTATAAGGGCCCGTCGCGCAAGTTCGTGGAGGAGGGCGGCCAGATGGTGACCACCTTCTTCCTGGCCCTGATCCTGATCTTCCTCATGCTAGCCGCCCTCTACGAGAGCTGGCGCGATCCGGTGGTGATGCTGGTATCGGTGCCCATGTCCGTTGCCGGGGCCCTGGCCTTCCTGTTTTTGGGCTTTGCCACCATCAACATCTATACCCAAATCGGGCTGGTGACCCTCATCGGCATCATCAGCAAGCACGGCATCCTGATCGTTGCCTTCGCCAACCAGCTCCAAGCCCGGGGCTACAGCAAGCGTCAGGCCATCGAGGAAGCCAGCGGCATCCGCCTGCGGCCCATCCTGATGACCACCGCGGCCCTGGTTTTCGCCATGGTGCCGCTGATCGTGGCCACCGGAGCCGGTGCCGAGAGCCGGTACGCCCTGGGGCTCGTGGTCGCCACCGGGTTGACCATCGGCACCCTGTTCACCCTATTCGTGGTACCTACCCTGTATCTGGTGATCGGCAAGGACTATGGCCACGCCGCGACCGCCTAGCGGGATCCCCGGTTCCCTGCCGGGGAAAGGCCGGGTAAAAAGGAATGGAGGGCCCCTTAGGGCCCTCCTTTTTTATCCGGCCGGAGGTGACCCTTGCGGGACTGGAATGTGGTGGCGAGGGTAGGGGACCGGGCGTACCAGGAAGCCCACCGGGCCGTGGGCGAGCTGGCCCCGGTGGCCTGGACGGACTATTTCAATGGCCTCGTCATGCGGGTCCCCGAGGTACGGGCGTTCGCCGAGGATCTGCTGGTTCTCTGGGAGGCCGACCCCAACCTGAGCCGGGTCCTTGGGCGCGTGACACCGCTGGAGCGGTTGTTCCATTTCCAGTCGCCGGCCGAGCTGGAGGCCCGGGCCAAGGGGGCGGTGACACCCTGGCTGGAGACCCTGGCGGGCACCCGCTTCTACGTGCGCATGCACCGGCGGGGGTTCAAGGCGCGGATTGCCAGCCCGGAGGTTGAGCGCCTGCTGGACCGCTGGATCCAGGAGCGTGTGGCGGAAGGGGGGCCTTCGGCCGAGGTGGATTTCGCCGATCCCGATTGGATCGTGGACCTGGAAACGGTGGCCCAGCGCGGCTGGGTGGCCTGTTGGGGGCGGATCGAACGGGCCCGTTATCCCTTCCTCAACCTCGATTGAAAGGGGCGCAGCCCGAGGGAGGGTCAATCGCTGCGGCGTTCCGTTTCCCGCTCCTGCTCCCTGGTTACCACCTTCACCAGGTCGTTGAGGTGCTCCGTGAATACCTCCAGCAGGTCGTCCACGGTTACGATTCCCTGAAGGATGTCCTCGCCATTGACCACTGGCAGGCGGCGGACCCCACGGCTCCGCATGCGCACCAGGGTCTCCCAGAGGTCATCGCCCGCGTGTGCCAGGGCGGGGTCGGCGCTCATGACGTCGCCCACGGTCACTTCGTTCAGGCCAACATCTTGGGCCAGAACCTCCAGTACCAGGTCGCGGTCGGTGACGATGCCCACCGGTTTCCGTTTGGCTTCAGAGATTTCCTCGACAACCACCAGATCGCCCACGTGGTGGTCCCGCATGAGCTTGGCCGCCTCCCGGATGGAGTGGCTGCGGTCGGTAATGACGACTTCGCGGTTGCAATATTCGCCGATGGCCATGGGGGTGCCGCCTCTATGCTGGCAGGAAGGAGCGACAGGACACTAGCCGCCGCGATGCCGAATCCATCCAGGCACGGTACCACCGAAACTCCCTCCGGGTGGCGAAGGCGGCGGCGAGGGACCAGAGGATCGGAGCCTCTCAGGGGGAAATTCCTGCGGGGCTTTGAGCCCCCAGGCCGGTTCCCCTGGCGTAGGCCCCTTGGCCCCCAGGGGGCGGCTAGGCGCAAGCAGCACGCCGTCAGGGTTAGGTAGTCGTTTCCGGGGGTGCCTTGGCCCGCCGGATCCGGAACTGGAACCGGTCCATGGGGAGGTTCCGGGTGACCTCCAGGTTGATGCTGTAGCCCTGGACGGAATGGATGATCAGGGCCCCAGTCACCTCATCGGCTCGGGGGTGCGGCCCTTGAGGGCGAAGTCGCCGTAGACGCGCGAATGGCCCCAGGAATCCGCCTCCTCGTCCAGTCGGAAGCTAACCATCCCGATCAGCTGGTTGCCCTCCATGAGATAGCCCAGGTTGCGATTTTCCGAATTGCTTATACGGGATGCCATGATCGTTCCCTCATCTGGAGTCTTGGAAAGCAGGGCCGGTTGCCGGGCGATTAACCCGGGCCCGATGGATCATTTTTAGGCCACGACTTTCCCCTGGCCAATAAGGAGGATAGCCTAGGCGTGTAAGGTAGATTCCTGATGGGAATCGCCGGGAAAGGAGCCAGGGAGTGCCTAAGGGCCATTGGGTGGGCCTTTCAGTCCGGCGGGGGGCTTTAGGACCCGGCCGGGTCCGGGCCTGGAGTTTCCCCTCGTTGCCGGTCCCCGGTTGCGTGAAGCGGGGAAAGAACTTCGGGAGGTGGTATGGCTGGGGCGAAGGAATCGGCAGCCACCGTGTACGTCGTCGACGACGATCCAGGTGTTTTGGAATCGGTCCGCTGGCTGCTGGAGTCGGTGGATCTTTCGGTCCGTACCTTCGAGGACCCGCACGCGTTTCTGGCCGCTTTCGACGACCACAAGCCCGCCTGCCTGCTGCTGGACATCCGCATGCCGGGAATGAGTGGCCTCGACCTGCAGGATTGGCTGCAGGAGGTGGGGGCAACGGTGCCCGTGGTGTTCCTGACCGCTCATGGCGATGTTCCCCTGGCGGTGCGGGCCATGAAATCGGGGGCCCTGGAGTTCATCGAGAAGCCCTATAACGCCCATCAGCTTATCGAGACGGTCCAGCACGCCATCGATATCCATCGCCAGCAGCAGGTCGCCGGGGCCTGGCGGGACCGGCTGCGGCGCCGGATGGAACGGCTCACGCCTCGGGAGTGGGAAGTGGCCCGGCTCGTGGTGGACGGGCTTTCCAGCAAGGCCATCGCGGCCAAGCTGGGTCTGTCGCCAAAGACGGTGGAGGTCCACCGCGGCCGGGTCATGACCAAGATGGGGGCCAAGTCGTCCCCGGAGCTGGTGCAGATGATCTACGAGGCCGGAAGCGACGTCCTGAACGGGAGCTCCTAGGACCGGCAGGAGCGGTTGCCGCGCCGGTCGCCTCCGCCTGGGAGCGGGTAGGCTTCCCCGTTGGCCCTACGCAGGAGCTGACCATGAGCGAATCCCTCCCCGTGGGTAAGCTCCCTTACCAGCTCATGGCCTCCCTGCTCGCTCGTGCCCCGTGCGAAGATCCTCGCGTCCTGGTTGGCCCGGGCCCAGGCATGGACTGCGGGGTTGTGGATACCGGAGGCGACCGGTTGCTGGTCTTCAAGTCCGACCCCATCACTTTCGTCGCCGACGACGTCGGCGAGTACCTGGTTCGGATCAACACCAACGATATCGCCACCACGGCTGCGGAGCCCAGTTGGCTACTGCTGACCCTACTGCTTCCGGAGGGAGGAACCCCGCCAGAACGGGCCCAGGCCATCAACGACCCGATCTTCGAGGCCTGCCGGAAGGCCGGAATCGCTGTCATCGGGGGGCATACCGAGGTCACCCATGGGCTGGACCGGCCCATCGCCGTGGGCGCCTTGGTGGGCGAGGTTTCCCGGGACCGGTTGGTAACCCCGAGGGGCGCCATGCCGGGAGACCGCATCCTGCTTACCAAGGGGGTGCCCATCGAGGGCACGGCCATTCTTGCCGGGGAGCTCGGCGACCGACTAACCGGGGTGCTGTCGGGGGAGGAGCTTGCCCGCGCCCGGGATTTCCCGACCGACCCCGGCATCGACGTCCTGGAAGACGCTCGGGTCGCTACCGGTGCCGGTCGGGTAACCGCCATGCATGACCCTACGGAGGGCGGCCTGGCGACCGCCCTTTGGGAGCTGGCCGAGGCGAGCGGCCGGTCTCTGGAAGTAGACACGGAGCGGGTCCCGGTGCCTGATTTGGCCCGGCGCGTGTGCCGGTACTTCGGGCTGGCCCCCCTAGCCACCATCGCCTCCGGTGCCCTACTGCTTACCTCCCCCGCTTCGGAGGCGGAAGGAATAGGTCAGGCCCTGGCGGAGGCTGGCATCCCTTGCAGCGACCTCGGTGAAGTAAAGGCCGATCCCACAGCCGTGAGTCGGGCCGGGGAAGCCGGCGGCGGGCCGTTGGATCGGCCCGATCGGGACGAGATTGGCAAGGTCTATGAGGGGTAGACGGTGTTGCGGCGAAGGTCGGGAGCGGTGGCAGGACAGACGGGCTAACCGCTGGCCCGGTGCTGGTGGGAACCCGGACCTGGCTATCCAGAACAGGCTGGCGCTCGTGTCGAACTCCTTCAGGGGCACTCGCGCTTCTACCTGTAAGGCCGGCCCGATGGTTACCGGTCTCATTGGGCCGGATGGGACCGGCGGCGTTGCGGCTGGGGTTGGTTGCCTTATGCCACCCCCTGGTTCCGTCCGCCCGATCACGGATCGTGCGCCCATCTCTGCGGGAGAATTCCCGGCGACAGGTGGGCTTTTCAAGGGGGTTTAGGCTAAAGCTCCTGGCTGCGTTGTTCGGCCAGTTCCTCGGTAAAGCCGAATCGACTCAGGTCCGGCATGCGCATGGGGTAGAGGACGCCGTCGATGTGGTCGCATTCGTGCTGGACCACCCGTGCGTGGAAGTCGGTAACCTCCCGGTCAAGGGGCTCGCCCTCGGGGGTGAAGCCGGTGTAGCGCAGCCGGGGGTAGCGGGGGACCACTCCGCCTAGGCCGGGAAGGCTGAGGCAGCCTTCCCAGTCCTCGGCCCGGGCCTCCGAGAGGGGGTGGAGGTTGGGATTGACCAGGGCGGTGGGCGGGATCGGTTCGGCTTGGGGGTAACGCGGGTTAGCGCTCACGGCAAACACCACCACGCGGAGGCCGATCCCGATCTGGGGCGCTGCCAGGCCCACGCCCTGATTGGCCGCCATGGTCTCCCACAGATCGCCCACGAGCTTGTGCAGCTCAGGGGTGTCCAGATCGGCGACCGGCTCCGCCGGAGCCAGCAGGCGCGGATCACCCATCCGAAGCACCGTGCGAACGGTCATGCCACCCTATCTCCCTGGTCGCTAATGGGCCTAGAAGCGACGCGCTCGGTGGCTTCTTAGACCCGGTGGAAGTGGAATTAATCCCCCATACCGGCGATCCAGCCGGCTATGGCGTCGAGCTGGTCCGGCTTGTCGGCGGCCTGGGGCTGAGCCGGCATGGGCGTGCCCCCGGTGACATCGCTCCAGTTGCCCGAGGCGCCGTCTTCAACCGCCATTTTCATGCGCTCGGCGATCTTAGCCTTGTCACCGTTGTACCGTTGGGCCACCGCCTGGTAAGAGGGTCCCACCAGTTGGGTGGTTGCGGTATGGCAAGCCGTGCAGCCAAGATCTTGGGCGGCCTTCTTGCCATTGTCGGATGCGGCCACCGTGGTCGGCTCGGAGGGTTCCGACTCCGGTTCGGGTTCGGATTCGGCCACCTGCCCATTGTCGCCGGAAGCCGCCGGCTCCTCGTCCCCCTCGGCCTTGGCCGTCGTTTTCTCCGGCTGGTTGGCCGAGGTGGATTCCTCGGCGGGAGCGGCCTTCTTTTCCGGAGCCTGTTGGGAAGCCTGCTCGCCACTGTCGCAGGCAACGAGCCCCAAAAGGGCCAAGGGGAGGGTTAGCAATAGGGCCTTGTGAGCGACGTTCATACGGATCTCCTGAGGCAAGGGGGTATGGGTGGGTAAATAGGGGGTGGTCCCTTAACTATTACGACATATTCGGTTCTTCCCGCAACAAGCCTGCCCGGGCGGAGATCTTAGGGATCGGGGCTAGTCGGCCATGGCGGCGATCCAGGCGGCGATGGTCTCCAGCTTGTCGGTCTTGCCTGCGGCCTGGGGCTGGGGCGGCATGGGTGTGCCGCCGGTGGTGGCGCTCCAGGTCCCCGAGGCGCCGTTCTCTACCGCCATTTTAATGCGCTCGAGAATGCTGCCCTGGTCGGCGCCGTATTTTTCGGAGACGGCTTGGTAGGAGGGACCCACCAGCTTGGTTTGGGCGGCGTGGCAAGCGGTGCAGCCCAAATCCTGAGCCGCGGCCTTGCCGTCGCCGGCGCCGGCGGCCGAGGCGCTGAGTAGGGCGGCACCGAGACCGATGGCCCCGATCGCGACGGCTTTGCGCATGGCTCTCCCCCTGTCCCTAGATTGGAAGCATGCAGAGGGTCCTTTCTACGGGAACACCTCAGAGGGTGCAATCCCTTATCCGAGAACCCTACAGGCCGCCGGACCCGGACCGGGCGACGGCTTCCTGCGGTACGCCGTCACGGAAGGGGATACGTGCCCCTGCCCGGGCCGCTACCCGCTCACCCGGGGTCAGGATGCCGACCAGGTTGAGGGGGTCGGTGGCGGCCACCTGCACCGTCCGGCCCTCCTCGCCGTGCCGGCGCTGGTCGCGCAGAGCGGAAACGGCCTGGGGCAGGGCGAACTGCTCGCCCCAGAAACCGGCCACGAAGCGCCCGCCGCGCACCTCACCCCGGTCCTCCAGGCGGTGATAGACCGCCAGAAGCTCGCGCCAGGGCGGCAGCCAGGCCGGCTCGCGGGCCAGTAGGGTGCGAAAGACCACGCCGTAGCGCTCGAGCAGGGTCCAGGCGGCGGCTTCCACGGCGGCCGGGTCCCGCTTTTCCCCTGCAATCGGTGGCGGCGCCAAGGGAGCCCAGCGCCCGGCCTCCTCAACCTGCCGCGTCGGGTTGCCGGTTATCCGGCGGCGCCGACCCCGTCGCCCGGATTGGTGGTTGTCGGTGGGGGCAAGCAGGGCGCGCAGGCCAGCGAAGCTGTCGCTGGTGGCCCGGCCCCAGGCCACCAGCTCCCCTAGGGCCCCCTCTACTTCGGTGCGCAGCATGCCGGCGCAGCTCACTAGCTCGTCGAAGAACTGGGCGCCGCGCTCCTCTAAGCATGCCCCCACCTTGGCCGCCTTGCCGGACAGTGCCTCGTTACTCCCCTGAAATCCTGCTGCCAGGGCCTTCCAGTCGGGCAGGTTCTTGCGCTGCAGCAGGGCCACCGGCGTGGTGCGTATGGCCCCGGCCCGCCGGGCCCGGCCGTGGGCCGCGGCGGGCGGGGTCAGGCGGGCCCAAACCACCCGCCCGGACAGGCAAAGTTGATCCAGCCATTGGGGATCGTAGCCCGGTAGCCGGGCTGGCAGGATCTCCGACTCCCATGTCGCCGCCGGGGCTTCGAAGCCCTCCAGCTGCTCGATCAACGCCAGCAGTGCCTCGGGCCCTTCGGGGGCGGTCTCGTCATCGGTCTTGGTCAGTCCCTGCCACTCGATCAGAAAGCGGATGTAGTCGGCCGGTTCCGCCGGCTCGATGGCCTGGCGCAGGCGGTCGAGGGTGTTCTTGTGGATACGGGCCAGCAGGCGACGCTCGCACCATTGCTCGTTGGCCGCTTCGGGTGTGAAACGGCCACGGAAGACGCTTCCCTCGGTCTCCAGGGCGGTCAGGGCTGCCTCTACCGCATGGGTGGCAACGCCCAGGGCCTGCGCCTGGGCCGCGGCGGTGGTGGGCCCCAGGCCCTCCAGCCGGCCGCGCACCAGCTCGCGCAGGGCGCTGTCCCGGTACCAGCCCTTTGCCTCATCCGGATGCGTCCATCCCGCCGGCGCCAGCGGCGCCTCCGGGTGCACCGCGCGTAGCTGGGGCAGGCGCTCCACCGCCAGCCAAAGGGTCTGGCCGTCCGCCGGAGTCAGGGTGCCGGCCCGCCCTTCCTCTTGCAGGGCGCGGAGCCAGCCCTCCCAGCCCGAAGCCGTTCCCTCCTCGGCGGTAACCGTGCCCAGCACGGCCAGGGCGTCGTGGAGCTCGTCGCGGTCGCGCACCTCGGGCCAAGCCTCCTCCTGGACCCGGGTGATGGCCTCGGCATCCAGCTGGCCCAGCTCGGCGGCATCGGCGGGGGCCAGGAAGCGCCGTGCCTGGACCATGCGGGTGCGGCGCTCCTCCGCTGGGGCGTCGTCCAGGAAGGCGTAGGGCCGGGCATTCAATATCTCGTGGGCAAGGGGGCTGGGCTCGGTAAGGTCCGCGGTCACCAGACGGATGGTCCCCGTCCGCAGCCCGCCCAGGACCCGCTGAAGCCCATCCAGGTCCATGGCATCGCCAAGGCAGTCGTGGAGGGTCTGGTTCACCAGCGGGTGGTCAGGAACCTCGCGGTCGCCGCCGAGGTTCTCGACGCAGGCGATCTGGTCGGGGAACACCGCCGCCATGAGGTCCTCGGCCTCCATGCGCTGGAGCTGGGGCGGGGTGCGACCGCCGTTGCGGAAGCGCCGGATGGCAAGGGCGGTGTTGGCGTTCCATCGCCAGCGGGTGGGAAACAGCGGCGCCCCGAGCAGGGCCTGGACCAGCACCTCGCGCACGGTCTCCGGCGACAGGTAGCGGGCCACCTCCTCCAGCGGGAAGCTGTGGGCCGTGGCCAGGGACAGGATGACGGTGTCCTCCAGGGCCGCCGCCTGCAGCTCGAAATTGAACTTGCGACAGAAGCGCTTGCGCAGGGCCAGACCCCAGGCCTTGTTGACCCGGCTGCCGAAGGGTGAGTGCACCAGCAGCTGCATGCCGCCGGACTCGTCGAAGAAGCGCTCGAAAATCACGGTGTCCAGGGTGGGCAGGGCGCCCAGGGCGTTACGAGCGGCGGCAAGGTAGGTCACTGCCTGCTCCGCGGCGGCGCGGGGGACGCCATCGGTTTCGGTGAGCCAGGCGATGGCCGGCTCCAGGGCGGTGCCCTGGGGGCCAATCCGTTCTTCCACCCCGCGGCGAAGCTCGGAGACGTAGCCGGTGAGCTCCTCCGACCGGCCCGGGGCGTCGCCGAACCAGAAAGGCAGCGACGGCGGCTGGCCGGCGGCGTCCTCCACTCGGACCCGGCCGGCCTGAACGCGCAGGAAGCGGTAGGAGTGATTGCCGAGCTGGAAGATGTCGCCGCCCACTGCCTCCAGTGCAAAGTCCTCGTTCACCGAGCCGATGACCTGGCCCTCCGGCTCCAGCACTACATCGAAATCGCCCTGATCGGGGATGGTGCCGGCGCAGGTCATGGCGGTTAGGCGGGTGCCGCGGCGGGGCCGGAGGATGCCGTTGATCGGGTCGTGATGGACCATGGCGCCGCGCCGGCCGCGGCCGGTGGCGAAGCCCTCGGTTAGCATGGCCGCGGTGGCGTCGAAGTCGGCCCGGGTCAGGGCGCGGTAAGCGTAGGCCCCGCGCGCCAGCTCGAACAGGGCATCCGTGGACCACTCACCGGCGGCGGCTACCTCGGCGGCGATCTGCTGGGCCAGGACTTCCAAAGGCGCCTCGGGAAGCTCCAGGCGATCCAGTTCGCCGTCGCGGGCGGCGCGGACCAGGGCCAGGCACTCCACCAGGTCGTCGCGGGATATCGGAAACAGCCGGCCCTTGGGCACGGCGTCAACATGGTGGCCGGAGCGACCCACCCGCTGCAGGAAATTGGCGATGGTGCGGGTGGAGCCGAGCTGGATTACTAGCTCCACCTCGCCGATGTCGATGCCCAGCTCCAGCGAGGCCGTGGCCACCAATACCCGGATCTCGCCGTGCTTGAGCGCCCGCTCGGCCTCCAGGCGGCGCTGCCGGGAGAGGCTGCCGTGGTGGGCCATGACCTGGTCCTCGCCCAGGCGCTCGCCCACGTGGCGGGCCACGCGCTCGGTCATGCGCCGGGTGTTGGCGAACACCAGGGTGGTGCGATGCGCGCCGGCCAGGGTCTGGAGGCGGTTATAGACTTCTTCCCACACCTCGTTGGCCATCACCGCCTCGAGGGGAGAGTCGGGGACCTCCACGGCCAGGTCGGCGGTGCGGAAATGGCCGGCGTCGATGATGCGGCAGTCCGGCTCCGCAAAGCCGTCCACATGGCGGCTGCCCACCAGGAAGCGGGCTACCTCATGGATGGGCTTCTGGGTGGCGGACAGGCCGATCCGGGTCAAGGGTCGATCGGTGAGGGTCTCCAGGCGCTCCAGGGAAAGGGCCAAGTGGCTGCCACGCTTGGAGGCGGCGAGGGCGTGGATCTCGTCGACGATGGCCGTGCGCGTCGAGCCCAGCATGGCCCGCCCCGACTCCGAAGTCAGCATGATGTAGAGGGATTCGGGGGTGGTGACCAGGACATGGGGCGGGCGTTTGCGCATGGCGTCGCGCTGCGACCGGGGCGTATCGCCGGTGCGGACCAGGGTACGGATGCCTGCCTCGCTAGCGCCACGGCGTTCCAGCTCGCCCTCGATGGCGGCCAGAGGCACCTCTAGATTCTTCTGGATGTCGTTGGACAGGGCCTTCAGCGGCGAGACGTAGACCACCTGCACGGCATCCGGCAACGGCCCGTCCTGGGCCCGCTGGACCAGGTAATCGATGACCGCGAGGAAGGCGGCCAGGGTCTTGCCGGAGCCAGTGGGGGCGGCGATGAGGGTGTGGCGGCCCCCGGCGATGGACGGCCAGGCCTCGGCCTGGACCCCGGTAGGGGCGCCAAGGGAGGCCTCGAACCAGTTGCGGACAGCGGGATGGAAGGTTTCCAGGGGCATGCGGCGTCAGTTCGGTTGGCGGCGGAGGCCCATCTTAGGACCTTGGAGGGTATTGGGGCGAGGGCGTTCGCAAGACCCCGCCTGCCCAAAGCCCGCTGCCTCTTGGGAATTCCCGACACAGCTGCGCGCTAGGGCCCGCCATTTCGCCCTACATGGGATGGGACCACAGGCGTTGCCGCCCGATCGCTCTCGGGGCCAATATAGCAGTGGCACCCACCATCCCAAGGGAGTCCGTTCATGCCACGGATCCTGTCTCTAACGCTGTTTGGCCGGTTGCGGGGCGGGCCCGCCTTGGCTCCGGCCAGTCCGGAGCTTCGCAGGGGCGCCGAAGCCCCGGCCGAGGTGTCCGGCGGACAGCGCCTGTGGCATATCCGCGAGTCCGACGCCATGCGCTCGAGCAACTGGGCGACGGTCTTGCTGGATACCTATGAGGGCTTCAAGCGGCTCGATTGCCGGCCGCACATGGCCCTGGACTCTCGGGGCAAGGCGGTGCGCCTGCTTGCCCGCGATCGGGGGTGGGGGTGCCCTTCGAGGCCGTGGGCCTGAGCCAAGAGGTCCGCAACAAGCTGGATCGGCTGCAAAAGCTCCCCCGGGTGCGCCTCCAGGCCTGCAACCTCGCACTCCGGCGTCAAGGTAGGGCGGACAAGCCGCTATTGCCGGGGATTGAGAAGGTAACCAATGACTTCATCGCTATGGCGGGTTACGGCGCCCAGAGCTACACCCGGATTCCCGTGGACTGAATGCTACAGGCAGGACAGCCGGCGCGCCTCGGTATTGGCGTGCGCCACATTGCCGGAGCTCAGATCCACCTCCCAGATCGCTTCCGCTCGGCCAACCCCGTCGAAAGAGTAGACCAGCATCAGCCGCTCGACGTCGTCGGCCCCAACGAACAGCCGCCATTCCTCCACCTGCAGGCTGTACCCGGAGCTGAAGAATTGGTCGAAGTTGGCGCGGAAGGGGGCGGTGGGGTACTTGCAATCCGGCGAGAAATCCGCCCCGTCCAGAAGCGCCACCGCCCGGCCGGTGCGGGACATGGGGCCCAGCTGCACCGACCTCTGGGCCAGGGCCTCAGGCTTCTCACCGGAGCCCATCGCCATCACCGTTACCCGGTAGAGTCCGGGCGGCAAAGGAAAGGCTTGGTCATACAGCGCATCCGAGGCGAAGTTGCCATCGGCTACTGCCATGGGCCCGCTCCAGTTCCGGTAGCCGCTTTGCGGATGGTGGACCATCAAACGCAGGCGGGTGTCTTCGCCCAGCTCGGTCCGGCCCATGAAGCGGGCGCCGCCGTCACCGGTGCGCTCGCATTCCAGGCCGCGGATGGGCCCGTCCTCGGCCGCATTGGCTGGCCCGGCGAGAATCGCCGCCAGCGCCGCTATCAGAATGGTTCCCGTTCTCATTGAATCACCTCCAGACATTGGCCGGGGCGGATCGGCGGCCGCGGCCCGAGCAGGCCGAGCACCGCCTCGGCGACCCGCTCGGGTGGTACGCCCTGACGCCGGCCGGACACCGTTTCCTGCATGTCGGTGGCCACCCGCCCCGGGCAGACGGCAAAGACCTCCATCCCGGAGCCCTCCAGCTCCCCGGCTAGCGCCTCGGTAAAGCCGTTGACCGCGGACTTGGTGGCGGAATAGGCCGCCAGACCCGGGATCCCGGTCCGACCCGCGCCCGAGGAGATGTTGATCACCGTCCCCGAGCCCTGCTCGCGCATGGTCGGCAAAGCCGCTCGGGTGCCGTGGAGCACGCCCCCGACGTTCACCGTTACCGCCGCATCGATCGCCGCCGGGGGCATGTCGGCGAAATCCCCCGCCCAGGCCACGCCGGCATTATTGACCAGGACGTCGATGCGCCCGAAGCGCTCCAGGGCCAAGCTCACGAAGGCCTCCACGGCGTCGTAGTGGGCCACGTCCACGGCTCGATGGATGAGCTCGCCGTAGGGGGCCAGCTCCTCGGCGGCCGCCGCCAGCCGTTCGGTGGTCTTCGAGCCCAGAACCACCCGCGCGCCGGCCTCCAGGGCCCGCCGCGCGGTGGCAAAGCCGATGCCGCGCGAGGCCCCGGTTATCAGGATCACGCGGCCCGTCAGGTCCGGTTCAGCCATGCTTCGCTCCTGTGACCGCGGCCACCGCCGGGCTGAGCTCGAAGCCCGGGCCGGTGGCGTCCGAGAGGGTGTCCCCGGTCTGGCCGGTTAGCCGCGCCCAGTACGAGAGGTGGGCGGGGGATCCCGGTGGCCAAGCCCGGACGAAGGCCCGCCGGAACGCCTGGTCGTCGTAGGGGATGGCCACCGCGTCCCCATACAGGGGGCCGCAGCGGCCGCCGTATAGGCTCGGAACGGCCGTGGGCGGCCACGTGGCGATGCGGGTGAGCAGGCCCTCGCGCCGCTCACGGAAGTTTGGCATGCCGGCGGCGCCATTGTTGATCACCATGCCGGTCCCGTCCGGGCTGGGCAGGGCCATGGCCACGGGTCGGCAGGTGTGGCTGGAAGCCAGCACCGTCACCCCCGTCCGGTACAGCTCGCGGGCCATGTGCTCGCGGTGGGCGGGATGGGCCATGCGCTCGGCGGCCAGGTCCCACCCGGCAAGCGAGCGGGTGTCGCCGTGGACGATGCCCACGCGCCGTCCCCCCACCTCGGCCACCATATGTCGGGGCAGCTGGCCCAGCTCCCGCCGCCATCGGGGGAATTGCTCGGCCGTGACCGCCAGCTGCGCCATGATCCGATTGGAGCGGGCCACGGTGCCGGTATCCACCCATTCGGGGTAGGCGCAGCCGCACCCCGCCGCCGGGTCGGGATTGGCCAGCTCCGCCTCCACATTGCCCTGGGTGAGGGTATGGGCCGCAACCCCCTCCTGGACGGCGGCGAAGCGTTCGGGGTCGGTGTCGAGCCAATGGCAGTCGCCATTGAAGACCTAGGCGGGCGCCACCGGCTCGCGGGCGGCCAGGGCTCGCACCGCCGTCAGGGCTTCGAGATTGCCGTAAAGGCCGCCCACCACATAGAGCACCTCCGCCGCCAGCTCGGGCGGGCGGCGGAGGTGCTCCGGGCGGTAACGGTAGTGGAGGGGACAGTACCGGCCGGGATCGGTCATGGCGACGCCCTCGGCGCCCGGCGCCGGGCAAGGGCCAGCGGTGCCAGGTAGCCAAGCGTGCACAGGGCCAGCCCGTACACGTTGGCCCCGAGCAGGGCGGCGTAGTCGCCGTCGCCGATGGCCAGGGCCCCGGGCAGCCCATCGCCCGCCAGGGTAACCCCCACGGCCACGCCGGGCCAGAAGCTCAGATGGAAGGCCGCGGGGGCGTAGCCGGTCAGCCGGTGGAGCAGGAAAACCGGTGCCAGACCCATCATCATGGTGCCGCTCAGGGTGGTGGCCTTGAGGATCTCGGTTCACACCAGTATGGGCAGATTGCCGGCCAGGGCGAAAGCGATCATGAGGATCATGGCGGTGCGCACCGAGGGCCGCTGCCGGGGCCGCTGGACCAAACCCGCGAGGTCCTGGGCGCCTAGCCGGGTCAGGGCGGCCAGGGCGGAATCCAGGGTGGAGCCCGCCGACGTGATCATGATGGCGGTGACCACGAACAAGGCCGCCGTGCCCAGCGCCCCCGCCACGGTGCCGGGGGTGTTGGTGCCGGTTTCCAGACCGCTTAGGCGGGCGTGCACACCCACCAGGCTGACGCCAGAATGGCGACGAAGCCCAGGAGCCCGGCCACAACGAAGGCCCGCAGCATGGTGCGCTCGTCGGTGAGGAAGCCACGGTCGGTGAGCACGGGGTCGTGGAAGGGGTAGGACAATACCTGCAGCAGGGCCACCAGCAGCAGGTCGGCGCCGCCGGCCAGGCCGAACCCCCCAGCGGTGGCCAGAGCCGCCGGGCCGTGGCCGGGGATGATCAGGAACAGCACCCAGCCCAGCAGCAGGGCGAACAGCACCGCTTGGATGCCGTCGGTGAGGATGGCGCCACGCAGGCCGCCTTTGAGGCAGTAGGCCAGCGTGAGCCCGGTGAAGGCCAGGGCGGCGCCGATGTAGGCGGGGCTCCCCGGGGCGCCGAAGTAGGCGCCCACCACGGCGGTATTGCTCCAGACCTCGTTGTACAGCCGGATGAGGATGGCCAGGGCGAAGCCCGCCGCGGCGGCCCGGCCGTAGCGGGCGACCAGGAAGGGCACCAGCCCCGTGGCGCCCTCCCGGGTGGGCAGCCGGTAGATCACCCAACCGGCGACAGGGATGGCCAGCCAGTAGCAGGCGTAGGCCAGGCCGCCCATGAAGCCGTGGGCCGCACCCAGGTTGGCGGCATTGGTCACCGACTTGGCGAAGATCCAGCTGATGAAGATGGAGCCGGTAAGCGCCCAGGGCGAGACTGCCCGTCCCGTCCGATCGCGCCCGCTGAAGAAGGCCCCGGCGGTGACCGCCCGCGGCGCCACCGCCACCATCACCAAGCCGTAAAGGCCGAGGAAGGCCCAGAACAGTATGCCTGTGGATGGGTCCAACGCGACCTCGCTTCCCGGACAAGGCCGACAGGGTGTCGCGATCCGGAAATCGAGGCAAGCAGTTGGCCTCCGGGTACCGGTAAACGCTTCCCCGGGTTTTTCCAAAGCACGGATTCGGGGCGGTCGGGGGGCGCGCAGCTGGGCCAGGGAGGGGGTTCCATTAGAAAGCGACGGCCGTTTAGGGTTGGGTCGATACCCCACACCCACAAGGCACGGTCAAATTGGGTCGTTCAGCACGAGCAAGCGTTGGAGCCCTTTGTGGCTGGCTGATGGTGGCTGTCACCGTTTCCTTCGATGCCTCGGCCTCGCGAGGAATGGCTATTGAGGCGGGGCAGAGTGGTCCCGACAATATCGAGGTGTATCGCCTGACCCTGAACCGGGACCTCCGTAGGGATAACTGGTACCTTAAGGGTGGGTGGCGGCTCCGCATGGCCTGGGAATTCTCCGCCGGCCGTTTGCGGTCCGTCGACTCCCAGGCCGAGGGCAAGACCGGGGAGGTGGACTCGGTTGCCGGACGGCTTCTATTCCATTTCTTTGCCCCCCGCGCGGCGATCCCTGGTCTTCGAGGTGGGCAGCGGGCCCGTTTACCTGAGCAAGGCAATAGTGGGTGTGCACAACCTCGGTAACAAAGTGCAATTCCGCTCCCACATCGGCTGGGGCTTTCTTTGGGGGCCAAACGACCGGTTCGCCCTAATCTATCGCTATTCTCACACCTCCAACGCCGGGCTTGGCCATCCCAATCCCGGCCTTAATGTCCAAACCCTGCATATGGAACGCCGCTTCTGAACGGAACCGAGCCCCTACGGCCCGGTCCCTGGACGTAGGCGCGGCCTTTCGAGGGCCATCGGGGTTTGTTTGGACCGGCACTGATGCCGCCGCAAACGAGGAAGCCAATGACGCGAAACCGTCTCCTTCGACCCTGCCTTACCACGTTGGCCCTGCTGGTGGGCCTGATCGGCCTGCCCGCAGGGGCCCCGGCCGCTTCGGGCGACGATCCGGAGCTGCCGCCGGCGGTCCAGGCCCTGACCACTAAGGGCCTGCAAGTGGTCGAGCGCTTCGAGGCGCCCGGTGGTCTGACCGGCTTCACCGCCCGTGCCGGTGGCCGCGAGGTGGTCGTCTACGCCACCCCTGACGGCGAGCACGTGCTGCTGGGGACCCTTCTGGACGAGCGGGGGAATAATCTAACGAAAAAGCACCTGGCTGAGCACATGCCCTCACGGGGTATGGGCGAGGCCTGGGCCCGGCTCGAGGAGGCCCAGTGGATTGCCACCGGCGCCAAGGATCCCGAGCGGGTGGTGTACATGTTCACCGATCCCTTCTGCCCCTACTGCCACGCCATCTGGAAGGCCAGCCGGCCCTACTATGAGGAGGGCCTGCAGATACGCCACGTTCTGGTGGGGGTGATCCGCCCCAACTCCAAGGCCAAGGCGGCGGCTATGCTTCAGGCCGACGACCCCGCCGCCGCCTTCCGCGCCCATCAGCAGGCCTACGGTGACGGCGGCGGCAAGCAGGTCAGCGGCGAGGCCAGCGACCCCGCCCTGGCCACCGTCGAGGCCAACAATCGGCTCATGCGCGACCTGGGCATCGGCGGCACGCCGGCAGTGATCTACAAGAACGGCGACGGCGAGGTGAAGCTGGCCAACGGCATGCCTAAGCTGTCCAAGCTCGCCGACATCTACCGTCTGCCCGAGAAGACGGTGGACGACCCCTCCCTGGATCGTTTCCGCTAGGCGGCGGTCAGGCCTGGGCCCCGCGGCCTCGCCGGGCCAGCCACTCCCAGAGCCAGCCTTCGGGGCGGTCATCGCCCGTTGTGACGTAGCTCAGGGCGCCATGATCGCAGGCGGTCCAGGCCATGTGGTGGGCGGCGCCACTCCGGCCGCAGAACAGGATCCGGTCGGCCGGCTGAAGAGCCATGTCCATGGCAGGCAGCAAGTGATAGGCCCCCTCTCGGTGGACCAGCAGCGGCAGCGCCGGCACCCACTCGTTCCGATCGCGGGGGTCGGTGAGCAGATCACCGAGCTGGAACGGGTGCCCGGCCTGCAGGTAATCGATAATGGCCGGGGCCGACTTGACGCCAAGGGGCAGGCTCCAGGTGTGCGGCAGTTCGTCGCCCACTAAGGCGGTGATGCGGCTGACCAGGACGTTGGCCCAAGCATCGTCCTGGGACAGGGTCAGCTGCAGGAACCGCTCCATCAGGGGCGTGGTTATCAGTCCCAGGACCTCCCTGGTTAGGACCGTGCCGGCGTCCAGCACCAGATCCAAGTCGGCGGCCTCGAAGATGGCTTGATTCCGACCCAGGCTCTGACGGGCCACGGTAAACAGGTTGGGATTGAGCTCACGGGCAGTGAGGATTATGGACAGGTTATTGGGGTCGCTGTCCGTGCCCGCGAGGATACCCACTGCATCCTCGATGCCCGCTTCCTGAAGTGTCTCCGCCTCGGTGCCGCGGCCCACAACGGTGCCCTCAGGGGCCCCCGTGCCCTCCGGCTCCGCCTCCACCACCACCGTGTCTACACCTTCCTCCGCCAACCGCTCGCGCATGGCCTTGCCGAAGCGGCCGTAGCCGCACAGGATCCACTTGCCCCGCGGCGGTACCAAGGGCCGGGCTACGGGCTGGTGCTCGATGCCCGTTAGCCAGGCGTAGATCAGGTACATTCCCGGCGAGCGCACGGCCATGGCGAAGCGCTCGGCAAAGGTGTCGAAGGGATTGATGATGTGCTCGGTGCCGAAGGAGGCCATATTGGCCTCCGTATCCCGGTGGCGCGCTCGGCAGATAAGGGGAACCTGCGGCGCTAAAAGCTTGCTGGCGACGGCGATGGAAAGATTGGCCTCGTCGGTACGGCTGACCGCGATGACCCCGGCGCAGTCGGGGTGATTCAGGCCGGCGTCGATCAGGACCTGGGGGTCGTCGGCGTCGGCGTTGAGCCCGGGAACCTCCATGGTAAGCCCCTCCACCTTGAGGGCCTCGATGCGCTCCGCGTCGCTGTCCACTACCACCGGGCGAATCCCCTCGTCGGCCAGGGCCCTTACCACCAGACTGCCGTTCTCGCCGTAGCCGCAGACGATGTAGAAAGGCTCACTTAGGCGCCGCACGCTTCGCCTGAAACGCGAGAGATCCACCACCCGCCGGAAAGCCGGGTCCTGGAGGATGGAAAGCAACATTCCGATGGCGTAGAGCCAGGCGAAGACCAGGCCGTAGATGGCGAACATCATCCACAGCCTCTGGGCCCCGGTGAACGGGTGGGGGATTTCGCCGAAGCCGATGGTGGGCGCGGTGTAGGTGACCACGTAGAAGGCGTGAAAGAAATCCATCCGCCAGGGCTCGCCGTCTGCGGTTTCCCCCGGGATCAGCACCAGGCCCAACATGGCAACGGCATAGGCGCTGATCAGGGTCACCAGCGGTGCCCGCATGCGGCGGAGCAGGAGAAAGATCACCTCCGGCATACAGTCTCCCTGTTAGCGGCGGCCCATGATGGTCTCGGCCACCAGCAGCACCACCGAGACCACGTTCGCCAGCAGGGCTCCCCCGGACAGGGAAACGATGGCCGCCATGGTGTGGGTCGTCAGGCCCGTGTCGGTGACGTATGCCACGGTTCCCCAGACCAGCACCGCGATGATCAGCTGAACATCGGCTACCAGGCTGGTGGCCAGCAAAAGAGCGCCGATCTGGGTGCGCTCGCCGAGCTTCATGACTGTGGCGATCAGGCTCACTACTAAAGCGCCGTAAAGCTCGTAGACATTGTGGTGGTCCGGGTTCGCGACCTCGCCGTAGAAGAAGCCGAAGTTGACGGTCATCGCCAAAACGATGACGAAAGCGAAGATGGTCTTTTCCAGGTTCATGGGCCCCTCGATTGATCGCCGGCCGGATAGTCCCACCCATCCTAGGTCAGGGACGGGATCAGCCATAGCCCTTCCGGAGCCGGTCGATGGTTCGGCGGCAGAAGGCCCGAATCAGGAAACGATCGAAGGCCACCACGTCCTGGGACGCCGTTCCCGAGAGACCGCTTCAGCGGGTGGGCGGCGCGCCTCGCTGCCTTCCTTGGCCGATCCCGGCCAAGGCTTGAAAGATCCCGGTACGGGCCCAAGCTTTCCCGATGCGTGGCAAGCGTAGCGCAAAAGGCCCCCTGATTACCCAAAAGGCTCAGCCAGGCTGGCCGGTGTCTGTTGTGGGAGCCCGGCTTCGCCGGGCGAGGTTTTGGATGGGCCGAGCCGGAGGCGAACGGCTCGCCCAATGAATTGGGCTCTTACAGTAAAAATTGGATGCGGCTAGAGACGGCTGAGCCTTTTGGGTAATCAGGAAAGGCCGAGGAGGCGCTATGGGCTGGCAGCGGACCTGGCAGGAGCTTCGCAGCAACTGGCGCTTGATGACCCTCTACGAGCGCTTCGAGCAGGTGGTGGCGGTGGTCCTGGTGGTGGCCATCGCCGCCGTGGTGTTGGTGGCCCTGTGGAACCTCATGAGCCATATCCTCCGGCTGGTTGTCAGCGCCAACCTGAACCCGCAGAACCACAAGCTCTTCCTGCGGGTGTTCAGCGGCAACATGACCCTGCTGATCGCCATGGAGTTCAAGCATTCCATCCTGCGCTGGGCGGTGCGCGAGGAAAGCATCATCCAGGTGAAGACGGTGCTGGTGATCGCGATCCTCGCCCTCGCCCGGAAATTCATCATCCTCGATACCGAGGTGGTTTCCGCGCCTCATCTGTTCGGGCTGTCGGTGGCCGTGCTGGCCCTGGGCGGGGTTTACTGGCTGATGCGGGAGCGCGACGACCACCTGCCGGCCAGCGACAAAAAGGCCCGCCGTGGGGCGGGCCGGTATTGACGGCGGTGCGGGCGCTCAGCCCGGGCGGGGGATTTCCCCCATGCGGCCATCCCGGAAGTCCTGGAAGGCCTGGTCGATCTCCTCGCGGTTGGTCATGACGAAGGGGCCGTAGCGGGCCACCGGCTCGCCCAGCGGGCGGCCGGCGACCAGCAGCAGGTCGGCCGGTTGGTCGGTCCCGGCCGGCGCGCCCAGGCGCACCGGCTCGCCCTCGCCCAGCAAGCCCAGCTCGCCGTCGGCCAGCGCATTGTCCCCCACGCTGACCGTCCCCGAGCCGGCCAGGGGATAGACGAAGCCCTGGTAGGCGGCGGGCACCTCCACCGTCACCTCGTGGCCCGGCTCGATGGTCAGGTGCAGGTAGAGGATGGGGATGCGGGTCTCGATCACCGCCGATGCCCCCAGCGCCTCGCCGGCGATCACCCGCGCCCGGCCCCAGTCGCCGGTCACCTCCGGGATGCGCTCGGCCGGGGTGTCCTGGTAGCGGGGCTGCACCCACTTGTCGGTGGCGGGCAGGTTCACCCACAGCTGGATGCCGTGCACCCGGCCGCCGTCCCGCCGCAGCGTTTCCTCCGGCATCTCCGAATGGACCACGCCGGCCCCGGCGGTCATCCACTGGACGTCGCCCGGATTCAGCTGGCCCGAAAAGCCGAAGGAATCGCGGTGCTCGAAGCGGCCGTCGAGCATGTAGGTGACCGTCTCGAAGCCGCGGTGCGGGTGGTCCGGGGCCCCCTGGGCCTGGCCCGGCGCCCAGTCCTTGGGGCCCATCTCGTCCAGCAGCAAAAACGGATCCACCATCTGCAGGCCGTGGCCGGGGAAGGGACGGCGGACCGGGAAGCCCGCCCCTTCCTGGGTGTGGGTCCCGGTCAGCCGCTGTGCCAAGGGGCGTTCGGTGCGTTCGGTGGTGGTCTGGCTCATGGCTGTGTCCTCCTAGAGCTCACCCCTGCTTCAGGCGGCTGGCCACATCGGCCACGTGCCGGCCCTGGAAGCGGGCGATCGCCAGCTCGTTGTCCGACGGCCAGCGGCTGCCGTCGCCCTTGGCCAGGGTCGAGGCGCCGTAGGGACTGCCGCCGCTGATCTCGTCCATGTTGAACAGCTCCTGGCAGGCGTAGGGCACCCCCACGATCACCATGCCCTGGTGCAGCAGGGTGGTGTGGAACGAGGTGAGGGTGGTCTCCTGACCGCCGTGCTGGGTGGCGGTGCTGGTGAACACGCTGCCCGCCTTGCCGATCAGGCTGCCATTGGCCCACAGGCCGCCGGTCTGGTCCAGGAAGGTGCGCATCTGCCCGGCCATGTTGCCGAAGCGGGTAGGCGTGCCGAACACGATGGCATCAAACTCGGCCAGCTCGTCCACGCTGGCCACCGGCGCCGCCTGGTCCAGCTTGACCCCGATCTCCCGCGCCTGCGCCTCGGGGATGGTCTCCGGCACCCGCTTGACCGTGGCCTGGGTGTCGGCGTGCTCGCCGGCGCCTTCGGCCACGGCGTTCGCCATCGTCTCCATATGGCCGTACATGCTGTAGTACAGCACCAAAACCCGGGTCGTCATGGTCGGTCTCCTCGGTGTGGTTGGCAGCCCTTTAAGCGTGAGACCCCATCAATCGGATTGACAATCCGGTCTAAACGAAAAACTCTGTTTCCCTATGGAAACGATCAGCCCATCCGAGGGGGACCGGCTGGACGACATGGCCTTGTTCGCGCGGGTGGTGGAGGCTGGCAGCTTCTCGGCGGCGGCGCGCCGTCTGGGCCTGTCCAAGTCGGCGGTGAGCAAGCGCCTGGCGCGGCTGGAGGAGCGCCTGGGGGTGCGCCTGCTGCATCGCACCACCCGCCGCCTGGGCCTGTCCGAGGCCGGCCGCACCCTGTACGAGCACGCCCGCCAGGCGGTGGCCGCCGCCCAGGCCGGGGAGGAGGCGGTGGCCCGTCTGCAGGAGCGTCCGCGCGGGGTGCTGGCGGTCAACGCGCCGGTGTCCTTCGGCGGCCTCCATCTGGCGCCGGTGATCTCGCGCTTCCTGGACCGCTACCCCGAGGTCGGTGTAGACATGACCGTGGACGATCGGGTCCTGGACCTGGTGGAGTCTGGATTCGATGTAGCGGTCCGCATCGCCGAGCTGCCCGATTCCAGTCTCATCGCCCGCCGCCTGGCCCCGGCGCGCCACGCGGTGTGCGCCGCCCCCGCCTACCTGGAGCGCTGGGGCGAGCCGCGCACCCCGGCCGATCTCGCCCACCACAATTGCCTGACCTACGCCTACTCCCGCCAGGGTCCGGAGTGGCCCTTCGACGGCCCCGGCGGCCCGGAGACCGTGCGCGTCGGCGGCGACCTGCGGGTCAACCACGGCGACGGCCTGCGTGCCGCCGCCGTCGCCGGCCTCGGCATCGCCCTTCTGCCCACCTTCATCGTCGGCGACGAGCTGCGCGCCGGCCGCCTTCAGGCCCTGCTGCCCGGCTACCGCACGCGCGAGCTGTCCATCTACGCCGTCTACCCCGAACGCCGCCACCTGCCGGCCAAGGTACGCGCCTTCGTCGACTTCCTGGTGGCGACCTTCGCCGGGCAGCCGTATTGGGACCGGGGGCTTTGACGAGGCCCTAACCGCAGAGACGCAGAGGGCGCGGAGGACGGCAAGAGGAATGGAATCTGCCGCGGGGTGACCCGTGGGCGCGGCGTCCACGCCGCGAGCCGTTGCCTTTCGGAGCCGAAGGCATCGCGGTCCAATCCCCGTCGGCTAAGCACTCCATTCCGGACATGCTCGGTCATCTCGGTGGTGGTGCCGGGACAGGGGGGTCAGGAGGCCGGCTGTTCCTTGGCCTCCGCCTTCTGGCCGTTGCGGTCGGGACGCGCCGGCCGGTAGCACACGATGGTGTCGCCGGTGGCGGGCTCCAGGGGCCTCGAAGGCGACTGGAACACCACCTCGCCGTTCTCCCGCACCATCAGAAGGTTTTCGGCATTGACGGGGCAGTGCTGGACGAAGTCGTCGTAGGTGAACTCGTCGGTGAGGCGGGTGAGCTGGAAGGTCCAGCCCAGGTAGTGGCGCTGCATCATGCGATCAAAAGTGGCCTCCTCGGAGAATGCCACCTGCCCGCGCAGGGTGTGGCTGAAGTCGCGCGTCTCGCTGTCCTCCGCCTCGACGGTGGGAAGCTGGAACACCCGGTCGCGGCCTAGTTCGGGCGCGAAGCGGGTGCATACCAGGGCGTTGTAGGCGTCGTTGTCGGTGGCCGCCAGCAGGTAGCCAATGCCGGACAGGTCCAGGCGCTGCTGGCCGAGCTCGGACAGCAGCTCGCCGGACTGGGTAGTGAGCCCCGCCATGCGCGCCGGGCGCAGTCGGTGCCAGGAGGAATCGGCCACCGTCACCGGGATGTCCAGCTTGTTGAGGATCTTGGCCAGCTCGATGGTCCAGCCCTGGGCGCCGACGATCAGCACCCCGTCCCGGCCCGCCGCCACCAGCCCCAGCCAGCGCGCCAGCGGCCGGATGGTGAAGCCGTGCACCGCCACCGTTACCAGGATCACCCCGAACACCAGCGGCAGCAGCAACCGGGCGTCGGGGTAGCCATGCGCCACCAGGGCCGGGCCCAGGACACCGGCCATGGCGGCGGTGACCACCCCGCGCGGGGCAACGCCGGCCACCAGCAGGCGCTCGCGCCAGGTCATGTAGGCGCCCATGGTGGAAAGCCCCGCCGCCAGCGGCCGCACCACCAGTAGCATGATGCCGACGAAGGCCGCCGTCCGCCAGTCCAGATCCGCCAGCAGGGCCGTTTCCAGATCGGCGGCCAGTACCACGAACAGAATCGAGATCAGAAGCACCACGATGTGCTCCTTGAACCGGCGCAGCTCCAGGCTCGAGGCCAGGCGCAGGTTGCCCATGACCAGGCCCATGACGGTGGTGGCCAGCAGCCCGGCCTCGGCCTGGGCGAGATTGGCCAGGGCGTAGACCAGAAGGATGGCGGCGATGAGGGTGGGGGCCTTGAGGAATTCGGGCACCATACCGCGCTCGAAGGCGCGCCCCAGCAGGTAGCCGCCGCCCCCGCCCAGGGCGGCGGCAACTCCGGCCGCGAGGAGCAGTCCCCCGGCCACCTCCCCCATGGCCGACCCCGGCCCGGAATGGACCAGGTACTCGAAGGTGAGGATTGCCAGCAGCGCCCCCACGGGGTCGTTGATGATGCCCTCCCACTTCAGGAAGGAGCCGGGCCGCGACTGCAGCCGGGCCTGACGCAGCAGGGGCCCGATCACGGTGGGGCCGGTGATCACCAGGATGGCGCCGAGCACGGCGGCCACCGGCCAGGACAGCCCGGCGACCCAGTGCCCGGCGGCGGCGCCCAGGGCCCAGGCCAGGACCACACCCAGGGTGATCAGGCGCAGGATGGCACGGCCGGTATGGCGGACCTCGTGGAAGTGAAGGCTGAAGCCGCCCTCGAACAGGATGACGCCCACCGCCAGGCCCACCATGGGGCGCAGCAGGGTACCGAAATCGTGGCTGGGATCGATCAGGCCGAGCCCCGGCCCTACCGCCAGGCCCGCGGCGGTGAGCAGAACGATGGCAGGGAGGCGGAAGCGCCAGGCCAGCCACTGGGCAATTAGGCCGATGGCCACCACCAGGGTGACGGCCAGCTCCAGATGGTGCTCCATGGGGAATCCCGGCGCGGAAAGGGTCCCCTAGGATTATATCAGGCGGGCCGGGCACGGGCATCAAGGCGGGCCCGGCTTTGGATCAGGGTTGCCCTAGCTGGAGGCCTTGCGGGGCACGTAGCGCCCGCCGTCGAAGGATTGGAAGAACCGGCCCAGCTCCGGGTGCTCCACCTGCTCCCCGCTGCTGTCCGGGTCCAGGTTGCGCTCGGCGACGTAGGTGCGATGGCTGGCGCCATGGGGCAGAACCTGGTACCAGGGCCGGTCCTTGGGGGGCTGACTGGTGGCCATGAGCTGGTACCAGGCGTCGGTTCCCCGGAATTCGGGGTGTACGCCGACAACGACGCCGCGGTAGTCGAAGCGCTTATGGTGGACCACGTCGCCGATTCGGAAGCGGGCGGGGTTCTCGCTCATCGGTGCTCCTGAGGCTAAGGCGCTGAACGGTTAGGGGGCAGGCGGCTGCCCCTTGAATTGGCCGCAAGGATCAAGCAACTATGGGGTTCTGGGATGGCCGCGTTGCGGCCCCAGTCCAACCGGCCCTTTGACCGGCAAATCCGTCCCCGTTTAACGGATTAGACAATGGCCCACCGGAATAGCACTCCGGTCGTTGATTTAGATGCCGTTCGCGCGGTCTGTGAACGGTGCAGCATCCAGGACCTGTGCTTGCCCCAAGGGCTGGAGAAACACGACCTGGAGCGCCTGGATTCCATTATCGAGCGCAAGCGGCCCCTAAAGGCCGGGGAATACGCCTACCGCGCCGGCGATCCCTTCCAGACCCTTTTCGCTGTCCGCTCGGGCGTGGTCAAGACCTACATCCTTGAGGAAGACGGCGAGGAGCACATCACCGGCTTCCATTTCCCCGGCAGCCTGGTGGGCATGGACGCCATCGCCAGCGGGATCCACGCCTGCTTCGCCCGCGCCCTGGATACCACCAGCCTGTGCGAGATCCCGTTCCAGGGCCTGGACGAGCTAGCGGGTAAGCTGCCGGGGCTCCGCCAGCAGCTGTTCCGTCTAATGAGCCAGGAGATCCACAAAGACGAGCAGGACCGCCGCAGCCAGTCGCAAACCGCCGCCGACCCCCGCCTCGCCAGCTTTTTGGCGGAGCTTTCGCAGCGCTTCGCGCGTCTGGGCTACTCCCCCTACGATTTCCGCCTCAAGATCTCCAATCAGGATTTGGCCAGCTACCTGGGCCTGGCCCCGGAGACCGTGAGCCGGCTGTTCCGCCGCTTCCGGGAAAAGGGGCTGGTCACGGTGAAGAACAAGCAGGTCCGCATCCATGACCTCGAGGGGCTGCGCCGGCTGGGCCACCTGGACGGTGACTAGCCCGGCCCTGCCCAGGCCCCGGTTTCATGGTAGTCTGGCCTTGGCTGCAGCCGTAGGTGGTAGGCGGCCTGCGATCACGACATTCCAGTGGGAGAAAATCTTGAAAACGAAGACATGGGTCGGCCGCTTGTTGGCGGCCGCTGCATTTTTTGCTGCCGCGGCGCCGGCAACCGCCTATGACGAGCTAGCCGTCGAGGAGAAGGCCCTTCGGGTCCTTGACACCATCCTGCCGGCAGGCATCGAGACCCGGGATGAAGGCATGAAGGAAGCCCAGGTCGAAGGCTGGGTCAAGGTCTCCTACGAAGCCAAGTCCCGGCGCGGCTGGATGCCGGTGGTAATCTTCGTCCACGAGGATACCGAATATGCCCTGGCCGGGCGACTCTATTCGGTGGCAGTGGGTGCCGAGCCTCGGGAGAAGGCCAAGTCCGTCCTGGAAGAGCGGATCCCTACAAAATTCGAGCGCGAGCTCATCCAGGATCAGGTGACACCGATGGAGGGCCTGCGCGAGTACCTGTTCGAGGTTCGGCTTCCTCAGCGCGGGCCCCAGGCAGTCGGGGTGTATGTGGGCGATAAATTCGGTGTTGTGGGTCAGCTGTTCGGCCCGGGCAATGACAATCTGACCCAGAAGAACAAGCAGAGCTGGCGCGGCTCGCTGGTTTCCTGGGGCGACCTGACCCAGGGTCTGGAGCCGGTCTACGGTGAGGCAGATGCCCCGGTGCGCTTCGCTATGTTCACCGACCCGGATTGCCCCGCTTGCCAGCGGGCCAAGAAGCGCATCGAAAACCTCGTGGCGCAAAACGGTGACCGCCTGGCCGGCTATCTGCTGTGGCTGCCGCTGGACATGCACGACCACGCCAAGCCCAAGAGCAAGGTCCTCGCCTGTGCCCCGGCGGACAGCCAAGCCCGGCTCTTTGATGCCCTCCAGGACACCAAGCCCAACGGAGTCGGGGAGGTCTTTGAGGTCCTCAAGCGCAAAGATGCCGCCGTCCCGGGTGGGGTCCGGAGCTGCATCGATTCCGGCGAGGCCGATCGGCATCTGGAAAGGGTGCAACAGCAAGCCGATCAGGTGGGGCTGAGCTCGGTGCCTACGGTCTACTTCGATGGCAAGGTGTTCCGCGGCTTCCCCGAGGATGCCGTCAAGGAGGCGCTGGAAGCTGCAGGCGGTGGCTGAACCCGAACCGCCGAGCGGTCTGGACACGCCGGGCCTCCAAGGCCCGGCGTTTTGATTTACGGTTCCGGGAGGGGAGGGCCCTATTTCTTCAGGATCATGGCCTCCATGTCTTCGTCTTCTAGACGGGCCTGGACCCTCTCTGCTTCGTCCCGACCCGCGTAAGGGCCGAGGCGGACCCGGTGCCAGACCCCCTTGTCTCCCAGGTCGGCGCGTACCACCCGAGCCTGGAGGCCCTGCATGGCCAGCTGGGCCTTGAGCTTGTCGGCGGCTTCCGCCTCGCGCAAAGCCGAAACCTGCAGCAGGTAACGCCCACTCGCGGCGGGGCGGGGCGGTTCCGTTTCGGAAGGGGACGGCCCGACCGAGGGCGGTTCCCCTTCCGAGGGCGGCTCTTCGTCGCGGGCAGGCCCTGTCTCGGGCGCATCGGCGCTCTCCGGATCGACCTCGGGGACCTCCACCTCCATTTCGGGAAGGAGGGTGTAAAAGCGGTAACCTTCGCCTTCCCCGGAGCTCTGGTCTTGCGGAGAAGGCTGGTCTCCCGGATCGGTTTCCCGTGCTTGCGGCTCGGGGTCCTGGGCTGCCGGGGCCGCTTCCTCCCTGGCATCGGCGGGTCCGGCGGCCGGCTCCGGGGCGCCCCGCTCTCGGCGCTCGCTGGTGATAAAAAGGATCGGCAGCAGGATGGCCAGACCGATGCCAAGCCCACCCGCGAACCAGAGAAACGACTGTAACCGGGCCCGGCGCTTGCCGCGGGAACCGGTGCGTCGGCGCCGCTTCCTGCCGCCGGCTGGGGCGCGTCGGCGGGCGGGCCGGCTATGGCCACGGTTGGCGGGCATGGCGCTACATTCGCTCCGGGGCCGCGACGCCGAGCAGGCCCAGGCCGTTGGCCAGCACCTGGCGCACCGCCTCCACCAGGGCCAGACGGGCCCGCATCAGCTCGGCATCGTCGATCAGGACCCGGTGGCTGTTGTAGAAGGTGTGGAACTCCGAAGCCAGCTCCTGTAGGTATCGCGCCACGCGGTGCGGCTCCCGGCCCCCCGCCGCCATTGCCACCGTCTCCGGATAGCGCTGCAGCTGGCGCAGGAGCCGGGCTTCCTTGGCCTCGGCCAGCAAAGTGGTGTCTGCGCCGGCCAGCTCCTCGGCGCTCGGCTCAGGCCGGTCGGAATCGGCGAGCTTGGCGTGGATGCTGCTGATGCGTACGTGGGCGTAATGGATGTAGTAGACCGGATTGTCTTCGGTCTCCTGCTTGGCCACCTCCAGGTCGAAGTCCATGTGCTGATCGGAGCGGCGCAGCACGTAGATGAAGCGCGCGGCGTCCCGGCCCACCTCGTCCACCAGCTCGCGCAGGGTGACGTACTGGCCGGCGCGGGTGGACATGGCCACCTTCTCGCCGGCCCGAAACAGGTTGGCAAACTGCACTAGCTGGATCTCCAGGCGCTCGGCATCCAGGCCCAGGGCCTGCATGGCACCCTTCACCCGGGCCACATAGCCGTGGTGGTCGGCTCCCCAGATGTCGATCAGGTGATCGAACTCGCGGTGGAACTTGGCCCGGTGGTAGCCGATGTCGTTGGCGAAGTAGGTGGCGGCGCCGTCGGCGCGGATCACCACCCGGTCCTTCTCGTCGCCGAAGGCCGAGCTGCGGAACCAGGTGGCGCCGTTGGCCTCGTACAAGTGGTCGCGCTCCCGCAGCCCGGCCAGGGCCTGGTCCACGGTGCCGGCATCCACCAACGCTTGCTCATGGGCCCAGGTGTCGAAGGCCACGCCGAAGGCATCCAGGTCCGCCCGGATCTCGCCCAGGATGTGGGCCAGGGCCATCTTCCGAACGTCGCCGAAGGTCTCATCACCTATCTGTTCGCGGATTCGGCGTATCAGAAAATCGATGCCCGTTTCCGGATCTTCAGCATCCGTAAGGCCGGAAGGGTTAAACTCCAGTTCGTCGCCGAAGCGCTCCCGCACCTGGGCCGCGATGTCGCGGATGTAATCGCCCTGGTAGCCCTTTTCGGGGAAGGCCTCGTCGGTGCCCAGGACCTGCTGGCGGTAGCGGCTCATGACGCTGGCGGCCAGGATGGCCATCTGGCGGCCGGCGTCGTTGACGTAATACTCGCAGTCCACCTCGTAGCCGGCGGCACGCATGACCCGGGCCAGGGCGTCACCGTAGGCGGCGCCGCGACCGTGGCCCACGTGGAGGGGGCCGGTGGGATTGGCGGAGACGAACTCGATCTGTACCCGCTCGCCGGCCCCGGTGTCGCCGCGGCCGAAGCGTTCCCCGGCGCGCAGCACCTCCGGCACCACCGCCTGGAAGACCCATTCGGCCAGGTGGAAGTTGATGAAGCCGGGGCCGGCTACCTCCACCGCGGCCACCTCGGGGGCGTAGGGCAGGGCGGCCACCAGGGCCTCGGCCACCTCCCGCGGCGGCTTGCCGGCGGCTTTGGCCAAGCGCATGGCGAGGTTGCAGGCGAAATCGCCGTGGCCTTCCTCGCGCGGGCGCTCCACCTGGATCTGCGCCGTGGTGTCGGCAGGGATGACACCGCGGTCTCGGACGTTCTGAAGGGCACTCTCAAGCAGCTCGGCCAATCGGGCTTGCAAGGGGGTCTCCGTGGCTTCCAGGCCCGGCCGGGGGGTCGGGCGGGCGGGTCGGCTTAAAGGCAGCATGAAAGGATACCCGAAATGCGGGTACCTGCTAAAGCAAACCGATCGCCGGCAAGGGCTGCTTGGGCCGGGTCAGGGGCAAGGACGGTCGGCCCTCTGGTATGCTTTTGGGCCGGCTTATTTGGCCGGGGGCCGCTGGCCCTTGTGCATGAGGGCACGGGCACGCCCGTTGGCGGGCCACACCGTGTCCAGGTTGTCGGCCACGGTGAAGGCGTAGACGCGCTCCGCGCCGGTGGGTCCCACATAGCGCCGCACTGCCCGGTAACCGCTGCTACCCGGAGCGGGGTCCACGGACCATCCGGTATCGGTCCAGCCCGGTTGCGGCTCCACCTTGTCCAGAACGGTGCCCACATTGCGGCCGCCAAAGCGGAAGGGGTCGGCGGGTGCCGCTTGCACGGCCTCGATGGCGGCGCCCCGCGGTATCTCTGGACCTTGTTGGGGCGTTGGGGAGAAGCCTACAAACTGCTGCAGGGTTATCAGCAGGATCACGGCTACGACCAGAAGCCCCAGGGGCAGCAGCCAGTTCGTGGTAACGGCCTTCGCCATGGCAGCCTCGTCGAATAGGGTAGAAGGGTTCCGTCCCAGAAGGGCGCAAGGGTTTTGGCACGGGACACTTAACCTACCAGCCCACCCCCGAAAAGGGAGAATGCCTTGGATATCCTGTTTGACGTCGGCCTGGCGGTGGTCGGCCTCCTGTTGCTGGTTTGGGGGGCCGAAGGCTTCGTGCGCGGCGCCGCAGGCCTGGCCCGTAACCTGGGGGTATCCATCCTGGTGGTGGGCCTGACGGTGGTGTCACTGGGCACCAGCGCCCCCGAGCTGCTGGTCAACCTGTCCGCCCAGTACCAGGGTGCGCCCGCCATGGCCTTCGGTAATGTGGTGGGCAGCAACATCGCCAATATCGGCCTGGTCCTGGGCATCTCGGCGCTGCTATTGCCGCTTGGAGTGCATTCCCAGGTGCTGCGCCGGGAGTTTCCCCTGCTGCTGGGGGCCACCCTGGTCTTGTTCCTGATGGTTATCGACGGCGGCCTGGGGCTGGTCGACGGCGTGCTCCTGAGCCTGGGGCTGGTCGCCTATGCCGTGTGGACCGTGCGCATTGCCCCCGCCGGGGCGGATGATCCCTACCTGGCGGAGGCTTCCGAAGAGGTGCCGGAGGACCTTACGGCCCTTCGGGCCGCTGTCTGGCTGGGCATCGGGCTGGTCGCTTTGATCGTGGGCAGCCGGGTGTTCGTGGGCTCGGCCGCCGAACTGGCGGTCGCCATCGGGGTCTCCGACCTGGTCATCGGTTTGACCCTGGTGGCCTTCGGCACCAGCCTCCCGGAGCTGGCCGCCAGCCTGGCCGCCGTGGTCAAGCGCGAGGACGATCTGGTGGTGGGCAATGTGGTGGGCTCGTGCCTGCTCAACATCCTCCTGGTGCTGGGGATACCGACCCTGTTCGGCGGCCTGCCCGCCGGTGCCGAAGCCATCTGGCGCGACCTGCCGGTTCTGTTGGGGCTGACCCTACTCCTGGGGCCCATCTTCCTGAACCAGGCACGCGGCACCTACCGCATCAATCGTATCGAAGGCGGCCTGCTGGTGGTCGTCTACGGGGTTTACATCGCCTGGGTATTCGACAAGCTGCCCGGGCTTAGTTAAACCGGAAATTGCACCCAATCGCCTATCCCATTGAGGTTTTTCCTATTTTCAAGGTTTTGGAAGGAATTCCCGGGGTGTTGAAGCGTCCGAAGGGTGTACTACCCGGCCCGGCGCTGGCCTGCTATCGGCATCTTCGACTGATCGGCCCCGCAAACGTAGTTGGGCTACGCGTTTGGGCCGATCAGCCGAATCTGCTCGCTGCGCAGCACAGCGACGGACCGGGTTTGGGTGCAATTTCCGGTTTGATAGATAAGGAGGCATTCCGGCCATGAGCCACCTTCAGGCCGTCATCTTCGATGTTGACGGAACCCTCGCCGAGACCGAGCGCGACGCCCATCGGACCGGCTTCAACGTGGCCTTCGAGGAGGCCGGTCTGGCGGACCGGTGGAGCCCCGAGCTCTACGGCAAGCTGCTGGCGGTTCCGGGGGGCAAGGAGCGCATCCGCCACTACTGGACCCAGTACAAGGGGGAGCCCGAGCCCGACTGGGAATGGGTCAAGGGCCTGCACGAGCGCAAGGCGGAGGTCTACACCGAGCGCATCCGGTCCGGCCTAGTGCCACCCCGCCCGGGCATCCTGCGCCTGCTGCGCGAGTCCCGGGACAAGGGGGTGCGCCTGGCCATCGCCACCACCACCACGCGCGCCCCTTTGATGGAGCTGCTGCGCCACACGCTGGATCCCGAGGCCCCCCAATGGTTCGAGGTCATCGTGGCCGGCGACGAGGTGGCCGAGAAAAAGCCCTCGCCCGATGCCTACGACCAGGCCCTGGCCGACTTGGACCTGCCGCCGGAGGACTGTTTGGCCCTGGAGGACTCCCGCCCCGGGGTGGAAGCCGCGCTGGCCGCCGGCGTGCCTGTGGTGGTGACCACCAGCGAGTACACCGCCAGCCAGCAGTTCCCCGGTGTCCTGGCGGTGTTCGACAGCCTGGGCGAGCCCGACCATCAGCCGGCTCGGGTGATCTGCGGCGAAGTGGATCTGCCGGATCACGGCGCCGTGGACCTGATCACCCTGTCCCGGCTGCACCGGGCCGGGGTCGCGACGGAGACGGGCTGATATGAGCGATGCCTCCGGCGACATGCCCGCCACCGATCCGCGGGCCTTCCTGCGCGATGCCGAACCTCAGCGCCGGTTGGACTATCTGGTGGGCCGGGCCTCTATGGCGCCGTCGCCCTACAACACCCAGCCCTGGCGCTTCCGGTCCCGGGATGCCGAGGTGGTGGACCTGCAGTGGGATCCCGATCGCCGGCTGGATCAAGCCGATCCCAACGGGCGCCTGCTGTTCGTGGCGCTGGGGGCGGCCCTGGAAAACTTCATGATCGCTGCCGGGGATCTCGGCTACCAGCCGGAGGTGGTTCCTTTTCCGGAGGGCGAACAGGGGCCCACGGCGGTGCGAATCAGCCTGGGCGAGCCCGGTACCCTGCCCGAACCGGATCCCCGGGTGGACCTCCAGGCGCGGCGGCGCACTGCCCACGGTCGGCTCAGCGGGCCGGTGGAGCCGGCGGTGCGGGATGCCCTGGATCACCTGGATCTGGGCGAAGCGGAGCTGTCCTGGGCGGAGAACGTGTGGAAGGACGCCCTGGCCGGCCACGCCGCCGTCACAGCCTCACGGCGGTGGCGGGAGCACGCTTTCCGGCGGGAATTCCTGGCCTGGCTGCGCAAGGACCACGCCGAGCTCGAGGAGCGCCGTGACGGCATGGCCATGACGCGCTTTCGACGCTTTCCCGGCTGGCTGGCCAAGGTGGGTCGGCGAGCCATGCTCTACCTGCCGGTCCTGTTCGACCCCGAGCGCAAGACCGGCCGCCGCATCCGGCAGGCCCCGGCGCTCGTGGTGCTGGCCACCCCCGCAGGCAACGGCCGCCCCCAGTGGCTGGCAGTCGGGCGCGTCTACCAGCGGATCGGCCTGGAGCTGGCCCACGCCGGCCACGCCATGGGCCCGGAGGCGGTACTGACCGCTACCGAATCCGCGCGGGCGGAAACTGCCAACATCCTCCGCCGGAAAGAGCCCCAGCTGGTCGCGCGCATCGGCCGGGCCCGCCCCCATCCGGGCACCCCCAGGCGGCGCCTCCACCGCGTGCTCAATCCCCCGGCGCCCACCTTCCCGCTGTATCCCCATCCGGACTGAATGCGTGGGGGCCGATCAGCGGCGGGCCGCCACCGTTCGGGGGGCTTCTTGAGCCAGTAGGAGCGTTCACCGACCTATCGAGGCTCCCAGTGGTCGCGGTCATTGACCGCCCCTTACAAGGCCGGGTTGGTGAAGCGGCGGTGGACCTCGTCGATCTTGGCCAGCAGGTCGTCGTCCAGGGTCACCTCCAGGCTGTCCAGGTTGCTGTCCAGCTGCTCCAGGCTGGTGGCGCCTATGATGGTGCTCGCGGTGAAGGGCTGGTGGCGGCAGAAGGCCAGGGCCATCGGCGCCGGATCCAGGCCCGCCTCGTGGGCGAGGTTGACGTAGGCCCGGCTGGCGGGCTCCACCCCGGGCTTGGCGTAGCGGTTGCCGAATTCGGGATAGAGGCTCAGCCGGGCCCCATCGGGGGCGGCGCCGTCGAGGTACTTGCCGGTGAGGTGGCCGAAGGCCAGGGGCGAGTAAACTAGCAGCGGCACCTCCTCGCGGTAGGCGATCTCGTCCAGGCCGTCCTCGAAGGCACGGTTGAGCAGGTTGTAGGCGTTCTGGATGGACACCACCCGCGGCAGGTCGTGTTCGGCGGCCAGTCGCACGAACTCCATGACCCCCCAGGGAGTCTCGTTAGACAAACCGATGTAGCGGACCTTCCCGGCCTCCACCAGGTCGGCCAGGACCTCCAGCTGCTCGTGGATGGGGTTGGCGTCCCAGTCGCGGTCCGGGTCGAAGCGGGCCTCGCCGAACTTGGGCACGTTCCGGTCGGGCCAGTGAATCTGGTACAGGTCCAGGTAGTCGGTCTGGAGCCGCTTGAGACTGCCTTCCACCGCCCGCTCGATATTGGAGCGGTCCAGCTGCGGCAGCTCCCCGGCGTCGCCGCGCATCCAGGGCAGCATCCGCGAGCGCCCGGTTACCTTGCTGGCGAGGACGAATTCGTCGCGGCGGCCGGGGTTAGCGCCGACCCAGCTGCCGATGTAGCTCTCGGTGCGGGTGTGGGTCTCGGCCTTGGGCGGCACCGGATATAGCTCGGCGGTATCGATAAAGTTAACGCCGCGTTCCAGCGCCCGCTCGATCTGGGCGTGGGCGTCCGCCTCGCTGTTCTGGTCGCCGAAAGTCATAGTGCCCAGACAGATCTCGGAGACTTTCAGCTCGCTGTTGCCTAGGCGGTTATAACGCATGGGGCTCGCTCCTAGGGTGTTTCGGTCAGGGTTGCGCGTTCGGGCGGGGGCGGAAGTTTTACCGCTTCGGGGCGGTGCGGACAAGGCGATGGGGACGGCCCATCCGGCCCTTTCCGGTCTGCCGGCCGGGGACACCGTCGGCGCCTGAGCCCCGGTGGCCGCTCCCCGGAGCGGGGACAGAGGGCGCGGCGGCGATTGAATGCGCCGACAGGGTTGTGGGATCATCCCAGTCAGCTTAACCGACCCGAGCTTCCCCCAAATCCCGACGGGCTTTACCGCTCGGCGGCCCCTAGCCACCGCCGACCGAACAGGATAAATGCTGGCCATGAGCGAGCACGAGGGCACCCACGCGGATGAGCCCCCGCCGAGCTGCATGATTATCGTCGAGGGCGTTACCCAGAAAGGCCGCAAGTTTCGGCCGAGCGACTGGGTGGAGCGCTTTGCCGGTAATGCCGCCACCTTTGGCGCCGACAACCGTCTGCATTACTCGTCCTACATCAAGCCCACCGTCTACAATGGGGTCAAGGGCCTGCTGGTCGATCCCCTTCTCCGCGAGACCCGCCCCGAGCTCTTTCGGCAGCTGGTCAGCTTCGCCCGCGAGAACCACCTGCGGGTCCCCGAGACCTGCGGCGTCCCCGAGTTCGAAGACCACATGGCCGAGGCCGAAGGCGAGCGGGACAGTTGACCCCCCTCGTCGGCACCGTGCCTCAATCGCCCAGCCGGAAGTGCTTGCGCACCCCTTCGTGGATGTCCCACACGCAGTTTATGCCCGCCGGGAAGGTCACCAGGTCACCAGCCCCGAAGGTAACCGGCCCGCCCTCCTCCGGCTCCACCGTGACCCGGCCCGCCACCACGTAGCAAACCTCCTTCTCAGCGTAGGTCCAGGGGAAGCGGGACGCCTCTTTCTCCCAAACCGGCCAGTCAAAGACGCCCATCGCCTCCAGTTCTTCCTCGGAGGGTTGCTGTACCTGAATCTCCGCCATGGGCTCCTCCTTTAAACGGGTCCTGTGGGTAAACGGGTCCTGTGGGGTCGCCCGCCCGTGACGCCAAAGTTTGGCGGCGGCCCCGGTGGCCATTCCCGGGCCCGCATTATGGGTGGCAGTGTGCGGGCTGGGGCAACTTGCGGCCGGATTGCCGCCGCGCGGATGGTCCAACCCTATCACCACTTCGTTGCCGCGGTCGGTCAGGCCCATCCCTTAGGGCCCCGCCTCCGCCATAGCCCCGGCATGGGGGTAGCCCGTCGCGTGGCAGGAATGGGCACGCTCCGCCGCAGGGCTTGAAGCGCTCGGGCGCCATGCGGATGATAGGCTTGCGGTTATGGGCCCTGCCCTGGAGGTTCGGCCCTCCTCGGAAGCGCGGCGGCTGAAAGCAGCAGGAAAGGGGGCGGCCGCAACGGCCGCAGGACGAGTGCCACCAGGGAATCCCCCCGGTCGGGGCGACGCTATTCTGACCGCTGCGGCCGCCCAAGGCCAATCGGGAGACGAAAGGAGCGGACAAGACATGGGCGTGGGCGAATGGGTACGCCCCGAGATCGGGGCCATGGCCGGGTATCAGCCGGGGGAGCAGCCCCTCCCCGGGCAACGGGTGATCAAGCTTAACACCAACGAGAACCCCCATCCGGTGCCCAGCGAGGTCCTCGAGGCCGTCCGCGAGGCGGTCACCGCCGAGACCCTGCGCCGCTACCCCGTCCCTGACGCCCGGCCGGCGCGCGAGGCCGCCGCCCGGGCCTACGGTCTCGACCCCGAGCAGGTGGTGGTGGGCAATGGCTCCGATGACCTGCTTACCATGGTGTTGCGCACCTTCGTCGGCTCCGGGGCCGACGTGGTGGCGCCGGCGCCTACCTATTCCCTCTACGATACCCTGACCGCCATCCAGGGCGGCACCTACCGCGAGGTACCCTGGGGCGTCGGCGGCTCACTGCTGATCCGGGCCATCGTCAACGCCGACCCCGCCCTGGTGTTCGTCACCCGGCCCAATGCCCCCTTGGGCTTCGCCTGCGGGCTGGACCAGGTGGCTGGCCTGTGCCGGGCAGTGGACGCCCCGGTGGTCCTGGACGAGGCCTACGGCGATTTCGCCGCCGACAGCGCCCTGCCCCTGCTCGATGACCATCCCAACCTGATTGTCACCCGCAGCTTCTCCAAGGGCTTCTCCCTGGCCGGCCTGCGCCTGGGGCTGGGCTTCGCCCGGCCCGAGGTGGCCGAGCAGCTGGACAAGGTGCGCGACTCCTACAACGTCGACGCCCTGGCCCAGGCCGGTGCCGCCGCGGCCCTGGACCACCTGGACGCCTTCCGCCCCAACACCGAGGCCATCCAGCGCGAGCGCGGCCGCCTTACCGCGGCGCTTCGCGAGCGAGGCTTCGGCGTGGCCGAAAGCCAGGCCAACTTCGTCTTCGCCCGCGCCCCCGACGGCGACGGCCGCCCCTGGTACGAGGCCCTGAAGGCGCGCGGCATCCTGGTGCGCCACTTCCCTGAGCCCGAGGAGCTGGCCGAGGGGCTGCGCATCTCGGTGGGCACGGCCGAGGACAACGAGGCCCTGCTGTGGGCGTTGGACGAGATTGCCGGGAAATAGGACCGGTTGGATGCCTACTCCACCCCCTCCCCCCGCAGCGCCGCGAAGCTCGCCGACCGCCCCGGGCCGTTGACTAGGCGCACGTGCTTGGGCTTGAGCTGGCGGGGATCGTCGACGCCGCAGGAATGGGCGATGATGCCCACCTCGCGGGTAATGTGGCGGTGGTAGTTGGCCACCCGGACCTTCTTATCGGCGGGGTCGAGCCCTTTCTGCAGGCGGGGGTTGTGGGTGGTGACGCCGGTGGGGCAGGTATCGGCGTTGCACCGCAGGGACTGGATGCAGCCCAGGGCGAACATGAAGCCGCGCGCCGAGGTGACGAAGTCGGCGCCCACCGCCAGGCCCCAGGCCACCGATTCCGGGGTCACCATCTTGCCCGAGACGATCACCCGAATGCGCTCGCGCAGGCCGTGGTCCTCCAGCTTGCGGATGAGATGGGGCAGGCCCTCGAAGCGCGACATGCCCATGTAGTCCATGAGGCTCATGGGAGCGGCGCCGGAGCCGCCCTCGGCGCCGTCGATGGTGATGAAGTCGGGAGCGGCCTCCTCGCCGCGGCGGTGGATCTCGGCGGCCAGGCTGTCCAGCCAGTCCGGATCGCCCATGACCATCTTGAAGCCGGTAGGCTTGCCGGTGACATCGCGGATCCGGTTCACCTGATCCAGGAGGTCGGAAGCACTGTTGATGTCGGGATGGCGGTTGGGGCTCACCGAATCGGTGTATTCCGGGATGCCCCGGATGCGGGCCACCTCCGGGGTGACCTTGGCGGCCGGGAGGATGCCGCCCTTGCCGGGCTTGGCGCCCTGGGCGAGCTTGATCTCCACCATGCGCACCCGGTCGTGACCGGCCACCTCACGCAGCTTGGCCTCGTCCAGATTGCCTTCGGTGTCGCGCACGCCGTACTTGGCGGTGCCGATCTGGAACACCAGATCGCCGCCGCCTTCCAGGTGCTGGGGCGCCAGGCCGCCCTCGCCGGTGTTGAGCCAGCACCCCGCCATGGCCGCGCCGTGGGCCAGGGCGCGCACGGCGGGATCGGAAATGGCGCCGTAGCTCATCCCCGAGACGTGGAAGAAGCCGCTGGTGGTGTAGGGCTCGGCGCAGCCGGGGCCGATGGTCACCGGCGCCGCCTGGCTGACGTCCGTGGCCAGGGAGGGGAAGGGGCAGTTGTTGAAGGCAATGGTCCCCACCGCGCGGACGTCCTTGGTTGATCCGAAGGCGGCGGTGTTGTCCTCGTCCTTGGCCGAGCTGTAGACCCAGCTGCGCTCGGCCCGGTTGAAGGGCTGCTCCTCGCGGTCCATGGCGAACAGGTACTGCCGCAAGAACTTGCCCAGGTACTCGAGCAGATACCGGAAGTGGCCGATGACCGGATAGTTGCGGATGATCGCGCTGCGGTGTTGGGTGATATCCCGGATGAAGACCCCGATCAGGGCCAGCACTCCCAGCCCCACCATGAAGACGAACAGGGCGGACATTACTTCGATGGCCTGGATAAGGATCATGTCGGCGTGAGCGGACATGGCGCGCGCTTCCTCTGTCGGGCTTGGGTTGGCGGCAAATCGCTGGGGGTGGGATGCCCCCGGCCCGGCAAGCATGGCACTATAAAGGGCCGGCCTGAAAACGGCACTCTACTCCAGGGGGGTTATACGCCGGAGACGGTTGCCTTGGAGTCAATCAACCAGCAAAGGGGGGTTACCATGCGTATCCGTTCCGCTTTTGGCGCCCTGACCGTTTTAGTGCCCGCGATGCTCAACGGGCCGGCCCTGGCCGCCGAGAAGCCCGTTTATCTCGGCGGCGGTGTCGCCGTCCAGTCCATTCCCGGCGGCGAGGACGGCACGGCGGCGGTTTTCCGCGGCGGTGCCAAGCTCGACGAGGTTCTGCCCGGATTGGGGATGGAGGGTGAGCTGACGCGCAGTCTGGTGGATCCGGAAGCCGGCGGTGGGCGCGACGTCACCTTTACCAGCTTTGCCGGGTACGGCGTCTATACCGCGCCGCTGCCCGATCGGCGGGTGGCCCTGCGCGGGCGTCTGGGCCTGGCCCTGGTGGATGAGGACCCCGAGGGCCGGAGCAGCGACAGCGACCTGGAGGTCAGCTGGGGCCTGGGCGGCAAGCTCCGGATCACCAGCACGGTGTCGGCCTTCGTGGACTATACCCGCCTTTCGGCCAGCCTGGATCACCTGACCCTCGGGGCGCTGGCCCGCTTCTAGCCGGTCCGGCTGGGCTCGGCCCGGTTCCGGCGCCCGCCGCCTCCTGCGACGGTGGCGGGGGCTTGACCGGCTGCGTCGCCCCGCTCGTCCGCGGGCCCGCCGGCAAAGGCCCGGATGGTCCAGTAGGCCGCAACGGCCACGCCCAGCCCCCACAGGGTCAGCCCCAGCAGCAGCTGCTGGTCCAAGAGGTAGCTATTGCACAACCGCACCGGGGCCTCCCGGTAGACCCACCCCATCACCACCAGCATGGACACCCCGTTGGCCCACAGCAGGCCCCGCGCCAGCGGCGGCAGGCGCGGCCAGCTGCGCGCCAGCGGCAGGCCTATCAGCGCCGGCACGGACAGGTACTTGCCGGCCTCCCAGGCCGGCTCCAGCAGGGCCCGGTCCAGGCTCACTGGCAGCATCCAGAAGGCCAGGACGAACACCGCTACCACTACCCCGGTGGCGCCGAAACGGTTGAAGCCAGCCGCCTCCCCGGCCCGCACCGGGCCCAGGCCCCGCCCCAGCCACCACCCGGCCACTGCCAGCAGGCCGATCTGGGCCACCATGTGGCCGGCCAGGGTGGCCTCCAGGGCGGCGCGCACCGGCGGCAGGGCCAGGACGGCCCACAGGCCGAAACCGGCGGCGAGCCAGCGTTTGTCGATGGCCGACAGGCCCTGCCGGCCGGCCGCCGGCTTTGCCGGGTTGGGGGCCCTCACAGCCGCGCTTCCACCACCCGCACCACCTCCTCCGGCTTGGTGTCGTCCACGATGGCCACCACCCGTCCATTGCGGTCGATGAGGTAGAACGCAGCGTTGTGGCGAAAGCCCCCGTTGCCGTCGGGCAGCACCACCACCCCCAGCTTGTCCCGGACCCGATCCAGCCCGCTCCGGGGCCGGGCCACCCACCAGTGCCCCGGATCGGCGCCGTAGCGGTCGGCGTAGGCGCGCAGCCGCTGCGGGGTGTCGCGGGCCGGATCGAAGCTCAGGCTCAGCAGGCGGACGTCGCGGCCCACCGCCGACTCCGGCAGCTTCCCGCGGATGCGGGCCATGCGCGTGCCCAGCATGGGGCACATGGTCTCGCAGCGGGTGTAGATGAAGGTGGCCACCACCAGCTCGCCCTCGAGCTCGCGGAGCCGGGCACGGGCCCCCGTCTGCAGCTGGAGGCCCGTGTCCGGCACCGCCACGGGGTTGTCGGAAACGGCCAGCCGCCGGGCGGTCTCCGCCGTGAAGGCGCGACCGCCGTCGGTGGCCCGGGCATGATCCGCCGCGTCATCGAGTGGTCGCTGACCAACCGCTTCCTGGTGGTCGTCGCCGCGCTGCTGCTGCTGGGCTGGGGCGTGTTCGCCATGCTGCGTACGCCCCTGGACGCCATCCCGGATCTGTCCGACGTCCAGGTCATCATCAAGACCGAATACCCCGGCCAGGCGCCGCAGGTGGTGGAGGACCAGGTCACCTACCCGCTGACCACCACCATGCTGTCGGTGCCCAAGACCAAGGCCGTGCGCGGCTATTCCTTCTTCGGCGACAGCTACATCAACGTCGTCTTCGAGGACGGCACCGACATGTACTGGGCCCGCTCGCGGGTGCTGGAGTACCTCAACGAGGCCGCCTCCGAGCTGCCCGAGGGCGTCCAGCCCTCGCTCGGGCCCGACGCCACCTCGGTGGGCTGGGTCTACCAGTACGCCCTCGTGGACCGCACCGGCGAGCGCTCCCTGGCCGACCTGCGCGCCCTCCAGGACTGGTTCCTGGCCTACGAGCTGCAAACGGTGGAAGGCGTGGCTGAGGTGGCCGCCGTGGGCGGCATGGTGCGCCAGTACCAGGTGGTGGCCGATCCCGAGAAGCTGCTCGCCTACGACATCCCGCTGTCCAAGGTGAAATCGGCGCTCAAGCGCGGCAACCAGGAGGCCGGCGGCTCGGTGATCGAGATGGCCGAGGCCGAGTACATGGTGCCCGCCACCGGCTACGCCCAGTCATTGGGAGACCTGCGGGCCATCCCCCTGGGGGTGAGCGACGACGGCACCCCGGTGCACATCCGCGACGTCGCCGAGGTGCGCTTCGGCCCCGAGCTGCGCCGCGGCGTGGCCGAGCTCAATGGCAACGGCGAGGTGGCCGGCGGCATCATCGTCATGCGCCACGGCAGCAACGCCCTGGCCACCATCAACCGGGTCAAGGAGCGCCTGGCCCAGCTCAAGGAGGGGCTGCCCGAGGGCGTGGAGATCGTGCCCACCTACGACCGCTCCGGACTCATCCTCGACGCCGTCGATACCCTCCGGGACCGGCTAATCGAGGAGCTGCTGATCGTCGCCGCGGTGGCGCTGATCTTCCTGTTCCACCTGCGCTCCACGCTGGTGGCGGTGGTGGCGCTGCCGCTGGGGATCCTGGGCAGCTTCGTGATCATGTACTACCAGGGCATCAACGCCAACATCATGTCCCTGGGCGGCATCGCCCTGGCCATCGGCACCATGGTCGACGGCGCCATGGTCATGATCGAGAACGCCCACAAGCAGCTGGAGCGCGACCCCGAGGCCGAGCGCTGGGAGGTGGTCCGCCGCGCCGCCGTGGAGGTGGGCCCGGCGCTTTTCTTTAGCTTGCTAATTATTACCCTTTCGTTCGTCCCGGTGTTCGCCCTGGAGGCGCAGGAGGGGCGGCTGTTCGCGCCCCTGGCGTTCACCAAGACCTACGCCATGGCCGTGGCCGCGGGCCTGTCCATCACCCTGGTGCCGGTGCTCATGGGCTACTTCATCCGCGGCCGCATCCGGGCCGAGTCCGCCAACCCGGTGAACCGCCTGGTGGCGGCTATCTACCGCCCGGTGCTGGCCGCCGCCCTGGGCTGGCCCAAGACCACCATCGTCCTGCTGGTGGCGGTGCTGGCCTCCACCGCCTACCCCTACAGCAAGCTGGGCACCGAGTTCATGCCGCCGCTGTGGGAGGGCGACCTGCTGTACATGCCCACCACCGATCCCGGCATCTCCATCGGCAAGGCGCGCCAGCTGCTGCAGCAGACCGACAAGATCATCCAGTCCTTCCCCGAGGTGGAGCGCACCTTCGGCAAGGTGGGCCGGGCCGATACCGCCACCGACCCGGCGCCGCTGACCATGATCGAGACCACCATCACCCTCAAGCCCCGGTCCGAGTGGCGCGAGGGCATGACCGTGGACAAGCTCAAGGACGAGCTCAACGCCGCCATCGACTTCCCGGGCCTGTCCGATGCCTGGACCATGCCCATCAAGACGCGCATCGATATGCTCGCCACCGGCATCAAGACCCCGGTGGGCATCAAGGTGGCCGGTCCCGACCTGGCGGGCATCCAGAAGCTCGCCGGGAAGATCGAGGAGGTGCTGAGCGAGGTCCCGGGCACCGCCTCGGCCTACGCCGAGCGCAGCGCCTCGGGGCGCTACGTCATCGTCGAGCCCGATCGCGAGCTGGCCGCCCGCTACGGCCTCAACGTGGCCGATATCCAGGAGGTGGTGCAGACCGCGGTGGGCGGCATGGAGGTCACCGAGAGCGTCGAGGGCCGCGAGCGCTACCCCATCAACCTGCGCTACCCGCGCGAATACCGCGACCGCCTGGAGGAGCTGCGCCAGGTGCGCGTGGCCACGCCCACCGGCGCCCAGGTGCCGCTGACCCAGGTGGCCGATATCCGGGTGGAGTCCGGGCCGCCCATGATCAAGAGCGACAACGCCCGCCTCAACGGCTACGTGTTCATCGACCTGGAGAACGTGAACATCGGCACCTACGTGGAGCGGGCCAAGCGGGCCGTGGCCGAGCAGGTCGACATCCCGCCCGGCTACAGCCTGTCCTGGTCCGGGCAGTACGAGTACATGCAGCGGGCCATGGCCAAGCTGCAGCTGCTGGTGCCGCTGACCCTGGTGATCATCGCCCTGGCCGGGGTGGCGGTGGAGATCGGGGTGGTGATGCTGGTTTACCTGGACCAGGCGGTGCAGCGCTACCGCGAGAAGAGCTGGCTGGAAGAGGCCGGCGGCCTCCAGGCCGCCATCACCGACGGCGCCCTGCGCCGCATCCGGCCCATCGCCATGACCGTGCTGGCCACCACGCTGG
>NZ_JAZKRM010000015.1:0-66478 GCF_036628635.1 Thiohalorhabdus sp. | reverse complement strand
GCCTGCGGGGCATAAGCCGGCGGCGAGGCATCCGGACCACGCAGCCGGATCAGCAGACCTGGGCGGCCCCGGACCCCCTGTGGATGTCGGACATCACCTACGTGCCCACGGATGCCGGCTTCCTCTCCCTGGCCGTGGTGATCGCCACCTTCAGTCGGCGCGTGGTCGGCTGGTCCATGGCCAGCCACATGCGCACCGAGCTGGTTGTGAGCGCCCTGGATAGGGCGACGCACAGCCGGCGGCCGGCGTCGGTGATCTGCCCCATTCGGATCAGGGCTGCCAGTACACCTCGCTGGCCTTCGGTCAGCGTCGCCGCGAAAGCGGTGTTCAGCAGTCCATGGGCTCGGTGGGCGACTGCTACGGCAACGCCATGGCCGAGAGCTTTTTCGCCACGCTCGAATGCGAGCTGATCGACCGGCGGCGCTTCCGCACTCACGCCGAGGCCCGCCAGGCGATCTTGGAATTCATCGAGGGCTGGTATAAACCTCGGCGCCGCCATTCCGGGATCGGTTACCGGTCCCCCAAGGGTCATGAGCAAGGCGGAATGGCAGCGGCATAAGCCAAGCACCTAGGTGCCCCCGGAAACGGGGTAACTCCACCTACCTGGTGTAAATTAGGCTGGAACGCACAGGTTAGGTTTGTCGAACACCCCCAGAGGAGACCGTCTTGCCCGACTTTTCCATGGAGGCCCTGCTGAAGAACATGCTTCAGAACCAAGGCAGCGACCTGTTCCTGACCGTGGGGTCGCCGCCGGCAATGAAGATCGATGGGGAAATCAAGCGCTTCAAGGCCGACAACCTGGCCCCCGGGGATACGGAGCGCCTGGCCCAGGAGGTCATCGATACCGACCAGGCCTGGCAGGCGCTCCACGCCAAGGGCAGCGCCAACCTGGCTGTTTCCAAGGAGGGAGTGGGGCGTTTCCGGGTCAATGTTTTCCGCCAACGCCACAGCATCGGCATGGTCATACGGCGCATCAATACCACCGTTCCCGGCTTTGAAGAGCTGGGCCTGCCGGAGGTGCTCAAGGACATTGTGTCCTACCAGCGTGGCCTGGTGTTCGTCGTGGGTGCCACCGGCTCGGGCAAGTCCACGACCCTGGCCTCCATGATCGATCACCGGAATCGCAACACCGCCGGCCACATCCTGACCCTCGAGGATCCCATCGAGTTCATCCACGACCACCATAAATCGCTGGTTAACCAGCGCGAAATCGGCATGGACGCCGATGACTGGGAATCAGCGCTCAACGACGCCCTGCGCCAGGCGCCGGACGTGGTCCTGGTGGGCGAGATCCGCAACCGCGAATCCATGCAGCATGCCCTGCACCTGGCCGACACCGGTCACCTGACCCTGGCCACCCTGCACTCCACCAATGCCGCCCAGACCCTGGATCGCATCCGCAACCTGTTCCCCGAGGATCGCCACACCCAGATCCTGCAGGACCTATCCCTCAACTTACGCAGCATCATTGCCCAGCGTCTGCCCCCCAAGATAGGTGGCGGCCGGACGGCTGCCCTAGAGGTGTTCGTCAACACCCCACGCGCTGCGGACTTCATCATGGGCGAGCAGTTCGGCGCCCTGAAGGACGTCATGGAGGATGACCAGCAGCACGGCATGCAGAGCTTCGACCAAGCCGCGTTCGATCTCTACAAGACGGGCAAGATCGACGCCGAGGAGGCGCTGCATAGCGCTGACTCACCCAACAATGCGCGCATCGCCATCAAGAACTTCGAGCGCGAGCGCGGTGGGCCGGTGCCCGAGGTGGCCAACGGCGGCCAATCCGATTCGGGAGTACCCGATTTCGAGATCCAGGGCCACGACTCGGATGAGGACTGAGGTCCGCAAGAATAGCGGCCAAGACAATCCCGGGATGGTCCCCGGTGTTATGGGCCCGTGCTTAAAGGCAGCGTTCAGTGCGTGGCGCCCTTGGCCAGGCAGGCGGCGATGGCCTCGGAGGAGCCGATACGCTAGCCGTTGACGGAAGGCCTGGGGCACCGTGTCGGCGCCGGCGACCGCGTGCATGGTGACGTTGCGGTCAAGCCCGATCTCCTCGAAGGCTATGATGTTGTCGCCAAGCACCGCCTTGGTCCGGGAGCAGTAGGGGCAGCCGGGCTTGCTGAACAGGGTCACCGCCGACGACGCCCCGGCCTCCGGGTTAATGTAATCCAGCACGGTATCGGCGTCGGAGACCTCTTAAGGGTCCTCTTCTGCCGCCGGCTCCATGAAAAGGCGCTCGACCCCCCTTCGCGCACCACCATGGCGTAGTCCCAGGAGCGCTTGCCGAAGCCCAGTTCGGCCTTGTCCACCACCATGCCCATGCCGTCGGTGGAGGTGCCGTAGTCGGGCAGGGAGGTGATGGCGTAAGCCTAATGGTCCGCCTGCCGCGCTTTCATGACGAAGGCGTCGTTCACCGACACGCACACCATGTCGTCCACGCCGTTTTCCCGGAACATAGGCGCCAGGTTGTTGAAGCGCGGCATTTGGGCAGCCGAGCCGGTGGTGGTAAAAGCCCCGGGCAGGGCGAAAACCACCACCGTCCGGCTATCGAAGACCTCGCACGAGGCCACCCGCACCCATTGGTTATCCCGCCGGCTCTGGAAGGTGACCTCGGGGAGGCGTTTTCCCTCCCGGCCATCGCCTACGATTGGCTCCTCAATAAAGGTGCGTTTGTTGTTTTTCGGAAATCCGGGCTTGGCCCAGATCTGAAGCCATCCTAGAGGGCGACGAGCTATTGTTTAAAAGAATTATAGCCATGGATTGGATAGCTTTTAGCTACAAACCGGGGCGATGCAGGTGAGCGGACAGTCGCCGACCGCGGCGGCCAACGCGTCCACCGCCTCTGGACGGGGAAAGCTCTCCCGCCAGGCCAGGGCGATGCGGCGGGTAGGGGCGGTCTCGGCGAAGCGGCGCTGAGTGAGCAGGCGTCGGTTGAAGAGCTCACCGCCAACGGCGGTGCAGGGCATCACCGTGACCCCCAATCCCGAGGCCACCATGTAACGGATGGTCTCCAGGGAGCCGCTCTCGATGGTGCGCGCCATGCCCACCGGCTGCCCCGTGGCCGGCTGGCACTCGGGGCAATGGGCCAGCACCTGGTCACGGAAGCAGTGGCCGTCGCTCAGCAGGAGCACTGTCTCCTCCCCAAGCTCCGACCGTGCCACCGCCCCCCGTTGGCTCCAGGGATGGGAGGCCGGCACCACCACCATGAAGGGTTCGTCGTACAGCGGGCGGGTGATCAGCCGGGGCACTTCGAAGGGCAGAGAGACCACGATGACGTCCAGCGCGCCCCGCTTGAGCCGCTCGGTGAGGTCATGGGTATAGCCCTCCTCTACCACCAGGCCCAGCTCGGGAGCGCGCTTGTTCAGGGCGGGCACCAAATGGGGCAGAAGGTAGGGGCCCACGGTGTAGATGGCGCCCAGCCGCAGGGGCTCGGCAAGCGGATCGCGGGCGGCAGCGGCCAGCTCGTCGATGGCCTCCACGCCCTCCAGGACCCGCTGGGCCTGAGCAACCACGAGCTCACCCACGGGCGTTGGGGTCGCGGCGGCGGTGCCGCGCTCGAACAGCGTAACCCCCAGCTCCTCCTCCAGCTTCCGCACCGCCACCGACAGTGTGGGCTGGGCCACGAAGGTGGCCTCCGCCGCCCGGCCAAAGTGGCCGTGGCGGGCGAGGGCGACGATGTAGCGGAGTTCGGAGAGGGTCATGGAGATGAAGAGGCTACCATGAGAGCCGGGAACTGGACCTTAAAACGGGCCACTTGGATCTGTTTGAGGGAAAGAAAGTCGTAAAGTGGTTCGGGTCGGTATTTCCACGGCATACTGGAAGATAGGGGGGTGCTATTCGGTGGCCAGCAGCTCCACCCCGATGTGGAAGGCGTCACCGCGCTCCAGGCAGAAGATGACCTCGCCGCGGTGCTGCTCGTCCGCAGCTGGACTGTCGATGTTCAACCGCACCAGCTCATGGGGATCCACTGGCTGTTCGGCAAAGAGTCCCAACCCCAGTGGCGAGCGGTCCAATACCAGAACCGCTAGCTCGCTGCCGTCGGCGCGCACCAGACGGGCCGCCAGGTCCTCTTGCAGGCGAGGGGCCAGGCGGTTTTCGGCGCCCTCGCTGGAACCAGTCAGCTCGCTCCCCAAGCGAATGTGGGCGGTAGCCAGAAGATTGGTGGCCCAGGCCGGGGCGCCGGCTTCGGCCCCTTCCTCGATAAGCGTTCCCAAGGCACCGGGGAGCTCATCCGCGCTCGTTGGGTTCGGGGCCCGGATAGGGCCGGCTTCGTCGCCCGTTTCGCCCGTTACACCCGCCAGATAGCGGATGCGCTCACTGGTGCGTTCCAGTATGGCCACCACCGTTTCAGGGGCACTCGTGCGACGGCCGGCATCGCTAAGTGCGGCCAAGCCCGCCAAAAGGGCCGGAACGGTGGGATCCCGGTTTGCCGTCAAAGCCTCCCTCCCTTTGGCTGGTATGAGCTGCGGTGTCCGGTTGATCCCCTTGATACTACGGGTTTGGGAAGGGGCAAGGAACCGGCTGCGCTCGAATCAATGAGCGCCGGGTGCGGCTCCCAACAAAACCCGAGGAGGACCCCGGTCGTCATCCATGTTGGCAGCCAGGGCTACGGCAAGGGTGCCGCAGCGCTTGGTCAGGGTCGTTTTGTCCCTGCCCGGGAAGGAGGCTTTGTAGAGGCTGGTTACGGCATCGTGGGCGAGGGTGAGGCGGCGGTTCTCGACACCCTCGGGACCGAGATGGTTCAGCTCGCCGACAAGCACCCTGGTTCCCCAGCCTTCGGCTTCCAGCTCAGGTTGAAGGAGGCGGTGGTTAGGTTGCGGACATCGCGAGCGGGGTCGAGCTGCATGTCTTTGGGCTCCGCCGAGCCCACCTTCCGCTTGACCTCGGGATCCTCCAGCATGGGGCCGCCGAAGGCGATGGCCAGGCGCACCCGACCTTAGCCAGCCCTTTGCCACGGCCAGTTCCCGATGATTGGTATAAAGTGACATCGCCAACCGGTTGCCGGCGCGGGGGCTACCTGGTTGAGCTTGCAGTTGATCAGGTCCTCGGGCCCTCCAAGCCGGGTTTCCTGGCTCAGCGCCGTGGTTGGGTTTTTGGCGATGTCGCGGGCATCGGGCAAGCGCAGGGAATCCGACAAGGGAGACCTCTGGCCGGAACCAATGGCGAGGGTCGTTCCTGAGGCAGGGGCCCCTGGAACGGGATGGGGTCTCGGGCCTACTCCTCGAAGATCTTGGGGCCCAGACCCCAGTTGGCCGCCAGGGTCTCGGTGCTGTTGAGCACTTCCTCGGCCATGGCAGGGTGGTTGAACCGGCCCGCGGCGATTCGGGCCAGGGCTGTCTCGGGGTCGGTATGGGTGGTCAGGACGTGCACCAGCTCCCCGGCGTTGTCACCGACGATCTCGCCCCCGAGCAGAGTGCCCTCGTCCATGTCCACCAGCAGGCGGGTAAAGCCCGCGTCGGCGTCCAGGCCCAGGGCCTTGGGGTTGGTGTCGAAGCTGGTGAAGCCAACCGCCGGCTCCCAGCCGGCGTCCTCGGCGGTATCGTCGTTCAGGCCCAAGCGGGCCATCTCCACCGCCGAGTAGACCACCTCGGGCACCGCGGCGTCGTCGGCCTCGGCGCTGCCCTGGTGGAGGATGTTCTTCACCGCCACCTCCGCGTCGGCCATGGCGTGGTTGGCGGTCTGGTGCGGATTGGCGCAGTCGCCGATGGCGAAGATGCCGGCACGGCTGGTCTCGCGGGCGGTGTCGGCCTGCACGTAGCCCTTGGCATCGGTGGCTACGCCCGCGGTGTCCAGGCCGAGATCGTCGGTCACCGGTTCGCGCCCGGTGCCCAGCAGGATCCAGTCGGCCTCGTGGGTGGTCCCGTCGTCGAGTTCGGCCACGGCGCGGTCGCCCGCCACCCGCGTAGCCGCCAGGCGGCCGCCAACCTGCCAGTCCATGCCGTATTCGGCCAGCTTTTCCTCGAGGACCTTGCGCGCCTGGGGCGTGAAGCTGGACTTGCCCATGGGGCTGGCGGTGGCCAGCCAGGTTACCGAGCAGCCCAGCTGGCCCAGGATGAAGGCCATCTCGGTGCCGATGACCCCGGAGCCCACCACGATCACCTCGCCGGCCGGCGGCGCGGGCTCATCGAACAGCATGTCGGTGGTAAGCACCCGCCCGGAGACCGGTTCCACGCCGGCCAGGGGCATGGGCCGGGAGCCGGTGGCGAGGATGACCTTGCGGGCGGCCACGGTGCCGGCGTCGGGGCCCTCGATGGCCACATTGCCCTCAAAATCGAGGCGGGCGTGGCCGCGGTATTTCCGGACCCCCAGGCGGTCCATGAACTTGATGTAGCTGTCCTGGACCTGGTCCACCACCTGCTCCTGGTGCTGCCAGGCGGCGGCCAGGTCGCCGCGTAGCGGGCCGCCAGCAATGCCGCGTTCGGCGAAGCGGTCCGACTTGGCCAGGGTCTTGGCCGAGTGGTGCCAGTCCTTTTTGGGGATGCAGCCCCGGTTGAGGCAGGTGCCGCCCCAGTCGCTACGCTCCACGATGGCCACCGCAAGGCCGCGCAGGGCGGCGTAGATGGAGGCGCGGTAGCCGCCGGGACCGCTGCCGATGACTACCATGTCCAGTGGTTCGCTCATGGCCGTCTCCAGCTCGGTGTGGAAGGAGGCGTATTTTGGGTGAAATCCGTCAGGAGGCCAAGGAGGCTTGGCCCTATTCCACCCGACGGTCCGGCAGATACAAAAAAGCCCCGTCCGCAGACGGGGCCTAGTTGCGCTTAGGGACGCGGTGGGGAAATAGGCTTACATCATGCCGCCCATACCACCCATGCCGCCCATGCCGCCCATGTCGCCGCCACCGCCGCCTTCGTCGCCTTGGTCCGGCTTGTCGGCGATCATGGCCTCGGTGGTGATCATGAGGCTGGCGATGCTGGAGGCGTTCTGCAGCGCCAGGCGGGTCACCTTGGTCGGGTCGATCACGCCCATGTCGAGCATGTCGCCGTATTCCTCGGTGCCGGCATTGAAGCCGTAGGTGGCCTTATCGCCTTCCATGATCCGGCTCACCACAACGGAGGGCTCGCCGCCGGCGTTGTCCACGATCTGGCGCAGCGGCTCCTCGATGGCCCGGCGGACGATGCCGACCCCGGTGTCCTGGTCGTGGTGGCCGATCTGGAAGTCGTCCAAGCCCTTGCGGGCGCGCAGCAGGGCGATGCCGCCGCCGGGCACGATGCCTTCCTCGACCGCGGCGCGGGTGGCGTGCAGGGCGTCCTCGACGCGGGCCTTCTTCTCCTTCATCTCCACCTCGGTGGAGGCGCCCACGTTGATCACGGCGACGCCGCCGGCGAGCTTGGCGACCCGCTCCTGCAGCTTCTCGCGGTCGTAGTCGCTGTTGGCGTCCTCGATCTGCTTGCGGACCTGGCTGACGCGGTTCTGGATGTCGGTGTCGTTGCCGTAGCCGTCGACCACGGTGGTGTTGTCCTTGTCCACCGTGATGCGCTTGGCTTGGCCCAGATCGTCGATGGTGGCGTTCTCGAGCTGGGCGCCAACGTCCTCGGAGATCACGCGGCCGCCGGTGAGGATGGCCATATCCTCGAGCATGGCCTTGCGCCGATCACCGAAGCCGGGGGCCTTCACCGCGGCGACGCGGATGGTGCCGCGCATGTTGTTGACCACCAGGGTGGCCAGGGCCTCGCCCTCGATGTCCTCGGCCACGATCAGCAGCGGCTTGGACTGCTTGGCGACGCCCTCCAGCACCGGGAGCAGGTCCTTCATGCTGGAGATCTTCTTGTCGTGCAGGAGGATGTAGCAGTCCTCCAGCTCGGCCACCATGCGCTCGTTGTCGGTGCAGAAATACGGGCTCAGGTAGCCGCGGTCGAACTGCATGCCCTCGACGACGTCCAGGGTGTTCTCCAGGGAGGAGCCCTCCTCCACGGTGATCACGCCTTCCTTGCCCACCTTGGACATGGCGTCGGCGATGATCTGGCCGATGGACTCGTCGTTGTTGGCGGAGATGGTGCCGATCTGGGCGATCTCCTTCTCCTCGGAGCAGTCCTGGCTGATGTTGCTCAGCTCGCCCACGACCTTGTCCACGGCGGCATCGATGCCGCGCTTGAGCTCCATGGGGGCCATGCCCGCGGCGACGGACTTGATGCCCTGGGTCACGATCTCCTGGGCTAGCACGGTGGCGGTGGTGGTGCCGTCGCCGGCCTCATCGGAGGTCTGGCTGGAGACCTCCTTCAGCATCTGCGTGCCCATGTTCTCGAACTTGTCCTCGAGCTCGATCTCCTTGGCGACGGAGACGCCGTCCTTGGTGATGGTGGGGGAGCCGAAGGACTTCTCGAGGACCACGTTGCGGCCCTTGGGGCCGAGGGTCACCTTCACTGCGTTGGCGAGCTGGTCGACACCGTGAAGCATGCGGTGACGGGCGGTCTCGCCGAAGCTGATCTCTTTCGCTGCCATTGCTTTTCAACCCTCCAGTTCGGATTTCCGAAACGTCGTCGGATGGTCGGTGCGGCCTACTCGACCACGCCCATGATGTCGTCCTCGCGCATGACGAGGACCTCGTCGCCGCCGGCCTCGACCTCGGTGCCGGCGTATTTGGCGAAGATGACGCGGTCGCCTTCCTTGACGGCCATGGGCCGCTTCTCGCCGCTGTCCAGGATCTTGCCGTCGCCCACGGCGACGACGTTGCCCTGGATGGGCTTCTCTTTGGCCGTTTCGGGGATGTAGAGACCGCCTTGGGTGGTCTCTTCTTCTTCCACACGCTTGACCACAACGCGGTCATGCAGAGGACGGATCTTCATGGGGCCGTTCCCTCCTAAGTAGGTAAACGTAAAAAGGCACGTCGGATGGATGTTCGGTGTCTGCCGAAGGCCCCCAAACGGCTCGGGGGCAGACTTGTTAGCACTCTTTGGCGACGAGTGCTAATGGTAATCGGGCCTGGCCCGTTGTCAAGCCTGATCGGCTCAATGGTCGCGGTCGCTATCCCGGTGGCGGAACTCGCCCTCGATGGTAGTGGGCCCGGGTTCCTCCGGTTCCCGCGGTCCTCCCGGACCGCCGCCGGAGCCGAAGGTGCGCACGATCAGGTGATGCTGAAGGCGCCGGTACGCCCAGCGGCGCAGGGGCGGCGTCAGCAGGGCGAAGCCTACGGCGTCCGTGAAGAACCCGGGCGTCAGCAGCAGCGCCCCGGCGAACACTAGGCAGGCCCCGTCGAAAAGGGTCTGGCCCGGCAGCTCCCCGGTGTTCAGCTGAGTGTACAGCCGGGTTACCGTTACCATTCCCTGATAGCGGGCCAGCACCGCGCCCAGCAGGGCCGTGCCCACCACCGACAAGATGGTCAGCGGCGCCCCCAGGACCTGGCCCACCTCGATCAGGATGTAGATCTCGACCAGGGGGATCGCCAGGAAGACCGCGAACAGGACGGGGAAAAGCCGCATGGGGCTCCTTTTCGGCGTCGAATGGCGCCTCGGCCTCGCCGGGACGATAATTAGATGGGGATAACCAAGGGGCGCCTCAAGGGGGGAGGCAAAAAAAATGGCGACGACCATAAGGCCGTCGCCCAACCCACAAAGGAGGAAAAGCCTTCTCAATCACCGAGCCCGTCGCCACCGGCGGTTGCCTAGGTGGTGAGCCGGGCTTACTGACTGATCGGCCACAGAATCGGACCATCGGCCCGGACGGAAGTTCCCCGGCCGACTATTCTCCCGTTTACCCGAAAAGGAGGCGCCTGCCGTGAACATCATCGTCTACACCACCTGCCCCGACGAGGAGGTCGCCCGCGCCATCAGCCACAAGGTGGTCTCGGAGCGGCTGGCGGCCTGTGTCCACCGCCATACCGCCGGCACCAGCGTCTTCGAGTGGGAGGGCCGGATCGAGGAGGACGACGAGATCCTGCTCATGATCAAGACCAAGGAGAAGCTCTACCAGGCCCTGGAGGAGGCCATCCTGGCCGAGCACCCCTACGACGTCCCCGAGATCATCGCCGTTTCCATCGACCAGGGCCTGGCCGCCTACCTGCGCTGGATCGACCACCTGGACTGAGCAAGTGAGGGGTGAAAAGTGAGGCGTTAGGGGTGACGGCAGGGGGAACCCTGGCCCCTGTCGGCGGCCTAATGGCCGGGGCCGGAAGGGAGAGTGATCCTCGGTGCGATTGAGGGCTCTGGTGGGGCTGGTGGTCATGGCGTTTTTGACGGGGCCGGCCGCGGCCGCTCCGGACGGTGAGCGGTCCGGCGGCTGGCGGCTGGCCGACGCCGTCAGCCCCTATCTGCGCATGCATGCCGATAACCCGGTGGAATGGCGCCCCTGGGGCGAGGCCGCTTTCAAGGCGGCGCGGAACCGGAATAAGCCGCTGTTCATCTCCATCGGTTACTTCACCTGTCACTGGTGCCATGTCATGGAGCGGGAATCCTTCCGGGATCCCGCCATCGCCCGCCTGCTCAACGAGCATTTCATCGCGGTGAAGGTCGACCGCGAACAGCGTCCCGCGGTCGACGCGGCCTATCTCCGCTTCGTGGAGGCTACCGCCGGCCACGGGGGCTGGCCCCTTAACGTGTTCGCCACCCCCGAGGGTCGGCCCTTCTTCGGGGGCACCTATTTCCCGCCCGAGCCGGATCAGGGGGAGCCCGGCTTCCGTGACCTCGCCGAGCGCATCGCGCGCGAATGGGCGGCCAATGAGCGCCAGCTGCGGCAGGCGGCGCGCGTCACCGCCGATGAGCTGGAGCGGGGCAGCGCGGTACCGGAGGGGGCGCCCCTGCCGGCAGGGATGGCTGACCGGGGTGCCCGTGCCCTGGCGCGGCAGTACGATGTCTTCCACGGCGGCTTCGGCACCAGTCAGAAATTCCCCCGCGCTTCGGATCTGCTTTTCCTGTTGGGCCGTCCCTCGGATGAGCAGGCGGGAATGGCCCTGGACACCCTCGATGCCATGGTGGCCGGGGCCCTGTTCGACCAGCTGGGCGGCGGCTTCCATCGCTACGCCACCGACCCCCAATGGCGGGTGCCCCATTTCGAGAAGATGCTTTATACCCAGGCCCTGCTGGGTCGGGCCTACCTGGCGGCCTTCGAGCGCACCGGCCAGCCCCGACATGCCCGCGTGGCCCGGCGTACCCTGGCGTTCGCCCTGACCGACATGCGCCATCCCCAGGGCGGCTTCTTTGCCGCGCTCGCCGCTAGCAGCCCGCTTCCGGAGGAGCCGGAGCAGACGCGAGAGGGCGCCTATTATACCTGGTCCTGGGAAGCCTTCACCGACGCCCTTGGGGAGGGGGAGCTGCGCGAAATGGCTGCCGACCGCTACGGCGTGGAGCCGGGTGGCAATACCGGTGGCGCCGGTCTGGGACGGCGCAATGTCCTCTACCGGGCGGCCGAGGTGGCCGAACTGGCACAGGCGTTCGGTTTGGCCCAAGCCGAGGCCCGGGAGCGGCTGGCCGAGGCCCGCCGCCGATTGGCCCGGCACCGGCGCCAGCGGCCGTTGCCGGAGACCGACCGCAAGCTGCTGGCGGCTTGGAACGGTTATATGGTTACAACGTTGGTTCGCGCGGCCCGAGTTTTGCAAGAGCCCTATTACCGGCGGGCGGCCCGGCGCACCGCGGCCTTCGTCTGGCAGCACCTTGTGGTCGACGGCGAGGGTGGCCTCCGGGTCCGGCGTTCCTGGACCGATGGCCGACCCGGACCTGCCGGGACGGCCACCGATTACGCGGCCCTGGCCGAGGCGGCTTTGGCCCTCCACCGGGCTACCGGCAAGGCGGTCTGGCGAAAGCGGGCAAGGGGCCTTCTGGAAGCGCTGCAAACCGAATTCCGGGATCCCCAGGGCGGTCTGTACGCCCGCGCCGGAGGCCGGCTGTGGCTGCGGCCCAAGCCGGTGGACGATAACCCCGAGCCCTCCGCCAACTCCCTCGCTGTCCGGGCAATGCTCGCCCTCGGTAGGCAGGGCGGCGGCAAGCGCTGGCTGGAGGCGGCGCGCACGGAGGCAGCCTGGCAGGCCGCCAGGGTCCATGGTCATCCGGAGGCGGCCGGCTATCTGCTGGCGCGGTGGCCGAACCTTCTGCCGCTGGCAGATTGAACGGGCCCCTTCATGGGGGTGGCGTGTGCATGTCAACTGATTAGAATGCGTGTTCTAGGCGCTGGCGAAAGATCCCCCAACGGCCCGAGGCGAACCGGGCCGAAAACCGGGAAAGGAGCGGATACGGCATGAAAAACCCAAACTGGGTGGCCAACGGCAAGGGCTTGCTGGCGGGCCTGCTTGGGCTTGTTCTGATCGCGGCCGGCGCCGGTCCCGCTGCCGCCCAATCGGACCTTTTGGACCCGGAGAAGGCCTTCAAGCCCACGGCCGAGGCGGTGGGCCCGGACCGGGTGCGCATCACCTGGGACGTGGCCGAAGACTACTACCTCTACCGCGATAAGCTGGATCTGGAGGTGGTGGAGCCCGGCGGGGTGAGCGTGGCTGGGATCGAGAAGCCGCCGGGTAAGGAGAAGTACGACAAGACCTTTGACGAGCGGCTCCAGGTCTTCCGCGGCGAGGCCCACCTGACCGCCGATCTTGAGGGCCTCAACGGTGCCCGGGAGGTGACGGTGACCGCCCACTACCAGGGCTGCGCCGATGCCGGGGTGTGCTACCCGCCGCAGACCGCCGACTTCGATTTGGTCCTGCCCACAGCCGCTGCGGCAGCACCGGACGCCGGCGATGGCGGCGCCGCCGGAGGCAGTGGCGACGCCGCCGGCGGCGAGGGCGCATCCGCCGGCCCCCAGGGTCCGGCCTCGGAGCAGACCCGGTTCGCCTCGGCCCTGGAGGCCGGGGGCTGGACCGTGGTGGGGGTGTTCTTCCTGGCCGGGCTGGCCCTGGCGTTCACTCCCTGCATCTTCCCCATGATCCCCATCCTGTCCGGGATCATCGTGGGCCAGGGCGGGGAGGGCCGGGGCATGACCAAGACCCGGGCCTTCGTGCTGTCGCTGGCCTACGTCCTGGGGGTGGCGGTGACCTACGCCGCCCTGGGGGTGATTGCCGGGGCCACCGGCGCCGCCATCCAGGCGGCGCTGCAGGACCCCTGGGTGATCGGCGCCTTCGCCGCCGTGTTCGTGGCCCTGGCGCTGTCCATGTTCGGCTTCTACGACTTGCAGTTGCCGGCCAGCCTGCAGACCCGGCTGCAGGAATCGCAGCAGCACCTGGGCCGGGGCAGCGTCGTCGGCACCCTGGTCATGGGCGTGCTCTCCGCCCTGATCGTGGGGCCGTGCGTGGCGCCGCCGCTGGCCGGGGCGCTGATCTACATCGGCCAGACCGGGGACATGGCCCTGGGCGGGCTGTCCCTGTTCGTCATGTCCTTAGGTATGGGGGTGCCGCTGCTGGTGGTAGGCACCACCGCCGGCTCGGTGATGCCGCGCGCCGGGGTCTGGATGAATATCGTTAAGTACGTCTTCGGTGTCCTGCTCCTGGGGGTGGCCATCTATCTGCTGTCGCGCATCCTGCCCTACCCGGTGTCGCTGCTTCTGTGGGGCATGCTGCTGGTGGTTTCCGGCATCTATATGGGTGCCTTCGACCGCCACGACCCTGAGGTCTCCGGTTGGCGCCGCCTTTGGAAGGGCCTGGGCCTGGTCCTGGTGATCCTAGGGGCCCTGGAACTGGTTGGCGGTGTCACCGGCGCCCAGGATCCCCTGCGGCCGCTGGCCAAGGTCACCGCTACTAGCGGTGGCGCCGGTGGCGGCTCAGAAAAGTCCCACCTGGAGTTCCAGCGGGTAGCCAACCTGGAGGAGCTGAAGGCGGTGATCGACGAGGCCGCTGCTGCGGACCGGCCGTTGATGCTGGACTTCTACGCCGACTGGTGCGTGGAGTGTGTGCGCTACGAGCGCACCACCTTCCGCAGCCCCGAGGTGGCACAGATCCTGGATCGCCATGACGTGCGGCTGGTGCAGGTGGACGTCACCGAGCAGAACCAGGCACACAAGGCCCTGCAGCGCCACTTCAACATAGTCGGTCCGCCGGCAATCATGTTCTACAACCGCGACGGCGAGGAGATGAGCGCTTCCCGCGTCGCCGGCTACATGGACGCCGAGGCCTTCCTGGAGCATGTAGGAAAGGTCTATGCGGATTAGGCCGCTATTTCGCATGCTAGTCGTAGCCATCATGGTGGCCGGCCCGGTCCTGGCGGGATGCAGCGAAGCCCCCGTGGTCTCGGCCGAAGAGGCGATGGAGGCGCCTGCACTGCAGCAACCCACGCTGGACAACGGCAAGGTTGCCCTTACCGATTTCCGCGGCAAGGTAGTATTGCTCAATTTCTGGGCCACCTGGTGCCCCTACTGCAAGAAGGAGATTCCGCACCTGATCGAGCTCCAGGAGGACCTGGGCGACCGCGGCCTGCAGGTGGTCGGGGCGGCCATGAACTGGAAGATCGACAGCCGCGAGCCCAAGAATCCGGATATTTTCCACCAGAAGGTGGCCAGTTATGCCTTAAAGCACGGGCTCAACTACCCGGTGCCCCTGGTCAAGCAGGGGATGGACGGGATTATGAAGCGTTTCGGGGATCCGGCGGGGGTGCCGTATACGGTCCTGATCGATACCCAAGGCCGTATCCGGGCGACCTTTCAAGGCAACCCGGGCAAAGACAAGCTGTGGCGGGCGGTGAAGGCCCTGCTTTAATCGCCGGCCTTTCTGGTAAACCAGCCCGGGCCTGGCGGTCCGGGCTTTTTTGCGGATCAAGGGGGCGCTTCATTGGACGTGGTTCGGGGTGGGCGATAGCATGGCGGATTCGGTGTACGAGGGCCGGCGCCAGGAACTGGCCGGGATCTGTCCGTAATTTTCGATTTCCGGTCCTTCAATGGGTGGGTTTTCCTACCAGCTGGGGACGCTATGATTCACGTGGAAAAGGCCCTGGCCAAGGGCCGTGAGGCCCTGGACGAGGGCCGCCTGGACGAGGCGGAGGCGGAGCTCCGGGGGATCCTGGAGTTCGATGATTACGAGCCCCGGGCCCTGCGCCTGATGGGGAAGGTGGCCAGCCTCAGAGGGCAGCCGCAGCGGGCCGCCGAGTTCCTGGAGAAAGCGCTGGAGGCGCCCGATCCCGATCGCCGTGACACCTCCCAGGGACCGCCACCCACACCTACCCTGGCCGAGCTGTACGCGGGCCAAGGCCATACCGAAGCGGCAGCTGCCGTTTACCGCCAGCTGCTCGCCGAGGCCTCGGAGGATGAGCGGAGTGGGGAATGGCGCCGCAGGCTGGCGGCACTGGATCAGGGGGAGGGCGAGGCCGCGCTAATGGCGGAGGCCGCAACCGAACGGCCTCCTGCGGCGGGCGCGTCGGCCTCGGCCGCTAGCGGGGCCGGTTTGGCAGGACTTGGGATCGATCCCCGGCTGGCCGAAAGGCGCCTGACGGATTTCCTGGACCGTCTTGACGGCAATTACGAGGCCCTCCGCCTACGCCGTTTCCTGGACCGCCTGGAAGAACGAACCAGCCAATGACCCAATTCCTGCCGCCGGGTCCGATTCCGGTCCCGGAGTGGCTGTTGCCGGTTCCACTAGGGGGAAGGTATGGACATTCGCAAGATCCGGCGGCTGATCGAGCTGCTCGAGGGATCGGATGTTACCGAGATCGAGATTTCCGAGGGCGAGGAGAGCGTCCGTGTCAGCCGCGGCCAAGCGCAGCCGCCGCCCCCGCCGTCCGCTGCGCCGCCACCTGCTCCCCCGCCCCAGGTGTCTTCCGCCCAGGCCCCTGCCGCGGCGGCCCCTGCCCAGCCTGAAGTCCCTGAGGAAACCGGCCTCTATCAGGAGGCGCCCATGGTGGGCACCTTCTATCGCGCGCCGACTCCGGAGTCCGATCCCTATGTCCGCGAGGGGGACCACGTGAACGTCGGTGACACCCTCTGCGTGATCGAGGCCATGAAGCTTTTCAATGAGATCGAGGCGGAGCACGCCGGCCGCATCGAAAAGATCCTGGTGGAGAACGCCCAGCCCGTCGAGTTCGGCGAGCCGCTCTTTTTGATCGACCCCGAGGGGTAGGCCGTTGATAGGCTTGCCCGGGTCTCGGCGCCTCCTGCGCCGGAGGCCTTGGCCGTTGCATTTACCGCATAGAGGATTAGGGGGTGTTTGTGCTTTCCACGGTCGTTATTACCCATTGCGTTTGCCCTGGCCACCCCGGCCGGAGTCGAGGCGAAATGCGGCAAGCAACGGCCCGACGGGCGGGGTAAGCCATGTTCGACAAGGTTTTGATCGCCAATCGCGGCGAAGTTGCGCTGCGCATCATGCGGGCCTGCAAGGACCTCGGCATCAAGACTGTGGCCGTGCATTCCCAGGCCGATCGGGACGCCAAGTACGTTAAGCTTGCTGACGAGTCGGTTTGCATCGGCCCCGGGCCGGCGAGCCATAGTTACCTCCACGTCCCCGCCATCATGAGCGCGGCCGAGGTCACCGACGCCGAGGCCATCCATCCCGGCTACGGCTTCCTGTCGGAAAATGCCGACTTCGCCGAGATCGTGGATTCCTCCGGGCTTACCTTTATCGGCCCCTCCCCCGACCTGATCCGGACCATGGGCGACAAGGTGGCCGCCAAGCGCACCATGAAGGAGGCCGGCGTGCCGTGTGTCCCAGGCTCCGACGGCCCCATCCCGGACGACGACGACGAGGTCCGCCGGCTCGCCCGGGAGGTGGGCTATCCGGTCATGATCAAGGCGTCCGGCGGCGGGGGCGGCAAGGGCATGCGGGTGGTCCACACCGAGGCCAGCCTCCTCAACGCCGTGGCCATGACCAAGGCCGAAGCTGGCAAGGCCTTCGGCAACGACACCCTCTACCTGGAGAAGTACCTGGGCCAGCCCCGTCACGTCGAATTCCAGGTCCTCGCTGATCGCCACGGCAACGCCATTCATCTGGGTGAGCGCGATTGCTCGGTCCAGCGTCGCCATCAAAAGCTGGTGGAAGAGGCACCGGCCCCGGGGATCACCCCCGAGCTGCGCCGGGAGCTGGGCGAACGCTGCGCCGAGGCCGCCCGCAAGATCGGCTACACCGGTTTGGGCACCTACGAATTCCTGTACGAAGACGGCGATTTCTTCTTCATCGAGATGAACACCCGCCTGCAGGTTGAGCATCCGGTCACCGAGGCCGTTACCGGGTTGGATCTGGTGGCTGAGCAACTCCGGGTGGCCGCCGGCGAGCCCCTGCGCTATCGCCAGGAGGACATCGAGCTATCCGGCTGGGCCTTCGAGTGCCGGATCAACGCTGAGGATCCGGAAACATTCAGCCCCTCCCCTGGCCGCATCGATCATCTGCACTTGCCGGGAGGGCCCGGGGTTCGGATCGATTCCCACGCCTACACCAGCTATGTCATCCCGCCGTTCTACGACAGCCTCCTGGGCAAGCTGGTGGTCGACGGCGAGTCCCGGGATGTGGCCTTCGCCCGGCTGTCTCGGGCGCTGGAGGAATTCATCGTGGGCGACGTCAAGACCACCATCCCCCTGCATAAGCGCCTGCTGCGGGACGGCCGGTTCCAGAACGGAGGCGTGGACATCCACTTCCTCGAGCGCTTCCTGGGGGAGGAATGACCGCCAATTCGTTCACTCGTCCGGGCCAAGGCATAAGCCCATGACCGAGGTCCGGGATCCGGACTGGATAGAAGCCCGCCTTCTTGCGGTGCGGGAGCAGGTGGACGCCGTGGAGGAGGCGCTGCTTGCTGCCGCGGCCTCGGTGGTGACCGTAACCGGTGTCGACGACGAGCCCAATTTCCAGCCGGGCCGGGTCTGGGGCCAGAACCTGGTTTCCGGACTGTTCGCCGCCGATGCCGTTCCCGGGGATCTAGAGGAGCGTCTGGCGGCCGCCCTGAGCACCCGCCTACCGCTGGAATGGGTGCCAGTCGAGGGCCTGGACTGGGCCCATGCGTGGAAGGCTCATTTCCATGCCTTTCCTGCCGGTCAGCGCCTGTGGGTGCGCCCCAGCTGGGTGGAGGCCACCAAGCCCGAGGGGAGGGTGGAGCTGGTTCTCGACCCCGGAATGGCCTTTGGCACCGGCCAGCACGGCACTACCCGCCTGTGCCTGGAGTGGCTGGACGCCTGCATCGACCCCGCCCAAGCACCCGAGGTCCTGGATTACGGCTGCGGCAGCGGTATCCTGGCCATCGCTGCGGCCAAGCTGGGGGCGTCGCGGGTGCTTGCCGTGGACAATGAGGCCCAGGCTTTGGAAGCCACGCGCGCCAACGCAGCCGCCAACGGGGTTGAAGATAACATCGAGGTGGCCTTTGTGCCCGGCGGCTTGGCGGGCCGTGGCCCCTTCCCTCGGGTGGTGGCCAATATCCTTTCCCAGACGCTTATTGAGCTCGCCGACGACATTAACGCTCAGCTGGCCCCGGGTGGCGAGTTAGCCTTGTCCGGTATCCTGAAGGGGCATGCCGACCGGGTCCGGGAGGCCTTCCCCGCGATCCATTGGACAGGCCAAGTCGATGATGGCGAATGGGTCCGCCTCGACGGAACCCGGGAAGGGGGCTAGGCGACGGTGCAGGTTCAATGCCCCAACTGTGGCACCCGTTTCCGCGTGGATCCCGAGCAGCTCCGACCGGAGGGTACCCGGGCACGTTGTTCCCATTGCGGCCACCGTTTCCTGGTATTTCCTGAGGAGGCTCCGCAAAGCCTCTTGCTATCAGGGCAGGAGCCCGGTGGTGGGGATGCGCAAGGCGCCTCCGTGGTCCCCAGTGAGCAACAACCGCTACATGCCCTCGGAGCCGGTGAGCCGTCACCTTCCGGGCCGGCTGCCGAAAAGGGTGGGGGCGAGGGCCGTACCAGCCGTTCTTCGGGCCGGCGGGGATCGGGCCGTGGTCGTCGGGCGAGCTCTTTCCTGCTGGGGCTGCTGGTATTGCTCCTGGTTGCGGGTTTGGCCCTGGAGCTGGGCTATGCTTTCCGGACCCAGCTGCTGGCCCAGCCCTGGGTGCGTGCCACGACCCAGAAAGGCCTGGAGGTCGCCGGAGTGGATTGGAAGCTGCCCGTGGCCCTGAGCCGGTACCGGGTGGAAGGGGTGCAAGCCCGCTTGGTGACCCTGGCCTCGGGCCGGCGGGTGACTCTGATGGAAGGTCTTCTGATCAATTCCGCCTCCTTCGCTCAGCCCTCGCCTAGGTTGGAGCTGCGGGCCGATACCCCCGGCAGCGGGGTCCGCTATCGCCGTATCAAGGCGCCCGGTGAGCCTTTTGCGGTTACCGGTGACATGGACGCCGAACAGCTGCGGCGGCGGTGGGAGGGGGCCCGGGCAGCCTTTCCCCAAAGGCTGGGACCGGGTCAGAGTGAGCCCTTTGTGGTGGTCCTGGCCGATGTTCCACCCGGAAGCCGGCGTTTCCGGGTGGAGCTTGCCCGCTAGCCGGGCCGCGTTGATTGGCCGGGCGTGGCCGGCATAGAATAGAGGGTTTGCCGCAATCCCCATGGGAGCAGGAAGTGGGGGCCGGTGCCGTGGGCCTGCGACCCTTCACTGGGATGCCCCATGTTCTGCCCCATGACCGGGCCCGAGCGCCGATGGCCTGCACGTGGAGCGGCCCATCCGCCGGATCTGGGAGCGGGGTCCCACGGTTCCCTAGATGATTATTAGCCGCTCTAGGCTGACGGGAGAGGGGCAGGCTGTTGCCAAGGCGCGCCTACCGGGGCGGGCTTCCTTCCGTGGCGGTCGAGACTGTCGGGGATGATCCGGGCCTGCCAGCGAAAGCCGCCACCGCCTTCCCGGTATCTGGGCGGTTACTGCCCAGCAGTTGGGGGGGCGCCGCGGACGCGCCGCCTCGGCGCCCCTTTAATGGGCGAAACGGGGCCGCGGTGGGCGCTTTCCGCGCCCCCGCGTAAATCTTTAGATGGGCGAAACGGGGCCGCGGTCCGGGGTTTCTTTTTCCACCAGCGCAAGGATGTGGCCTGACGTGGCAAGCTCCAACTCCCAGCAAGACCGCGACTATCCGGGTCTCAAGGCCAGTATCGACGAGGCCCTGGACGAATATTTCGCCAGTCTGGAAGGGGAGCGCCCCTGCGGGCGCCTCTACTACGTGGTCCAGGCGGAGGTGGAACAGGCGTTGCTCGAGCGGATCCTGACCGAAACCGGTGGCAATCAGCGTCGCGCGGCCGAGCTGCTGGGCCTGAACCGCAACACTCTGCGCAAGAAGCTGGAGGAGCACCGCATCCGGACCCGGGGCTAGCCGGGCGGAGCGGGAGGGCCAACCATGGACGCCGTCCGCTTGACCGTGGAACCCGAAGGCGAGGTGGTGGAGGTGCCCCGAGGCACCTCCCTGTTTCATGCCGCCCGCGAGCTGGGCATCAACATAACCAGCGACTGCGGCGGTCACGGTGAGTGCGGCAAGTGCTTCGTGCGATTGCGCTCGGAGCCTAATGAGCCAACCGCCGTCGATCGCCGCATGCTGGCGAAGGATCGGTTGGACATGGGGACACGCTTGTCCTGCCGGTACCTCTTGCAAACGGACACGGTGGTCTACATCCCGCCGGGCAAGCGGCGGCAGAATCGCTACGCCTGAGCCGCCGACAGCCGCGGTAACCGGTAAAGCGGCATGATCAGAGGCTGGCTGGCACCATCCAGCCTCTTTCGGTTGGTTGTCGCCGGTCAAGCGAGAGTCGGAATATGCGGGCGGCCCCTGCTGCCCGCCCACAAAGGCAGGACACGATGGCAAAGATTCAGCGGGCCCTGGTCAGCGTATCGGACAAAAGTGGTTTGGAGGAACTCGGTCGGGCCCTGCACACCGAGTTCGGTGTGGAGATCCTCTCCACGGGGGGAACGGCGCGCTTGCTGCGCGAGCACGGCACCCCTGTGACCGAGGTCGCCGACTACACCGGCTCGGCGGAGCTGTTCGACGGCCGGGTTAAGACCCTCCACCCGCGTATCCACGGCGGCTTGCTGGCCCAGCCCAGCGATCCGGATCACCGCCGCCAGATGGACGAGCATGACGTTCCGCCCATCGACCTAGTGGTCGCCAACCTCTACCCCTTCGAGGAGGTAATCGCCGACCCTCAGGCCTCTCTGGACGAGGCCGTGGCGAACATCGATATCGGCGGCCCCACCATGCTGAGGGCCGCGGCCAAGAACCACGCCCATGTTACCGTGTTGGTGGACAGCGACGACTACATGCCTGTGCTTAAGGAGATGCGCTCCTCCGGGGGAGCCGTGGGCGAGGCCACCCGCTTCGCCCTGGCCCGCAAGGCCTTCGAGCACACCGCCCGTTACGACGGTGCCATCGCCGGCTATCTGGGCCGGTTCCGGGACGACGGCGGCAAGGAGGGATTCCCGGCGACCCTTAACCTGTCCTTCGAGAAGGCCGCCGCCATGCGCTACGGGGAGAATCCCCAACAGCGCGGCGCCTTCTACCGCGAGCCTCAGGCTGCCGGGGCCAGCGTCGCCACCGCCAGCCAGCTTCAAGGCAAGGAGCTGTCCTTTAACAATGTCGCGGATCTGGACGCCGCCCTGGAGGCGGTGAAGGAGTTCCGCGAGACCGCCTGCGTCATCGTCAAGCACGCCAACCCGTGCGGCGTGGCGGAGGCCGGCGATCCCCTAAACGCCTATCGGCGGGCGTTCGCCTGCGACCCGACCTCCGCCTTCGGCGGCCTGATCGCCTTCAACCGCCGGGTGGACGGTGCCACCGCCCGCGGCATCATCGAACAGCAGTTCGTGGAAGGGGTTATCGCCCCCGCCTATGACGAGGAGGCGCTTGAGGCCTTTGCCGCCAAGGCCAACGTCCGCGTCCTCCAGACCCCCGATCTGACGCTTCCCGAGGCCAGCCGTTACGACTACAAGCGGGTCAATGGCGGGTTGCTGGTTCAGGATCGCGATAACCAGCTTTGCCAGGACAATGAGCTGCGCGCCGTCACCCAGCGTGAGCCCAGCGAAGCCGAATGGGGCGAGCTGATGTTCGCCTGGCGGGTGGTCAAGCACGTCAAGTCCAACGCCATCGTCTACACTAAGGACCGGGCCACCGTGGGAATCGGTGCCGGTCAGATGAGCCGGGTGGACAGCTCCCGAATCGCCGCAACCAAGGCCCAAATCCCGCTGGCTGGATCCGTGATGGCCTCCGACGCCTTTTTCCCCTTCCGGGACGGCCTAGATGCGGCCGTGGAGGTGGGCTGCACCGCCGTAATCCAGCCGGGGGGCTCCATTCGCGACAACGAGGTCATCGAGGCCGCGGACGAGCACGGGCTGGCCATGGTGCTCACCGGCATGCGGCATTTCCGGCACTAGACAGGGTGAAGCGTGAGGGGTGATGGCGACGCCCCAAGCATTATCCGCAGATGACGCCGATGGCCACAGATGCTAGGGCAGTATCAGCTCGGCTAGACTGCCACCCGCTTGGCAGGATGCTTATCCAGCTTTCCCCGATTTAATTTCTCAGTTATTGCGTTAATCGGCCTCATCTGCGGATCGCGCTGTCCTCCCCGGTTTAAGCTGTTACGCCTCATCCCTTACACAGGAGAGCCAGATGCACATCCTGGTAGTTGGCGGCGGCGGCCGCGAGCATGCCCTGGCCTGGAAGCTGGCGGGGAGCCCCCGGGTGGACCGGGTAATATGCGCCCCGGGCAATGCCGGAACGGAGGCTGAGCCGGGGGTGGTCAACGCCGATGTCGGCTCTGACGACTTGGACGGTTTGGTGGCCCTGGCCCGGCGGGAGGCGGTGGAGCTTACCGTGGTCGGGCCCGAGGACCCGCTGGTAGAGGGCGTTGTCGACCGTTTCGATGCCGCCGGCCTGCGGTGCTTCGGCCCCACCGCGGCGGCCGCTCGCCTGGAGGGCTCCAAGGGCTTTGCCAAGGATTTCATGGCCCGGCACGGGATCCCCACCGCCGCCTATGACACCTTCGCCGACGCCGAGGCGGCTGCCGATTTTGCCGCAGGTTTGGGCGGATCGGTGGCGGTGAAGGCCGATGGTCTAGCCGCCGGTAAGGGTGTGGTTCTGGCCGATACCACGGAGGAGGCCCGCGCCGCCATTACCGACATCCTGGGCGGGGCTCTCGGGGCCGCTGGGGAGCGGGTGGTGGTGGAGGAACGCCTGGCCGGTGAGGAGGCCTCCTTTTTGTGCCTAGTGGACGGCGAGCACATCCTGCCCTTGGCCAGCTCCCAGGACCACAAGCCCCTGGGCGAGGGCGACACCGGCCCCAACACCGGGGGCATGGGGGCCTATTCCCCGGCACCGGTGGTTACAGGCGGGGTCTATCACAGGATCATGGAGGAGATCGTTCGTCCGGTGGTGGCCGGCATGGCCGCAGAGGGCCATCCCTACACAGGCGTCCTCTATGCCGGGGTGATGATCGGCGATGGCCGGCCGCGGGTCCTGGAGTTCAACTGCCGGTTCGGCGACCCTGAATGCCAGCCATTGCTCATGCGTCTGGAATCGGACCTTCTGGACCTGGTGGAAGGAGGCCCGTCGGGTGATCTGAGCCGGTTGGAGGCCGCGTGGGATCCTCGGGCTGCGTTGTGCGTGGTGCAGGTGGCCGAAGGCTATCCCGGCAAATACGAAAAAGGGCATACCATCGAGGGCCTGGAGGGCGTCCCGGAGGGCGATCAGCTCAAGGTGTTCCACGGGGGAACCCAACGGCAGGCTGGGCGGATGGTAACCAGCGGGGGCCGGGTTTTGGGCATCACCGCTTTGGGCACCGACGTGGCGGACGCCCGGCGGCGAGCGCTGGAGACCGCTGACCGCATCACTTGGCCCGGCGTTTACTACCGCCGCGATATCGGCTTCCGGGCCCTGGACCGGGGCTGATCGCCTCCGGGAGCTTCCCTTGGGCCCTGCCATCCCCTTACGCATTCCCATCGACGAGGCCGGTGACCAGCTCCGACAAGGGGCGGTGCTGGCCTATCCCACCGAGAGCTGCTTCGGGCTGGGCTGCGATCCGGCCAACGACGAGGCGCTGGAACGGGTGCTGATGGCCAAGGAACGGGCGGAAGCCAAGGGCCTGATCCTGATCGGCGGTGCCTGGGAGCACCTGAGGCCCTACACGGGGGAATTATCCGAAGCCGCCCGGGCCCGCCTGGCGGTCCTCTGGCCCGGGCCCGTGACCTTCCTGGTGCCGCCTTCGGAGCGTGTCCCTGCACGGGTTCAGGGCGCCCACCCAAAGGTAGCCTTGCGCCTGACTGCCCATCCTCATGCGGCCCGATTGTGTCACGCCTTCGGCGGGGCCTTGGTGTCCACCAGCGCTAACCGCGAGGGCTGTCCGGCGCCGCGAACCGCGGAGGAGGTGGCCGCCGAGCTCGGTAATCGCATCGACGGCTGCGTCAATGGCCGGGTAGGCATGCGAGTACGGCCCTCGGCTATAGTCGATGCCGAGACGGGCCACCGGTTCCGGTAAAAATGGTCGCGGTCCGGAACTCCAGCCGGAAGAAAAACTCGAACAAAGTGAGACGGCAAACCGTCTCCGGCCCTGCCCCGCCCGTCAGGGCCGTTTCTTGGTGCCGCCCCTTCCCCTGGGGCGGGTGGAGCCCCGGTTTTCCCCCTTTTCCGGGGCTCTTTTTTGTCTATTCCCGGGAAATCAGGCGCCAACCGCCAAGAAGGCGGTACCAAGCTCGCTTAGGCCCGGTGCCTGGATGGGGCCACAGGCCAAGGGACGAGCTGGCGAAACGTTACCCGCGGCGCGTGCCAAGCTCAAGTGGCCTTGCAGTCTATCGGGTTCCCGGTTCGCCTTCCGCGGGCTCCTCCAGTCCGAGCCATGCCACCAGCTGATCGCGGGCTTCGGCCACCCCCGCTCCCTTGGTGGCGGAGAACAGCTGGGCCCTCATATCGGGGAAGCGGCTGGCCAGCTCCGCCTTTACGAAATCCCGGGTCCGGCGCGCTTCGTTGGCCTTGAGCTTGTCGGCTTTGGTGAGCAGCACGAGCAGCGGAAGGTTAAAATGGTCCGCCCATTCCAGCATTTGCTGGTCGAATTCCTGCATCGGGCGGCGGGCGTCCATGATCAAAACCAGCCCTACCAGAGATTTACGGTCCAGTAGGTAGGTCTCAATCAGGCGCCCCCACTGCTCCTTTACCGCGTGGGGCACTTTGGCATAGCCGTAACCGGGCAAGTCCACCAGGCGTCGATCCGCATTCCCAAGGGCATAGAAGATGATCTGCTGGGTGCGGCCGGGCGTATTGCTGGTTCGGGCCAGCTTGTTGCGATTAAGCAGGGCGTTGATGGCGCTCGATTTGCCGACATTGGAGCGCCCGGCGAAGGCGACCTCCCGGCCGCCCACCGGCAATTGGTCGGGACGGCCGGCGGCGATCAGGAATTGCGCTTGATGCAGGCGGGGATGCATGGGGTGATTGACCTATCTATAAGAGTGTTCTTATACTAGAAATTGGTTGTAACCGGAAACAAATCGGAGTAAGGGCACCGGGTCGGCCCCACGACCAAGGGCCCCCCCTGGTCCCTTTGGCCATGAGGCGGAGTCTGGGGAACGATTCTACCTTTCATCGGCCCCAGGCTGGTGCCACTTGCTTCCCAACCGGAGGAATAAGCATGAACAAGTCTCTGATCGCCCTAAGCGCCAGTATGCTCCTGGGGCTGGGTATGGGCAGCGCCAACGCCGCCGAAGGTAAGGCTGCCGCCCAGGAGCTGGGCTGCACCGCCTGCCACGCCGCCCAGAACAAGCTCGTCGGACCTTCCTACCAGGCCGTTTCCGAGCGGTACGGTGGAGACAAGGCCGAGATCCTGTCCATCATCAAGGACAACGTGAAAAACGGTGCCTCCGGCAACTGGACTGACGTGACCGGTGGTACCCCCATGCCGCCGCAGCCCAACGCGGTGGGCAAGACCGACAAGCTCAACGCCATTGCCGATTGGGTCGCCGGGATGGCCGAGTAAGCATTGATCGGGGGGAATCCCCCTCTAGGCTAGTGAAGCCGGAACGGTTGCAAGCCGTTCTGGCTTCGCTTTTGTTGGCGGTTTTCCCCGTTTATTGGTTCCTACAGGAAGGAGACGGTCATGCGGACACTCCATTGGGCACTGGCCCTAGCCGCCTCAATGGCCCTGACCCCCGCCGCCGTGGCCGCCGAGTCCGAGCAAGCGGACGGCGTCCAGGGGGATCCGGAGGCCGGCAAGGAGCTGGTCATGCAGGGCAAGCCCGACAACCCCCAGGTCTTGGCCTGCAAGACATGCCATGGTAAGGACGGCAAGGGCAACGCCATGGCCAACTTCCCGCGATTGGCGGGCCAGGATCCGGCCTACCAGGTGAAGCAGCTGAAGAACTTTGCCGCAGGGGAGCGGGAAAACTACCCCCAGATGAACAACATCGCTGGAGGCATGTCCGAGCAGGAAATGCACGATGTGGCCGCCTACTACGCCCGGAAGGATGTCAGTGTAGTAGGAGGTTCCGATGCCTCCCAGGACGTCCTAGCCAAGGGTGAGCGGATCGCCAAGGTCGGGGTGAGCGAGAGCAATGTCCCCGCCTGCACCTCATGTCACGGTCCCAAAGGGAAGGGCGTCCCGCCGGTTTTCCCGCAGATCGGCGGCCAGCATGCCGGTTATATCGAGAAGCAGCTCAATGACTGGAAGGGTGGCAACCGGGCCAACGATCCCGCGCAGATGATGACCGAGATCGCGCCCAAGCTCTCCGACGACCAAATCGCGGCGGCGGCTGCCTACTTCAGCAATGCGGAGAGTGGCGGCAGCGACTAAACGCTGGAGGCCGCCGGCCCACTACCTGGCGCTCCAAGGCAGAGAGCCCCGTGCCCGCGGGGCTATTTACCGTTCGGACCCCGAGCTTGCCGTCGAGTGGGTGCCCCTTCCCATGAAGCTTCAGGGGACGGAAGGCTGGAGAGGCCGGGTCTAGCTGGGGCCATAAACTTGGTTCCTTTCCCCCTGAGCCGCTTCGGAAGGCTCGGGCCAACGTGCAGTTGCTCGCAAAAAGGCCCGCCTTGGGGGCGGGCCTTTTTGCGTGAGGTCAACCGCCTGGGTTAGGGCACTTGGCTGTCAATGGTGATGTCGATCTGGCGACCGTCCTCCACGGGAACAGTGTCGGAGAGGCCCTGAAGATCCCCGCTGGAAGCCATCGGCCGCCCGCTCTTGGACACCCGGGCGCCCACCACAATCCGCTCCTGCTGGGACAGGGTGCGCTGAGGCGTCATTGCCTGGGCGTCGGAGAGAGTGACCGTTACCGGCAGGTCCGCGACCTTCTTGCGCACCGCGGCCACCGGCATGGGAGGGCCCTGGGGGCTGCGGGCGAAGATGAAAACGGTTTGATCGGGCTCGGCCTGCGCCTTCAGATTGCCGGACAGGGATACCGCCACCGTGAGTGCGGGGCCAGCCCCCGGTTCCTGCTGGGGCCGGTCAATGGTTACCTCAGAAGCGCTGATTCCTTCCGCTTGGGCAATGTAGCCCCTGATCATCTGCGCGCTCTGGCTATCGGCGGGCAACTGCCGGGCCAAGCGCCGCCAATATTGCACCGCCTGGTCCCGGTCGTCGTTGGCCATGGCCCCGGAACCGGCGAGCCAAAGAGCCAGCTGATTCTCCGGATCCTGTTCCAGGGCCTTTTCGGCCAGATCCCGGGCCCGGTCAGTGATCTGGCGATCGTTGGACAGGGCCACGGCCTCGGCGTAGCCGGCTAGTAGCTGGGCTTGGTCGCCCATGAAATCCCGGGCCCGGTCATAGGCCTCTACCGCTTCCCCGTATTGGTCCTGTTCCCTGAGAGATTGGCCGAGGAGGAACCAGGCCTCCCCCGTACGAGGATTGTTGTCCAGGTACCGTTTGAGAGCGGGTATGCGCTGGGCCGTCGGCAGCTGGACGAACTGCTGGATTTGCTGCTCGGGCATGCGGGTGGCCGGAGGCTGCGCCACCAGATCCGGTCGGCCCAGACTGAGGTAGAGGACCACGGTGATCACGGGGACCCCCAGACCCACCATCGCCAGGGACCACCGGCCCCTACCGGGATGCCGTACCGGTTCGTCCCGGCCGCGCTCAGCGGGGATCTCCTGCGCGAACTCCTGTTCCAGCTCCTCCTTGGCGGCCTCGTACTGCCCCGGGGAAAGTTTACCCCGGTCGCGATCGGCCTGAAGCTCGTTGAGGCGATCGCGGAACACGGCGACGTTGGTGGCCATGTGATTGGACCCTGGCATGCGGACCCGACCCAACAAGGCCGGCACCACAGCAGCCACGGCGGCCACGATCAGGGCGGCCACGACGATCCAGAAGACGATCATTCGCGCTTATCCTCGTCGGATTCGTTTTCCAGGAGCTCGCTAACCCGCGCCCGTTCCGCTTCGGACAGCGGCTGGGTCAAGGCCTGCTGCCGGCGGCGCACCACCACAACCAGCACGCCAAAGCCAATGGCCAGCAACAGGAACGGTCCCAGCCACAGGAGGTAGGTGCTGGGCTCGAAGGGCGGGCGGTAGAGAACGAAATCGCCGTAGCGGTCCACCAAGTAGTCCACGATGGCCTCATTGGTCTTGCCTTTTTCGGCCATTTGGACATAGACCTCGTCGCGAAGGTCCTGGGCCAAATCGGCGTCGGAGTCCGACAGGGACTGGTTCTGGCAGACCAGGCACCGCAGCTTGCCGAGCAGGGCCCAGTAACGCTCTTGCTGTTGCGGAGAGTCGAACTCCCGCATGCTTTCCGGATCCCCGCCATCGACAGCGCCCGCCGCTGCGGAAGCAAAAAGGGCGGCCAACAGGGGTAGCCATAGGCCGCGACTGGTCATGACGACTTCCTCAGTTTGGCCACCAGGGGCAAGATCTCGCTACGTAGTTGTTGGCGGGTAATGGGGCCCACGAACTTCCGGCGCACGATGCCCTCAGCATCCACCACGAAGGTTTCCGGCACTCCGGTGACGCCGAGGTCAATGCCTACCTTGCCCTGCGGATCGAAAGCGCTTAGGGCATAGGGGTCGCCTCGCCGCCGTAACCATTCACGGGCCTTCGGCCGCTCGTCCTTGTAATCCAGGCCGACAATGGTCAATTCGGTTTGGCGGGAAGCCTCCATCAGGACGGGGTGCTCCTGGCGGCAGGCCCGGCACCAGGAGGCCCAGACATTTAGAAGGTAAACTTGGCCTTCCAGGTCAGCGGGGCTGATCGTGTCTTTTGGATCATCCACCCGCGCCACCTCGAAATCGGGTAGGGGCTTACCGATCAGTGGCGATGGCACCCGCTCGGGATCCATGGTCAGGCCCACCCCCAGCAAGGCCACGATGGCCACGAAGACGGTCAGCGGTATCCACAGCCTGGCCTGCATTAGGCGCCTTCCGCCGGGGCCGGGGCCTCGCCGGCGGGGGCTTCGGCCTTGCGCCGGCGGGTAACCCGGTAGCGGCGGTCGCTAAGCGCAACCAGGCCGCCACCGACCATAAACAGGGCTCCCAGCCAGATCCAGCGAACGAAGGGCTTGTGGTAGAGGCGGATGCTCCAGGCGCCCTCCTCACCACTCTGGGGTTGGCCCAGGGAGGCGTACAGGTCGCGGGTCAGCCCGGCGTCAATACCCGCCTCGGTCATGGGCTTGCCCCCCGACATGTAATTGCGCTTCTCGGGCTGAAGGGTCGCTACTTGCTGACCGTCATGGCTGACCTTGAAAGTCCCGGTGGCCGCGTCGTAGTTGGGCCCCCTTACCCGATCCACGCCCTCGAAGCGGAAGGTGTAACCGGCCAACTCTTTGGTGTCGCCCGGAGCCATGCGCAGGCGCTCTTCGACGTTGAAGGCGGTGGTCATGGTGATGCCCACCACCGTGACCGCCAGCCCCACGTGGGCCAGCACCATGCCATAGGCACCCGCGGGTAGTCGGCCCAGGCCGGCGGCTACCGAGCGCTTGGTGGAAAGTTGGGTCCATAGCGACTGGACGCTGGTGATCAGCACCCATACCGCCAGGATCAGGCCCAGGGCCACCATGGCCGTCTTCGCCGCGAAGGTGTCACTCGCCAGCATTATGGCGCCTCCGCCGCCGATCACTACCGCCCCAGCCAGGGCCAGCCGGAGGTGGCGCCAAAGCCTGCCCAGGGAGTCCTGCTTCCAGCGCGCCAGGTTGCCCACGCCCAGAAGGAGCATGAGGACGCTCATGATGGGGACGAACACGGTGTTGAAGTAGGGCGGGCCCACCGACAGCTTGCCCCCGCCCATGGCGTCGATTACCAGGGGATACAGGGTGCCCAGAAGGATGGTGGCCATGGCTACCATAAGCAGGACATTGTTGGCCAGCAGCAGGGTCTCCCGGGAGACCTTGCTGAAAGTGGACCCGCCCAGGGTGCTCGGCCCGCGCAGGGCGTACAGCAGCAGCGAGCCGCCCACCACCACGCCCAGGAAGGTCAAAATGTAAACCCCGCGGGCAGGGTCGGTGGCGAAGGCGTGAACGGAGGTGAGCACCCCCGACCGCACCAGGAAGGTGCCCAGCAGGGACAGGGAGAAGGCGGTGATGGCCAGCAGCACCGTCCAGGATTTGAACAGGCCGCGCTTCTCGGTTACCGCCAGCGAGTGGATCAGGGCGGTGGCCACAAGCCAAGGCATGAAAGAGGCGTTCTCCACCGGGTCCCAGAACCACCAGCCGCCCCAGCCGAGCTCGTAGTAGGCCCACCACGACCCCAAAGCGACGCCGGCGGTGAGAAACATCCAAGCCACGGTCACCCAGGGCCGGGACCAGCGGGCCCAGGCGGGATCCAGCCGGCCGCCCAGCAGGGCAGCGATGGCGAAGCCAAAGGCCACCGCCATGCCCACATAGCCCATGTAGAGCATGGGCGGATGGATGATCATGCCGATGTCCTGGAGCAGGGGGTTGAGATCGGTCCCCTGGGCGGGAACCGGTGACAGCCGTTCGAAGGGGTTGGAGGTGAGCAGCATGAACAGCAGGAAGCCGATGCTCACCAGGCCCATCACGCCCAGCACCCGGGCGGCGAACTCCGCCGGCAGGGTGCGGCTGAACACCGCCACCGCCAGGGTCCACAGGGCCAGCACGAAGCTCCACAGCAGCATGGAGCCCTCGTGGCCGCCCCAGACGGCGGTAAGCCTGTAATAGATGGGCAGGGCGGTATTGGAGTTGTTGGCCACGAACGCCACCGAGAAGTCGCTGACCGCGAAAGCGTAGGCCAGGATGACGAAGGCCAGGGCAACGAAGCCGAACTGGGCCATGGCCGCCGGCCGGGCCACCGCCATCCAGGGGGCGATGCCTTTATGGGCCCCAGCCAGGGGAAAGGCGCCCTGAATGAGGGCCACGCACAGCGCGAGGGCGAGGGCAACGGTGCCGAGCTCGGGGATCATGGGTTAGTTCCCTTCGGGCCGGGCCATGGAGTGAGGTGGCTTGCCCCCGGCCTTTTCCAGGGACTCGGCCACCTCCGGTGGCATGTAGTTCTCGTCGTGCTTGGCCAGAACCTTTTCGGCCACGAAAACGCCGTCGCCGTTGAGCTTGCCGTTGGCAACGATGCCCTGACCTTCCTTGAACAGGTCGGGCAAGACGCCATCGTAGACGATGGCCACGTCGTCCTTCGTATCCGTGACCGTGAACCGTACCTTCAGATCCTCCTCGCTGCGGGCGACGCTGCCCTCCTTGACCAGACCGCCGACGCGGAAGGTGCGGTCCACCGGTGCCTTGCCCGCGGCCACCTCGGTGGGGCTATGGTAGAGGATGAGGTTCTCCTGAAAGGCAGTCAGAAACAGGGCAGTAGCGCCACCTACGCCCAGCAGGACGAGAGCGACCAGGGAAAGCCGTTTCTTCCGGCGTGGCGTCATGCACTTCTCCTCGTGCGCCGGTGCTCGCGGGCCAGCCGCCGAAGCATGCGGCGCTCGCGCCAGCGGGGGATGACCAGATTGATGAGCAGGACCAGCAGGGCCAAGCCGTATGAGGACCACACGAAGGCGTAGTAGCCGTCCATGTAGAAAAATTCCTGCGGTGTCATTCCCTTAGTGCTCCCGTTGCCGTGCCAGTTCCCGAACCCAGCTGCTGTTGGACTCGGCATCGATGATCTCGCAGCGGGCCCGCATCAGCGCCACGGTGACGTAGTACAGGGTGAACGCCACGGCCATCACCAGCAGCGGGGCAAGCATGCTCAGGCTGATGGAGGGGGTGTCCAGCTTGGACACCGTGGGCCCCTGGTGCAGGGTCGACCACCACTCCACCGAGTAGTGGATGATGGGGATGTTGACCACGCCCACCAGGGCCAGAATCGCCCCCGCCCGCGCCGCCGTGCGCCGGTCCTCGATGGCGTTCTGCAAAGCGATGAAGCCCAGGTAGAGGAACAGCAAGATCAGCTCGGAGGTCAGCCGGGCGTCCCAGACCCAATAGGTACCCCACATGGGCTTGCCCCACAGCGAGCCGGTAACCAAGGCCAAAAAGGTAAACCAGGCTCCCAGGGGGGCGGAGGCCCGCATGATCGCTTCGGTCACTTTCATGCGCCAGATCAGAACGATGGCCCCACTCACCGCCATGATCATGTAGACGAACATGGAGAGCCAAGCGGCGGGGACGTGAACGAAGATGATGCGATAGGAATCGCCCTGCTCGTAGTCGGTGGGCGCTACCACCAGGCCCCAGTACAGGCCGACTACCAGCAGAACCGCGGTGATCCCGCCAAGCCATGGAGTCAGCCGCTGCGCCAGGCGATAGAAGATCTTGGGGCTGCCGAGCTTATGGAACCACAGGAACATGGGTCACCCCAGGCTGATGCGAAGGGAGGCGGCGGTGGCCAGTGGTGCCAGGGTCACCGATAGCACCAACAGCGCCGCCAGGAAATACAGCTGACCGGCTACCGGGAACCCCGCGGCGGCGTTGTCCACGGCCCCCGCGGCGAAGATCAGCACGGGCACGTACAGCGGCAGTACCAGCAAAGTCAGAAGTAGCCCGCCCCGGCGTAGGCCCACCGTCAGGGCGACACCGATGGCTCCCACCATGGACAGCACCGGTGTCCCCAAGGCCAAAGTGCCCAAAAGTACTGGCAGGGCCTGCCCGGGCAGGTGAAGGAACAGCGCCAGCAGCGGCGCGATCACGATCAGCGGCAGTCCGGTGGTCAGCCAGTGGGCAAGGATCTTGGCCAGCACCAGCACCGATGGCGGGTGCGGCGACAGCAGCAGCTGCTCCAGCGAACCGTCCTCGAAATCGGAGCGGAACATGCCGTCCATGGCCAGGGTAGCCGCCAGCAGGGCGGCCACCCAAAGTATGCCCGGGGCCACCTGGGTCAGGGTCTCCTGCTCCGGGCCCAGGGCCATGGGAAACAGGGACACTACCACCAAAAAGAACACCAGGGGGTTGGCCATCTCGCTGCGGTGGCGCAGGGCCAGGGTCAGATCACGCTTGAGGATGGCGAGAAAGGCGTGGCCCATCAGCCGGGCTCGTCCACCGGCGCTGGCTCCGGCCCCAAATGGATGCGGGTCTTGGCGGCGTCGCCGACGTCCACCGGCTGGTGGGTGGTGATCAGGGCCATGCCGCCGCTGGCGCAATGGTCCTCCAGCAGGCCCTCCATAAGCCGCTTGCCGGCACGGTCAAGGGCGGTGAATGGTTCGTCCAGGATCCACAGCCGGGTGGGCTGTAACAGCAGTCGGGCCAGGGCCACCCGCCGGGCCTGCCCGGCGGAGAGCTCGCGCACCGGACTGTCCTCGAAGCCGGCCAAGCCCACCGCTTCCAGGGCGTCGTCGGGATGGCAGGCGGGGGCCCCGGTGGCCAGGGCGCTGGCTACCCGCAGGTTCTCGAAGGCGGTCAGGTCGGCCTTCACGCCAGGGGTATGACCGATGTAGGTGAGCTGGCTGAGGTACTCGGGTCGGTTTTCTTCCAGGTCCCTGCCGTTCCAGCGCACTTGGCCGGCATCGGCCAGGGCGAACAGACACAGGATGCGCAGCAGGGATGTCTTGCCGCTGCCGTTGGCGCCCTCGATCTGCAGTAGCTCACCGCCGTCCAGCCGGAAGGAGAAGCCCTCGAACAGGGTGCGGTCGCGGCGAACGCAGGCCAGATCCAGCGCCTCGAGCACCGCCTTCTCGTCGGCCGACCAGGGCCGCGCCATGCACCCGGGGGTCGCCGTCTGGCGCGCGGCCTGGTCCGCTTGGCGATGGGGGGTGGTTGTCATGGGTCGCCTGGTCAAGGGGTTCGGGCGGGCAAGGATCGTACCACGCGCCGGGGGAACCGTCAGGGCCGGAGACAAACCGCGCTCAGCCCATGCCCTTGAGCACCCTGCGCGCCGCCTCCAGGGTACGGTCGATGTCGTCGTCGGAATGGGCCCGCGACACAAAGCCCGCCTCGAAGGGCGACGGCGCCAGATAGATGCCTTGCTCCAGCATGCCGTGGAAGAAGTGGGCGAAACGATTGGCGTCGGCGTCCGCCACGTCCTGGAAGGTGCGCACTGGCCGGTCGGAGAAGAAAATCCCGAACATGGCACCGATATGGTTCTCGAAGATGGGGAAACCGAATTCGGCTCCGGTATCGGCAAGCCCAGTGGCCAGGTCGGCCGTCTTCTCGGCGAGCTCGCCAAACAAATGGTTGGAAAGGGCCTGGAGGGTTGCGATGCCGGCCGCCATGGCCACGGGGTTCCCGGCCAGAGTGCCCGCCTGATAGACCGGCCCCTCCGGTGACAGGTGGCTCATGATCGCGTCCCGGCCGCCGAAGGCGCCCACCGGCATGCCGCCGCCGATGACCTTGCCCAGGCAGGTGAGGTCGGCGTGCACCTGGTAGTGGGCCTGGGCGCCGCCGAGCGACACCCGGAAGCCGGTCATGACCTCGTCGAAGATGAGCACGGCGCCGTGGGTGTCGCACACCTCCCGCAGGGTCTGGAGGAACTCGGGATCCGGCGGGATGCAGCCCATGTTGCCGGCCACTGGCTCGACAATAACCGCGGCCACTTCGCGGCCCACGTCCTCAAACAGGGCCCGCACCCCCTCGCTGTCGTTGTAGTCCAGGGTGTGGGTGTGCTGGGCGAGGTCATTGGGCACGCCGGGGCTGGTGGGGACGCCCAGGGAAAGGGCCCCAGAACCGGCCTTCACCAGCAGGCTGTCCACGTGGCCGTGGTAGCAGCCCTGAAACTTCACCACCTTGTCCCGGTTGGTGTAGCCCCGGGCCAGGCGCAGGGCGCTCATGGTGGCCTCGGTGCCGGAGTTGCACATGCGCACACGGTCGATCGAGGGCACATTGTCTACCACCAACCGGGCGAGCTCGGTTTCCAGCTCAGTGGGGGTGCCGAAGCTGGTGCCCTTGGTCACGGTCTCCTGGATGGCCGAGACCACCTCGGGCGGGGCGTGGCCCAGGATCAGCGGGCCCCAGGAGCAGACGTAGTCGATGTACTCGGCGCCGTCGGCGTCCCACATGCGCGAGCCCTCGCCGCGCTCCATGAACAGCGGTGTCCCGCCCACCGGCTTGAACGCCCGCACCGACGAGTTGACCCCGCCGGGGATGTATTTCTGCGCCTCCGCGAAAAGCTCTTTCGAGCGCTTGCCCATGGCCGCGTGCCCCTCACCTATGGAAATCGGGAAACCGAATTAAGCTAAAACCAGGGTGGTCGGCTGTCAACGTGGCTAACAAGTGGCCATCGATTGGCCAGAATGGACCATAGGATTGGCTATTTTCCCTAGATAGGCAAACCTGTTAATCATCCCATACACTTAGCTTGACCTCTGGCCAGTTTTCGGCCGTTTTCGGCATCCGGAGGCCCATGGAGGGTGGCCATGGCTGAAGGCGCGACCGAGAAGCAGAGAGTCGCTGATGACGACGAACCCCTGAAGATTTCCGTTCCCCTGGAGCGGGACCTGTTCCTTCGCCGGCTCTTGCGGGAGCTGACGGGCTCGCTGGAGGAGGTGGTTGGGCTTGAGGAGGCTTCCGGCTTCATCAGCCTGGTGGACCAGCATATCGCCGAATGGCTGGAGCCGGCCTATCGCGAGGCCTACAGGGTGGAGGTCATGGACGCTGGTCAAGTAGCAAGGGCCTTGGTGGACCTGAAGGCTCGAATCCAGGGGGATTTCTACATCGAGGAATGCACTCCCGAACGGATTGTCCTGGGCAACCGAGCCTGCCCCTTCGGCGAGCAGGTGCTGGGCCGGACCTCCCACTGCCTGATGACCTCCACCGTGTTCGGCACCATAACGGCGGAAAATACGGGCTACGCCAAGGTGAGCCTGGAGGATACCATCGCCAGGGGTAGCTCCGGTTGTCGGGTTGTGACCTTCCTCCAGGAAACGCCGGACGCGGGTGCGGCACCGGGGATCGAGTACTTTAGCGATTGATTCCTCTCCCCCTTCGCGGGGCGCCCACGCGGCTTCGGTCGGCAAAGGAGGTCCCGCTTTGCCGGAATATAGCCACTTCCAGAAGCTGGCCGACGGCCTGCCCGAGCCCCTGATGCTGGTTTCCCAGGAAGGGTACGTCGAGACCGTCAACCGGGCCGCTGCCGCCCATCTCGGCCAATCCGCCGACGCCCTTGCTTATCGGCCCCTTACCGAGCTCATCGCCAATCCCCCCGACCAGATCCATGACTATCTGCGCCGTTGGGCGCGGACGCGCAATCCGCTGCCGGCGACCCTGCGCTTTAAGGAGACCGCAAAAGAGCTTCGCGGCTGGCGGTGCCAGGGGTTCCGATTCGGCGGGGTCGCCGAAAGGGGCTGGGCTCGGGTGGTCATCCGCTGAATTCCAGGCCAGACCACCGCCACCGAGTTCGTCGCCCTGAACTGCGAGATGCAGCCCCAAAAACGGGTTCTGCGCCAGCTTAAGGCCAGCCGTGAGGAGCTGGCCTACGCCCACGAAAAAGCCCTGGTTACCCTATATAGCATCGGCGATGCCGTGATCACCACCGACGAGCAGGGCCGCATCGAGCACCTCAATCCCATCGCCGAGCAGCTGACCGAGTGGACCCGGGAGCAGGCCCGCGGCCTGCCTTCTCGCCGAGGTCTTCCGGATCGTCAATGAGTACAGCCGCGAGATGGCGCCGGATCCTGTGGCTCGCTCGCTGCGGGAGGGCCACATCGTTGGATTGGGCAATCACACGGCGTTGCTTTCGAAATCCGGAAGAGAATACGTCATCGAGGACTCGGCCGCCTCCATCCGGTTGGGTAACAGCCCCGCCTATGGAGCCGTCCTGGTCTTCCGCGACGTCACCGGCGAGCGGCTGGCCCGTCAAAAGCTGGAATATTTGGGCCACAACGACAACTTGACCGGCCTGCACAACCGCCATTTCTTCGAGCAGGAGCTGGAGCGGGTGGTCCACCGGGCTAACCGCGGCGGCGGACCCTTTGCCATGGTTTATCTGGACCTTGACCAGTTTAAACTGGTCAACGACACCGCGGGCCACGGCGCGGGCGATGAGCTGCTGGTGCAGATCGGCGGCATCCTGGCCCGACGAGTCCGTAGAGAGGATGTGCTGGCTCGGTTGGGGGGTGACGAATTCGGTGTGCTGGTGTATGACGTCGGCCAGGCTGGGGCCATGAGGGTGGCCGAGGACCTGCTGAAGGGCCTCCAGGACTTCCGCTTTCACGGAGAGGAGCGGACCTATGATGTGGGCGGGAGTGCGGGCGTGGCCCTAATTGATGAGCACACCGGCTCGGCCGCCGAGGTTATGCGCAACGCCGACATCGCCTGCTACCTCGCCAAGCGGGAGAAGCCGGGTTGCTGCCACCTGTTCTCGGCAGAGGACGAGTCGGCCATTGCCACCGTGGGGGAAATGCGGCTGGTGAACGAAATCACCGAGGCGCTGGAAGCAAACCGCTTCTCCTTCAATTACCAGCCCATCGTCCGTGCTACCGACGGCGGCGTCGTTCATTACGAGATCATGCTCCGCTTGCTCGACCGCCATGGGGACCCGGTTCCGCCGGCTGAATTCATAGCCGCCGCCGAGCGGTACGGCCTGATGGTCCAGGTGGATAGGTGGGGCATCGATCATGCTCTGGCCGAGCTGGGCGGGTGGCTCCAGGGAGGCTGGGACCTAACCCTTACCATTAACCTTTCCGGGACCTCCATCGGCGACCCCGACATCCTGACCCGTATCCAGGAGGCCCTCCAGGCCCACCGGATCCCGGAAGGTCGGGTAATCTTCGAGGTGACCGAAACCGCAGCGGTCGCTCGTATCGAAAAGGCCGGGGCCTTCATGCGCCAGCTTCGCCATAGCGGTTGCCGGTTCGCCCTCGACGATTTCGGCACGGGCTTTAGCTCATTCGACTACCTGAAGTACCTACCGGTGGATTATCTGAAGATCGACGGGACCTTCATCGGCGACTTGGCGACGGACCCGGTGGATAAGGCCATGGTGGCATCGATCAGTCAGATCGCCGAGTCCCTGGGAATGCAGACCGTTGCCGAGTTTGTGGAATCCCCGGAGGTCTTTGCGCTGCTGGAGAGCTATGAGGTGGATCTGGCTCAGGGATTCCACATCAGCCGGCCGATTCCAAGCCTGGGTAATTCCCCGCTCTGAGCCCGGTTACCAGCCCAGTCGCATCAGGTTGTTCAGCCGCCGGGCCGCCTCGGTGATGTCCTCGGCGTCCAGGAGACCGCTGGCTACGGCGGCGGCATCGGCCCCGGCAAGGGCCAGCGGCCCGGCGTTGTCAGGGGTGATGCCGCCGATCACCGCAATGGGCAGATGGATCCGGGACCGGGCCCGCTTGAGCAAAGTTAAGGGCGCCCGAGGCGCGCCGGGCTTGGTGGGCGAGGGATAGAAGCTGCCAAAGGCCACGTAGTCGGCACCGGCACGATCGGCGGCGAAGGCGCGCTCCAGCTCGTTGTAGCAGGAGACGCCGATCAGGGCCTCCTTGCCCAGAACGATGCGTGCATGGCTAACGCTGATATCGTCCCGGCCCAGGTGGACGCCGTCGGCCCCGGCGTCGCGCGCCAGCTCGATGTCGTCGTTGGCGATGAGCCGTGCGTCATAACGGTGGCACAGCGCCGCAAGGGATTGGGCCTCTGCCAGGCGTCGGTCGTGGTCGTCCGATTTGTCCCGGTACTGGACCACGGGCACGCCACCATCCAGGGCTGAGCGGACGGCCGGCTCGAGCTCGTCGCCGGCCAGGCGGGTGCGGTCAGCGATGAGATAGGCGCCGCGAACGGGCGATAGGCGGTGATCGATGGCCTCGGCTTCAGCGGTCATAGGCGTCAGGCCTCCCAGCCGCGCCAGTTGAACATCCTGTTGGGCACGGCCTGGCCCCGGCCCGGGGTGTAGGCGGCCTGCAGGGCCCGGAAGTTGAAGTCGATACCGGTGCGCACGGCATCGATGGCGTACCGCCCGTCGGCCAGGGCGCAGGCGATGGCGGTGGAAAGGGTGCAGCCGGAGCCGTGGTAGCCGCGGTCGGGCAGCCGGGGATGGGATAAGCTGGCCTCCTCCTGCCCGAAGCTGAATAGGCGGTCGGTGACGATCTCCGCCTCGGCCTCGCGATGACCGCCCTTGAGTAGCACGTAGTGGGCGCCCTCGCGTAGCAGCTCGTCGGCCATGGCCTCGGGCACGGTCTCGCCGCCCGCGAGCTCCCGGGCCTCGGCTTCATTGGGCGTGAGGACGGTGGCGCGGGGGAACAGGGTGCCGTGCAGGGCGCGCCGCAGGTCGGCCTGGGCCAGGCTGCCGCCGCCCTCGGCGGCAAGGACCGGGTCCACCACCGCGGGTACGTCGGGATGGTCGGCAAGGACGTCGGCCACGGCATGGGCAGCCCCGGCGCTGCCCAGCATGCCCACCTTGATCGCCGAGACGGGGATATCGGCGAGCACCGTGCCGGCTTGCTCGGCGAGCTGCTCCGGGTCCGCTAGCCGAAAGCCGTAGACATCGCGGGTGTCCTGGACGGTGAGGGCGGTTATAGCGGCCGCGCCGTGGCAGCCGAAGGCGGCGATGGTGGCCAGGTCCGCCTGGATGCCGGCCCCGCCGCTGGGGTCGGAGCCGGCGATGGTCAGCACTGTGGGTGGGGCCACGGTGTGCAAGATGTCGGCGCCTTCCGACGCCGGATAGACCAGCGGTTTGCCTTCTTCGGCCATGAGGACTACCTATCGGTCGAGTGGGGGTGAGGAGTAAGGCCTAAGGGTTAGCAGCCCGGCCGGGGCACCAGGCTTCGACAGCGCCAGCAGCGAAGCTAGCCTGCCTGCTCCTCACTCCTCAAGCTCCTGGTTTGAGCTCCACAAGCAGGATGATGGCGATCAAAAGCAGGGTGGGGAACTCGTTCAGGGCTCGGTAGAAGCGCTCGCCGCGGGTGTTGGCCTCGGCAGCGAAAATCTGGCGCAGGTGACCGAGGTAGAAGTGGTAGGCGAGGAGGACCACCACCAGGGCCACCTTGGCGTGGAGCCACCAGCCCGCCGCCGTCCAGTAGCTGAACCAAAGCCACAGCCCGAGGACCACCGTGACCACCATGGACGGGGTCATGATGCCGCGGTAGAGCCGGCGCTCCATATTCCGGAAGTAGTCCGCCGTCTCCGCCCCCGGCCCCTGAGCATGGTAGACGTACAGCCGTGGCAGGTAGAACAGCCCGGCGAACCAGGCGACCATTGCCATAATGTGCACGGCCTTGATCCAGAGCATCACCAATCCTCGCAGCCGGTGGCTTTCCAAGGGACAACCGTAACGATAGCATAACCATTGGCCTGGCCCAGAAATGCGCAGGGGTTCAAGGCGGTGTGAGCCGGTTCATAGCAAGGCGCGCCGAGGAAGCCGTGGCGGCCCCACGGGGAGGAGGCGCAAGGCAGGGCTGGTTCAGACGTTCCCTCCGCGCGGGCGGGATGGTGGACGGCGCGGCTTCAGCGCCCCTGGACGGGCAGGCAGCCCGGCTATGCGCGCTTCCTCGCGGCGCCCGCCATCCCGGCTCGCAGAGCCCCTACGCATTTCTGGGCCAGGACACAAGACAGGCCCACATCCGGGGAGGCCCATCATGACCGGTCCCGAGAGCCGCCGCCGGACCCTGCTCACGCAGGAAGCCGCCCGCCTCATGGTGGAAGAGGGCATCCAGGACTTCGCCGCCGCTAAGCGCAAGGCGGCTCGCCACTTGGGCGGCAGCCCTGGCACCGCCAAGGACCTGCCCACCAACCGGGAGATCCAGGACGAGGTGGAGCTGCGCCTGCGCATGTACCGGGACACCCCAGGCGCCCGGCTCCACCTGAGGCGGCTGCGGGAGGCGGCGCTGGCTGCCATGCGCTTCTTCGCCGACTACCGGCCGCGGCTAGTGGGTTCGGTTCTGGCGGGGACCGCCACCGAACACTCCGACATCAATCTCCATCTATTCGCCGAAACCCCGGAGGAAGTGGAGATCCTGCTGGACGATTCGGGCATCCCCTTCGAGCGGACCACCAAGCGGCACAGCTTCGGGGACCGGGGGCCCGAGGAGTTCCCCGCCGTCAGCCTGGTCGCCGGCTACGCGCCGCCGCCAGACGATCCGGACCGGTGCAAGGGGTCGGCGGTCGGGGACGGGGTGACCGTGTCAGCTACCATCTTCCCCCCGGAGCGCATCCGGGAGGCGCCGCGCTCCCCGGTCACTGGCCGGCCGGTGGACCGGGCCAAGATGGCGCGGGTCCAGGAGCTGCTGGACGCCGAGGAGCCCGAGCCCCTGGTTCCCGAAGCCGGCGCCGAGGACTGAGCCGCCGACCCCGGATCCGATAGGCAATGACCGCCTCCAATCCCGCCGATCTCGCCAACCGATCGTGGCCCGAGCGCAGCCGGGATCACGTCTGGTACCCCTACGCCCAGATGGCACATTACCCGCCGCCGGTGCCGGTGGCCGGGGCGGAGGGCTGCCGCCTGCGGCTTGCCGACGGCCGCGAGCTGGTGGATGGCACCGCCTCCTGGTGGTCCGCCTGCCACGGCTACCGCCATCCCCACATTATGGCGGCCGTCCAAGGCCAGCTGGACACCCTTCCGCACGTCATGCTCGGCGGCATGACCCATGAGCCGGTGGTACGCCTGGCCGAGCGCCTGGCTGCCAAGGCCCCGGGCTATCTCCATCACACCATGTTCACCGATTCGGGCTCGGTGGCCATGGAGGTCGCCCTCAAGATGGCCCGGCAGTACTGGGACAACCGCGGTCAGACACGGAACCTGTTCGTCGCCTTCGAGAACGGCTACCACGGCGACACCGGTGGCTGCATGGGGGTATCCGACACCTACCGGGACCTGCGGCCGCGGTTCTCGGGGCTGACCCATGAACACCTAACGGTGCCGTTACCCGACGCGGACGGCCCCTCGGAGCTGGAGCGGGTCCTGGATCGGTACGGCAACCGCATCGCCGGGGTGGTGATCGAGCCCCTTATCCAGGGTGCCGGCGGCATGCTGGTGCACGGCCCCGAGGTGCTGGCGCGGGTGGCCGAGCTCACCCACCAAGCCGGCACCCTGCTTATCGCCGACGAGGTGGCCACGGGCTTCGGCCGCACCGGCTCCCTGTTCGCTTGCGAGCAGGCCGGTGCCGAGCCGGATATTATGGCCCTGTCCAAGGCCCTGACCGCTGGCACCCTCCCCATGGCCGCAACCATGGCCAGCCGCACGGTATTCGCGGGTTTCCAGGGCGAGGACGAGACCACCGCCCTCATGCATGGGCCCACCTTCACGGGCAATCCCCTGGCGGCGGCCGCCGCCAACGCCTCCCTGGACCTGTTCGAGGCGGAGCCGCGCCTGGCCCAGGCGGCGGCCATCGGAGACCGGCTTCGAGAGCAGCTTGGCTCTCTGGGTGAACTTCCCGGCGTCGTGGATGTCCGGATCAAGGGGGCCATGGGTGCGCTGGAGCTACGCCCGGGCTGGTCCAAAGATTGGATGCGCGAGCGCTTCGTGGACCTCGGGGTCTGGATCCGCCCGTTAGGCAATGTTGCCTACCTAACGCCGCCGCTTACCATATCCGAGGACGAGCTGGGTCGTCTGACGCAGGCCCTGGAGCGAGTGCTCCGGGAGATTTTTGCTTAAACCCCGGTTTTTCGGAGCGAAGTGCTCTTGCGCTTGAAACCGACCACCCGCATGAGCGATCTTAGGAAAAAGGCCATCCAGGTTCCCCGAACGAGGGAGGAGGCGAGACAAGCCATGGCTATGGCGCAGCCCCAGCAATCACCGAAAATCATGAGCATGGCCATCCGCGACCCCCATCGCGGGCTTTACCAGGTGGCGTTCAACGACGGCGTCTCCGGGGTGCGTGTGGAGGTCCCCTTCGACGAGGCTGCCAGTGTGCGCGAGGCCCGCTTGAGGGCCGAGCACACCCTTCAATACCAGGAGTGGCTCCGTCACAAGCGGCTGCGGGAGCATCGCATTCGCCAGCTGGTGGGGGACTACAACGGTCTCGCCTACGAGCGGCCCGCCCCCGGTCAGGACGACCTAGCCGGTGTGGATCCCGAGGGGCTTGCGGATCAGCTAATCGACACCTACGCCGAGAGCGAGCGCCGCAGCGTGGCCTACGGGGTGGGCGCCATGCTCCGTCACACCCTGGTTCTGCTGGAGGCGGCGCACCGCCTTCGCGGGGAGGGCGAATGGTCTCTGTCTTACGCCTACCGCATGCTCGAGGATCTGCGCCTTGTCCGGCGCCTGGGCGAGTCGCTGAGTGCCGCGGAGGTGGAGCAGGAAACCCGGCTGGAGGACGCCGTGCGTTACTGGAACGCCATCAAGGACGGCCAGCTCTCCCCGGGCATACGGGACCAGCTGCGGCGCCGGGCCAAGGCTTGGCTGCGGCGCTATCTCAGCCAGCCCGACTCTGCTTGAGACGGGGATAAACCCGCAGAGTGGCGGAGAACGCGGAGACCACCCAAACAAAGGCCGGGGACCTAAGGGTGCCCGGCCTTTTTCATTGAGCGCGCTTTACAGGCGTTTTCCTCTGCTCGCTCAGCCTCTCTGAGGTTAACCGCCGTCTGATCAGGCGTCGGTCTCCACCCCGAAGGTGCTCACTAGATCGGGCATCGCCTCGCCCTCCGGGGGAACAATCGCCATGGGGACATGGGGGTGGAAGAACTGCAGTGTGCGCCTGAGCTCTTCCGGGGGAACTGGCTCCTCGCTGCTGCGGTCGAGGACCAGCCCTGCTAGGTGAATGCCCGCGCCGTGCAGGCAGCGCAGGGCGGTTAGGGTGTGGCTGATGGTGCCGAGGTAGGTGCCCGCCACGAGCACCACCGGCCACGCCAGCTCGCTGGCCCAATCGAGGAAGGTGGTGCTATCGGTGAGGGGGGTCATAATCCCGCCCACCCCCTCGGCCACGACGAACCCTCCGGCCTCCGTCTCCAGACCCTCGCAATAGCCCTTGAGCAGGGAAAGCGACAAAATGCGCCCCGATCTTGCCGCGGCCATGTGTGGCGACATGGGCTCTTCGAAGCGTTCCAGGCACAGGCGCTGATGGGTGTCCCAGTCATCGGGGTCCAGGCCGCAGGCTTCGATGAGGACCCGGCCGTCGGGGCTCCAAAGCCGGCCCTGTTGGTCGGCCTGACAGCCGCTGGAGACCGGTTTGGTAGCCAAGACCTCGTCGCCCCGGCTGCGGAGCTGGTAGGCCAGCTCCGCGGTGACGAAGGTCTTGCCGACCTCGGTGCCGGTGCCGGTAATCAGCAGGGTGCGGCTCAAGACGGGTCTCCCTCGTTCGCTTGGCGGGCCAGCTCACCTGCTTCGTCCGGCGCCAGGTGGCGGCCGGGTATGGGGATGAGCCCCGGCACCCGGCGCCGGTAGGCGGCATAGGCGTCGCCGTAGGCCTCCATCAGCTTGCGCTCCTCCAACCGGGACCCTACCACCAGATACACGGTGATGGTCAGCACGGCAACCAGGCCGGCCAGATCCAGATCACGTGTCCACAGTATCACCAGGCCGAAAAAGTACCACGGGTGGCGGACGAAGCGATGGAGCCCGGTTAGGCGCAGCGGCTCCCAGGACTCCCGCCCGTCTTCGGTGACGGCGCTGCGGTTACCCAGGCCCAGGAACTGCCCCATATCGTAGCCCCGGACGGTGGTGGTGAATCCGAGCACGGCCGCCAAGGCGGCGGCTTGGGCCAGCCACCACGCCGGTCCGTGCCAGGCCACCACCTGGGGACCGTTCAGGGCCACGGTGAGCGCCACGAGGGGCACCAGCGTAACTGCTGCGACGAGGCTATAGATCAGACGATAGGCCCGGGCCGAGGCCGGCCAGCGCCGCGCGACGGCAGCCTTTACCCGGCGGGCGGCCAGTAGCGAATGGACCGCCAGATAGGCCGCCCAGGCTACAACTAGACCGATGTAGCTTAACGAGGTTTCCATGCCACTAGGTAGGCTACCCGCCATGTCACCGGTACCGGTCCTTCGCCGACGCCGCAGGCATGGCGGTAGGCTTGCTCCAGGCGCGCCAGACGGTTCCGGCCGTGGAGGCCGCGGGACCGTTCCGGGGATTTGTCCACGGCCCCCAGACCCTTGAGATCGCGCAGGACCGCCCGCGGCCGGGGGGCGTGGAGGGTTTCGGTCTCCACCCAGCAGGCGCCGTGGTGCAGGCCGGAGCTGGCCAGGGCCCGGGCCAGGGCCTGCCGTCCCCGGAAGGGGCCTACACCGCCCCGGCCGTCCATGGCTCGGAGGGCGTTTTCAAGCTCGGCAAGGGTGCCCGTTGCCAGGGTGCTGGCCACCAACAGCCCTCCCGGACGCAGGCAGCGGGCGACCTCGCCCAGGGTGGAGGGCAGTTGGTTGACCCATTGCAGGGTCAGCGAGGAAACCACGGCGTCCAGGCTTTGCGGGGCCAGGGGCAGGGCCTCCGCATCGCCTGTTATCCCTGGCTGGCCGGCCCGCCGACCGCTTCGGGTCATGGCATGGGCTAGGTCCAGGGCGAGCAGGTGCTGGGCAAGCAGGCCTTGCGCCGCGAGAGACCGCCCTACCAGCCCCGTGCCGCTGCCCAGATCGAGGACGGTGCCCTGTCTGTCGCCGACGCGCTCGACGTAGAGGTCGGCGACGCGGCCGGCCACCCGGGCCTGGAGGGGGGCATGGCGGTCGTAGGTGGCCGCAGCACGGGCGAAATCGCGCCGGACCGCCGTCTTGTCGAATGGTGCTCGAGTCGTCTTAGGCCAGGGTTCGGACGAATTCGCCAATGCGCTGTTCCGCCTCCTGGGCGTGGCTGATGTGGGGGGCGTGGCCCGAGCCACTGACGATGTGGACGCTAACCTGGGGACCGAGATCCTGGAAAAACCTCACCGCGCCCGGGTCCACTACGGCATCCGCCTCGCCGTGGATAACCAGCACGGGCAAATCCAGCAACGGGGGATCGCGGGTCAAGTCGGTTCCGGCCAGAACGTCCAGCCAGCCCGCCAGTATCTCCGGTCCGGCCCCGGTGGCCAACAAACGGTTACGGATTGGGGTTGGCGCCCACATGCTCCGCGGTGCCTGGTCGCCGCGGAACTGGAGGGCGAAGAAGCGGCGCAGGGTGGCCGTGGGGTTGTCGGCCATACCCGCCCGGAAGTCTTCTAAGACAACTGGATCCTGGCCTTGGGGATAGCTCGCCCGGGCCACAAAACTTGGCGGGGTGCCGATCAAAACCAAGCCCCGGCACCGTATCAAGCCAACGCGCTGGGCCTCCATGGCGGCTAGCCCCCCGAGGGACCAGCCCACCACCACGTCCCAATCTCCGGTAAGGGCCTCGGCGGCCGTTTCCAGGGTGCACCCTGGATCCTCTAGGCCCTCGGGCTCGTGGCCCGGTAGGCTCAGTCCCTCGACTTCAGCGCCCGGTATCATCAGGCGCTCCCAGCAAGCGGCCGTATGCCCCCAGCCTGCCATAGCTGCCAAGCGTAAGGGGGCGCTCACAATCTGGCCGCCACAGTGGCTGGCATGAGGGGGGCAAGCGCGGCAGTCAGACCGTCCACGTCCGATTCGGTATGCGGTGCCCGCAGCGTTATACGTAGGCGAGCGGTGCCCTCGGGGACGGTGGGCGGGCGGATGGCCTGCACCAGATAACCGGCCTCTTCCAGCGCTCCCTGGGCGGCAATTGCGGCATCATCTTCACCCAGAACAACGGGCAGGATGGGGCTATCGCGGGCGTTCAGCCCCAGACGATCGGCTAGTCGCCGGGCCAGGACCAGGGGACGGCGGCAAAGCTCCGGGTCTCGGCGGATCCGCGCCACCGCCACCCGGTTGGCCACCACCGTGGCTGGCGGCAGGGCGGTGGTGTAGATGAAGCTGCGGGCCCGGTTACGGATCAGCTCGGCCACTGGGCGGCTGGCGCAAAGATAGCCGCCATAGCCGCCCACCGCCTTGGACAGGGTCCCCATCTGCAGGGGCACATCGCCGGCGGTCAGCCCAGCCGCCCGGGTGCTGCCGGCACCGTCGCCAACCACACCGACGCCATGGGCATCGTCGCTCATTAGCCAGCAGCCGAAGGTTTCCGCCAGCTCGGCCAGCTCGCCCAGTGGGGCGAGGTCACCGTCCATGGAGAAAATGCCGTCGGTGACCAGCAGGCAGTGGCGGTGCTCGCTTCGATAGCGGCTCAACCGGTGCCGCACCGCTTCGGGGTCGCCGTGGGGGTAGCGCAAGACGCGGGCCCCCGAAAGGCGGGCACCATCCACCAAACAGGCGTGGTTGAGGCGGTCGGCCAGGATCAGGTCGTGGCGGCCAGCTAGGGCGGTCAGAATGCCCAGATTGGCCAGAAAGCCACTGCCGAACACCACAGCGTCCTCGCTGCCCTTGAGGGCGGCCAGCTCGGTCTCGAGGGCAGCGTACTCCGGGTGATCGCCGGTGATCAGGCGACTGGCACGGCCGCCGGCGCCGTAGCGCTGCAGCGCGTCGGAGCCCGCTGCAAGGACCTCGGGATCGCTGGCCAGGCCGAGGTAGTCGTTGGTGGAGAAATCCACCAGGGCTTTGCCGTCGCGCTCCACACGCCGACTGTCCAGGAACTCGGTGGGCCGGAGCCGGCGCCGCCGGCCGGCTTGCCCCAATTCTGCCAGGGCCTCGCGGGCGAAGGCGTCCAGATCCGAGCTCATCCACCCCTCAATGGCTTGCCCTTGTCCAGCCGCTTGCGGAAGACGGCCATCTCCTTGGCGGCCTGGCGGTCGCCGTTGGCCTCGGCACGGTCGATGCCGGTATCCAGCGTTTCGCGGCAGGCCTCCGGGTCACCGATCTCATCCTGGGCCTGCGCCAGTGCCTTGTAAGCGGCGGAATAGTCCGGGCTCTGGGACAGGCACTCCTGCAGGTGGGGGAGGGCCTCTGAAGGCCGGTCGGCGTAAAGGAGCTCCAGGCCAATGGAATAGCGCAGCAGCGGGCCGTCCTGGCCCGAATCAAGCATCTTCAGAAAGGCGTCCAACTTCCCCGAGCCCGCCAAGGTTGCTTCCCCTCGCAGTCGCCGATGACTTCAGTCAGTTCGCCTTATTCTGCCCCACACCCCGGCGTTGGGCCATGGCGGTCCCCAGGGCTGCGAGCTCGGCCGCTGTTAGCCGGGCTTCCGCGGCGGGCAGCAGGTGGCGATTCTCGCGGTTAAGGTGGGCGGTCTGGGCGGCGTGGAAGGCTCGCACCGCCTCCCTGTAAGCCTTCGGATCCACCGGGTGCCCTTGCTCCAGCGCCTCTAATAAGGGACGCAGGGCTATCCATCGGGTCTGCAGCTCACCGTGCTCGCCTTCTAAATTACCCAGCAGCGTGACCAATTCTCGGTCCGGTTGGGGATCGAGGTGCCGCCGCAGGCGGGGGAGGAGATCAACCTCCTCATCGGCGTGATGCAGCGGTGCCGCGTGCTCGAAGTAGCGAAGGACCTTCCCCGCTGCCTGGCGCACCGGCTCCACCGGGGGGGTATCCAGCTCGTGGTCGGCAAGGCGCCGAGCCAGATCGGCAAAGTGCTCCACACGGCCGTGACAGGCTCGAAGCAGGCCGATGGGATCGTTGAAGTCGGGGGCGGTCGGCGTATCCGGATGCATCAAGGACCTCGCAGCCGGGTCTGATTTGATACCATTGGCAGGGTTTGGGACCGGCTACGTGAGAGGTGGTTCCGCGAGGGGCGCATGGCCGGAACTAAAAAGGAGTATAACGTAATTATTCCCTTAAAAAATAATTTGCTAATTTTCTAAGGGAAATTAGAGCTAATTCGGTAGAGTCAAGTAATTTTGCCGTTTACGAACGGCATAGATTCCGGGTAGCTTTGTTGACCCAAAACTTTTCCACCGGATTGAGCCGAAGGAGGCGTTCACCCGTCTAATGGACGCCATGCGCATCGTACCTTCGGTGGCCACCCAACCAGCGGATAGGAGGGCAAATGAGGATTGCAACCCTGATTGCCGGCGGCCTGGCCGGAGCCGCCCTGATGGCGGCACCGGTCCAGGCCCAGCCCCAAGGCGATCCCGGAGCCGGCAAGGATAAGGCCTTTGAATGCCTCGGCTGCCACGCCAGCGAGACCTACTCCAATATTTATCCTACCTATAAGGTGCCCAAGGTAGGCGGCCAGTCGGCCCAATACATCGTTTCCGCTCTCAAGGCCTATGCATCCGGCGACCGCCAGCATCCCACCATGACCGCCCAGGCCGAGGCCTTGAACGAGCAGGACATGCAGGACATCGCCGCCTATTTTGCCCAGAAGGGTGCCAAGTAGGGCCCTTCCACCTCACTTTCGCGTGGAGACGACCATGACGCGTATCGCGATCGCGCTGATGTGCATGCTTGCCGGCGGCTGGGCGGGGGCCGCCCAGGCGGAAGAAGCCCACGGCTCAGCCGATAAGGGATCGGGTGCCAGCGCCGAGGAGATCGTCAACCAAGGTCTGCCCGACAAGGGGGTCCAGCCCTGCAAGACCTGCCACGGCAAGACCGGCGAGAGCTCCAGCCCTACGTTCCCCCATCTGGCCGGGCAGCACAAGGACTACATGGTCCAGGCCCTCAAGGGATACCGCTCAGGCGACCGAACCAATGCCATCATGAACGGGCAAGCTTCCGCACTCACCGAGGCCCAGATCGAGGGTCTGGCAGCCTACTACGCCGACCAAGAAGCCAGCCTGGCGACGCTGTCAAGGTAAGCTAGGCCGGGTCCTTCAAAAAGCGGTAACCCGGTCCGGCTTTTAGCCGGGCTGGTTTGGGAGTGTACGCCCAATCATCGCCTTGCTAGTGCAGGTGGGTTCCTCTGGAAGCCAGGGAAAGCCCTGAGCGAGGGATGGGAACAGGCATTGGGACGTCCACCCCGCTCGGTGCGGGCGCAGCGGGCAATAAGCTACGGGCGCTCTCACTCGGATGACGGTCGGCCACCTCCAGAGGGCCATGGGGCAAGCTTTACTCCCCGCTGAGGTGGTCTGAGCCGGGTTGAGGGCCTCTTCTGGGCGCCTTAAAGCGGCCATCGTACCGGCGTCTCCAGATGAGGGGATGCCAATGGCCTAATAGCCTCTCCCCGCAACCGGCTCTGGCTGGTATCCCAGGAAACGGGGGCTTAGACCGGACACCTTAGTACCTACGGAGTTTGGGGCAGGAAGGAAAATGGCGGCGGGCCAATGGCGGCAGGACTTGATGGGAGGGCTCGCGGAGTGGTCCGAGGCCTTCCTGGCCTTTCTTCCCAGCCTGGGTGCAGCGGCGGGCATCCTGCTTGGGGGCTGGCTCGTCGCCCGCCTATTGCGGGGAGCTTCCCGCCGTATAGCTCGGACCCTGGACCGAGGTATGGTCGGGCTAGGGCGTCAGCAACCACCGCTGGCGGGTGCGGCTCCGGAGGCCCTGGGCACCACGGTGTTCTGGCTGGTGATCTTGGCCGCCGTCACCGGTGCGACCCAGATTCTGGCGCTGGATTCCTTCGCCGTTTGGTTGGCCCGCCTTGCCGGCTATCTGCCGACCTTGCTGACCGGTGTCCTGATAGTGGCCGCCGGCTTTTTCCTGTCCGTAATCGTGCGCAACCTCACCGCGGCGGCGGTGCCCGTCACCCTGCCGCAGGGCGCCCTATTGGGCCGGCTGCTGCAGGCGGTCATTCTGGTGACGGCCATGGTCCTCGGCGCGGATCAGATGGGTCTCGACGTCACTTTCCTGGTCACTTTGGGCACCGTGCTGGCAGGGGCCATGGTGGGTGGCTTGGCACTGGCGCTGAGCCTGGGCTCGGGCCCTTTCGTCGCCAACCTGCTCGGTGCCCACCAGCTGCGCCAGCACTTCCGCGTTGGTCAGAGGGTGCGTACCGGTGGTCATGAGGGCCGCATCGCAAGGATTACGGCCGTTTCCCTGGTGCTCGATACCCCCGAGGGCCGGGTCCACCTGCCGGCCAAGATCTTCCACGAATCGGCGGTGGTGGCTGTACCTGAGGAGGTCAGGGATGGCTGAGGGCGAGGGGCTCAGCCGCGCCTTCGCCGAACGGCATCCGGGAGAGGCCGCCATGCTCCTGGAAACCCTGGCCGAGGATGAGGTTGCGGCCTATCTGGCCGAGCTGCCTGTCCCGGTCGCGGCTACGGTGTTGGCGGCCATGCTGCCGGGCCCGGCGGCAGGGGTCCTGGACCGCCTTGGGCCCGAAATCGGGGCTGACCTGCTGACCGCCCTGGGTCCCGAACGGGCGGCGACAGCCCTGCGCAATTTGGTTCCCAAGCGGCGGGAGGCCCTTCTGGGGCGGCTCCGCCCGGGTCGGCGGGCGGCCGTGGCCCGTCTTTTGCGCTATGTGCCGGATACGGTAGGGGCCTGGATCGAGCCGCGCATCTTGTCGCTACGCCAGGATGCCACCGTGGCCTGGGCCCGACGGGCCGTCGCGGCGGCCAGGGCTCCCGCGGAGACGGAGCTGTACGTGGTGGACGCCAGCCACCGTTTGGTGGGACGGCTTCCCCTCGGTCGGTTGTTGCGCAGCGACGTAACGGCCCGCCTGGAACGAGTCATGGCCCGGCGTCCCGCGGCCCTGACGGACGCCACCGAAATCGGCGAAGCCCGGCACGACAGCAGCTGGGTCGGCCTCGCCGCCCTGCCTGTGGTGGATAGCGGCGGTTACCTGCTGGGGGAGCTCACCGAGGAAGCACTGGAGCGGGCCCTGGGTAGGCATCGGGCCCGGGAGGCCCGTACGGGAACCGGCGCCCTGGAGGCCCTTGCGGATACCTATCTGCATGCCGGTACAGGTTTCCTTCGCGAGGTCTGGAGCCTTTTGGCACCGGCAGCCGGGTCCCACCGGGAGGATAGCCCGTGAGCGCTGCGGCCTCCCCCGGGACCGCCCTTTACCGACGGTTCCTGGAAGCCTACCCCCACGAGGCGGCCCTGGAGCTGGAAACCCTCCCGGCGGAGGAGGCATCGGCCGTTGTGAGCGGCGAGCCGGCCGATACCGTGGTGGCTGTCCTGGACCACCTAGCTCCCGGCACAGTGCTGCGGATATTGGCCCACCTGCCCGCAACCGAGCGGTCCGGATTGCTGCATGCCATGGAGCCCGCACGCGCCGCCCGGCTCTTGAGGCACCTGGATGTCGAGGCGCGCACGGCGTATCTGGCGGAGCTCCCAGCAGCGATCACCCGTGAGCTGGCGAGTCTGCTGAGCTATCCCCCCGATTCGGCCGGCCAATGGATGGACCCCCGCATCCTGCCCCTGGGGCGCTGGAGCACCGTGGGCGACACCCTGAGACGCATCCGGGGCCTGCCCAGCGGGTCCATCGCCACCCTGTTCCTGGTGGATCCTGAGGACAAGCTCGACGGGCGGGTGGATCTCCAGGACCTGGCCGTGGCCGATCCGTCCGAGTCCTTGGCGGCACTGGCCCGACCGGTGCCGGTGTCGGTTTCGGAGTTCGCCCCACGCGAGGAGTTGGTGGCCCGCTTTGAGGAGGGCCAGCTGGCCAGCCTGCCGGTGCTGGACTACGCAGGCCGGCTCACGGGGGTGGTGCACCAGTCGGCGCTTGTATCCGCCGTGCAGGAGGAGGCCAGTGCGGATCTCCAAGCCATGGTCGGCGTCAGCCGGGAGGAGCGGGCCCTGTCCTCGGTCCGCTTCTCGGTGACGCGGCGGTTGCCATGGATGGTGATCAACCTGGCCACTGCCTTCCTGGCCGCGGCCGTGGTGGGGCTGTTCGAGGGACTGATCGGCCGCTTCACCGCGCTCGCCGTTCTGCTGCCGGTGGTGGCGGGCCAGTCCGGTAACGCCGGGGCTCAGGCCCTGGCCATCACCATTCGCGGCCTGGCCCTGCACGAGATCACGGTCCGCCACTGGGTGCGGGTGGTGTTCAAGGAAATGCGGGTAGGACTGCTCAACGGACTGGCGGTGGCCGTCATCTGCGCCTTCGGGGTCTATCTGTGGAGTGGCTCCGCCGGCCTGGGCCTGATCATCGGCTTGGCCATGGTGCTGGCCATGGTGGCCGCCGGCATTTCCGGGGCCCTGGTTCCCATAACCCTCACCCGGCTGGGCCAGGACCCGGCGCAGGCCTCCTCCATCATACTTACTACCGTTACCGATGTGGTCGGCTTCGCCGGGTTCCTGGGCACCGCCACTGTCCTGGCCCACCTCATCTAGCCGCTGTCCAGGGCCGGCACTTCCTTGCCGTTTCCGGTGTCCTAATCCTAGGCAGCAAACCCCCGAGGAACCTTGACAATGGCCTCAGACATCCGCCGTTACTCCCGCTTCTTGCGGGTGCTGGTGCCGCTCCTGCTTCTGGCCCTGGCTGCTGGCTGCGCCACCTACGGCGAGCGGGTGGCGCCGGTCCCCCTCCCCGAGACCGATCCCCAGGCGGTTACCGTGGACGGGGCCCAGGTGGTGGCCCAGGCGTACCTGGAGCCGCAGAAGGCCGATAAGGCCCTCGGCTTCGACGCCCGTGGTGCCGGCTTGTTGCCGGTGCGCTTCGTGGTGGACAATGGCAGCCAAGGGGTGGTGCGTCTGCGTCCGGAGCAGACCTTCCTCCTTGATGGTGAGGGCAACGCCTGGCCGCTGCTCACTTCGGAACAGGCCTACAAGCGAGTGCGCGCGCACGTGGGTGCCGGCGAGACGGTGGCCGGAGCGGGCGAGTCCACCTTCCTCGGCGGTGCCGCCGGGGCCGTGGCCGGGCTGGCCATCGGTGTTCTCTCCGGGCGAAATGTGGCCGAGAACGTGGGCAAGGGTGCGGTGGTGGGCGGTGCCGCCGGCGCCCTCGGTGGTGGCGCAAGCCGTTATGGCGAGCTGGACCGTGAGATCCGCAACGACCTGGAGCAGAAGAGCCTGCGCATCCAAAGGGTGCCGAAGGGTGAGCTGGCCTACGGCTATCTGTTTTTCCCCGGCAAGGAAGAGGCGGAAAGTGCCCGCGCCATGCGCCTGGGCCTGAAGGTGGGCGATCGCTCGCAGGTGGTGGAGCTGCCGCTGTAGGCCACGAGCCCGCATTGCCCTGACTAGATTCCGGGTGCTGATGCCGCCCCCGGTCACTGCTGGGTGATGGTATAGCCGCCATCGCGAAGCAGGGCCACCAGGCCTTGCTCGCCCGCCAGGTGCCCCCGCCACCAAATAATCCCGCCGGTCCTCGAAAAAGTCCTCGATCCGGCCCAGCCAGTTGCGGTTGCGGTGGACCACCAGGCGGTCGTAGAGCTCGGCGAGCCCTCGAACTCTGCCCCAACTAGGCGGTCTACTTTTTTGGCTCGTCCGGCTTCCGGGCCCGCACCAGCTTCTCCAGCTCGCCCACCTCCTCCAGGGTCTAAAGGAGGAAAGCCCCTTGCGCTGCCATTGGCAGGTCATCGAAGAAGCGCGGCTGCTCCCCAGGTGTCTCCAGGCTCAGGACGAGCTGGCCAGCCTCGGTCGCTGGGCGGTGAAAGTAGGTGCCTTCGCCATATCTTGGGATGGTAGCCGGCCCGGCGGAGAGCGCCCTGCCTGATCACCATCCCGGCGAGCCAGGGATACAGGTCGGACAGGACGCGCAGGTCGATGTCGTGGCGGGCGGCTAGCTCACGAGCCGGGGCGTATTGCCCCTCCCCCAGCGGCTCCGCCAGCCCCTCGCCTTCCCAGTCCCGAGACCGGCGAGGACCTCGCTGGTGCTCTCCGGGGATAGAGGAATACGGGGGCCAGGTCTTGCCATTTGCCCTTTAAGCCGTAGCCACAGCCCATGAAATTGGGCTCGGTCCCGCCATGCGTTACTCTATAAGCCTTCCCTGATCCAGCTGGCGAGAGCCCCGTACCCATGACCGCCCATACCATGCAGATCCACGATCCATCCGCCACCGACATCGTCGATGAGGCGGACGTCTACACCGAGCTGCTGCCCCTCGACGGTGCCCGCCTCATCGAGCTCGGCTGCGGCGCGGCGGCGCATACCCGAGCCATCGCCGAAACCGGCCGCCCGGCCTCGGTGCTGGCCTGCGAGGTGGACGATATCCAGCACGGCAAGAACCTGGAGGCCACCGACGTACCGGACACGGTGACCTTCGCCCGGGCCGGGGCCGAGGCGATCCCGGCGGCGGCCGACAGCGCGGACGTGGTGGTCATGTTCAAGTCCCTGCACCACGTTCCGGTGGAGGCCATGGATTCTGCCATGGCCGAGATCGCCCGGGTGCTGCGCCCGGGCGGGCTGGCCTACATCTCTGAGCCGGTGTTCGCCGGGGATTTCAACGAGGTGCTGCGGCTGTTCCACGACGAGTCCGAGGTGCGCCGGGCCGCCTTCGAAGCGGTGCGGCGGGCCGTGGACGGGGGCGTGCTGGAGCTGGTGGAGCAGCGCTCCTTCCACACCCGCAACGACTTCGACGATTTCGCCGACTTCGAGGACCGGGTGCTGGGCGTCACCCACACCGAGCACGATCTAAGCCCCGAGCTGTACGAGCAGGTGCGCGAGACCTTCGAGGGCTACATGGTTCCTGGCGGTGCCCGTTTCGTCATGCCCATCCGGGTCGATCTGCTGCGCTGTCCGGGCTGAAGTGGTTCAAAAGGGGAAACCGATGTCGCTGGACGACCTGCTCTGGTGGCAGGCCTTCAATGAGCCGACCCAGGCCGGGGTAACCGGGGATACCGTAGCCGACCTCGGTGGCGGTCTGCTGATCCTGGCCCTTGGGCTGGTGCTGGTGATGTCCATGGCCCTAGGGCTTTGGGACGACCGGGACCCGGCGGCAGTCCGTCACCGGATTGGGGCCTGGGCGGCGCCCGTTCTGGTGCTAATCTACGGCATCTTAATGGCCCTGGCGGTCCTGTGGCTGGTCGTTCCCGGGGCTATTCTGGCGGTTAAGGCCTGGAATGAGCCCCTGTTGTGGACGGCCCGGGCCGTGGCAATCGTTTAGGTGGTCCGGGTAGCCATGGGCAGGATAAGACCGGCCCCCGCATACGGGGGCCGATTGTCGCTTGTCGGATAGGGGAAACGGTCCGTCTCGCCGCGGCCCTGTTCCGCTTATTCCCGGACCAGGGCCATCACAGAAGGTCCTTACGGATGGCATCGATGCCGGCGGTGGCGCACTTGTCGTCGATTTTGCCGCTGGGGGCTCCGGAGACACCAATGCCACCAATAACCCGGCCGCCGGCCATGATCTGCTTGCCGCCGCCCAGGATGGTGACCTTGGGCAGGTTCTGAAGGCCGTAGCCCGTTTTGCCGGGCTTGGCCATGGTGCCCAGCTCCACGGTGTCGGTGCGGAAGCTCACGGCGGTCCATGCCTTGCTGATGGCGGTATCGATGGTGTGGGGCCCGGCGTAGCGGGCGCGCATCAGCGCCTGAGTGTTGCCGCCCCCGTCCACTACCACGGCGGTAACCTGAACTTCCCGCTCGCGGCAATCCTTGACCGCCTCCTTGGCCGCCTTCACCGCCATTTGGGGAACCAGGCTCGGGTTGTCGAAGGTGGCTTCCTGCGCCTGTACCGGTGTCGCGGCGAGCGCCAGCATGACTCCCCCCAGCAGGGTGGTCGTTAGTGTCCTCATGATGATCCCTCCTGATCGGGTGTTAATATCCCATCCCTACTAGCTTTCGGGGACCGGCGCAATGCCTGCGCGCGGCCCCTTCCTTCCGGATTCCCCCATGGCGAAGGGATGGGCCGCCGCAGACCGCCGGGGTAGAATTGCCGGGACGCCCAACCAACTGCCAGGGAGGGGCCATGCGCCTGATTTCCCTCGCCGGCAAGGCCGGCACCCGGATCGGCTTCATCGAGCCCGATGCGAGGTTTGTCGTCGACCTCCAGGCGGCCGATCCCCGCCTGCCCTGGGACATGGCCAGCCTCATCGCCCACGGCGAGGCGGGGCGGCAGGCCGTGCACACCGCCGCCGAGCAGGCCGGTCCCCAGGCCCGTCTGGCCCTGGAGTCGGTGACGGTGCTGCCGCCGCTGCCGCTTCCGGTGCGCAACATCATGTGCGTGGGCAAGAACTACGCCGCCCACGCGGGGGAATTCCGTGGCACGGCCGGCACCGCCAGCGGCGTGAGCGGCGACCTGCCAGAGCACCCCATCGTCTTCACCAAGGCCTCCACCGCGGTCATCGGCCCCGGCGACGCCGTCCCCGCCTATCTGGACCCCACCGCTTCGGTGGACTACGAGGGCGAGCTGGCGGTGGTCATCGGCAGAGGCGGCCGGGGCATCCGCGCCAGCGACGCCTGGGACCACGTCTTCGGCTACACCCTGGTCAACGATGTCACCTCCCGCGAGCTGCAGAAGCGCCACGGCCAGTGGTTTTTGGGCAAGAGCCTGGACGGCTTCTGTCCCATGGGCCCCATGCTGGTCACGGCCGACGAGGTCCCCGACATCCGCTCGGCGCGGCTGACCACCACGGTCAACGGCGAGCTGCGCCAGTCCGGCTGCCTGGCGGACCTGATCTTCGACATCCCCACCCTGATTGAGACCCTGTCCCGGACCATGACCCTGGTGCCCGGGGACGTCATCGCCACCGGTACCCCCGAGGGCGTGGGCGTGGGCTTCTCGCCGCCGAGTTACCTGGGCGCCGGCGACGAGGTCGAGGTCCACGTAACCGGCATCGGCAGCCTGCGCAACCCGGTGGTCTGATCACTGGCGGGGAGGAGGGCGTTGGCGTGGCACGGGCCGCCGTCGTGCGCACTTGGGCCGAGGGGGCGAGGGGCGGCTCTGGTGGCCATCGACCCGGAGGCCTTCAAAGGGTCACAGGGGAGGCGAGGCCTTGCCGCCGGGAGCGGAACCGGTTACCTTGGGTGTATAACCGAAACCTAATATATACTGCTAACCTCGTTAGCCACCGGAGGTAGACCCATGCGCACGCCCACCCTGGTCCTCTCCCTGACTCTGGCCCTGGCCGCCTCGTCCGCTGCCCAGGCCCAGGGCTGGAGCCTGCTCCCCGTTACCGACGCCGACTATCGGGCCGAGCCCACCCTGGCCGCCCTCGGGGGCATGCAGGATCCCGACGTCGACGGCGTGAGCAGCGGTGGCGCCTACGGGGTCGAGCTTTCCCTGAACTGTCCCACTCTGGCTACCCCGCGCCACGGCATCCGGCAGCAGATCAGCCTGACCCGCTTCGACAACGACGGCCTTGAGCTCACCAGCCTGGAGATCAATCCCCACTATGTGATGCCCATTGGGCAGGGCCTGGGCTTCGGCTTCGGCCCAGGGCTCAGTTACGTGGCTGCGGACGGCGGCGGTGACAGCGACGGGGTGTTTGGCCTTCAGGCCGGCGTGAGCCTGCATTACCGCCAGGGACCGCTTTTCCTGGGGGCCGAGGCGCGCTACCAGTGGACCCAGGACGCCGATCTGGGCGGCGGGGACACCGATCTGGCCAACAGCCGCCTGATGGGCAAGGCGGGCGTAACCTTCTAGGGAGGCGCCACCCACACCCGGGATAGGCGTTCCGAGTCCTTCGGATTTGTGGGCTCGGCAGGCCAGCGGTGGGTCCGGCCCTCGGGGCCGGGTCGGCTCCTTCCGTTGCCGCCCTGCGGGGCAGGGAGCAGGCCCTGGACGCCGCCCGGCTGGTGCACCAAGATGCCCGGCCCCGGCATCCCAACCAATCCCGGAGTCATGACCTTCCCCCCCTGGCTACGTCATCTGCTGCCGCCGCTGGCCATTCTCGGCATCGGCGCCGCCCTTCTGGCGGCCATGGTGCTCACTAGCCCCGAGCCTCCCGCCCGCAGCGAGGACGAGCGGGTCTGGCGGGTGGAAGCCCGGACCGTCGAGCCCCGTTCCATTTCGCCTACTCTGACCCTGTATGGCCGGCTGGAGTCGCCGCGGGCGAGCACCCTGTCCGCTGGTGTCACTGCCGACGTTAGGGAGGTGGCAGCGCGTGAGGGACGCTCGGTGGCCCCCGGCGAGGAGCTGGTGGCGCTGGAGCGCAGCGACCTGGCCGCCATCGTCGAGGAGCGCCGGGCCGATCTCGTGGAGGCCGAGGCCCAGGTCCAGGAGGCCCGGGTAACGCACCAGGCCAACCAACGCGCCCTCGAGCACCAGCGCGAGCTGGTGGAGCTCGCCAAGCGCGGGGTCGAGCGCGCCGAGCGCCTGGCCGAGCAGGAAGTGGGCGCCCCCGAGCAGGTGGATGCGGCTCGGCAGGCCGTAGAGCAGGCGCGATTGGCCCTGAACCGGGAGCGTCTGGAGGTGGAGACCTTTGATGCCCGCATCGACCGGCTTGAGGCCCAGAAGCAGCGGGCACGGGCGCGCCTGGAGCAGGCCAAGCGGAATCTGGCCCGGACCCGCGTTACCGCCCCCTTCGCCGGGCGGATTACCGGGGTGGAGGTGGCCCCGGGCGACCGAGTCCGTCCGGGGGATCCGCTGGTGGCGATGTACGACACTTCCGCGCTGGAGGTCCGCGCCACCATCCCCGGCCCCCGCGCGGAAGCGGTTCGCCATGCCCTGGCCGGGGATGAGGGGGTAACCGCCGAGGTGCGGATGGACGGTCGGACCCTGGCGGCCCAGCTGGATCGGCTGGGCGGGCGCAGCCCGGAAGGGGCCAGCGGGGTGGAAGGCCTGTTCCGCATCCAGGGCGAGGCTCCGGAAGGCCTGGCCCTGGGCCGCTTCGCCGAGGTGGTCGCGGAGCTGCCGCCCCGGCCGGGCCTGGTGGCGGTGCCGCCTGCCGCCCTCTACGAGCAGGACCGCATCTATGTGGTCCGCGATGGCCGGCTGGCTGCCCTGACCGTGGAGCGGGCCGGGCAGAAGGCGGTGGCCGATGGGCCCGGCCGCCTGCTGCTGCGGGCCGAGGGGCTGCGCTCCGGCGACCGGGTGGTGACCACCCAGCTGCCCAATGCCAGCGAGGGCCTGCGCGTGCGCGTTGCCGATGAGGCCGGCGACGCATGACCGCCGAAGGCGAAGACCGCGGCCTGCTGGCGCGCTTCGCCCGCCACCCCGTAGCCGCCCACCTGCTCATGGCCCTGATGATCCTCACCGGGCTCTACGCCCTCGATCGCACTAACACCCAGTTCTTCCCCAATTTCGACCTCGGCCTCATCACGGTGACCGTGGCCTGGCAGGGGGCCTCCGCCGCCGATATGGAGGACGGCGTTACGCGTCCCCTGGAGCAGGAGCTGCGCAACCTCGACCATCTGGACAGCATCACCTCCACCTCGGCGGAGGGGGTCTCGCGCATCTCCCTGGAGTTCAAGCAGGGCACGGCCATGGGCGAGGCCCTGGAGCAGGCCAAGTCGCGCGTGGGTCAGGTGCGCAACCTTCCCGAGAACGCCGAGGAGCCCGAGGTAACCCGCGTCACCCGGTTCGATCCCATCGCCAAGGTCCTGGTCTATGCCGAGGAGGGCGGCGATGGCCCCCAGCGGCTGTCCGAGCTGCGCCAGCGGGCCCAGGACATGCGCGACGAGCTCCTCGACCGCGGCATCGCCAAGGTGGATATCCGCGGCCTGCCGGAGCAGAAGATCGCCATCCGGGTGCCCCCGGAGCGCCTGCACGAGCTGGGCTTGTCCCTGCCCGAGATCGCCGACAGGGTGGCGGCGGAGAGCCGCGATCTGCCGGCCGGGGAGGTGGGCGAGACGGTGTCGGCCCGCCAGCTGCGCAGCGAGGCCCAGCGGCGCCGGACCGTGGCCTTCGAGGACATCGTCGTCCGCGGCGGTACCGAGACCGGCCGGGTTACGCTCGGTGAGATCGCCGAGATCGAGCTGGCGGATCGCGACGACGAAATGCGGGTGACCTACAACGGCCAGCCGGCCGTGGAGCTCGACCTGCAGCGCAGCAACACGGGGGACACCCTTGAGGCCGCGCGGACCCTGGAGACCTGGGTCAAGGTGACGCGGCCGGCGCTGCCCCCGGGGGTGGGCATGGTGGCCTTCGATGAGTCCTGGAGCCTGCTCCAAGAGCGCATCATGCTTCTGGTCAAAAACGGAGCCGGGGGCCTGGTGCTGGTCCTGCTGGTGCTGTTCCTTTTCCTCCGCGGTCGGGTGGCGGCGTGGGTCGCCCTGGGCATCCCGGTGGCCTTCCTGGCGGCGCTGGCCCTGCTGTACGCCTTCGGCGGCTCCATCAACATGATCTCGCTGTTCGCCTTCATCATGACCCTGGGCATCATTGTCGACGATGCCATCGTGGTGGGCGAGCAGGCCCTGGCCCGCTACCAGGAGGGCAACGAGGGGCCCGTGCAGTCCTCGGTTAACGCCGCCCGCCGCATGTGGCCGCCCGTGCTGTCGTCGAGCCTAACCACCGTGGCCGCCTTTTTGCCCCTCATGCTGGTGGGCGGCACCATCGGCAACATCCTGTTCGACATCCCCTTCGTGGTGGTCTGCGTCATCCTGGCGTCGCTGGTGGAGGCCTTCCTGGTGCTGCCCGGCCACCTGGCCCGGGCCTTTCCCGGCATGCCGCGGGAGCGCAGCGGCGACGGCTTCCGTGCGCGCTTCGACGCCGCCTTCGGCCGCTTCCGCGACGGCCCCTTCCGGCGCCTGGTGGAGCGGGCGGTTGCTTGGCGGGGCACCACCCTGGCTAGCAGTGTCGCCCTGCTGCTACTGGCCGTGGGCCTGCTGGCCGGCGGCCGCCTGCCGTTCTCCTTCTTCCCCTCCCCCGAGGGCAACATCGTCTACGCCAACGCCAAATTCGTGGCCGGCACGCCAAAGCAGGATGTCGATGCCTTCCTGGGCCACCTCCGGCAGACCTTGGCGGACACCAACAAGGCGGTGGCCGGTGACCCGGTGCGGCTGGCGGTGGCGCGGCACGGCACCACCGCCGGCGAGCAGCAGGCCGGGGGTGCCCAGGGTGGCGACCAGTTCGGGGCCCTGGTGGTGGAGCTGGTCAATCCGGAGCAGCGGACCATCAGCACCACCGACTTTATCGACCGGTGGCGCCAGCGGGTGGAGCGTGCCCCGGGACTGGAGTCGTTCACCCTCACCGCCCGCACCGGCGGTCCGCCGGGTCGGGACCTGAGCATCCGCCTCACCGGGGCGATGCCGGACCGCCTCAAGGCCGCGGCCGGGGAATTGGCCGAGGTCCTGGAGGGCTTCGCCGGGGTCTCGGCGGTGGAGGACGACATGCCCTACGGCCGCGAACAGATCCTCTACCGGGTCAACGCCGAGGGCCGGGCCCTGGGGCTGACCCAGGCTGGCGTGGGGGAGCAGCTGCGCGCCGGATACGCCGGCAAGCTGGCCCAGATCTTTACCCGCGGCGAGGACGAGGTGGAGGTCCGGGTGGGGCTGTCCCGGGAGGTGCGCGACGACCCTGCGGCCCTGGGATGGGTGCCGCTGAGGACACCCCAGGGGGAGATGGTGCCCCTGGAAGCGGTGACGAGCCTGACCACCCAACGGGGCTTCGAGGCCCTGCGCCACGCCGAGGCCCGACTGGCGGTCCACGTCCAGGGAGCGGTGGACCGCGATGTCACCAACGCCAACCGGGTCCGGGAGCGGCTCAAGCAGGAAGCTCTGCCCCGCATCACCGAGCGCTACGGTGTCGACTACCGCTATGTTGGCCGGGCCGAGGACCAGGCCGAGACCCTGGCCGACATGAAGCGGGGGCTGGTCCTGGCCGTGGTATTGATCTATCTGGTGCTGGCGGCGGTGTTCGCCTCCTACGTGTGGCCGCTGGTGGTGATGGCGGCCATCCCCTTCGGCCTGGTGGGCGCCCTGGCCGGCCACTGGCTGCTGGGCATCGATCTGACCGTGCTGTCCCTGTTCGGCCTGTTCGGTCTTTCCGGTATCGTGGTGAACAATTCCATTATCCTGGTGAGCTTCTACCGCGATCTGAGGGGGGAAGGAATGGCGGTGCGCGATGCCCTGGTGGGCGCCAGCTGCCGGCGCCTGCGGCCCATGCTGCTGACCAGCCTGACCACCATGGGCGGCCTGACCCCGCTGCTGTTCGAGACCAGCCTGCAGGCCCAGTTCCTGATCCCCATGGCCGCCTCCATCGTCTTCGGCTTGGCCTTCGCCACGGTTCTGGTGTTGGTGCTGGTCCCTGCAATGCTTTCCCTGGAGCAGGATCTCGCCGCCCGGTTGGGCGGCAGTGGGGAGGCCTGCTAGGTGATCCGGGAATGGCGCCTCCCGGTCCGGCTGGCCGTCCTTGTGACCGCTCTGATGGCCCCCCTTCCCGCGGGCGCCGAGGGGGCGCTGACCGTTTATGCTGGCCCTTTCGCCAACAACCACTGGGAGGACTTCTTCCTAGACCCCGTTGGCCTCGACTACGAGCCGGCCTGGCTCGCGGTCTTGGCCCCTTCCTGGGAAGTGGCCCGGCCGCTGCCCGCCTTGTCCCTGGAGGTGGAAGGCCAAGTGGGTCGCTACTTCGGCGATCAGCAGCTCTGGGAGGTCAACGCCCTGGTGGCGGCTCGCTACCGGATTGCCGGCCGCGATGCTTGCTTGGGTACCTCGGTGGCCTTCGGCTTGGGGCCCTCCTGGGCCAGCGAGCAGCCGCCGCTGGAGCGCCAGATCACCGACAACGGTGATACCGCCCAATGGCTGGTCTATTGGTACCTGGAGGGCACGGTGGGCCACCGCTCCTGGGGCCCCTGGTCGGCGGTTCTGCGCCTCCACCACCGCTCCGGGGCCTTTGGCTTGGTAGCGGCCGAGGGCGGCTCCAATGTCCCCACCCTGGGCGTCCGTCGGCGGTTCTGAGGCGGAATGTCGGGCTTTACCGCCTATGTGGGGGTGGACTACTCGGGGGCGGCCACGGTCCATGACCGCCTCCCGGGGCTGGCGGCCTACCGCGCGGCCCCGGGTGAGGAACCGAGGCGGGTCCGGCCGGCCAAGGGAGGCAACTGGAGCCGTGCCGAGCTTCACCGCTGGCTGGCCGAGCAGCTCGCCGCCGAGCCCACCATCGCCGGCCTGGATTTCGCTTTCGCCTTTCCCGAGGGCTATTTCCGTCGCTACCACCTGCCCGATTGGGACGCCTTTCTGGTGGATTTCCGCCACCACTGGCCCACCGATGCCCCGGGGGTCACGGTCGAGGCCTGCCGGCCCGGCAACCCCCGAACCGGCTCCCCCGACGAGCTTCGCCTGTGCGAACGCTGGACACCGGCGGCCAAGAGCGTTTTTCGGTTTGATGTCCAGGGGGCGGTGGCCAAGTCCGCCCATGCGGGCCTGCCCTGGCTGGCCCGCCTGCGCCGGAAACAGTCGGGGACCGTCCATTTCTGGCCCTTCGATGGTTTCCGGCCAACCCCGGGGAAATCCCTGGCAGTCGAGGTCTATCCCGCCCTGTTCAAGCGGCGATTCCATCCCGACGGTCGCAACGACCACCAGCAGGACGCCTACGCCGTGGCCCGCTGGCTCGCCGAGACCGACACCCACGGGTTTCTGCCCCGTTACTTGCAGCCGCCGTTGACTTCCGAAGAGACCGATACGGCTCTTCGAGAGGGCTGGATATTGGGGGTGAGCTGAGTGGCCTATAAGGGTTAACCCGGATTGGCCTCGGCAGGGTATGGTCCAACTTACAAAGGTGGGTGGGCAGCAACCCCGGTCGAGGAGGTTCTCTGTGGCCTCTGTCGTCCTTTCCAAGGTTTTCCCCTCGCCCGGGCCTGTCCGGGGCGAAATCCTGCCGTTTTTACCACAGGGAGATGCCCTGGCCTGTTGGCTTTTGGGGGGCGCCCTGCTAGTGGCCTTCGGTACCGGCCTTGGGGGCCTTTTCCAGCGGCGCCGGGCCCGGCATTTGGAAGCCAAAGATTCGCCCCTCCAGACCCTGATGGCCAACATGCCGGGGGCGGTGATCACCGCTGACGAGCTCGGCCGCGTCCAGTCCTTCAATCCGGCCGCCGAGCGCATCTTCGGCTACCGGGCGGAGAAGGTGATCGGCGGCAACCTCCGCCGGCTCATGCCCGAGCCCCACCGCAGCCAGCACGACACCGACATCCGCCGTTACCTGTAGACGGGAAAACCCCATATCCTGGGGCAGCCGGCGTACGAGGTGACCGGCCTCGGCAAGGATGGCCTCCCTGTTCCGCTGCAAATGACCCCTGAATGAGGTGGGCATGGGTGGCCAACGGCAGTTCATCAGCGTCCTGCGCGCCTTCAGCGCTTACCAAGTACTGCGGGAGGACCTGGAACCTGAGGCGTGTTTCGCCAACGCCGTGATCAATAGCTTGCCCGGGGTCTTCTATCTCTTGGATCCGGAAATGCGTTTCCACCGGTGGAACCGCAATTTCCAGGAGGTCAGCGGATACACCGACGAGGAAATCGAGCAGCTGAGATCCACGGACCTTTTCCGCCCGGTAGATCACGAGCGGGTGGAGGCGGCCATCGGGGAAGTGTTTGCCACCGGCCAATCTACGCTCGATGCGGATTTGGTCACCACGGGGGGTGGCACCATCCCCGGCTACGAGGCGGCGACCTGCTCGCCCTTTGGGGGGGAGGGTTCATGGTGCTTCCCCATGAAACCGACAACGAAGGGGCGAGGGAGCTGGCCGAACGCCTGCGCTGGGAGCTGGAAGCCCATGCCTTTCCGGAGGTCGGAGGCATGACGCCCAGCTTCGGCGTGGCCGAGTATGTCGGTGGCGAGGGTCCGGGGGGCTGGCTCGCTGGGGGGATGCCGCCCTCTACCGGGCCAAGCGGGAGGGACGCACCCAGGTGGTCGCCGAGCCCAAAAAGCCCGCCTAGGGACCGGACGTCGGTTCAGGTGGCTTCCACTTCGATCCGGCGGCGTTTGGAGCCCTCGCTCTTGGGCAGAGTGACACGCAAGACGCCGTTGCGGTAGCGGGCCTTGGCCCCCTGTTGGTTAACTTCGGCAGGCAACGGCACCAAGCGCTCGAAATGGCCGTAGGCCGATTCGATGACGTAGAACCGGCCTCGGCTCTCCTCATTCTCCACCCGCTTTTCGCCGCTTACTCGGAGGGTTTGGTCGACCACCTCCAGCTCGAAATCCTGCGAGCTCATGCCCGGGACCTCGAGCCGGACGTGGACCTGATCGTCCGTTTCCTGGACATCGGCGGTAAGTACGCCCCACCCGGGGGTGCGGTAGGCGAGGCGTTCCTCGCTCGTTTCCACATCCCCCGTGGTGCGGGAAGGGACGAAGCGGGTAATAGCGCCCGCAGCCTGCTCCCGCAATTGCTCCCAGCCTTCACGGACGCCTTCCCAGGTACGGCTCAGACCGCGCCGAATGGGTGCCATGGTGTCCATGGGGGACCTCCTTTCCGTTCGCTATGGCCTATCCAGGGAGGTAGGGCCGGTGCTGGGGAATTCAAGCCCTTGCCTGGGGCTTGCCTGCGTCGTCCGCCTGGGCTAGGTTGCCCCGTTTTCTTGCCGTACCTGCCTGGAGCCCCATGGACGCCCTACGCCGCTATGCCCCCATCGTGGATGACCTGGAAGCCTTCCTGGCCTCGGCGGCCGCACCCCTGCCCAAGGTGGTGTGGGCCAACCGGGTTCGCCTTTCCGACAGCGCCATGGCCGAGGTCCTAGCCCGGCGGTGTCCCGAGGCCGAAGCCCTATCCTACCTTGAGAGCACGTGGCGGGTGCCGGCGGAAGGCGTCCGTCCTGGCAAATGGCCGGAGTTCGCCCTGGGCCTGATTCACACCCAGGAGGAGGTGAGCCTGTGGCCGGTGATTGTTCTCGAGCCCCGGCCCCGGGACGCGGTGCTCGATCTGTGCGCCGCCCCCGGCAACAAGACCGCGGGCATGGCAGTGGCCATGGGCGATGCCGGCTCGGTGCTGGCCAACGACCGCAAGTGGTCGCGGC
>NZ_JAZKRM010000014.1:0-66700 GCF_036628635.1 Thiohalorhabdus sp. | reverse complement strand
CCTCGGAATCGCCAAGAGCCCACAACGCTTCCTCATCCCAGATTGTTAAAGAGCCTCCGACCGGCCGGAGCCGATCGTTACGGAATTGGTAGCGGGGGCAGGATTTGAACCTGCGACCTTCGGGTTATGAGCCCGACGAGCTACCGAACTGCTCCACCCCGCAATCGAATTAGGTGGCGGTCGGCCTGCCCGAGATCTTTAGGCCGGGGCCGCGCCGCAGGAAACGCAATTTACAGATCTTGGCCGGGGGATGCAATCCCCCTCCTTAACCCGACTCGACTTCCTCGACCACCTGCGGGCTGCCAATGGCCTGGTGGACATTGGCCTGAAATATCGCCTTGTGAACGTCACCCAGGCTAACCATTCCGACCAAGGAGTCATCTTCGGCCACCGGAATGCGGCGGAACTGGTGGCTGGCCATGGTCGCGCTGGCCTTAAGGATGTGGGTATCGGGCCGTACCGTAATGGGCTTGGAACTCATAAGATCGGAAACATTGAGGCTAAAGATCTCCTTGTAAGTTCCCATCAGCTCATCCAGATCAACACCGGCCATACCTTCCATGAGGTCATCGAGGGTCGGGAACATCCGCGCCAGCACATCCTTCTCGGCAATCATGCCGATCAGCCGCTCATCGCCCTCGACCACCGGCATTCCACTGACCCGATACAGGCACATAGCGGTTACCACCTCCGCCAACGGGGTCTCGGGGCGGACCACCTTAACCGAGCGCGTCATAATTTCGTTAACCCGCATTCCCTATCTCCCATCCTGTGGGATCACGGGCTTATCCCCGCCGACCGGACAGCTCGGATCCCAGTGGCGCATTCAGACAGTTTCACTTCCCTTCGCCTCAAGAGGCCAGGGACCGATTCGAGGTTGGTGGACTCATATGGGACAATAGGGAATTGTCGAACGATCTGCAATCCGATAGCAACTAGACCCTTCCATCCCAAATTCGCCTCGGCAGGGAGCCTTAAAATGCCGGATAAACGGGTCCAGAAGGACAAGGTGGTACAGATCTCCTACGCGATCCTCGACCAGGACGGATCCGTCCTGGAGCATTTGGAGGTCCCCATAGCGTATGTTCATGGCCACGACAGCGGCCTCTTCGAGCAGGTGGAAGCGGCCCTTGAAGGCCGTTCCTTCGGCGACCGAGTTTCCGTGACCCTTGGCCCGGAAGAGGCCTTTGGCCAACGGGATCCGGGACTTGTCCAAATTGACGATCTCGCAAACGTCCCGCCCCAATACCAGGAACTGGGCAAGGAAATTGATTTCCAGAACGATAAGGGGGACACCAAGACCTTCCGGGTTATCGACATTTCGGAAGGCAAGCTTACCGTCGACGGCAACCATCCCCTTGCGGGAAAGACCCTCACCTTCGTGGTCGATGTGGCGGGTGTGCGCGACGCTACCCCCGAGGAGATCCGGGACGGAAGCGCGGCAGACCCCCCCCAAATCCACTGACCTTTTCTCCTATACCGCGTCGCCCGACGGTCTGGGCCACCCCGGGAAACTGCTTAGAAAGGCCTGCGAGCCTTCGCCTTCCTAGAACCGCAGGGTATTGAAGAAAATAGGTTGCCCCGCCTCGGGCGAGCGCTCCCTCTCTCCCCCGTTGAGAAACGGTTGAGCATCGCCCGGCTGAAGCCGGACCGGCCCCCGAAAGCACGAACAGGTTCGGGCAACCTGATGCGGGAGGTCATGGCAAAAACAGGAAATTCCGGCCGTGTTCGGGTTGAGTGGCGACCGCCTTTGTGGTTGAATGAGCACCTTTCGGGTCAAGCCCGCAGCCGGGCCAATTAGCTGCCTGTGCTCCGGCCACCGGTGGGCCTGAAGCCGGGATTCAGACAATGACGAGATGGACATCATCCAAAACGGATCGCTGAGCACTTTTGGGGCGGCGGGGTGGGCCTTGCGCATGCCGCGGTAGAACTACGCCTGGATCCCAATTTGCTCCGGCTAAAGCAATATCCGGCCAGCTATGGGACAAAAGACGGCTGCTATTTCCTGGGGATCCAGGCCCAAAGGCGTTGACGCAAATGCTCCGTCGGCTGGCGCGTGGACAGTCCGGCTCCGGCCGTCAAAAATACGCCGACCACTTCGGCTACCGGGCCCCTTGCTGCGGGTCCAGGCCAAGTATGAATAAGGTACGCCGTGGCCATTTCCCGGTGCCGAGGATCCGGCTAAGGGTTAGCCTCGCTGATTGGATGGGGGTTGGCCAAGGCCGGAGGGAGTTGCGGCCTACCCCGGGACGAAGCCCATAACCGTTCTTTTCGAAGCCCCTTACCGCGTAACGGGTTTATTGTGGCCTCGTTGCACCAACCGCTAAAAGGGAGCGATACCCATGCGGATAATCTTGATGGGCCCTCCGGGCGCCGGCAAAGGAACCCAGGCCCAGTACATCTGCGAACGCTACGGCATCCCTCAGATATCCACCGGGGACATGCTACGGGCGGCGGTCAAAGAGGGCACGGAGCTGGGCAAGCAGGCCAAGGCCATCATGGACGAGGGCGGCTTGGTCTCCGATGACATCATCATGGGTCTGATCAAGGACCGTCTGGCCCAGCCTGACTGCGCTAACGGTTTCCTCTTGGACGGCTTTCCTCGGACCATCGCCCAGGCCGACGGCCTTAACGATGCGGGAGTCGGCATCGATGCGGTGGTTGAGATCCAGGTTCCCGACGAGGAGATCGTCCGGCGCCTGGCGGGCCGTCGTGTCCATCCCGACTCGGGGAGGACCTACCACGTCGAGTTCAACCCGCCCAAGGAGGAGGGGAAAGACGACGTTACCGGCGAGCCCCTCATCCAACGGGACGACGACCAAGAAGAGACCATCCGCAAGCGCTTGGGCACCTATCACGATCAGACTCAGCCCTTGGTGGAGTACTATTCCCAGCGGGCTGAATCCGGCGACCCCAACGCCCCCAAATACGTGCGGGTTGACGGACAGGGCGATGTCGAAGCCATCCGCGAACAGATCTTCAAAGGCCTAGACAACTAACCGGAACTCTCCGGGCTATGGGGATCCCCGCCCCGGCCGTTTCCTTGGATGCCAATCAATGGGCCCGCTTGCCGACTGGAAAAGATACGTCGGGCTTGGAGTCGGGGCCTTCACCTCCCCCTTTGGGATATGTACGGTCCCAATTGGAGAGGAAGGATCCAATGGCAGAGTCCCAGCGCTCAGGGCCACCCCTTGATTACCCACGTCCAACCGAATTCGGTTTATGCGGAGGAACCCTCCTCCCTTGGCCGGCTCCTGGACTTCCGGAGCCCCGAACTAAGCGGGTCCCAGAGACCCAATACCGCTGTAAATCGCCTTTGAAAACCCTACCCATAGGGGGAATTATGTCCAGGTTAGTAGATCCACACGGTGGTGAGGAGCTAAAACCCCTTCTGCTCGAGGGCGAGTCCCGCGAAGAGGAATTGCGCCGAGCCGAATCCATGACCCAGATCCCCGTGAGCTCACGCGAGGCCGGGGATCTGTTCATGCTGGGCATGGGCGGTTTCACTCCCCTCGATGGCTTCATGACCCACGCGGACTGGCAAGGGGTGTGCGATGGTATGCACACCGCCTGGGGTACCTTCTGGCCCATTCCGGTCACTCTGTCCGTGAGCAAGGACCGCGCCGATCAGATCTCCGAGGGGGACGAGGTGGCCCTACAGGACCCCGAGCGGGACGAGATCCTGGCCACCATGAAGATCACCGACAAGTACGCCATCGACAAGAACCACGAGGCGATGATGGTGTACCAGACCACGGATGCCGATGAGCATCCGGGTGTCAAGATGGTAATGGAGCAGGGGGACGTTAACCTGGGCGGGCCAGTCAAGGTGCTGTCCCTGGGAGGTTTCCCCGGAACCTACGGCGACCTGTTCATGACACCCGCCGAGACCCGCAAGGCCTTCGAGGCCAAGGGCTGGAGCAAGGTGGCCGCCTTCCAGACCCGGAACCCCATGCACCGCTCCCACGAGCACCTGGTCAAGCTTGCCTTAGACACCACAGCCGACGGCGTGCTCGTCCACTCTCTGCTGGGCAAGCTCAAGCCCGGGGACGTGCCCGCGGAGTACCGTGCCCGCGCGATTAGCACGCTTATCGACAAGTATTTCGTGTCCGACACGGTAATCCAGGCTGGCTATCCCCTGGACATGCGCTACGCCGGCCCACGGGAGGCCCTGCTGCACGCCGTCTTCCGCCAGAACTACGGCTGCTCCCACCTGATCGTGGGCCGGGACCACGCCGGAGTGGGGGATTACTACGGGTCCTTCGACGCGCAGAAGATCTTCGACGAGATCCCAGAGGACGCTCTCCAGATTGAGCCCCTGAAGATGGATCTCACCTTCTGGTGCAACCAGTGCGTCGCCATGGCCACCAACCGTACCTGCCCGCATGGCGAGGAGGACCGGATGCTGCTATCCGGCACCAAGCTGCGGAAATACCTCTCCGAGGGGCAGGAAGTCCCGCCGAACTTCAGCCGCCCGGAGGTCTTGGAGATCCTGCGCGAGCACTTCGCCGGCTAAACCTAGGTAACGGGCCGGTCCAACCGGCCCTTTAACCCACGCAACGGGCGGGCTGACCGCCTGCAGGGATGCTGCTGTATTCGGTCCAGCGGCGCTTGTCTCGTTGCGTCTTCGAGCAGCCATCCTTTGTCGGCGGCCCCAAGCCTGCTGGGCACATAGCCACTGTTACCTTCCTTGACCTGTGGGCGGCTTCCGGTTGAGTGGCCCACAGGGCGAGGCCGTCGGGCTACATGGTAGGCCCTTCAGCTGGGGCCAAGGTAACCGGTAGCTTAGCGGTCGGGTTGAAGGCCAATGGCCTGAACCTTCTCAGGTCTACCCGATAAGGCGATCCCCTTGAGCCAGATCGGCCATCTGCAGCCGGGTCCTGCTAGGCACTCTCTCCGAACCCACACCGCCATCAGGATGGCCTGTGGCTTCCCTAATGGAGTTCCGGGAACAGTTTTTCCGACAACGGACCACAGCGCGAGACTTGGTTAATGCTGTAGGGCCGACCTGATGCCAACCACGAAAATCTAGGCAAAGGACGGATTTGATGAGCCAGCGCTGTCCCTTCTGCGAGCTTGGCACCCAACGAGTCCTTTGGTCCGATGACCAGGCCGCGGTGGTCCCCGATACCTACCCCGTGAGCCCGGGCCACATGCTGGTGATCACAAAACGCCATGTAGGCTCTTTCTTCGAAACCAGCGAGGCCGAAAGGGCCTCCATCGCCGAGGGGCTGGACGCGGCCAAGGATCTGTTGGAGCGGGATTTTTCCCCGGACGCCTTCAATATCGGGCTCAACAACGGCCAGGCGGCGGGTCAGTCGGTCCCACATCTCCACGTCCACCTGATCCCCCGGTACGAAGGGGACAAGGAGGACCCCCGGGGCGGGGTTCGTTGGATTCTTCCGGAATCGGCACAGTACTGGTAATGGTGGGGAAGCTCGCCGGCCTTTCCAGGGTGCGCTCCGCGGCCTGAACGCCCACCGTTGCCTTCCGGTGGTACCTTTCACCCAGGATACCGGGGGATTATGCCGCCACCGAGGATGGGGATGACGGCCTCTAGCTAGACTCCACAACGGCTCGCCATTGCCCGGGGTCCCCGAACCCCTAGACCTTCTTTGAAAAAATGGGAATTACCATCCCAGGTTCAGCCCGCCAGTCTCTAGCCCAAACCAGGGCGGCACCCCTGCCCTGATGAAGCTTGGGATTTTTACGACACTCAATCACTCCGAGTGACATCGGTTTCGGCCATCATGGCCCCGGCGAACCGCCAAACGGTCTTGCCGAAAGCCCTGGCGGATGCTAATGCGCACTCCTGTAGGCATTTTTTTAGCCTCAAAACCGGGTTGCCCGGGCTCCCTTCCAGCGCTACCTCGCGATGACGCAATTGCCCTATAACCAGAGATCCTGTCACTAAAGCCTAGGGGACTTATCCCGCCCAGTCGTCCTTCCCGGCTCGGTTTTCCTTATGGGTTGAGAGCATAAAACCGCTCTATGCCTTGCCTGGCACCCCACAAAAGTGCCCGACCCCCCGCGGGGAATCGGGCACAAACATCCCTCGCACCATGGCCGTGGACGGGAAAGAGCTTCCCGCCTCGGTGCCTGGGGCGCGGGAGTTATCCGAGGATGACGCTCAGCTGAAGAGGTGATGCTGCGGCAGCTTCTCCATGTGCCACTCGCCCGTTTTGGGGTCATAAGTAGACCCGGTGAACACGTGCCAGTTCTCGTCATCCAGGTTGGGATGATCGCCCCGGTAGTAGTAGCCCGGCCACCGGGTCTCCTCCCGGAACAGGGTGTGCCGGGTCACCGACTCCGAGGTCCAGACCCGGTGGTTGAGCTCCCAGGCCCGCTGGAGCTGGTGGAGATCCTCAGCCCCGATTTTATCGAGGTCCTCCTTCAGCATACCCAGCATTTCCAGCCCACGGTTGAGCATGTGCCCGTTGGTGACGTACAAACTGCTGACGCCGCCGACGTATTCGTCCATGATCTTTTCGAGCCGTTGCAGGCCCTGGAACGGCGTAATGAAGTTGGGGTTCACCTCCCCGGCAACCACCTCGTTACTGCCCACCAGGTAGTTATCTAGCGGCTTGAACACCTCTCCCTTGAGCCGCTCGATCTCCCGGTCATCAAGCTCGGGCTTGCTCCCCTTCATGTCCCCGGCGTACTCCACCGCCGATTTACCGGCCAAGCGGCCTTCCGTGTGGGAGCCGGACGAGAACCCGTGGGCCGTGCCGCCGATGGTATCACCGGCCCCAAACAACCCCTTGATCGTCAGCATCCGGTTGTAGCCCCAGTGGTAGTCGTCGGGAGAGATGTCCTGCGGACCGCTCGCCCAGGCGCCAGAGCAGGTTGCGTGGGACCCCATGACATAAGGCTCCGAGGGGATCAGCTCGGAAGGATCCTCCTTGGGATCGATATTCATCGAAGCCCAAACCACCGCTTGGCCAACGGTCATGTCGAGGAAGTCCTCCCAGCCTTTCTCTTCCTTATCATCGGTATCGAGGACGTGCTCCGTCCGCATGTAGATAGGACCACGACCCGCCTTGATCTCCTCGATCATGGCGTGATTGCGCAGGCAGGTGGGGAAGGGATGCTGCTCCGCGTAGTCACCCACCATGCCCTTGATGGTTTCGAACCACCGGGGTTCGTACTTCTCCCCGAGGGCATTCTCGGCATGGGACTTGAGAAGCAAGAACCAAGCGCCCACCGGCCCGTAGCCGTCCTTGAACCGGGTGAGGACGATCTTGTTCTCCATCTGCGTCATCTTCACGCCGAGGGGGATGAGCAGCCCGTAGGCGGAGGCGCTGCTCCAAGGGGCGTACCAGGCCCGGCCTGAGCCTTCACCAATGGAGCGGGGGCGGTAGATGTGCGAAGCACCCCCGGCGGCCACGATGACGGATTTGGAACGAAATACGTAGTACTTGCCATCGCGCACCCCGAATCCGACGGCGCCCGCGATTCGCTCGGGATCGTTCTTGTCCTTCACCAAATGGGTAATCATGATCCGGTTATACACCTCGGTGGCCGTCTTACGGGCCGCCTCGGCAATGATCGGCTTGTAGCTCTCACCGTGAATCATGATCTGCCACTTGCCCTGGCGCAGGTATCGCCCGGTTTCCGCATCCCGCATGATGGGGAGGCCCCATTCCTCGAACTTGTGGACGGTGCTGTCCACGTGCCGGGCGTTGTCGTAGCCGAGGTCCTCACGGGTCAAACCGAGCATATCGGCACGGGCGTATCGGACGTGGTCCTCCGGATTATTTTCGCCCCAGCGCATCCCCATGTAGCAGTTGATCGCCGCCAGACCGTGGGCGACCGCGCCACTACGCTCGATGTTGGCCTTCTCGACGAGAACAATCTTGGCGTCGCGATCCCAGTAACCCGCCTCGTAGGCGGCGCCGCAACCGCCGAACCCGCCGCCCAAGATTAGAACGTCCGAATCGACGAAAACGGTTTTTCGCGAAGCTTTGGCCATGAAATTAGCCCCTATTCTGTGCTTCTTCCAGGGTGGGGAGCGAGTCGATTTTCAGCGCAGTCGGCTCATGCGCCAATTGAGGCGACTTGATGTCATTGGGGCCGGGCGCTTGATGCTCTTGCGCCGCCGGTATAGAGCCCCAGGGGGTGGTCCGGATGGGGAAGGTGAACTCCTTCTCGCGCCCATCACGGTACCCGATTAACCAATGAACCTTCCCGCCTTCCTCGTCCCTGTGAACTCGGACCTTATGTCCAAGCGGGGCGAAATCTGCGTAGCCCCGGACATCGATCGCGTGTTGGGGGCAGGACTTCACGCACGAAAAGCACTCCCAGCAGAAATTGGGCTCAATGTTGTAGGCGCGCCGGGTGGTCTTATCGATGTGCATAATATCAGAGGGACAGATATCCACACACTGTCCGCAGCCATCGCATTTGGTCATATCGACAAAAGTGGGCATTTTTGTTGCCTCCCTTAGGTGCGGGTGTTGCCGGGAGAAGCCACCTGCTTCTTGCCTCGGGCCGCGGTTGGTAGACTATCGGAGCCGCTAACGTCTTCGACCCGCTTCTGGTAGGCCGCCGCAGGTTTATAGAACATGTGAGCAAACTTGGACCAGGGAACGGAAACGAAGAGCAACGTCGTGAGGCCGATATAAATCCCGAACAGGATCTGGGTCGCCAGCAGACCACCCTGGGCTTGAACTATTTCCCAGATGATCCCGAACAGTACGCTGAGCACCAGGCTTACTACAAAGAGATCCGCGGGGATCAGCCGGAAAGGGGAGTCCTGTTCTTGAACAACGTTAACCCTAAGGAAAAAGAAGAACCAGCCACCCCCAATGATGATCATCAACGCGCCGACGTTCCACAGGACCGGCCAAACACCCGGCGTCGTGGCTTGCGCGGTGGGGTAGGCGTAGACCATCACTATGGTCGAGATGAGGTAGAGCAGGAAGCCGTAAAAAAGCAGTAGATGGGAGAGTTGGCGCTTCGTGTTGCAAAACTCGCCAGAGGTGAGGACTTCTTTCCCGAGAGTCTTGAGGGCCACTCCAAACTTCTGCCCAGTACCGAGGGGACGCCTTGCTCGGGCTTCCGAATTCTGCCGCCGTTGCATGAAGAACTGGAAGCTCTTCTTGTGAAGCATGTCGTAAATTGTCCCTGCGGCAACCGCCAAGATCATCAGAACGATATAGATCTGCATGAAGGCGGGGGACAGAAAGACCGTAAGCTCAGCAAAGGGGTTGCTGGTGAACATGCAAATCCTCCAAAGGGTAGCCGGTTTTTATTTCGAGTCGCCAAGCTAACGACGACGCGCCCGTCCCCGCGGCCCGGCCGTACGCTTGGTCCTTCGAGCCCCTGTCCGCGCGAAAGGGGATTGGGCCACTTATGCGGCGCCTCAGTCAGCAGCCAAATGGATAGCATGCTCCTGCCTGTAAGTCAAAGGTTAGGTAGTCGAAGTTCCCTTTTGTCGGATCGGATACGGTTGCCTTCTAGGGATGGGGCCTTTACCCTCCGTCGAGCAATCTGGACGGAAGCTGCAAAGGGCCCATTGCCGGGCCCAACCATGGCAGCAATGATCGGTCCATGAACCACCTTCAGGGAGCAGGCCATGCCGCTGAATCCCCATCAAACGATGGCCGAGATGCTGGAGCAGATCAACGCGGTGGAGGTCACCGAAGACGAAATGGCCCGTGTGGCTTCGGCTTTGGAAGGTACCTCCGAGGAGGGTGGCGAACCCTATGCCCTTCTAGACAAGGTGAAGGAGGAGTTCGACACAGACTTGGAAGGACTGGAACGGGTCGCGGCGGTATTCTTCCGCTTCCAGGCCTTGGGTCGGCTGGTGCGGGACCACGATTTGCCTGAGTGGGCCTTGCCGGAATCCGCAGAGTGCGGAATCCCATTGCGGGGGCCGCTGCTTGCCGCCGCCGCCTTTGCTCCGGTCGAGGTCGACAACGAGGAGCGGGCCTCCTTTGACCGCGAGGCCATCTTGGAAGAGGCCGAGCAGCACGCCGGGTCGCAGGGCAAGGGCTGAGCCGCGGTCCACCGCTGACCGCATCCCCCGAGTGGACCGCTTAGACGAGTCAGGCTTCAATCGGTCCTTGACCCGTCCCCTCCCTGCCGACCCCCCCAGTTCATCAGCCTGCCTGGTCTTCGGGACTCCTGCCTGGTTGAGGCCCGGGACACGCGCTTGCTCGCTTTTAAGGGCCTTGGGCCACCTTCCCCTGTAACGCCTTGAAGGAGTCCGCGACGGGCGAACGCGCAGGCAAAAGGTCGGTCTTCCCGAATTGAATCCCCGGTGTCCGCGGCTTGTCCGGCTCGCCTCCGGAATGGCCCAGTCGATACTTCCGTAGGCGCCATTAGACCGACACCGAGCCGGCTTTCACTGGAAACTTCTTCGGCCACCAAGTGCATCTAACGGGCCCGACCGGGCCTTATGGCCAGTGCCTGTGGGCGGTGCAAGGGAGCGGGGGCTCGTTCAGTGGGGATCTTCGGAACTCCGTGCGCAAACCAGACCGGTCCGCAAGCAGCAAAGGCCGCGCCCTGCTGCGGCCGCGGTCCTTCGCCGTCTCAAATCCGGGAAAAACCGCGCGCGCTATTGCCTGACCCCCTCCGGTGAACCCAGTCACTCCAGCTCCGGCTCCCCAACGCCCGACCCCGTTCAAGGCATTGCATGCCGTCGCCCAGGAAAGCAGTGCCCGGGAGCTCCAACAAAACCCGGGCCCCGCATGCGCGAGGCCCGGGTTGGCCAACCGGATCGGGCGCAGCCGGGATCAGCCTTGGAGGATCTTGGGCACCTTGTAGTCCCGCAAGTGGAAGGCGTCCGGCACCCCCGAGCCCAGCAGCGGCCGGCAGTACATCAAGAAGTCCCGAGTGATATTGTTGCCCTCGGCATTGATGAACTCATCCGGCATAACCTGGGTCTTGCCGCCGATCTCCGCCAGGTCCCGCAGATTGTACTGGACCGAGTAGAAGCCGGTCCGCTCGATGGTGACGCTGCCGTTGGTATCGTAGAAACCGGCGTACTGCACTGCTTTCTCGCCCACCTCGCGGGCCTCGCGCTGGTCCACATCGGAGGCCACTCCCAAGAAGGAGCGCTGAAGGTAGCCGAAGGTGTCGCCTCGGATCCGCTTGTAGCCTAAATTCTCCTTGACGTGGTCCACCAGGAGATCGCCCAGGGCCCCGGAGCCGGAGAGTTGGACGTTACCGTGGGCGTCTTTCTCCACGTTCTCCTGGAGCCGGGTCATAATGGGCTCTCCGCTGGCGTCGTGGATGCCTTCGGAGACCGCCACGACGCAGCGCCCGTGGCGGTCCACCACCGACTTGACATCCGCCAAGAAGCGATCCAGGTCGAAATCACGCTCGGGCAGGTAGATTAGGTGGGGGCCGTCGTCCTCGTACTTACGGCCCAGTGCCGCCGAGGCGGTCAGGAACCCGGCGTGGCGGCCCATGACAATGCCGATGTAGACGGAGGGCAAGGCGCGATTGTCCAAGTTGATGCCGGCAAAGGCAGAGGACACGAAGCGGGCGGCAGAAGGAAAGCCCGGCGTGTGATCGTTGTGCACCAGATCGTTGTCGATGGTCTTGGGGATATGGATGCAGCGGAGATCGTAGCCTTCCTGCCCGGCGTATTCCGAGACAATGCGACACGTATCGGAGGAGTCGTTACCGCCGATGTAGAAGAAGGTCCGGATCTCGTGGGCCTTCAAGACCTCGAAAATCCGCCGGCAGTACTCCTGGTCGGGCTTGTCCCGGGTGGAGCCCAGGGCAGAGCCGGGTGTGTTGGCCACCATTTCCAGGTTGTGGGTGGTCTCCTGGGTCAGGTCGAGGAACTCCTCGTCAATAATGCCGCGGACCCCGTGAAGGGCCCCGTACACCTTAGTGACGCCCGGGAACCGGCGCGCCTCGACCACCACACCGGTGAGGGACTGGTTGATAACGGCGGAGGGGCCGCCACCTTGCGCGACCAGGATCTTGCCTTCCAGCATACGCGGTTTCCCCAAAGTTGCTGTATTCTAGCCCAAATACGGTCCCCGGCCCGGGAGGATTGACCCAGCTCCAGGGAGGCCCTTCTCCATCTAGCTCGATTCGATTAAAATCCGGTGCCGGCCCGCAGCGAAAAAGGTCATTCTAGCCAAACGGTCCCCCGACGACAACGCCCGTGGCCGGGGCGCTATGGGCCTGTCACCACGCCCCCTACCGGACCCCGGACCCGTGACGTCTCCATTCCCTGCATCGGCTGGTGGCTGGCCCAGTCAGGGGAAAGCACAGGTCCTCATCCCTGGGCAAGTGCTTCGCCCTCCCCCTTGACAGTCTCCAGGCTGCCCTTGAATAGGGAGCCGAGCTCGGCACCACATTACTCCGCCCCCTGAACCGGGGCCATGACGACATCGAGGAAACCATACCGAAGCAGCTGGCCACCTGCCGCGAGCGGACCCAGCACGTGGAATAGTGCTACTCCGGCCATGGCCAACCCTGTACCGGCTTGCGGCACATATAAGGCCATGGTTATCCTCCCGCCGGGAAATTTACCGGCAAATATTCGTGGGCCCTTACCATTTCCACAGGCTATAACTATCGGTGCTGAGTAATGGGTGATCAAGGCTTGGCGGCGACCGGGTCCCCAGGAGTCCGGACCTTTCCGGGGCCCCTCCCGGCGAGCTTGCCTGGGGCGGGCACGGGGATATTCGGCCGCCGTCCCTGGTCTTACAAGCCACTGGGCTACTCGAGCCCGGTCCCGTTCTTGGCGTTATACGAACCGGTAACGAGGTCTCACCATGAGTGAGCAAGCTTCCTATAGCAGTTCCCAGAGCCCGGTCACCCCGGCGATTGTCTCGGGGAAGAGGTTGACCGAGGCCCGCGTCGCCATCCTTTCGGATACCCACGGCCACCTGGATCCCCGTATCGCCGAAACCATTGCGGGGACGGATTACGCCATCCATGCCGGCGATATAATGGGGGCGGAGATCCTAGAGGCCCTGCGGGCCCGGACGGGGGAGGTGGTGGCGGTGGCCGGCAACAACGACCAACCCGGCATCTGGCCCGACGGCGCCGAGGAGGTGGTCCGGACCCTGCCGCGCATCGCCCATCTTCACCTGCCCGGGGGCACCCTGGCGGTGGAACACGGCCACTACCACGGCCACACCAAACCCGATCACGGCTCCCTGCGCGATACCCACGCCGGGTCCCGACTCGTCGTCTATGGTCACACCCATCGGGTGTGCGACGACTGTGACGCCGACCCCAGGGTGGTGAATCCGGGAGCCGCCGGGCGCACCCGCACCCACGGCGCGCCCTCCTGCCTGATCCTGCACGCCGGATCCGATGAATGGGTCCTGGAGACCTTCCGTTTTCCCCAAGAGGCCGTCCGGGCCTGACCGGCGGTCCTATAGCCCCCTCCCGAGCGAGCAAAAGCGGGCCGGGGTATCGGTTACGCCGGTCCCTTCGGATCCTCCCGGAAAAGGGAAGACTCAATCCCCGGTTCCCTACCCTGCTTCTGGGTGGCCACCCCACCGAGGGGCCCAAAGCGCGCTCCGGAAGCCGGATGCCGTCGGTGGGCTGAGAGCCGCTGGCCTGGATGATGGCTCTTGGAGGTCCCCGGGGCCGATGGCTGAAAAGGGAGTAGCCCGGAAGGAACGGTGCCTCTGCCGCTCCTGAGGCGAAAGGAGTATAATGATTCCTATCCTCGCTTGGGCCGCGAGGACGCCTCCGCCCAACCCCAAGAGTGAGCAAGGCCATGGCCACTTTGGAGCTTATTCCGGTGCGTCTCGCGGATCCGGAGACCCTGACCGAGGGACAAATCGACTACGCGGGCGATTCGCTACCCTCTTTCGGACTCCGGAATAGTTTCGGCGGGGAACAGGGTCCGGGTGGCAGGCCCTGCCGGAAGTAACCCGCTAGCAACCCAAAGGCCGACCCCCGGAGTGACCCAATGGAACGGTTCGATCCCCGTTGGCTGGACAATCCCGAATCGCTCGAGTCCCTGATCGGATGCCGGGCAGAATATGCTGGCGAGCCCTTCTCCGTGATCGAAATCCTCCCGGACGGTCCCCAGCTCGTGCTGCAGCACCGCGACCGCAGGGCCATCCAACAGGACATGCAGGGGCGTCCGTACCGGCGGGTGCCGGAAACGGTCTGTTTGGAGCTGCTGGACGACCATGGTCAGCCCAGCCCGCAGCTTGAGCTCCTGCTCGTGGAAAGCCCCTAGAGGAACCGCTCCCGGGCCCGTTCCAGATCCTGAGCGGTATCCACCCCTGCGGCCGGAGGGCCAGGGGCATCCACCACCCGTATGGGGACCCCGTTTTCCAGGGCCCGGAGCTGCTCTAGGGACTCGCGACGCTCCAGCGGCGTCGCAGTCCATCGGCTGAAGGCGGCAAGGAAGGCGGTGCGATAGGCGTAGATCCCAACGTGGAGGAGGTAGCCCGCCGGCGGTCCCTGTTCGGCCAGTTCTGCCGCCGCCGGCGTCCCTCCCCCGAAGGCCTCCCGGGCCCAGGGGATAGGTGCCCGGGAAAAGTAGAGGGCATCCCCGCTGGCACTCCGCACCACCTTGACCACATGCGGATCGAGGACGTTCTGCCATTCTTCGGCCGGGTGGCCGGCGGTGGCCATGTCCCGGGGCTCCCCTTCGTCCAGAGCGGTGGCCACCGCGCGGATCAGCTCGGAAGAAATGAAGGGCTCGTCGCCCTGAAGGTTGACCACCGGCTCGCTCTCCGGCAGCTCCATGGCGGCGGCCGCCTCTGCCAGGCGATCGGTGCCGCTGGCGCAATCCGCCCCGGTCATCACCGCTTCGCCGCCTTGCGCCCGGACCGCCTCGGCCACCCGCTCGTCGTCGGTGGCCACCGCCACGCGGTGGGCGCCGCTGGCCGCCGCCCGCTCCAGGACCCGACAGACCAGCGGCAAACCGCCCACATCGCGCAGGGGCTTGCCAGGAAGCCGGGAGGCCTGGTATCGGGCGGGGATGAGGACGGTGAAGCTCACCCGGACTCCTCGCCCTCCCCTTCCAGGGAGCGTGCCTCATCGGGAAGCATCACCGGGATGTCATCCTGGATGGGGTATTCCAGTTTGCACTTGTCGCAGATGAGGCCGTCCTTGGCCTTGTTCAGGGTCACCTCGGCCTTGCATACCGGGCAGACAAGAATATCCAGCAGTTTGCGGTCGAGCACCACCATCCCCTCGCCGTTAATGGGATCCATCGGTTAGCTGATTCGGCGCCAGTCTCCCGTCCCAGAAGTGCATAAGGATCCTGCGAGCCAGCCCAGCCCCGCAAAGCACCTCCTCGACTTGGGCTCACCATCCCGCCACTAAACATAGCAGCCGTCCGAGCCACGGCCTGCCATCCAAGGGGTTTACTGGCGGGACGCCTTGCTCTGGACCGGTTCAGACCGCTCACCCCCTACGCACCTCTAACCGGGAGCCTAGTATACACCGCCGGCCTGGGCGGGCGGCAAATCGGTCAGCCACCCATCCGGCTCCGGATCCAGGCGGGCCGACACCTGAAGGGCCCAGCCGTCGATCCCGACCTCGGCCAGCTTGACCGCGTCCTTCTCGGTGGTAACCAGCGGGGCTCCCTCTTGGAACCGAAGGTCAGCAGGAGCGTAGTCATGGTGGTCGGGGAAGGGGTGAGGGACAATCTCGGCCCCGAGCCTCCGCAAGATAGCGAAGAAGCGCTCGGGGGCGCCAATTCCCGCCACCGCATGAACCCGCAGGCCTTGTAGCCACTCCAGATCCGGGCTTCGGTCTTTGGTCCGGATTCCCCGAAGCCCATCGGGTTCCAAAACCATCCCCATTGCCGGCTCCCAACCCGAGGGCCCGCCCTGAGCGTGCCGAGGCCCGGTCTCGTCTCGTCGAACGGATTGACTTAGGGGCGGCGCGCCCGCGGCGACCACGGCATCGGCATCGGCCAGGGCGGTCACCGGCTCCCGGAGAGGGCCGGCGGGAAGGCACCGGGCGTTGCCGAATCCCCGATCCCCGTCCACCACAACAAAGGCGCGGTCCCGAGCCAGGGATAGGCGCTGAAAACCGTCGTCGGCCACTACACAGTCGCACCCTAGGGCCGCCGCCCGGCGGACGGCTTCGGCGCGGTCGCGCCCCACCACGACCGGCACCCCCAGCCGGTCGGCCATCAGCGCCGGTTCATCACCGCACTCGGCAACATTCAGAAGGCGCTTTCCCCCCTCCGAGACAGCCCGGACATCTTGACCCTTCCGGCCGTACCCCCGACTGACCACCCCCGGGTGGCGGCCCAGCTCACGCAAGCGCGCCGCCAAGGCCATCACCAAAGGCGTCTTGCCCGTACCGCCGACGGTCAGGTTGCCTACCACCACCACTGGTACAGGAAGGCGTTCGGCTTCCATCAGACCTCGGCGGTATAGGGCTCGCCGGGCCCGCATGACCCGGCAATACATTCCCCCCAGGGGAGCCAAAAGTCGGCTCAGCCAACCGTCGCTGTACCACTGCTCGGACAAGCCTTTCACCAGCCATCCGCCCAGTGGTCCAGGACCTCCATGGCCACCTCGGCACACCGCCGGGCCTCCCAGTAGGCCCGGCGGGTCGCGGCCTGCTGATCCCGCCAGGTGAAGGCCTCGGCCTCCCAACGGGCCCAGTTATCGCTCACTTCCTCCCAGGTATCCGCAGCGCGGGTGGCCGTGTCGGGGTCCACGCCCAGATCGCGCAGCCGCCCGGGGGCCCGGCCGATGGCCACTAGGGGCAGCCCGCTGGCAAGGGCCTGCCAAACGGCCTCTCGAGACGGGTCCCCCAGGACTCCGGCGAAGGCCGAAGCCGTCACGGCCGGGAGCCAGCGTTCCTCATCCATCCAAACCAGGGTCCCCGGCTCCACCGGCTGGCGGTCGCGGTCCCACTCCGAGAGCCGGACCACCGGCTTACCGTGACCCTTGCCCGGACCTTTACCGCCTATAATGGGGACATGGCCTTCGTCCGCCCAGCGCACCAGGAAAGCGTTTCGCTCGGCCTCGTCCTCGGGCTGAGCGTCGGCCCACACCAATCGACGCCCTTCCCCCGGGGCCAAGGCCGCCTTGAAATTGGGCTCCACGTCAGTCCGGGCCAAAAACAGCTCCAAATCCACCGGATCTTCCGGGACATAACCTGCTTGTCGCCACCGGTCGGCCTGGGCTTGGCCCACGGGCAGGATGTGATCGAAGTCCAGCCCCGGGGGCGACACTCGGGGCGGTTCGCAGCTGACCGCCGTCAGGGGCACCCCGGCTGCCGCCACACCTTTAAGGAACCGGGGCGGCGGCAGGCGATGTACCGCCAGCAGGCCGTTCGGCCCCAACCTTGCGGCCGCCCGCTGGGCGGCGCGCTGGTGGTCGATCACGGACGGGGCCGTTGCGGTGCCAGGATAATCCTGAAGCAACGGCCGCAGGGTTTCGGGGCAGCCCCAATCGGCGGTAACCACGGCGCGTACGTCCACCCGTATGGAACGGATGCCGCGTACCACCTCGGCGCCAACCCGGGCCCCGGTGCAGTCGGGGGCATAAACCCATACCAGCGGGCCGGGGCCGCGCGGCGGGCGGTACCAGCCCCAGCGGCCCAGGGGGCGCTGGGGCTGGCCGCGCATGCGGTCCCACAGGTCCTGCGCCCAATACAGCGGCGTGCGCGGATTGGGGGCATGGACCGTCATTGGCGGCCCACGTGGCGGTCGGCGTGCTCGGTAAGCTGGTTCATGGCAGCCTCAAGATTAACCCGTGCCGCCTCCGAATCGGTTTCCGGGCCCACCCAATGGGGCTCGCCCCAGCGGATGACCCCGCGGGTGAGCGGTCGGGGCAAAAGGAAGCGGTCCCAGCTGGCGAACTGCTTGCCGCCCCGTGTGCTGAAGGTAACGGGAAGGATGGGATAACCCGTCCGCCGGCCCAGATCGATGACGCCGGGCTGTACCTGGAAGGCGGGTCCGCGAGGACCGTCGGGGGTAAAGGCAAAGTCACCGCCGTCGCGGACTTTGCGGATCAGCGCGCGCATGGCCTTAAGCGCACCGCGCCGGGACGAGCCCCGGATCGTGTCGAAGCCAAAATGGCCGATGGTGCGGGATATGAGCTCACCGTCGCCGTGCTCGCTAATCAGCACATGGACACGGCGGCGTCCGGCACGGCGATAGGCTAGGGGGATCATGAGCAGGCGGCCGTGCCAGAAAGCCAGGATCACCGGGTCGGAGCCGGCCAGGAGCCTAGCGGTAGGTGGCGGTGTGTGCGTATGCCAGCGCACGGTGACGCCCAAGAGACGGACCCACCAAGCGGCGACACAGGCCACCCAGCGCTGCTGGCGAGAGGAAAGCTTCACGCCGTTCTCGTCGCCTTTTCCTCGGCCCCGGCGAATTGGGTGGCCCACAGGTGGGCGTAGGCGCCCTGCCGGGCGAGCAGGTCCTGGTGGCTGCCCTGCTCCACGATGCGGCCCTCCTGCATGACGGCGATGCTATCGGCGCGGTGGATGGTGGCCAACCGGTGGGCAATCACCAGGGTGGTGCGACCTTGCATGAGGCGCTCAAGGCCCTGCTGGACCAGCCGCTCGGAGTCCGGGTCGAGGCTGGAGGTGGCCTCGTCCAGAATCAGGATGGGGGCGTCGCGCAGAAGGGCCCGGGCGATGGCCAGACGCTGGCGCTGGCCACCAGAGAGGCCCGCGCCCCGCTCACCCACGGGATGGTCGAGCCCCGCCTCCAGGCGGTCCACGAACTCCATGACCCCCGCCGCCCGGGCGGCATCCTCCACTTCCGCGCGGCTCGCCCCGGGCCGGCCGTAGGCGATGTTATTGGCCAGGGTATCGCTAAACAGAACCACCTCCTGGCTCACGGTGGCAACCTGGTCCCGCAGGGACTGCAGGGTCAGATCGCCTATATTGATGCCGTCGAGCAGGACACGACCAGAATCGGGCTCGAAAAAGCGGGGCACCAGGCTGACCAGGGTCGACTTGCCGCCCCCCGACGGGCCTACCAGGGCCACCACACGGCCTGCCGGTACCTCCAGATTGATATCCCGCAGAACGGGCTGGCCGGGCTCGTAGCCGAACCAGACGTGGTCGAACATGAGCTCGCCCCTCGCCCGGCCGATGGTTAGAGTGCCGGTATCGGGCTCGGGCTCCCGATCCAGCAGGCCGAAGATACGCTCCCCTGCGGCCATGCCCTGCTGCAGAATGGCATTGATCTTGGTCAGGCGCTTGAGCGGGTCGTACATCATGAGCAGGGCGGTCAGGAAGGAGAAGAAGGTCCCCGGAGTTGTCTGCTCGCCGCCGGAAATAACCCGGTAGCCGCCGTAATAGATCACCAGGGCAATGCACAGGGCGGCGGCCATCTCCATCACCGGAACCGACAGGGCGGTGGCCTGGACTCGATTCATGTTCTTCTTGCGGTGGGCCTCGGCCTCCTTGTGAAAGCGCCCGCGTTCGTAGGGCTCGCCGTTGAAGGCCTTGATCACCGGATTGCCCACCACCCCTTCCTCGATGATACCCGTCATGGCCGCCCGCAGGGCCTGTGACTTACGGCTGCTCTTGCGTAGCTTTCGGGTCAGCTTGGCCAGAGGCAGGATCACGGCCGGCAGACCGATCAATGACACCAGAGCCATGCGCCAATCCAGGAAGAAGATCAAGCCGAGCAGCCCGGCGGCTGTAAGGCTGTCCTTCAGGAGAGTACTGAGCCCCTTGGTGATGGCGGACTCCACCTGGTCCACATCGTAGGTGACCCGGGAGATAAGGGTCCCTGCGGAATGGCTGCTGAAAAAGCCCATGGGCTGGCGCAGCAGACGGTCGAACAGGTCATCGCGCAGCTCCCGCATGGCCCGCTGGCCCACCCAGCGCATGAGGTAGGTCTGGAGGTAGTTGGCGACCCCTTTGACCAGGTACAGCCCGATCACCCCCAAGGGCAGCAGCCACAGGAGGGTTTCGTCCTTGTTGACGAAGATTTCGTCAATGACCGGCTTGAGCAGGTAAGCGACCCCGGAGGTGGTCGCGGCCACCAATACCATGGCCGCGATAGAGACCGCCAACCGCGGCCAGAAGGGCCAGACGTAGCTCAGAAGCCGCCGATAGAGCCGCAGGCTTTCCTCCATGGAGGTCGTAGTCGCCGCATTCACGGCGCTTTACCTCGGGTCGGCTCACGGGAGCTGATGGCGATGCGGGTCAGGCCCGTGGCCTTGCCGGCATCCATGGCGCCCACAACGGCGCGGTGCTTGGCATTTTTGTCGGCCCGGATGACCAGCAGTGGCTTCTCGCCGCCCTTGGCCCGCTTCTGCAGGGCTTGCTCCAGACTCGTATCCGCCGAAAGCCCCTCCCCACCGATCAGGTACTCACCCGCCTCGGTAACCATGACCTCGATCCGTTCCCGGTCGGGGTTGGCTTGAGAGGACTGGGCTTCGGGAACCTGCACCTGGAGCCCGCTGCGGGAAACGAAGGTGGTGGATATCATGAAGAAAATGAGCAGCAGAAAGACCACGTCGATCAGGGGGGTCAGCTCGATGGTGGGTGATTGCTCGCTGCGGCCCCGGAATTTCATGCCCGGTCCCCACGGATGATCTCTACCACTCGCAGGGCGTCCTGCTCCATATCCACCACCAGGCGGTCCACCTTGGCGTTGAAGTAGCGATGCATGGCAATGGCGGGGATGGCGATGGTCATGCCGAAGGCCGTGGTCATCAGCGCCTGGGAGATGCCGCCGGCAAGGACGCTGGGGTCCCCCACCCCCTGGCTGGTGATCACGGTAAAGACCTCGATCATGCCAATCACGGTGCCCAGCAGACCCACCAGGGGCGAGATGGCGGCGATGGTTCCCAGCAGGGTTAGGTAGCGGGACAAGTCGGCCACAACGTGGCGACCGGTTTCCTCGATGGCCTCTTTGATCACCTCCCGCTGCAGCCCGCTGTGGCGGAGGCCGGATGCCAGCACGGCGCCCAGCGGGCTGGGGTCGGTATCCGCCCGATCGCGGGCTTGATCCACATCCCCCCGGTAAACATCGACCTCGATATCGGCCGTCAAATCCGGCGGCACGATACGTACGCTCCGCAGGCTGTACAGGCGCTCAATAATGATGCCGATGGCAATAAACGACAAGACCAGCAGGACCACCATCAGCCAACCGCCGCTGCGGAAAATATCCAGAAGATCGCCCACCTACTCGCCTCCGTTGGCTACGTTTCCCCCGACCGGGCTGGGGCGGAGGCACAGTATACAAGCCGGGATGGCCCGCCCAAACCCGCCCGGAGGCTCGTCAAGGCCAATAAACGGCCAGGCTGGCCAGTGAGCCCACCGGCGGCGGGCTTGCCCCGCCATGCCAGTAGCGGTCCGCCTCGCGTCTGTAGCCGGCCACATCCACGCCTTCGCCCAAGCGCACCCGTACCGCCCCGGACCGGGCGGTACGCCAAACGTCGGCCCCGGCGAGCCGGTATCGGGCGACCACCGCCGGATCCGGGAGCCCCCATTGATTCTTGTAACCGGTAGAGAAGACCACTGAAGCGGGATCGACCCTTTTGACAAAGGGCTCGGTGGAGGAAGTGTCACTACCGTGATGCGGGGCTACCAAGACATCGGCGGCAACATCGCCAGCCCGGGCCAGCAGACGCCGCTCCCCAGCCGCCTCAACATCACCGGGCAGAAGCATACTATATTCGCCGGCACGGATCCGCACCACGCGGGAGGCGTTGTTGCTTTCACCGGGCCTGGGAGCTCCTGGGGCCAGGACCTCAAATCGGACACCATCCCAATGCCAACCGTCTCCGGCTTTGAGGTCCTGGCCCTCACCCTGGAAAGCCTCCGGCGCTCCCGCCACCGATCGCACCGGGATCCGGGCCCGAAGCCCGGGGCAGCCACCATTGTGATCGGCGTCGCCGTGGCTAACCACCAGTCGATCAATCTCCGACCAGCCACGGCGGTGCAGAAAGGGGGCAATCAGCGCCGAGCCGGCATCAAAACGGGGGCTGAAGCGGGGCCCGCAATCCACCACGGCAACCCGCTCGGCGGTTTCCACCACCGCGGCACTGCCCTGCCCGACATCCAGCACCCAGACCCGAGCCTGCCCCTCGGGAATCGTGGGAGGTCCCAACCAGCTCAGGGGTAACAAGGCCACAACCGGGCCAAGCCAGCGCCATCGCCTGCGACCCGCGAACAGCACCGCCAGACCAACAAGCATAAAGGCCACCGCCACCACGTCGGGTCGGGGACCCTGCCAGGCAGCAAAAGGCAGCTCACTCAGACGCATAAGGCCTTCTTCCACCCAGGCCAGAAGCCACCCGGCGCCAGTAAAAACCGGACCGTAGAAGGTCGGTAACCCCAGCAAGGCTGCCCCGGTACCCGCCAACCCCAAGGGCACCACCAAAAAGGTGAACACCGGAACCGCGACGAGGTTGGCCAGCGGTGCCACCAACGACAGCTGACCGAACCAGAAGGCCAGCCAGGGACTGACCATGAGCACCACCAGGGCCTGAATGGCCAGGGTCGTGGTTACTTTCCCCCGATTGCGCAGGAGCCCCGCAAGCATCAGCCCGATCCCGGCCACGGCGGTGAAGCTCAGCCAGAAGCCAGGAGCGTAGAGGCTGTCCGGGTCCCATACCAGGACAGCCAGGGCCGCCACCGCCAGGGCCCGTTCGAACCGGAAGGGACGCCCGAGCAGCCAGGCCCCCAGGCCGACCCCGATCATGATCAGGGCCCGCTGCGTGGGCAAACCGAGACCGGCCACTGCGGCGTAAAAAGCAGCCATCGTCAGGGCGGCAAGGGCGGCGAAGCGGGGGGCAGGCAAGCGCAATGAGGCCTCCCCCTGACGCCGCCACAGCCATCCCGCCGCGGCGAAGGCAATTATGGCAACCCAGCCCACGTGGAGGCCGCTAATGGCCACCAGATGGGCGGTACCGGTGCGTCGAAGCGTCTCCCAGGTGGCACCGTCGAGGCGGTCGCGCTTGCCCACGGTGAGGGCCCGCAGGAGCGGGGCACCGTCACCGGCGCTCTCCGCCACTGCTGTCTGGATCCGTCGGCGCACGGCTTCGAGGCCGCGCCGCAAAGGGTTGCCGGCAAGCCCTGGGCGTCGGATCGGGGCGGGATCGGAGCGGATGTAGCCCGTACCCGAAAGGCCCCGGGCCCGCAGGTAGCCGGCGTAATCAAAGCCACCGGGATTGCGGAACCCCCGCGGGCGGCGGATCCGGACTGACAGCTGCCAACGCTGGCCATAGGCCAGTCCCTGGGGAGCCGACTCGTACCAAGAGAGCCGCAGGGTGCCCCGATAGGGTCGCCATTCGCCATCGGGCCCGCGCAGCCGCTCGACCTGGAACCGAAAGCGCCGACGGCGTTCCTTGTCCGCCACCGGCCCGGCGATCCACCCACTCGCATGTACGGTCTTGCGCTCCCAGGCAACCGGGAAGGGCTGGGCCTGTTGGTCGATGGCAGTGATCCCCTGCCACCAGAAACCGGCCATCAGGGCAACGATTACAACGGTCGCCCGGCCCGGGAGGCGGAAAAGACCAAATAGGGCCAGTAGGAGGGGGAGGGTCAGGACCCAAGGTGGGAGCAGGAAAGGCAGTTGCCGGAATCCGACCAGGCCTGAGGCAAAAGCCGCCACCGCGGCCCAGAGGGCGATCGAAGAAACCCCCGGTCTGGGGTCCCGAACCGGTTGCGATGCCATCGCGGCCCCCCTTTTTGGCCGCCGCCGGCTACCCGTTAGCCCGACTCCAGCCGGCCCTCGTGCAACCGGAGCTGTCGCTGCATCTGCCCGGCCAGGTCGGGATCGTGGGTTACCACCACGATGGCAGTCCCCAGATCCCGATTGAGGGCGAGTAGCAGCTGGTGGATGCGCTCGGCGGTGCGATCATCGAGATTGCCGGTGGGCTCATCGGCCAGGATCAGGCGCGGCCGGGTAACCACGGCACGGGCGATGGCGGTGCGCTGGCGCTCGCCGCCGGAAAGCTCACTGGGCTTGTGATGCACGCGCTCGCCCAACCCCACCCGCTCCAGGGTCTCCCGCGCTTCCCGGCCAGCCTCACTGCGGCCCTGGCGCCGGACCAACAGCGGCATCATGACATTCTCCAGGGCATCGAACTCGGGCATGAGGTGATGGAACTGGTAGACGAAGCCCAGTTCGCGGTTGCGCAGCTCCCCGCCCGCCTTTTCCGATAGATGGTGGATGTCGTTGCCACCGACGAGAACCCGGCCTTCGGAAGGCCGATCCAAGCCCCCCAGCAAGTGCAACAGGGTGCTCTTGCCCGATCCCGAGGAACCGGTTACGGCCAACGCCTCGCCTTCCGCCACCCCGAAGGTGACGGCGTCGAGGACCTGGATCTGGCGGGCGCCGTCCCAGAAGCGCCGGCCGAGATCGGATGCTTCCAGCACCGCCTCATTCATAACGCAGGGCCTCCACGGGATCGGTCTTGGCCGCCCGCCGGGCGGGGTAGATGGTGGCCAGGAAGCTCATGATCAGCCCGCCCAGGGTAATGCCGACAACATCCACCCATTCCAGCCGGGATGGCAGACGGCTTACCGAGTACACATCCGCCGGGAGGAACTGGATCTGGAGCATCTGCTCCAGCCAGCTCACGAAGCCCTCCACATTGAGGGCCAGGGCCACCCCAGCGAGGGTACCCAGGAGAACGCCGAACAGCCCGATAACCGTTCCCTGCAGCATGAAGATGGTGGTGATGTTTCCGGGTGAGGCACCCAGGGTACGCAGGATGGCGATATCCCCCCGTTTTTCGTTCACCAGCATGACCAGGCTGGAGACGATGTTGAAGGCGGCCACCATGACGACCAGGGACAGGATGACGAACATGGCCGTCTTCTCGGTCTGAAGGGCCTGGAAGAAATTGCGGTTGCGCTGGGTCCAGTCGCGGACAAACTGCCCTCCCTCCAGCCTCTGGCGGACCTCCGCCGCAACCTCCGGTGCCGCCATGGGCACGCTTAGATGCAGACGAATTCCGGAGACGGTGTCGCCCATGCGGTAGAGCTTGCGGATGTCGGCCATGTGCCCATAGACCAATCCGTTGTTGTACTCGTACATCCCCGCATCGAAGACACCCACCACGGTAAACCGCTTGAGCCGGGGTAGCATGCCGGCCGGTGTCACCTGACCGCGGGGAGAGACCAGGGTCACCTGGTCGCCCACATCAAGGCTCAAGTTGCTGGCGAGGGCCTTGCCGATCACCAGCCCGTAGCTCCCCGCTTCCAGATCCTGGAGGTTCCCTCTGACCAGATTCCGCACCGTCGGGCTTACCCGGGTCTCCCACTCGGGTAGGACACCCCGAACAATGGTCCCACTTACCGAGCCGCCGCGGCTCAGCATGCCCTGCTCACGGACGTAGGGAGCACCCCCTTCCACCCCCTCGACCTCTTCGGCCGATCGGATGACCCCCTCCCAGGGACTTTCCAGGCCCTCGTAGCCGGTAACGGTGATGTGGCTGGTGATTCCGAGGATGCGGTCGCGCAGCTCGCTCTGGAAGCCATTCATTACGGATAAAACCGTGATGAGGGCCGCCACACCCAAAGCGATGCCCAGCGCGGAGATCACGGTGATCAGGCTCAGGAAGCCGGTGCGGCGCTTTGCCCGCAAGTAGCGCAGACCGATAAAGAGCTCGAAAGGGAGCAATGGGGAGGGTGTCCTCTTACTCGTTGGACTCGGCGGGCCGCATATGAGGGAACAGGATGACCTCGCGGATGGAATCGCGGTCGGTGAACACCATGGCTAGCCGATCGATGCCCACGCCGGCACCCGCCGTGGGGGGCAGGCCGTACTCCAGGGCGCGAATGTAGTCGGCGTCGAAATGCATGGCCTCCTCGTCGCCGACAGCCTTTTTCTCGGCCTGCTCCCGGAAGCGCGCCGCCTGGTCCTCGGGGTCGTTGAGCTCGGAGAAGCCGTTGCCCACCTCGCGCCCGCCCAGGAACAGCTCGAACCGGTCCACCACTTCCGGGTCGGCATCGTTGCGCCGGGCAAGGGGACTCACCTCGGTGGGGTAGTGGGTAATGAAGGTGGGCTCGATGAGGCCCCCTTCAACCGTCTGCTCGAAGATTTCCACCAACATCGACCCCCAGCCCCAGTCGTCCGGGGGTTCAACGCCCAGGCCTCGCAGATAGTAGCGCAGGGCTTCGGGGTCGCGTAGCTCTCCCTGGGACAGGCCTTCGTTGTGCGCCAGAACCGCCTCCTCCAGGCTCAGACGCCGGTAGGGTTGGCCCAGATCGAAGTGCGCGCCCTGGTGGGTCAATACCGGGGTCCCCAGAACTGCCATCGCCGCCTCCCGGGTCATGGCCTCGATCAGGTCCATGGCGTCGTGGAAGTCGGCGTAGGCCTGATAGAACTCAAGCATGGTGAACTCGGGGTTGTGCCGCGTGGACACCCCCTCGTTGCGGAAGCTGCGGTTGATCTCGAACACCCGCTCGAAACCACCCACCACGAGGCGCTTGAGGTATAGCTCGGGGGCCACCCGAAGGTAAAGATTCATGTCCAGAGCGTTGTGGTGGGTGACAAAGGGCTCCGCCGTGGCGCCTCCGGGGATGGGCTGCATCATAGGGGTTTCCACCTCTAGGAAGTCCCGCTCCATGAGGAACCGGCGGATGTCGCTGATCATGGCCGAGCGCGTACGGAAGGTCTCCCGGGTATCGGCGTTCATGATCAGGTCAACGTAGCGCTGCCGGAACCGGGTCTCCTCATCGCTAAGCCCGTGCCATTTTTCCGGCAGGGGGCGTAGCGCCTTGGTCAGAAGCCGTACCTCGTCCACCGCCACCGTCAGCTCACCGGTCTTGGTGCGGAACAGGGTGCCGCTGGCCCCGACGATGTCGCCCAGATCCCACTTCTTGAAGCCGGCGTTGTACTCGCCTTCGGCTAAGGCATCGCGGGTGACAAAGAGCTGGATCTGGCTATCGGAGCCGTCGTGCAGGTGGGCGAAGCTGGCCTTACCCATCACGCGCTTAGCCATCATGCGTCCGGCAACCCGAACCCGCTGCGGCTCCGCCTCCAGGGTCTCGGACTCGAGCTCGCCGAAACGGTCATGCACTTCCGTCGCCCAGTGGCTACGACGGAAGTCGTTGGGGAAGGCCTCGCCCTGTTCCCGCCAAGCGGCCAACTTCTGACGCCGCTGCTGGATCTGTTCGTTCTCCCCGTTGCTCAACGCTCGGGCTCCCTGATGGTTCGATAGCGGAAAGGGATCAGCGGACTAGGCCCGGTCACCCCTCTTGCTGACCGGTGGCTACTCCGGCCTCGATACCCTGCTTCAGGGCGGCTTCGATAAAGGGGTCCAGACCCCCGTCGAGGACCGACTGGGTATTGCCGATCTCCACCCCCGTGCGCAGGTCCTTAATCCGGCTCTGATCGAGGACATAGGAACGGATCTGGTTGCCCCAGCCGATCTCGTCCTTGCTAGCTGCCTCCTCCGCCTGCTTTTCGCGCTGCTTTTGTAGCTCGCGCTCATACAGGCGGGCGCGTAGCAGGCGCCAGGCCTCGGCACGATTGGAGTGCTGGGAGCGGGAGCTCTGGGACTGAACCACGATGCCCGTGGGCAGGTGCGTCAGGCGCACCGCCGAATCGGTGGTATTCACGTGCTGCCCCCCGGCCCCGCTGGCGCGATAGGTGTCGGTGCGAACCTCGTCCGGGGTTACATCCACCTCGATGGACTCGTCCACCTCCGGATAGACATACACCGAGGCGAAGGACGTATGCCGGCGCCCCCCCGAATCGAAGGGCGACTTGCGCACCAGCCGATGGATACCGGACTCCACCTTGAGGTGCCCGTAGGCGTAGTCGCCGGTAACCTTGACGGTGGCACTCTTCAGGCCGGCCTCGTCCCCCGGGCTGGCCTCCATGACCTCGGCCTGGAAGCCCTTTTGCTCGCACCAGCGCAGATACATGCGCAAAAGCATCTCGGCCCAGTCCTGGGCCTCGGTGCCACCCGCGCCGGCCTGGATCTCCATGAAAGCATTGCTGTTGTCCATCTCCCCGGAGAACATGCGTTGGAACTCCAGGGCCTGAACCCGGGACTCCATGCCCGCCAGATCCGTCCGGACCGCACCGAGGGTCTCCTTGTCGTCCTCGGCTTCAGCCAGCTCCAGGAGCCCTTCGGCCGAATCCAGCTCGCTAATCAGGCTTTCCAACGGCTCCACCTGGGCCTTCAGGCGATGGTACTCCTGACTAAGCTTCTGGGCGTGCTGCGGATCCTCCCACAGATCCGGGGCGACCAGCTCCTGCTCCAGCTCGTCGATCCGCTGTCGCAGCCGGTCGACGTCAAAGATACCTCCATAGGCCGTGAACCCGGTCGCGCAGGTCCTCGATCCAATCGCGCTGATGGCGCTGCTCTTCACTCACCGACCATCTCCTTCGTAATGTCCGGACAGCGTACTCGATGACACGGAAACGCGTGATTCTGCCACAAGCGCGCGGCAAACTCATCGGTGGCAACCCTCCTGCCACCGATCGGGAGCCTCCCGGCGCCGGCCCAGGGCAAATCCGCTCCGTCCCGCTCCCCTTCTCTGCACAGGCGTATATTAGGAGCCCGGCTCCGCCGGGCGAGTCGTTAGATGGGCGTCGGCAACCGGTCCTTTGCCAAGCCAACCGAAAACGGTATCCTAATGCCTCCGCGAGCAGGCGGGGGTAGTTCAAAGGCAGAACCTTGGCCTTCCAAGCCAATGATGCGGGTTCGATTCCCGTCCCCCGCTCCATACAGCAAACCGGTAAAAGGGGGTGGCATAGACCGGCCCTCTTTAGGTACCATCTCGGGTTATTCGCCGGGGCCCGTATAACCGGGTCCACCGATCCCCCCGAGCGGGCATAGCTCAGCGGGGGGTGGCGCCACCTTGGCAAGGTGGATGGCGCCGGTTGGAGGCCGGCCGCTCCAGTCTCCAGAGGTAGTGCGGCGGCTGCGACCCGTTTTTGAGCTGCGAAGTGGCGGCCCCGTTTCAACGAGCTAAACGGTTAGGGGCGGCGCATCAGCGGGGAACCCGGACCGGTTGGTTTAGGATGCCTCCCTCCGGCGCCGACTCCGAGGGACGGTGGCGGAATTGGTAGACGCGCTGGATTTAGGATCCAGTACCTATGCGTGTGCGGGTTCGAGTCCCGCCCGTCCCACCATCTTCCGGCGGGACCCGGCGGTATTTCCCGCGACGGCTGAGATTTTCGGGCAAGCCCACAGGCGTATTCGCCTGTTCCGGACCGGCAAACTTGGTCAGGGCCGCCGCCCCAGCCAAGTTAGGGGGGTATCCGCTAAAGCGGTCCCCCTGCCGTTCTTGATCGGCGCGACTTAGGAGGGGTGGCCGAGTGGTCGAAGGCGCCTGACTCGAAATCAGGTGACGGTTCTGCCGTCCGGGGGTTCGAATCCCTCCCCCTCCGCCAGTTTTGAAAAGCCGTTTGCCCGGGTAGCTCAGGGGGAGAGCGCCACCTTGACACGGTGGAGGTCGCTGGTTCGAAACCAGCCCCGGGCACCATTTTCGACGGGGCATAGCTCAGCCTGGTAGAGCACCGGCATGGGGTGCCGGAAGTCGCAGGTTCAAATCCTGCTGCCCCGACCAACGAGGCCTGCGGACATCCTCCGCAGGCCTTTTTTATGGGCCTTTCTACGCCCCCTCTTTTTGGATTTTCCTGGACGTTCTCCCTGGCCCCCGATAGGGATGCCTCCTCAACAACGGTATGCCCGTTACTACCTTTTCGGCTATTCTTACTGGCGAACTCCCACCCTGGAGGCCCCCTTGATTTTCCAAACCTTCTGGCTCTTAGCCGCCCTACTTGCCCTGACCGGCTGCGATACCGGCCCCTCCAACCCGGACCAGGCCGAGCCCCGCTCGCTCACCGAGATCAAGGACTCGGGCAAGCTGGTGGTTCTCACCCGCAACGCCCCCACAACCTACTACATCAACCGCGAGGGCCAGCCGGCGGGGCCCGAGTACGACCTGGTAACGGCGTTCGCTGACTCGCTCGGCGTCGATGTGGCGTTCGAGCTTCGTCCCAGCCTCACTGCCCTACTCGACAGCCTGGAGAACGGCGAAGGCGACCTGGTAGCGGCCGGCCTGACCGCCACCGATCAGCGGCTGGAAAGATTCCGCTTCGGGCCGAGCTACCAGGGCGTCACCCAGCAGGTGGTCTGCCGCCGGGACAATGTGCAGCCGGAGAGCGTCGAGGAGCTGGTCGGCCTGGACCTGCGGGTAACCGAGGGCAGCAGCTACGTCGAACGGTTGCGGGAGCTCAAGAACGACGGCCATCCCGATCTGGAATGGGAAACCGCCTCGGAGACCAGCACCGAGACCCTCCTGCGCCAGGTCTGGGAGCGCCAGATCGACTGCACGGTGGCCGATTCCACCATTACGGATATCAACCGGCGCTACTATCCCGAGCTGATCACCCCCTTCAACCTGTCGCGCGAGCAGAACCTAGCATGGGCCCTGCCCGGCCCCAGCGCGGAGCTGGAGGCGGCCATCGCCGACTGGCTGCAGAGTTATCGTACCAGCGGTAAGCTGGCAAACCACCTGGAGAAGCACTACGGCTTCTTCAAAAAATTCGACTACGTCGATACCCGCACCTTGATCCGACGCATTGATCAACGATTTCCACAGTACAGGGGCTACTTCCGGCAAGCCGCACAGAAATACGACCTGCCCTTCACCCTGCTGGCCGCTCAGGGCTATCAGGAGTCCTATTGGCAGGCCGACGCCCGCAGCCCCACCGGGGTGCGCGGCATCATGATGCTAACCCTGTCGACGGCGCGCTCACTGGGGATCGACAACCGCCTGGATGCGCGTCAGAGCATCTCCGGTGGGGCCAAATACATGGCCAAGATGAGAAAGCGCTTCACCGAAGAGGTCACCGAGCCCGACCGGACCTGGCTGGCCCTGGCCGCCTACAACGTCGGCCGTGCCCATCTGCACGACGCGCAGTCCCTGGCGCGCCAGAAAGACCTCAGCCCCCACCACTGGGGCGATCTGAAGCAGGTTTTGCCGCTGCTGGCCCAAAAGGAATACTACCGCAACCTGAAATACGGCTACGCCCGCGGCACCGAGCCTGTGCGCTATGTGCGCCGAATCCGGGAGTACCAGCACGTGCTGGAAAGGGAGCTGGGGGACTGAGCCCCCATGAGAAAGGCCCCGGCAAACGCCAGGGCCTTTCGATGGGAGGATCCAGCTTGTCTGGCTTACCGATCCCTGATTACCCCCGATGCTTCAGCCATGGTCCGGACAAGGACCCATTACTGCAGGGGCGGGCCTCAGCCATGAGGAAATGGTAGTCGAACCCGGTCGGGGCCGGTAACCCCTCCTTCAAACCCCTTGTTATCGGGAACCGGCCTTCTGGATCCGCTCCACCAGGGCCCGATTGCGCTGCCGCCGCTCGGGATCGGAATCCTCGGCCGCCTCCACTGCGGCGATCTGCGCCAGATAGGGGCTGGATGCGCCGTTGAACCGGGCCCCGTGCCAGGACAGGTCCCGGTACCAGTCGTAGGGCCGCAGATCCGGGTCGATGTAGGGGGCTTCGCCGATGTAGACGAAGGCATCGTACGGCTTGCCCTTGAAATGGATCGCCAGGGTGTCGTCGCGGTAACCTGCGCCCTCGACGGCGTCCAGTTTAGGCTTCTCATCGCCGGCCATCTCGAAGAGCGCCCCCACCGCAATGTCCGATTCCCGCCCGGTATGGACCAGATTGCCCTTGCCCGAGCCGTCGGCTCCGAGCTTGTGGAAGGCTAGGCGGTAGCCCGTTAGCTCCACTCGCCCCAGCAGGCGGGCCGAAGGCACGCGCTCCCCTAGGCGAAAGGGGTGGAGGTTGGAGCCGAAAGCCAGGTAGTGGAGCTCGGACACGGTATCTCCAGTGAAGAGTGATACGTTAAAAGTGGTCGGTATGCGCAAATGGCGCAGGCGAAAAAATCTGAATCTGGACCGCTTCCCCTAGGTCGGGGAACCCGATAAATCGGGCTCCTACGTTGGGCTGTCGTGGTGGCTGCCGTCTTCCAAACCACCTTGATGCGCCTAGCCCGGCAAAAAAGGCCCAGAGAAATCCGCCTGAGACCCTTAATCCCCGGCTTCATCCGCGTCATCTGCGGATAACGGCGTCGCCTTGACCGTATCCATTCCCGCCTCATTCACCCGACCGGCTGCGCACGACCGCGTCCCGCCAGCCGCTATACAGGCGGTCCCGTTCGGACGCATCCATGGTCGGCGCGAAAAGCCGGTCCCGCTCGCGCGCCTGGCGCATCTCCTCGGGATGAGACCAGAAGCCCTCGGCCAGGCCTGCCAGGAAGGCACTTCCCGCGGCGGTGGTCTCCACCTGCCGGGGCCGCTCGACAGCCACCCCCAGCTGATCCGCCTGGAACTGCAGGAGCCAGTCGTTATTGGCGCCGCCGCCGTCCACCCGCAGCTCGGCGATGGGGGTAGCGCTGTCCCGGTTCATGGCCTCCACCACATCCCGGGTCTGGTAGGCCATGGCCTCCAGGGCCGCCCGCGCCAGATGGGCCCGCCCGGTGCCGCGGGTCATGCCCACCAGGGTGCCGCGGGCGCCCATGTCCCAGTAAGGCGCCCCCAGCCCGGCGAAGGCGGGAACCAGATAGACCCCGTCGTTACCGGCCAGTTCCCGCGCCAGGGCCTCGGTCTCGGCGGCGCTTTCGATGATGCCCAGGCCGTCGCGCAGCCACTGCACCGACGCCCCGGTGACGAAGATGGCGCCCTCCAGGGCGTAGGCAGGGCCCCCAAAGGCATCGCAGCACAGGGTGGTGAGCAGGCCGTTTTCGCTGATGGGGTGGGCATCACCCATGTTCATGAGCACGAATGAGCCCGTGCCGTAGGTGTTCTTGGCCTCCCCCGGCTGCCAGCACTGCTGGGCGTAAAGCGCCGCCTGCTGATCCCCGGCCATACCCGCCACCGGGATGCCCGGAGCCAGGCCGTCGATGGCTGCGGTTTCGCCGAAGCGCCCGGCGCTGGTGCGAACCTCCGGCAGCATGGCCTCGGGGATGTCCAGCACCTCGAGAAGACCGGAGTCCCAGCAGCGCTGATGGATGTTGAACAGCAGGGTGCGGGAGGCGTTGGTGGGCTCGGTGGCATGGACTGCGCCGCCGGTGAAACGCCACAGCATCCAGCTATCCACGGTACCAAACAGGACCTCACCCTGCTCCGCCTTGCGGCGGGCCTCGGGGTAACGGTCGAGGATCCAGCGGATCTTGGTGCCGGAAAAGTAGGCGTCCAGCAGCAGGCCGGTCCGCTCCCGGAACAGCGGCTCCCAGCCGTCTGCCCGCAGCCGGTCGCACAGCTCGGCGGTCTGGCGGCTCTGCCAGACGATGGCAGGGTGGACCGGCTCACCGGTGGCGCGATCCCAAACCACCGTGGTCTCGCGCTGGTTGGTGATGCCGATGGCGGCCAGGTCCGCCGCCGCCAGCCCGGCGTCGGCCAGGGCCGCCGTCATGACCTCCAGGCTGGTGCCCCAGATGGCCTCGGGGTCGTGCTCCACCCAGCCCGGATTGGGGTAGGACTGGGGCAGCTCGCTGTAGCCCCGGCCCCGGACGCCGCCTTGGTGGTCGAAGACCAGCGCCGTGCTGCCGGTGGTGCCCTGGTCGATGGCCAGGACCGCCTCGGCCACGGCTCAGCCGCCCCCGCCGCCGTAGAGGTAGTCCCGGGTCAAGGGCAGGTCATTGTCCGTGGGCCGGGTGAAGACCAGCTGGAACAGCTGCAGGGTCCCGGCCCGGAAGGCCGCGATGGAGCCCGACAGGTAGAGCCGCCAGGCACGCAGGAAGGAGTCCCCGAAGCGGTCCCTGACCGCCTCCTCGCTGCGGCCGAAGCGCTCCAGCCAGTGCTGCAGGGTCCGGTCGTAGTGCAGGCGCAGATTCTCCACATCCTGGATGGAGAAGGCCATGGGCTCGAAGATCTCGGTCATCTCCGACAGGGCCGGCGGATAGGCGCCGGGGAAGATGCGGCGCTCGATCCAAGGGTTCATGGGCCCCATGGGCCGGTTGCGGCCGATGGAGTGGACCAGGGCGCGACCGTTGTCAGTGAGGGTACGGTCAATGACCTCGCCCAGGTCCCGGTAGTGGTCCGTCCCCACGTGCTCCAGCATGCCCACCGAGACGAAGGCGTCATAGGTGCCGGTGACGTTGCGATAGTCGTCCTGGACGTACTCGATCCGGTCGGAGAGGCCCTCCTGCTCCGCCCGCTCCCGGGCGTAGGCGATCTGCTCGCTGGAGAGGTTGAAGGCGCGCACGTGGCAGCCGTATTCGCGCGCGAAGTGCCGGGCCAGGGAGCCCCAGCCACAGCCTGCCTCCACCACCGTATCCCCCGGGCTCAGCTGAAGCTTGCGGGCGACGTGGTCCATCTTGGCGCGCTGCGCCTCCTCCAGGCTGGCCTCCCAATGCGGGAAGTAGGCGCAGGTATAGACCATCTCCTCGTCGAGCCAGAGGGCGTAGAAGTCGTTGCCCAGGTCGTAGTGGTGATGGACGTTGTGCTGGGACCCTTCCAGGGTGTTGTGCCGGGCCCGATGGAGGCGGGCGGTAAGCCCGGGTCGGCCTCCGCCGTAGCCGTTGCGGGCCTGGCGATAGCGGTCCACCGTAGTCAGGAAAGCAACCAGATCCCCCTCTACCTGGATGCGTCCGGCGGCGTAGTCGTCCCCGAAATGCAGATCCGGGTGGCGGAGCAACCGGTAGAAGGCGCGGCGATCGCGCACGCGGACCCGAGCGACCGGATCCGCCGGCTCCGGCTCCAAGGGCTGGCCGTCCCACAACGTCAAGGCGATGGGCGGGCTGCCCACGGTGTCCAGAAGCTTGCGGACCAGCCAGCGTTCCGGGGTTAGCACCCGCTGTCCGCCCTGCTCCGGCAAGGCCGCCCCATCCGAGCCGCGCTCGGCCCCTCCCGGCAGGCTGAGCGGATCCATGTCATTACGCTTCATGCCGTGTCCCCTTTGCCCTGCCGAACAAACTTTCAGCCTCTATTTATCCTGATCTTACCCGGTTTTGTCCAGCCCGGCGAAGCCTCGGCGGGACAGATTTGCGCCGCCCGGAATTCCCACTACCCTGAACAGCCCGAGGTGGGTCCGGACCATCCCCCCTGAACCAGGGGGTCGTAGGGGCCCGCTCCGCCGGGGGAGCCATTGGCCGATCGGGTCGCCCGAACCGACGGTTCGCCCCATAAATTGGGCTCTTACGGGCGCGCTGGAGCCGTGACTGCCGCCTTCCAAGAGACCCCGATGCGCCCTGCCCGCCGGAACGAATCCGCTCGGGGAGCACCGAGGCGGGCAGGAACCCCGGACCGCCAAGCCCGCTCAAAACAATTATGCCAGCCCCAGCTCTGCCGCCGGGAGGAGGATTCAATGCCAACGATTGTGCCGGGCGAGGTTGTCCCAAACTTTCGGCTCCCCGACCAATCCCAGAAAGAGACAACCCTCTGGCGGTTCAAGCAGCGACGGCCGGTGGTGCTGGTGCTATGGCGCGATGGCGACGAGACCCTCTTGACCGGCTTCGCCCGGCACTACCCGGCCTACCGCCGCCTCGGCGCCGAGGTCCTGGCCCTCGGAACCGCGCCACCGCCCCCGGAACTGCCCTTCCCCGCCCTGCGGGACAAGGCTGGTGCCACTGCGGCCAACCTCGCCGACCAGCGGCCGGCCATTTTGATCCTGGACAGCTACGGCGAGCTATTCACCCGCGTCCAGGGCACCGCGGCCCGGGCTCCGGACCATAATGACCTGCTGGAGTGGGTGTTCTTCACCCAGGTCCAGTGCGAGGAATGCGGCCCCCATGCCGAGAACTGGCCGCGGCGCTAGCTCGTCCTAGCCGCTGGCCAGCCTGGCCGATACACTTCCTGCCAAAAATGGGGGCACAGGCCCTAATGCAGGGTAACCGGATGAACAGGGCGCAGCGGACGGGCAAACAGCTCATGCGAGCGGTGGAGCTGGTGGTGCTCGCGGTCATCGGAGTGGCCACGGTGATTGCCATTGGCCAGGAGGTTTACGCCATGGTGGAGCTCGGCGTCGTCCGCCTGGCCGACCTCCTGATGCTTTTCCTGTATCTGGAGGTGCTGACCATGGTGGCGGCCTACGTGGAGTCCCACAAGCTGCCGGTCCGTATGCCCATCTACATCGCCATCGTCGCCCTAGCCCGCTTTCTGGTACTGGACATCAAGGAGATGGGCAACTGGGAGCTGGTTGCCGTGTCCGGTGCGGTCCTGATTCTGGCCTTGGCGGTATTGGCCATCCGCTACGGCCATGTCCGGTTTCCCTACGAAAAGAACCTGGAGGGCAATCCTCTCGAATACCCGCCGCGGAGCTAATCCACCGGGCTTCGCCGCTCCTCCACTACCAGCTGCACGCCGCGGCGGCCCCGGAACTCGTTAACCTCCAGGCGGTAGGCCAGCTCCACTGCGTCCATGGCCGCCGACTCGCCTTCGGGAGCGCCACGGAAGTGAATGGCGTCGATCTCGAAGTCCCCGCCCTCGGGAACCAGCCCCAGCTTGAGGTGGTTGGCCCCCACCACCTGGTGCCGGGCCACCCGGAACCGCCCCTGGAATACGGGATCGGGAAAGCCTGTGCCCCAGGGCCCGCCGCTGGCCAGTAGCTCGGCCTTGGCCAAGTTGATCTCGTCGGCGGCCAGCTCGCCGTCGGTCTCCAACCGTGGGGTCAAGGCCTCGGGCGCGGCCAGGTCACGCACCGCCCGGTCGAAGGCCTCCTGGAAAGCGGCCAGGTTTTCCGGCTTCAACGATAGCCCCGCCGCCATGGCGTGACCGCCGAAGCGGGTTAGCAGCCCGTCGTTGCGGGTTGCCACGGCATCCAGGACGTCACGGATATGCACCCCCGGCACCGAGCGCCCCGAGCCCTTCAAGGTGGCGCCCTCACCCTGGGCGAAGGCGATCACTGGCCGATGGAGGCGCTCCTTGATGCGAGAGGCCACCAGACCCACCACGCCCTGGTGCCAGTCCTCACGGTAGAGACAAATGCCGAAACGGTCGGCCAGATCCGGGTCCTCGGCAAGTGCCCCCACCGCGTCGTCGTGCATGTCCGCTTCCAGCGACCGACGCTGGTGGTTCAGGCCGTCCAGCTCGCTCGCCAGCCCCTTTGCCGTTTCGGTGTCCTCGGCTAGGAGGCAGCGGATGCCGAGGCTCATGTCCTCCAGCCGGCCGGCGGCGTTGAGCCGGGGACCGACGATGAAGCCCAGGTCACCGGCCTTGAGCTGACCGGGATCGCGTCCGGCTACCTCCACCAGGGCGCGAATACCTGGCCGCATGCAACCGGCCTGAATGCGGGCCAAGCCCTGGTGGACCAGGATGCGGTTGTTACGGTCCAGTGGCACCACATCGGCCACCGTGCCCACCGCCACTAGGTCCAGCAGCGCGCTCAGGTTGGGCTCGTCCAGCCCTCGGGCCGCAAACCAGCCCTCGTTGCGGAGATGCGTCCGGAGAGCGGCCATGACGTAGAACACCACACCCACCCCGGCGCTGGACTTGCCGGCAAAGGGGCAGCCGGGCTGGTTGGGATTGACGATGGCGTCGGCTGGCGGCAGCTCGGCGGGGGCCAGGTGGTGATCGGTGACCACCACGCGCAGGCCGCGCTCGTGGGCGGCAGCTACCCCCTCGCTGCTGGATATGCCGTTGTCCACGGTGACCAGCACATCCGGGACGAGTTGCTCGTAGGCTGCGGCGACGATTCCGGGTGTCAGGCCATAGCCGAAGCGGAAACGATCGGGTACCACGTAGGTAACCTCCGCGCCCATGGCGCGCAGGGTATTGACCGCCACGGCAGTGCTGGTGGCGCCGTCGCAGTCGAAATCGCCCACGATGCAGATCCGTTCGCCGCGGGCCAGTGCCCCCGCCAGAACGGCCACCGCGGCGTCCAGGCCGAGGAGGCCGTCCGGGCGCTCCAGGGCCTCGGCACGGCGTTCCAGCTGATCCGGTTGGGTGATGCCGCGGGCAGCGTAGAGCCGGGCGAGCAGGGGATCGATACCGGCATCCACCAAGCGCTGCTCGGCCTCCGGGTTGCGAGGGCGCGGTACCCATTCGCGGGCACGCTGTCCGGTCATGGTCCGTCTCCCAGCAGATCCGCCCAGCCTACGGTCCGCCCGGCGGCAAGGGATTCGTTAACAGGCTTCGGTCGGCTCCAGGGCCACACCCGGCCACCGCGACACGCCAGGGCAGGCGCCGCCGGTACCGGCTCGGCGGCCCGGGTGCCGGTGGGCGCTTCTGGCCCCAGGATGACCCAAGCAGCAGCCAGCTGCCGACTAGCAAGGGCCGCCTCCAGGGGACCAAGCCACTCCCGATCGAGGTCTTCCAGCGCGTCGACCTTGGCCCCAAGGTCCCCTCGGGCCCCGGCGACTCTGGGGGTATCCGCCACCGCGAGGATGGGGCCGTCCCCGGCGGCCTCGGCCACCATCTCCCCGAAATCCGTCACCGGCCCGCGCTCGGGCACTCCGGTCAGCCGGGCTAGGCCGGTTAGCTCCGGCGCCTCACCCCATACGGCCTGCCAGCCCGGCGAACCGGCCGCCGGTAGGGCACCGCCTCCCCAGAACCAAAGGGAGTTCACCTCCGACCTCCCTTCCCGGCGACGGTCTTCATTCACCGGATGCGCGGCCAGCACCATCTGGGCCTCGTTGATCAGCCGATGCCATTCCCCGCGCTGGGGACCTTCGGGCAATCCCCCACTGGCATCCGCCCCGATCCAGCCTTCCAAGGGCACCGTACGGATGTCCGGACGGGCCTCCAGGTGCAGTACCCATCGCCCGGGACTTACCACGGCCAGATACGCCCCCGTGCCGGCGAAAAGCTGTTCATTGAGGGTGGCCACCAGGGCCTCGGCCTCATCGCGGGTCAGAGCTAGTTCGTCCGGGTCCATGACCACCGTAGCTTCGTAGGAGACGGCCATGCGGACGGGATCGGCGTGGATAGCCATGATCCCCGCCGTTTCGCCCGTGCCGTGCCAAGTAACCGCAGCTACGGGCAGATCCTCGCCCGGCTCCGCCGTTACCCCGAAGGCAGCGAAGAGGTCGCCACCGCCATGGCCAGCGTGTCCGGAAGGCGCCACATTAAAGGGGTGCGGCCGGCCCCGGCGGGAAAGGGCACGCAAGCCTGGCAGTTCGGCGTAATCCAGAGGAGTGCGCCCGCCCAGCAGATCCTGCGGGTGATCAGCGCCTCCCCGGATCAGGAGGACCAGCTCGGGCGTAGGAGGAGATTTCAATTCCGGCCTAACACCGCAGAGGCGGGGAAGGCACAGAGGAAAACCGAAGGTCCAAATCCATTCTGGATCCTGTCTAAGCCTTCGCACGAAAAGGTAAAAGCCGGGCTCTTACCAACGCCGCCGGGATCCGACCCCGTAGGAGCCCGATTCATCGGGCGAGGTTTCGATTCCGGCACCTCGAGCCGCCAACGGCTCGCCCGGCGGAGCCGGGCTGCTACTAGAGGAATTGCTGGATAATGCCCTCCACCGACGCCTCGGTAGCGTCCACGGTGTAGGGCTGCTCGCTCTGCTGGATGGCGGTGTCCGGATCCTTGAGCCCATGCCCGGTAAGCGTGCAAACCACGGTGGATCCATCGGGGATCTCGCCGTTGATGATCTCGGTGACCACACCGGCCACGGAGGCGGCCGAGGCCGGCTCGCAGAACACCCCGTCGGTGGCGGCCAGCAGCTTCTGTGCCTCCAGAATGTCCGCGTCGCTGACGGCGTCGAACCAGCCGCCGGATTCCTCCTTCACGCGCAGGGCGCTCTCCCAGGAAGCCGGGTTGCCGATGCGGATGGCGGTGGCCACGGTATCCGGGCTCTCGACTCGGTGGCCTTCGATGATGGGCGCCGAGCCGGTGGACTGGAAGCCCAGCATCTTGGGCCGGGAATCGGTCAGCGGTGCGCCGGTGTAGGGGCACTCGCCCCCGCAGAAGGCACAGGCCTCGGTAGGGCGCTCGCCCGCCGGGCAGGCGTATTCGCTGTAGCCAAGCCAGTAGGCGGTGATATTGCCCGCATTCCCCACCGGCAAAGCGTGGAAGTCGGGGGCGCGCCCCAGATCCTTGACCACCTCGTAGGCCGCCGTTTTCTGCCCTTGAAGGCGGTAGGGATTGACCGAGTTCACCAAGGTGATGGGGTAATCCTCAGCCAGCTCGCGCACAATCTCCATGGCCTCGTCGAAGTTGCCGCGGATCTGGATCACTTTGGCGCCGTGCATCATGGCCTGGGACAGCTTGCCCAGGGCGATCTTGCCCTCGGGGATGATGACGAAGGCGGTCATGCCGGCACGCGCGGCATAGGCCGCGGCGGAGGCCGAGGTATTCCCGGTAGAGGCGCACACCACTGCCCGCGAGCCCTCCTCGAAGGCCTTGGTTACGGCCACGGTCATGCCGCGGTCCTTGAACGAGCCGGTCGGATTGAGCCCCTCGAACTTGAGGTAGATCTCGCCGGAGAAGCCAAGCCGACGGGGCAGGTTGTAGGTTCGGATCAGCGGCGTCCGACCCTCGCCCAGGCTGACGGCGTCGGCGGGGTCGTCGATGGGCAGGCGGTCCCCGTAGTGCTGGATCAGACCCGTATAGCGGGTGCTGGCAGTCACTCCTCGACCTCTTCAAGGCGGATCATCTGGCTGGGCCCGTTGATCACATCGAGCCGGTCGATGGCGTCCAGGGCGCGGCGCATGGCGCGCTCTCGGGTGGTATGGGTTAGCAGCACCACGGGCACATCCGAGGCCTCGGGGCGGGGCTCCTTCTGCCGCATGGCTTCGATGGAAATGCCCTCCTCGGCAAGGATCCGGGTGACCTGGGCGAGAACACCCGGCTGATCCTGGGCCTGCAGGCGCAGGTAGTATTCGGTCTCCACCTCCTCGATGGGCGCCCAGCGAGGCTCCTGCATACCCTCGGCGTGGAAGCCCAGGTAGGGAACCCGGTACTGCGGCGGGGCCCCCAGGGTCCGAGCCACGTCTACCAAGTCGCCAACCACCGCTGAGGCGGTGGGATCGGCGCCGGCCCCGGGGCCATAGTATAGGGTGGGCCCAACGGCGTCGCCGATCACCTGCACCGCATTGAAAACCCCCTCAACGCTGGCGAGCATAGTGTCGGTCCGCACCAGCGCCGGCTGCACCCGCAGCTCGATGCCGCCGTCAGGGCCATGCTTGGTAATGGCCAGCAGCTTGATGCGATAGCCCATCTCGTCGGCGAAGGCGATATCCTCCGCCGTGATGGGGCGAATGCCCTCGATGGTCAGGGCCTCGTAGTTGATAGGGGCACCGAAGGCCACCGCCGCGATCAGAGCGAGCTTGTGAGCGGCGTCAATGCCGTCCACATCGAAGGTAGGATCGAGCTCGGCGTAGCCCAGTTCCTGAGCCTCGGTGAGGGCGTCATCGAAGGCCATGGCCTCGGTCCGCATGCGCGACAGGATGTAGTTGGCGGTACCGTTGGCGATGGCATGCACGCTCTGGATGCGGTTGCCAGCCAGGCCTTCGCGCAGGGCTTTGATGATGGGGATGCCGCCGGCCACGGCGGCCTCGAAGGCCAGGTCCACGCCCTGCTCGCCGGCATAGCGGAACAGCTCGTTGCCGCGCTCGGCGAGCAGGGCCTTGTTGGCGGTAACCACCGGCTTGCCGCTGTTCAGGGCCTTGCGAACCAGGGGCTCGGCGTTGTCCACCCCACCCACCAGCTCTACCACGATGTCCACCTCGGGGTCGGTGCACACGGCCTCGGCGTCGGTGGTAACATCGATGCCTTCAAGCTCCACAGAACGGGGCTTGTTGGGATCGTTTACCGCCACCCGGCTGACTTTGAGGGGCCGGCCCAGGCGCCGTTGGAGGGATTCGGCGTTGCGTCGCAGCAGGCTTACCGTGCCGCCGCCCACGGTGCCCAGTCCCAGTATGCCAATGCGTACAGGGTCCACTCCCAACTCCCTTCTCAGCTTTGATCGGAACCGACGGCCGCCGGTGCGTGAGTACGCATGAGGCGGCGGATGTTGCGGATGGCCTGGCGGGTCCGGTGCTCGTTCTCTACCAGACCGAACCGGACGTAGCTATCACCGTACTCGCCGAAGCCGATGCCGGGGGAGACGGCCACCGCCGCCTCGTCGAGCAGGAATTTGGTGAACTCCAGCGAGCCCATGTGGCGGAAGGGCTCGGGGATGGGTGCCCACACGAACATCGAGGCCTGGGGCTTGGCCACCGGCCAGCCAGCGTCGTTGAGGCCCTCCACCAGGGTGTCGCGGCGCGACTCATAGGCCCGCCGGTTGTCCTCGACGCAATCCTGGGGACCCTCGAGGGCGATAATGGAAGCCACCTGGATGGGCGTGAATATGCCGTAGTCCAAATAGCTTTTCATGCGCTTGAGGGCATTGATGAGGTCCGAATTGCCGGCGGCGAAGCCCACGCGCCAACCGGGCATATTGAAGCTCTTGGACAGGCTGTAGAACTCCACACCCACTTCCTTGGCCCCGGGTGACTCCAAGAAGCTGGGCGCACGGTAACCATCGAAGGTAAGGTCGGCGTAGGCGAAGTCGTGTACCACCCAGATGCTGTGCTCCTTGGCGAAGGCCACCACCCTGTCGAAAAAAGCCCGGTCCACCACCGTGGTGGTGGGGTTGTGTGGAAAATTGAGGATCAGCATCTTGGGTTTCGGCCAGCCCTCCCGAACCGCCCGCTCCAGCTCGCTGAAGAAGGCATCGGCGTCCATGTCCGGGTGGATCTCCACCGACCGCAGATCGCCCCCGGCGATGACCACGCCGTAGGCATGGATGGGATAGGTGGGGTTGGGTGCCAGAACCACGTCGCCCGGTCCGATGGTGGCCAAAAGGAGGTGCGATAACCCCTCCTTGGACCCGATGGTAACGATGGCCTCGTCCTCGGGGTCCAGCCCCACCCCGTACCGGTCGCTGTAGCGCTGGCACAGGGCCTTGCGCAGCCGCGGGATGCCCTGCGAGGCGGAATAACGGTGGGTATCCGGGCGCTGCGCCGCCTCGCACAGCTTGTCCACGATGTGCTGGGGGGTGGCCCGATCGGGATTACCCATGCCGAAATCCACCACGTCCACCCCGCTTTTGCGCGCCGCCATCTTGCGCTCGTTAACGATGGCGAACACGTAGGGCGGCAGGCGCTTCATGCGGTAGAAATCGGTATCCATAAGGGTTTCGGGATCCTCGGCCCAATATTGCCGGTCTGAAGGGGAACGGAGCGGCTTGCGGGCCGGCTCTAGTGTCCCGTCCCCGAAGTGCGCAGGGATTTTGAGCGTTCTGAGCCGGTCCAGAGCAAGGCGCGCCGACGAAGGCGTGGTGAGCCCACTAGGTCGCCGACCCCGAACGGTGTTCGGCCCGGGCGGATAAGCCAGAGAACTTTACTGAGCGGCCGGTTTCAGTGTCAAATTCCCCACCCGGGAATTGAGGTAGCACCGGGCTCCGTTTCGGAAAATTCCACCGCAGAGGGAGCCGACCATGGATTTCCGCGAAATGCAGGCGGACGAAGGCAATCTGGTTCGGGGCTATGCCCCGGGCGAGCTGCGAATCAACGAGGATCGCTACAGCGACAGCGTGCTGGTTTTCAAGAACGGCTTGTGGGATAGCTGGCTCCCGAGTCGATACGCCGACCTGGAAGCTTGGCATCTGGAGCCGCTGGCCAACGAGGGCGTCGAGATCCTTCTGCTTGGCACTGGCGATCGCCTGCAATTCCCCGATCCGGCCATTACCGGCCCGCTGATCAACGGCGGCGTGGGCGTGGAAGCAATGGACACACCGGCCGCCTGCCGCACCTACAACATCCTCATGAGCGAGGATCGCATCGTGGCAGCGGCCCTGTTTGTTACCGACGAGAGCGGCTAACCGGACCGCCGGCAAACCACGGAAACCACGAGGGCCAGTAGCGCGCCTTCCTCGCGAGGCAGCGAGGCGCCAGTCCCTGCATGCTGTATGGGCCAAGCTAGAACCGGCCGCTCAACCGCATCCACACCGAGCCCCCCGGCTCGTTGACCAGGATGGCCTCCCCGGTGGTGCTGTCATTGCGATTGGTGTGCTCAGAATAGGTCTTGTCCAGCAGGTTGTCGACACCGGCGCGCAGCTTGAGCCGGGCCGGCAGGCGCACCTCGCCGTGGAGGTTGACCACGGCATAGCCCGGCGTCTCCTGGACGTCCTGGCCGCTTTCCAGGTCCACCCGGTCCTGCTCGTCCACCATGCGCACCTCGGCACCCGCTTCCCAGGTCGCCGCGCGGTAGTCAAGGCCGGCGGTGGCCTCCAGCGGCGGCATCTGGGGCAAGGGGTCGTCGTCGGTGGTTTTGGTGCCATGGACGTAGGCCGCGGTGGCGCGAGCCCGCCAGTGCTGGCCGAGGGTTCTGTCGGCCTCAAGCTCGCCACCGTAGAGGGCGGCATCGACGTTGCGGTAACCAGTGGCGGGGTTGCCCGAGCCATCGGTAATCTTGTCGGTGAGGAGGTAGTCGGTCACCCGGTTGTAGTAGGCGCTGGCCTGGACCTCGGCGGTGTCGCTATTCCAGGTGGTGCCCAGCTCGGCCTGGTGGTGCTTTTCGGGCTCGATGCCGGGATTGCCCACCCAGGCATCCTTTTTCATGGTGCTGTCGGCGGCGATGAAGCGCTCGGTGGCGTCGGCGGTGCGCACGCTGCGGCTCACCGTGCCGTGGAGGGTGAACCGGTCGGTGAGGTCGCGGGCGTAGCGAACCAGGCCGCCGACGTTGTCCTCGCTGGCCTCGTCGTCCTCGGTACCGTAGTACTGGTCGTAAAGCTCTGAGGGTGTACTCCCTAAGTCTGAAGCCGCCTCGGCCCGGCCGGCGTCGGCGTCCACCCGGTCGTAGCGCAAACCTACCCGAAGCCGGTCGCGTTTGGTCAGATCGTGGTCCATCTCCACGAAGGCCCCGGCTTCAGCGGTCGTGACATCCGGCCACATCAGCGACTGCACGTAATCCACTCGGTTCGACATCATGTCCGAGTAGCGAAGGGCCTGGCGGTTGGTGCCCTGGAAGTCGATGCCCATGGTCCAGGCGGTGGAGGGGCCGCTGTAGATCTCGCCCTGCGCCGGCCGCCGAACGTGATCGCATCCGAGGGCACCTGCATGCGCATCATGTCCGGCTCCCGTAACGAGTAGTTGTCCATCAGGTGGTGGACATCATTGTAGTAGGCGTTCGCCTTGAGTCCGTCCAAAAAGCCGGTGGCCTTGTCGCGCTCGAAGGTGAGTCGGGCGCTGTCGTTTTCCATCTCCGGGGCGTCCATGGGCCCGGCGTACAGGATATCGTCGCCGCGGAAGGCCTCCAGGCCCAGCTCCAGGCGGGTGGCCTCGTTCGGGGTGTAGCCCAGCAGCGCGGTGCCGCTCCTGTGGGTATAGGCGGAGCGCATCTCGTCGCCGTCGCCGTCGGTGTAATTGTTGGCATCCGAGTAGTTGCCGATGAGCCGGGCGTAGCCGCTCGCGGTGCCGCTGGCGACGTCGGCGAAGACCTCTTTGGCATCGCCGTTGGCGCGGTAGCCCGCGCCGGCTTGGCCGCGCAGGCGCTCATCGGGGCCGAAACTGGGTGTGTCGCGTTCGAACAGCACGGTGCCGCCGGAGCCGCCGCCGCCGTGGACCACCGTCTGGCTGCCCTTGATAACCGTCACCTCGTCGTAGGTCTCCGGGGCCACGTAAGCGGTGGGCGGGTCCATGCGGTTGGGGCAGCCGCCCCGGATGGTGCCGCCGTCGAGCAGGACGTTGAGCTGGGTCTCGTCCTGGCCCCGCGATGATGGGGTCGATGCCCGCACCCCCGAGGCGGCTGCCCCAGACGCCGGGCACTGAGCGCAGGAGCTCGATCCGTTGGCCGGGCAGCAGGATCACCAAACGCTGGCAGAGGTTGCGAAGTTCGCGCACGTTGCCCGGCCAAGGATAGGCCTCGAGCCGCTTAAGGGCACCTTCGCTGAACACGGGCGGCTCGACGCCATGCTGGTCAGCCAATTCACGCACGAAGCCGCCGGCCAGCGCCCGGGCATCCCCAGGCCGGTCGCGCAAAGGCGGCAGCTCCACCGGGACCACGTGCAGACGGTAGTAGAGATCCTCGCGGAAGCGGCCAGCTGTCACCTCCGCAGCCAAGTCCCGATTGGTGGCTGCCACCACGCGGACATCGGCCCAGTGCTGGGCGGCCTCGCCCACCCGCTGATATTCCCCGGCTTCCAAAAAGCGCAGCAGCTTGGTCTGGACCGCGGCCTCCAGCTAGCCCCCCTCGTCCAGGAACAGGGTACCGGTCTCGGCAGCGGCTACCAGCCCACCGTTGTCCGTTACCGCCCCCGTAAAGGCGCCCTTGCAATGGCCGAACAGGTGGGACTCGGCCAAATCCGTGGGCAAGGCGGCGCAATTCACCGGAACGAAAGGCCCGCCACGACGAGGGCTTTCGGCATGCAGAGCCCGGCCCAGCAATTCTTTGCCAGTGCCGGTCTCACCCAGTACCAATACCGGGACATCCGCCGTTGCAACAATCCTCGCGGTGCGGATGGCGGCTTGGAACGCCGGCGCCTCGCCGAACAGGTCCTGGTCAAAGGCAGTGGGCACGGGGCCTCCTCTCGGTTCCCGTTGCACAAATGCGCGGCCTTTCAGCAAGCTGATGTGGCGGCGGCCGCAAGGACCCTAGCCACAGGCACGGCCCCTTCCGGCAAAGGACCCGTGAGTAGCACCTTGTTTCAAACCGGCGGAGGAACCTCACCAAGGCGACGACCATCTGGACCGAAGCCGACCGCTAAGGATCAAACCCCCACAGGGAGTGGGTTCTTCATACTATACCAGAGCCCTAACACCGCCAGCAGGATCAAAGTACCCCCGACCCATTGGTTGATGTGGGAATGCGGCCCAGGCGGATAGTCAGACCGGCGAAGGCCCTGGCCCCGGCAACAGCGGGCAGCGTCCCCAGGCCGAACAAGGCCATGAAAGCGGCCCCCTTTGCCGGCCCGCCGGTTCCCACCGCCAGCAGCAGCGCCGAATACACCATGCCGCAAGGCAGCCAGCCCCAGACGGCGCCGAAGGCTAGCGCCCGCCGGGGGCTGCGTACTGGGAACAGGGACCGGCCAAGGGGCTCCAGCCGCTGCCAAAGCGGCTGTCCCAGGCGCTCTACCACGGCCAGACTGGGGAACCAGCCGGCCAGGTAGAGGCCAACCGCGATCACCAGTCCGGTAACCATAACCCTAAGAAGAATGGGGCCCTCGACCGGCGCCAGGAGGCCGGCCACGCCGCTTCCGGCTGCCCCAGCCAGAGCCCCAATGACGCTGTAACTGGCTATGCGGCCGCTGTTATAGGCGATCACGTAGGTCACGAGGGCGGCGCGCCGGGCCCGCACCTCGGACGCCAGGCCCATGCTCAGGGCACCGATAATGCCGCCGCACATACCTAGGCAATGCCGCCAGCTGGCCAGACCGATGACCAGGGCGACGGGCAGCAACGAGTCCAAGGCAGTGAACCGGGAAGGGGGGATTGGGCCGGCAAGGATAGCACCTTCAGGCGGACGCGCCAGCGAGGGCCTGCCATAGCCGGTTCCAGCCTGTCTCGTTACCGGGCAGGCCGAACCGTAACCCGGTTGGTTCCCGGAAGCAGCGCACCCATACACCATGGCGGGCCAAACCGTGCTGCCAAGCTTGGCCTCGATCCGTAGTCACCCACCGGAACAGCTCCGTGCCTCCGGAAGGTTGCAAGCCTGCCCAACGCAGCAGCGAATCCAGCCGCTGCGCTGATTCGGCCAGTGCCACCCGCGTTTGGCGCTGCCACGCCTCATCGGCCAACGCCTGGCGGCCTACCAGCCGGGCAGGACCCGACACGGGCCAGGGGCCCAATTCCTGGGCCACGGCATCCCGGATGGACCGATGACCAGCCACAAAGCCGAGGCGAGCCCCGGCGAGGCCGAAGAACTTGCCCATGGAACGCAGCACCACCAATCCGGGCTCCCCTGCTTCATCGACCAGGGAGGCACCGGGCTGAGTATCGGCGAAGGCCTCGTCCACCACGAGCCAACCCTCCCGCCGGGCCAGCCGGCGGCGCCAGTGGCGCAGCTGCTCGGGGGCAAAACCCTTGCCGTCGGGGTTGTTGGGCTGGCCCAGCACCACTACGTCCACCTCGCCCGAGGCGGCTTCCAACTGGTCCTGCGTAATCCGCTCCACTTGGTGACCGGCCCGCTCCCAGCGGTAGGCATGCTCGGCGTAGGTGGGCCACAGCACGGCCACCCGGCAATGGCGGCGCAGATAGGGCAATGCGGCGATGGCGGCCTGGGAGCCGGGTACGGGGATCAGCTCCCGGGTCCCGTAGTAGGCCGCAGCAGCCTCCATGAGGCCGTCTCCCTCCTCGGGAAGGCGGTGCCAAACTGTCGGCGGCACCTCCGGGACCGGGTAGGGAAGCGGATTGATGCCCGTGGATAGGTCCAGCCAACCGCCTTCAGGCTCGCCGAAGCGCCGCGTGGCCTCGCTAAGATCACCGCCGTGGTCAGGCAAGAAACGCATCCCCCAAAAGGATTACCGCAATCCATCCGATAAGGCCCCGGCGGACCAGAGCTACCGCCCGCCGCAGGTCCGCGGCCCCGGGCTCCACACCGAAGCCGAGAGCGGGTCGCTCCTCCACGCGTCCGTGATACTGGGCGGGACCGCCCAAAGCGACCCCGAGGGCACCGGCCCCGGCGGCCATGACCACGCCTGCGTTGGGGCTTTTCCAGCGAGGGCCCTGGCTGCGCCAGCAGCTCAGCCCCATCCTCGTCTCCCCGGCAAGGGCGTAGGTCAAGGCGGTGAGCCGGGCCACCGGCCAGTTAAGGGCATCGTCCAGGCGCGCCGCCGCCCAGCCGAACACCCGGTAGCGCGGGGTGCGGTAGCCCCACATGGCATCCAGGGTATTGGTCAGGCGGTACGCCACCAAGCCCGGAACTCCCAGCACCACGAACCAGAACAGCGCGCCGAAAACCGCGTCGGCACCGTTCTCCAGAACCGATTCGATGCCAGCGCGGGCTATTCCCCTCTCGTCCAGGGCGGTGGTTTCCCGGCTCACCATCCGCCCCGCTGCCATCCGAGCGGCTGCAAGATCACCGCGGGCCAACGGCCCGGCGATGGCCTTGGCATGATCGCTCAGGCTGCGCATGCCGATGGCCAGATACAGCAGCACCGCCGCCACCACCCAGCCCAGCCCGGGAATGGCTGCCAGCAGGCCGGCCACAGCTGCTGGCCCTGCCACCAGCAGGGCCAAGGCCCCTACCCCGCACCAGCGGCGGTCCTCGCCCCGGTTCCAGCGCCGTTCCAGGGCTTGCGCCAGGCTGCCGAAGGCCGCCAGAGGGTGCCAAGCCCGCGGCTCACCCAGGAAGGCATCGGCGACCACCGCCGCGATAACCACCAGCGCGGTGCTCAAAGAGGCCCTCGTCTATGGGAAAATGCCGCCATGCGAGCAACCACCATCATGATCCAGGGGACCACCTCCGACGCCGGCAAGAGCGCGCTGGTTACCGGCCTGTGCCGACTCCTGGCGCGCCGCGGTCTCAATGTGGCCCCGTTCAAGCCCCAGAACATGGCGCTCAACAGCGCCGTCACCGCCGACGGTGGCGAGATCGGCCGGGCCCAGGCGGCTCAGGCCCAGGCCGCCGGCATGGCCCCCACCATCGACCTGAACCCGGTCCTGCTCAAACCCGCCACCGACACCGGCGCCCAGGTCATCGTCAACGGCCAGGCTATCGGCACCATGGACGCCGTGGCCTACCACGACTACAAGCGCATAGCCCGCGAGGCGGTGCTGGCCGCTCACGAGCGTCTGGCGGCGACCTACGACGTGGTGGTCGTCGAGGGCGCCGGCAGCCCCGCGGAGATCAACCTGCGCGAGCACGACATCGCCAACATGGGCTTCGCCGAGGCCGTGGACTGCCCCGTGCTGCTGGCCGCCGACATCGACCGCGGAGGCGTCTTCGCCCAGCTGGTGGGGACTCTGGAGCTGCTGGCCCCGAACGAGCGGGCGCTGGTGGCTGGCTTGGTCATCAACCGCTTCCGCGGCGACATCTCGCTGCTTCAGCCCGGGATCGACTGGCTGGAGGAGCGCACCGGCATCCCGGTGGTGGGCACCCTTCCCCACCTCGACGGCCTGCACCTGGAGGCGGAAGACAGGCTGACCGACAGCGCGCCCGCGGAGGCGGACCGGTCCGACACCCTGCGTGTCCGGGTCCCCGCCCTGCCCCGCATCAGCAACCACACCGATTTCGACGCCCTGCGCCTGCACCCGCAGGTGGACCTGCAATTCACCGGGCCGGGCGAATCCCTGGAGGGGGCGGACCTGGTGATCCTGCCCGGGTCCAAGGCGGTACGCAGCGACCTCGCCTGGCTGCGCGAGCAGGGCTGGGAGGCCCACATCCAGCGCCACCTGCGCTACGGCGGCCGGGTCATCGGCGTCTGCGGCGGCTTCCAGATGCTGGGCCGGACCCTGGCCGACCCGGAAGGGCTGGAGGGCGAGACCGGCACCACCGAGGGGCTGGGCCTGCTGGACCTGGACACCACCCTGGCCCCCGAGAAACAGCTCAGCCACGTGGCCGGCCGGCTGGCGCTGGAGGGAGCGGCGGTATCCGGCTACGAGATCCACATGGGCGTTAGCCGGGGTCCGGCGGTGGAACGGCCCGCAGTCCATCTGGAAGACGCCGTTGACGGCGCCCGCTCCGAGGAAGACCGCGTCATGGGCACCTACCTGCACGGCCTGTTCGACGAACCGGAGGCCCGCGAGACCCTCCTGCGCTGGGCCGGGCTCACCGCCCCCGAGGCCACGGACTACCACGCCTTGCGCGAGGCCGGCATCGACCACCTGGCCGACGCCATGGAGGCCCACCTGTGGACCGAGCCTCTGCGGCGGCTGCTGCCGGGGTGAGGAGTGAGGCGTGAGGGGTGAAGAGTAGCACCAAAGTCACAGGCAACGGCGGTATCCGCAGATAACACCGATGTCCGTGTGCAACCTTTCATCTGCGGGCATCTGCGCAATCTGCGGAGAGCGCCCTGGTTTTTGCCGTTACTCCTCACCCCTCACGCTTCACTCCTCACGTACCGAAGGCGAACACCACCAGCACCACCGCCTCGCTGACCTCGATGGCGGCGCCCAGGGTATCGCCGGTAACGCCGCCGATGCGGCGGACCATGAGCCAGCGTAGACCCAGCAGGACAAGCCCGCCGGCCACCAGGGCACCCAGGCCGGCCACCCCGCCCACCAGCAGCGCCACCAGGCCCGAAAGCGCCACCCCCAGCAACACCGCCGGACGGGGCATGTTGGCGGCGGCCGCTTCGCCCAGGCCGCCGGCACGGACGTAGGGCGTGGTCAGCAGCAGCGCGGCGGTTCCGGCCCGGGCCAGCAAAGGCGCCAGGACCAGGGCCGCCACCCCGCCGGCGACCATCAACGGCGCCAATGCCGCCACCTTGACCAGCAGGACCAGCACCACGGCGGTAACGCCGGCCGGGCCGGCGTAGGCGTCCTTGAGGATGGCCAGAGTACGCTCGGCGTCGCCCTGGCCGCCCAGCCAGGCATCGGCGCTGTCGGCCAAACCGTCCAGATGCAGGAAACCGGTGGCAGCGGCCCACAGGGTGACCAGCAGGGCCGCGGCCAGGAGGCCCGGGCCCTGGCCCGCCAGGGCCCCTACCACCGCCAGGACCAGACCCAGACCGAGCCCCACCAGGGGGTAGAAGGCAACCGAGCGGCCCAGGTCGGCCGCCCTGGGCGCAGCGGGCACCCCCAAGGGGACCCGGGTCAGAAACTGGACGGCGAGACGCAGGGGGATCATTCGTGACTACCGTGGGCCACCAGCCGGACGCCGGCGTCGTCGCTGCGGACGCGGCTGCGGCCGGCATAGGGGACCTCCATGCGGAACAGGTTGGCCAGCGGCATGCCCAGGACATGGGCCAGGGTCACCCGGATGGCGCCACCGTGGCCCACCACCAGCACGTGGCGCCCGGCGTACCGCGCCAGGAGGTGCTCCCATGCCGACACCACCCGCTCCCGGAAATCGGCCAGGGCCTCGCCCTCGGGTGCCTGAGCCCGCTCGGGATCGGCCCAGAAGGCGCTCAGGTCGCCCGGGCCGTTGGCCAGGATGTCCGAAGCGGTGCGGCCGTCCCAGGCGCCGAAGTCCATCTCGCGCAGGCCGTGGAGGCGCTCCAGCGGCAGCCCCCGGGCGTCGGCCAGGACCTCGGCGAACTCGGCGCAGCGGGTCAGCGGCGAGGTGACCACTACCTCCCAGCCGGCCTCGCCGGCGGTCGCCAACCGCATCTCCGCCCATCCTTGCTCCGACAGGGAGTGATCGGTAACCCCCCGGAACATGCGTCCGCCCTCGGGCTGGCCGTGGCGGATGAGATCGATCAGGGTCTCACTGGCATCCATAAACCGTATTTTCCCTTCGCCCGGTTAAAGGAAACGGCTCAAGAGGAGATGTCGGCACCGGCGAAGGTCGCCATGCCGTTGTGCAATGCCACCGCCGAGCGCAGCAGGGAGACCGCGGCGGCCGCGCCGCTGCCCTCGCCCAGGCGCATGCCCAGATCCAACAAGGGCGCCGCGTCCAGGGCCGCCAACACGGCGTCGTGGCCGGGCTCGGCGGAGCGGTGGGCGTGGATCAGCCATGGTGCCACATCCGGATTCAAGCGTACCCCGGCCAGTGCCGCGGTGGTGGCGATGAAGCCGTCCACCACAACCGGGATGCCGCGCTGGGCGGCCGCTATGTAAGCTCCGGTCAGGGCCGCGACCTCGAAGCCGCCCACGGTGCGCAGGGCCTCGAAGGGCTCCGCCGGATCGGGCGCGTGCAAGCCCAGGGTATCGCGGATGACAGCGGCCTTGTGGTCCACCCCGGCGGGGTCGAGACCGGTCCCCGGCCCCACCAGGGTCTCCGGCCTTTGCCCGGTGAGGCCGCAGGCCAGCGCGGTTGCGGCCGTGGTATTGGCGATGCCCATCTCGCCCCCGATGAAAAGCCGCGTCCCGGATTCGGCTGCGCGCTCGGCGGCGGCCCGGCCCGCGGCCAGCGCGACCTCCAGCTCCTCCACCAGCATGGCCGGCTCGTGGCGCATGTTGCCGGTGCCGGCGGCGATGCGGGCCGGCACCACGCCGGGCAGCGGCCCGGGATCCACCGCCGCGCCCAACTCCACCACTTCCAGGTCGGCACCGAGCTCCCCGGCCAGCACGCTCACCGCCGCGCCGCCGCGGCTGAAGTTGCGGATCATCTCCGTGGTCACCGCCTGAGGGAAGGCGGACACGCCCTCGGCGGCCACGCCGTGGTCGGCCGCGAACACGGCGATACGGACGTTCGACAAATCCGGATTCACCCGCCCCTGCAGCCCGGCCAGGCGCACCGCCAGACCCTCCAGCTGACCGAGGGAGCCGGCCGGCTTGGTCAGCTGCCCCTGATGCTCCCGGGCCGCCGCCTCGGCGGCGCGGTCGGGGGCGGCTGGTTCTTCCAGATACCAGGGTTGGGTCATGAGGGTCCTTTGCCGGTGCAATATTTTGAGCATTCAACCAGGACCGCAAAGGCGTCGGGGCCAGTGGCCCGTCCCACAATACCCTGCCCCAACCCGAGCCTCGCTTGGAGTGGGAGGGGCTACCAGCCCCGACCTGCGGCGGCCACGCTCCTACAGGGGTTGCTTGAGGGTTTGGGGCAGGCCCGCCGTCACCAGGGTGACGCGCTCGCATTCCCCGGCAACGGCCTGGTGGAGCCGGCCGGCCTCGTCCACGAAGCGCCGGGAGGTGGGGTCGGCCGGGACGACGCCCTGCCCCACCTCGTTGCTGACCAGGATGACCGCGCCCGGGGCCTCGGTCAGGGCGGCCAGGAAATCGGCTTGCTCCTGCTCCAGGGTTGCCTCGCCGGCCGCCAGCAGATTGCTCAGCCACAGGGTCAGGCAGTCCACCAGCAGGCAGGCCCCGGGGGCCGCCCGATCGCGCAGGACCCGGCCCAGGGCCGCGGGCTCCTCCACCAGGCCCCAGTGCTCGGGGCGTTCGGCCTGGTGGCGGGCAATGCGGTCACCCATCTCGGAGTCTCCGGCGGTGGCGGTGGCCACGTAGGTCACCGACGCCCCCGAAGCCTTAGCCCGCTGCTGCGCCAGGGCACTCTTGCCCGAGCGGGCGCCGCCCAGGATCAGCTCCTTCATGCCCGCCCCCACGGCACCACGTAGGGCTCGCCCTCGGACTCCCCGTAGACCGCCCGGATACCGAAAACCCGTGCCAGATGGCCGGGGTCGAGCACCTCCCGGGCCGAGCCGTCGGCCACCAGCCGGCCCTGGTCCATGAGCACCAGGCGGTCGCAGAAGCGGGCGGCCAGGTTGAGGTCGTGCATGACCAGGGCAACGGTCCGGCCCTCGCCGGCGTACTCCCGCACCAGCTCCATGAAGTGGACCTGGTGATAGGGATCGAGCCCCGCCACCGGCTCGTCGGCCAGCAGGCAGTTGGGCTCGCCGGCCAGCACCCGGGCCAGCAGCACCCGGGCGCGCTCGCCGCCCGAGAGCTCGGTGACCGTGCGCCGGCGCAGGCCCTCCACCCCCGTGGCGGCCAGGGCGCGGTCGACGGCGTAGCCGTCGGCGGCGCTCAGGCGCTGCCAGGGGCTCATATGGGGCAGCCGCCCCAGGGCCACCACCCGCTCCACCGGCAGCGGCCAATGGACCGTGGCCGCCTGGGGCAGGTAGCCGACCTCCCGGGCCCGGCGATTGCCCTTCATGGCGGCCAGGGATTCGCCGGCCAGAAGCACCTCGCCGTGCAGCGGCGATTGGAGTCCGGCCAGGGCCCGCAGAAGCGTGCTCTTGCCGGCGCCGTTGGGGCCCAGCACGGCCACCACCTCGCCGGGGTGGAGGGCCAGATCGACACCCGCCACCACCGGTTCGCCCCCCAGGCTCAGGCTCAGCTGCCGGGCCTGCAGGCTCGCGGCTCGCTCCGCCCGGCTCATACCGTCATCCTCCGCGTCTTGAGCACCAGGTGGAGGAAGAACGGCGCCCCTACCAGGGCGGTGACCACGCCCAGCTTGAGATCCACCTCGTCGCTGGCCAGGCGCAGCCCCATGTCCGCCAGCAGCAGCAGTATGGCGCCACCCAGGGCGCTGGCCGGCAGCAGCCGCGCCGGCTGGTAGCCCACCAGCGGCCGCAGTATGTGAGGGACCACCAGTCCCACGAAGCCGATGCTGCCGCTAACGGCCACCCCGGCGCCCACCGCCAGGGTGGCCCCGGCGATCACCCGGAAGCGCAGGCCGGTCAGGTTGAACCCCAGGCTGCGGGCGGTCTCCTCGCCCATGCTGAGGGCGTCCAGGGCGCGCCCGGCGGTCAGCAGGAGGATGATACCGGCCCCCATGAACGGCAGCCCCCACGCCACGTGGTCCATGCCGCGATCGGCCAGCGAGCCCAGGAGCCAGAACAGGATCTCGGTGGTGGCGTGGGCGCTCGGCGCCAGGTTCAGCGCCACCGAGATGAGCGCGCCCGCCAGGGACGAGATGGCCACTCCGGCCAGGATCAGGGTCTGGACGTTGGCCTCGCGCCCGGCCAGACCGTAGAGCACCAGCATGGCCAGCAGGGCACCCGCCATGGCCGCCGCCGGCAGGGCCAGGGGGGCCGTCGCGGCGATGCCCGTGTACAGGGTGGCCACGGCGCCCAGGGCGGCGCTGTTGGAGATGCCCAGCACGCCGGGCTCGGCCAAGGGATTGCGCAGCAACCCCTGGAGCCCGGCCCCGGCGATCCCGAGGCTGGCCCCCACGAAGAGGCCGAGCAGGGTGCGCGGCACGCGCAGCTCCTGGACGATGAGGGAGACGGGGGTCTCCGCCGGGGTCACCAACGCCCCCAGGACCTGGCCGGGCGGGATGGCCACGTAGCCGAGGGTTAGGCTGCCCACCATCAGCCCAGCCAATACCGCGGCCAGAAGGGTCAGCAGCCAGGGCCGGCCCATTTCACGGGTCATGCGCGAAGCTCCCATGGGCTCGCAATGATCAGAGACCTCCCTCCGGGGAAAACCGTTCGACTAAAGTCGAACCTACGGTCCTCCTCGCCTCACGCCTCACTCCTCACTGTCTACTCGGATGCCGTAGGCATGCTCCGCCAAGCGGGCCACCGCCTCGGCATTGAACCAGCCGCCGCAGGTCCACAGCCGGCCGGGCAGCCACACCGGTTCGCGCCGGCTCTCGAGGGCATCGAACACGGGATGGTGCATCACCCCCTGGGCCAGCGACGGTTGGGCCGTATCCGACGAGGCCAGCACCAGCAAGTCCGGCTGGGTCGCCACCAGATGCTCCAGCGGCAGCTCGCGGTAGGAGCCGGCGCCGAGCTCCCGGCCGACGTTGCGCAGGCCGGCGGCCTGCATCACCGTGTCCAGTAGCGAGCCCTTGCCCACCGTCACACCGTTAGGCCGCAGCGCCAGAGCGCGCAGTCGGCGGTTTTCGGGCGGCAGCTCGGCAGCGACCGCCGCCAGGATGCGGTCCATGCGCTCGATAAGGCGCTGCGCCCGCTCGGGATGACCGAGCAACCGGCCCATCCGGCGCAGGTTATCGCGGATCCCCGGGAAGGTGTCCGGGCTGTCCAGCGTCACCACCCGATAGCCCAAAGCCTCCAGCCGGTTCGCCGTGGCCCGATTGGTGTAGGGCCCGGAGATCACGAGATCCGGATCGTGGACCAGCACCTCCTCGGCATGCCCCTGGTTCTTGGGGTAGGCTTTGGCCACCTCCGCCATGACCGAGAAGGACGGGCTGCCGGCGTATTCGGAGACCGAGGCAATCTGATCGGGGTCCGCGAGCTTCAGCACCAGCTGATCGGTGCAGGCGTTGATGGAGACTACCCGGGGGGGATTCCCGGCAACGGACCGAGTAGCAGCCAAAACCAGAAGGCCGGCCAGGACCAGTGCCGGGAGGCACCGGAGACGATGCCGGCAAGTACCCCTCCCCGAGCCTCGCCGCACAGACCGCCTAGCGTCCGCCATAGCTCACGCTGGCGAAAACCGTACGGCCCAGCCGGTTGAACCCGTCGGCGGTCTGATAGTCCTTGTCCAGGACGTTGTTGCCTTCCACCCGGACCTTCCACTGCGGCGCAAGGCGGTACTCGCCGCGCAGGTTGACCACGCCGTAGCCGGCCAGGCGCGTTTGATTGGCGGCATCGTCGAAACGCTCGCTCTCCAGCTGGAGGCTGCCGCCGAGTGTCCAGCGGGGAGCCGCATACAGGGCATCCAGCTTAAAGCTCTGCTCCGCCCGACGCCGGAGCTGATTGCCCGTATCCTCGTTCTCGGGATCCTGGACAGTGAGCGAGGGCCGCACCCGCCAGCCATCAACGCGGACATCGGCGGCCAGCTCCACCCCCCGGATCTCGGCCTGGTCCACATTGCGGGGCTGCAGCACCCCGCCCACCGTCTCGTTCTGGATGAGATCATCGATCCGGGTCTCGAAGTAGCGGATCTCCCAGCTTCCCCAAGCCGCGTTACCGATAAGGCCCAGCTCGGCCGACCGGGAGGTCTCCTCCTCCAGGTCCGGATTGCCCTTGAAAAATCCGATATCGGGGAAAAACAGATCATTGAATGTCGGGGCCTTGAAGGCGGTCCCGTAGGAGGCGGTCACCCGCAGGCCCTCGTTCAACCGGTAGCCGAGGACGGCATCCCCGGTAAGCTGCCCTCCGAACGCCTCGTTGTCGTCATGACGCAGGCCCAGCTGCGCCCGGTAGGGGCCGCGAGACCAGTCCCAGCGGCCGAACACGGCCCGATTGTAGCGGCTGTCCTCGGCAAAGTCGGTGGAGGAATCCACCCGGTCGTCCCGGTAATCCACCCCCAGGACCACCTCCTGATTGCTTGTTGGGAACAATCGGTTCTGCCAGGTGGCCTCGATGCGCCGCGTATCGAAGAAGGTCTGGCGCTCATCGTCCAGAAGGTTGTCGGTCTCGTCCCGGCTCTCTCCGAATTGGAGCGTGGTGTCCCAATAGGTGTTAACGGTCTGCTCGAAACGGACCTGGGCGGACTGCTGAACGAAGTCCGTCCCATTGGCCCCGCCGAACAAGGGATCGAACTCGTTGGTGCCCTCGGCCCGCAGGAACGAGATACTGGCTCGCCCCTCCTGCCATGGCTCGTGCTCCAGGGAGAGGTTGACCGAGGTGTTGTCGTAACCGTCCTCGTCCGGATTTCCCCCTTCATGGGCGTCGATGCCCTCGGTATCCACGCGGTCCAGATGCAAGCTGTAGGTGGTGGCTTCGGTGCCGCCGCTGATGCCGGCGCTGGCCTCGTAGCGGTCGTTGGAGCCGTAGCCCGCCCGGGCGTTGGCCCGCATCCCCGGCTCGCCGCTGCGGGTGAAGATCTGGATGACGCCGCCGATGGCCTCCGAGCCGTAGAGGCTGGAGCGGGGCCCGCGCACCACCTCGATGCGCTCGATCTGGGCCAGCGGCAGATGCTGGAAGGATGTCGTCCCGAGGGTGGCCGAGCCCTGCTTGACCCCATTGATCAGCACCAGGACGTGATCGCTGTTGGTGCCGCGCAGAAAGACCGAGGTGTCCTTGCCCGCTCCGCCGCTGTTGCTGATCTGCAGCCCCGGCACCGTTTGCTGCAGCAGGCCCTGGAGGCTCCGCTGCCCGCTTTGCTCGATGTCCTGGCGGTCGATGACGGTGGTGGGGGCCAAGCTCTCGGATCGGGGCTGGGGAGCCCGTGTGGCAGTGACCACCACCTCCTCCAGTGTGGTGGCTTTCTGGGCCGCGGCATGGGGGGCCACGGCGATTATCGGGGCAACAGTCAGGCCCGTGAGGGCCAAGATTGGCTTCTGCATGCTTCCTCCCAGGTGCGCACCCGCACATGGCGCAGGCAGCTGGGAGGACGAAGGGGCGGGACGGAGACAGCGGGGTCCGCGCCCGGAGCTGCCCTCCGCAGTGCCGTGGCCAAACCCCAGGCCGGTCTCCGGGCTAACGAGCTAGGCGGCTCTCCGCAGAGATCCGCCGGGACGGCCGCCTTCCCGTCCCGCCACAAAATCGCCAAGCAAAATCCCGTCCAACTGGCACAGGGCTTAAGGCCGATTTTGTGGCGGAGCAGTGGCTCGAAGGCCGTCCCGTCACTCGCCTACCGTTGCGGGGGCAGCGCCGGCTTTGCCCCGCTACTAAATTCGGCTCGCGGACGGTTCCTTTCGGAACCGCTTTTGCCGCCGAATTTAGTAGCGGGGCATACCGGACTTCCCGTTTCATTCCGCGGATTTGCCTTGTCCGCGGAACACCTGAGGCGGGTTCTTCCGAATTGTGACTACCGAACTTTCCGGCAGTCGAATGGGGCTTAACCTACACGGGCCGTGGGAAACCGTCAAAACCGAACCTGATTACTTATAAGGCTCAGCCGACTTTGGCAAAACCCTGGATTGGGCAAGGGCGCGGAGCTCCGGGGGACCCCGACCCCGTTTCGGCAATGTAGAAGACCGCGGGGCGGCGCCGAAGGCGGCGACCCCGTCTGACCCCTCTGCGAGGGGTCAGACACCCCCCAGTCGCACCGCCCCCTTGCCCAATCCAGGCCCGGTAGGGCTGAGCCTTATAAGTAATCAGGAAAGCGAATGCCCGGGCCCTTCACGCCAGAGCGGCCACCTAAGCCCCCTCGTCCTGGCCCCGGAAACGCCGGACATGCTTGGGGTCGTAGAGGGCGCTGTCCCGGAACGCCCCGGGAGCCAGGGCGGGGCCCACCAGTATCAGGGCGGTTCGACGAATCTCCAGCTCTGCGGCCTGGTCGGCGATGGTGGCCAGCTGGCCGGTGAGCACCGTCTCGTCGGGCCAGCTGGCACGCAGAACCACGGCGGCCGGGCATTCCTCGCCGTAGTAGGGAGCCAGCCGCGCCACCACGTCCGCGATGTTGTGAAGGGACAGGTGGATGGCCAGGGTGGAGCCGGTGGCAGCAAAGGCCTCCAGGGTCTCGCCGCACGGCATGGCCGAGGCGCGCCCCTGGGTGCGGGTCAGCACCAGCGACTGCGCCACCTCGGGCACGGTTAGCTCGGCCCCCAGGCTGGCGGCGGCCGCCGAGAAGGCCGGGACCCCGGCGGTGATGGTGTAGGCGATGCCCGCCGCCTCCAGGCGCCGGACCTGCTCGCCCACCGCGCTGTAGACCGACAGGTCCCCGGAATGCAGCCGCGCCACGTCGTGGCCCGCGGACTCGGCCGCCTCGATCTCCGCCATGATCGCGTCGAGGGTCAGGGGCGCGGTATTGATCACCTGCGCTCCTTCCGGGGCATGGGCCAGGACCTCCTCGGGCACCAGGGAGCCGGCGTAGAGGCACACCTGGCAGGCAGCGATAAGGTCCCGGCCGCGCAGGGTCAGCAGGTCTGGAGCGCCGGGGCCGGCGCCGATGAAGTGGACGGTCATGGGCTCTCCGGCTCCTTAATCCGATTGGGGTCTTCCGGGTCGAGGATCCGAGCGGCGGCGCAGGAGGCCAGGGAGCTGGTGGTCTTGGCCACCACCAGCCGCGCCCCGGGACCGGCTGCGGCCAGGGCCGAGGCCTCGGCCACCGAGCCCACGCCCGCGGCGGCAGCCGCGCTCCCCGAAAGCTCCATCCCCTCCTGGAACGGCGCCAGCCCTTCCGGGCTCAGGTACAGTGGTTTCAGGCCAAGGCGCACGGCCACGGGCTCCAGCAGGCCACCGTCGCGCTTGCGCTCGAGCGTAGCGATGACCCCTGCTGAGGGGGTCCGCCCTTCCCCCAGGGCCTGCCGCAGCACCCCGGCAGCCAGTCCCGCCAGCTCCTCGACGTCGCAACGGGTGCTGAAACCGACGCCGAGGGCGATCACGGCATCACCCAGGACCAGACGGTCACCGGCCGTAAGGGGCTCCAACCGCTGAAGCCGCCCAAGGGCTGGGCCCGCTCCACCGCCAAGCGGGTGAGCCGGCCCCCCAGCAGCTGCTGCGCCTCGGCCAGCACCGCGTCCCCCTCCACCGTGACGCTGTTGGCCACCAGCCTCCCGCCGGGGCTCAGGGATGCGCGGCAGCGGTCGACGAGCCCGGGCGTGGTCAGGCCGCCGCCGATAAAGATGGCGTCCGGGGCCGGCAGACCGTCCAGGGCCTCCGGCGCCTGACCCTCGACACACTGCAGATCCGGCACCCCGAAATCTCCGGCGTTGGCGGCGATGTTGGCGATCCGTTCCGGGCGGGGCTCCACCGCCACGGCGCGGTTGGCCGGGTCCGCCAGCATCCACTCCAACCCCACGGCGCCCGATCCGGCACCGATGTCCCACAACAGGTCCCCGGTGCCGGGTGCCAGGTGGGCCAGAGTCACGGCGCGCACCTCGGCCTTGGTGATCTGGCCGTCGTGGTGGAAATCCCCTTCGGGTCGGCCCGGCGTCCGGGCAACGGGACGAGCATCCGGCTCCGCCCGGCAGGTCACGGCAATGGTGTTCAGGTCGGCCGCCTCCGCCCCGCCCCACTCGTCCGCAAGGGCCTCGCGGTGCTGCTCCCCGGGGCCGCCCATGCGCTCCAGAACGGTCAGGGTGGAGGAACCGAAGCCGCGCTCGGTCAGCCGCTCGGCCAGGGACGCCGGCGTGGTGCCGTCCCAGCTCAGCACCAGAATCCGGGCGCCGTCGTGGAGCCAGGGGTGGACCCGCTCCAGGGCCCGGCCGGTCAGGGACAGGCAGCGGACCTCCTGCAGCGTCCACCCCATGCGCGCCGCGGCCAGGCTGAACGCCGAGGGCGCCGGATGGACGGTCATCGCCTCGGGCGGCAGGCGCCGGGCCAGGGTGGCACCGATGCCGTACCAGAAGGGGTCGCCGCTGGCCAGAACGCAAACCGGCCGGCCGCGCCGGGCTTCGATCCAGGTCAGGGCGTCGGTGAGCGGCGAGGGCCAGGCAAGGCGCTCCTGGCCGGGGACCTCCGGGACAAGCGCCAGATGACGGTCGCCGCCGAAGACGGTTTCAGCCGTCTCCAGGGCGGACCGGGCGCCCGGGGTCAGCCCCTCCAAGCCGTCCTCGCCCAGGCCCACCAGGGTCAGCCATGGTTGCTCGCCTTGTCCCGGGCTCCCATCATTAGCGGCTTCGGTCATTCTCCCCTTCCTATTGCCGTCCGGGAGCATCCCCATGCAGGTACTGATCCTCGCGGGCACCACCGAGGCCAACGCGCTGGCGCGCCTCCTCGAGGGCCATTCGACCCTGGCCGCCACCGTTTCCCTGGCCGGGCGCACCAACCGCCCCTCCCGAACCGCCCTGCCCTACCGCAGCGGCGGCTTCGGCGGCGTTGAAGGACTGGCCGATTACCTGCGGGCGAACCGCGTCGGCGCCATGGTGGACGCCACCCACCCCTTCGCCGCGGGCATCTCCACCAACGCCGCGGCCGCCGCGGAACGGACCGGCGTGCCATCGATGGCCCTGGAGCGCCCCGCCTGGCAGCCCGGGCCGGGCGACCATTGGATCCCGGTCCCCGACCTGGACGCGGCGGCGGAGGCGCTGCGGTCCCTGGGCCACCGAGTGCTGGTAACCACCGGCCGCCAGGAATTGGTTCCCTACGAGGCGGCCCCGGACAAGCACTACGTCATCCGCACCATCGATCCCCCGGAGCCGCCTCCGGGGCTGGCCGATGCCGTCTACATCCAGGACCGCGGCCCCTTCGACCGGGAGTCGGAGGCGGCGCTCATGGCCGAGCACGGCATCGACGTCCTGGTGACCAAAAACAGCGGCGGCGACGCCACCCGGGGCAAGCTGGACGCCGCCCGCGAGCGCGGCATTCCGGTGATGCTGGTGCAACGCCCGGCACGGCCCGAAGGCGTGCCCGTCCACCACGACCCTGAGGCGGTCCGCCAATGGCTGGAGGAGCGCGCCGCAGCCGATCACGCCCCCTCGTAATACCGCGGGGTGTAGACCAGGGTCCCCTGCTCCCGCTCCAGTACCCGGGTCCCCGGCATTCCCACGATCACCAGTGTGCGCATATCCGCCTGGGAGGAATCGGCCTCGCCCAGGGTGGTGACCGTGAGGCGCTCCTGCTCGCCCCGGCCGGCGGCGGTGGCGAAGACCACCGGGGTCGCCGGCGGGTGCACCTCGCCGATGACGGCCAGGACCCGCCCCAGCTGCCAGGGCCGCGAGCGCGAGGCGGGATTGTACAGGGCCATGACCAGGTCGGCCTCGGCAGCCAGGCGCACCCGGCGCTCCACCACCGCCCAGGGCTTGAGGTTATCGGAGAGGGACAGGGCGCAGAAGTCGGCGCCCAGGGGCGCACCCAGCCGGGCGGCGGCCGCCTGCATGGCGGAGACCCCGGGATGGACGGTCACGCTTACGTCCCGCCAGCGGCCCTCGGTGTCCCGGTCCAGGGCCTCCAGCACCGCCGCCGCCATGGCGAACACCCCCGGATCGCCGCCGGAGACCACCGCCACACGGGCCCCTTCGGCGGCCAGATCCAGGGCATGGCCGGCGCGGTCCAGCTCCTGGCGATTGTCCGAGGCGTGCCGGCGCTGGTGGTCCGCAACCACCCGATCCAGGTAGGGCCCGTAGCCCACCAGATCGGTGGCCCGGCCCAGGATGTCGGCGGTTTCCGGGGTCAGCCATTGGGGCCCGGCCGGACCCGTGCCCACCACCGCCACCCAGCCGTCACCGCTCATCGGCGCGCAGCCCCCGCCCCGGCATAACGATCATGGCAAAGTAGGGAGCCTCGTCGGGGGCCTCCTCCAGGGGCACCACCCGCTCCTGGCCCATGCTGGCCCGCTCCACGTACCAGGCCCCCTCGCCGCGGCCCAGCTCCTGCATGACCCGCAGGATCTCGTCCCGCCGGGTGCCCACCTTCATGATCACCGCGGCATCGGCGGCCGCCAGGGCATTCCGGAAATCGGCCTCCGGCAGGGTCCCCGGGATCACGGTCAGGACGTCGTCGCGCATGATCAGCGGCGTCGGCAGCTGGGTGGCGGCCGCCAGGGGCGAGGCCACACCCGGCACCACCTCGGTGGGGAACCGGTCCTTCAGGCGCAGATAGACGTGCATGAAGGAACCGTAGAAGAAGGGATCCCCCTCGTTGAGCACCGCGATGGAGCGGCCGGCGTCCAGATGGGCGGCCAGGGTTTCGGCGGCATCCTCGAAGAAGGCCTCGACGGCCTGGCGGTATGCCGGGGAGCCCTGGGGCAGCTCGGTGGTCACCGGGTATTCCAGCGCCAGCTGCTCGTGGCCCTCGGTGACGTGGGCGTCGGCGATGCGCCGGGCCTGACCGCTACCGCCCCGGCGGCAGAAGTGGGCCACCACCGGGCATTCGCCGATAAGACGGGCGGCCTTCAGGGTGATCAGCTCGGGGTCGCCCGGGCCGGTTCCGACCCCGTACAGGGTGCCCATGGGGGCGGAAACGTCATTGCTCATAGTCGATCGCTCGCGAGGGCGTTGACGGCGGCGGCGGTCATGGCGCTGCCGCCGCGGCGCCCGTAAACGGTCAGATAATCCAGCCCCAGCGGGTCCGCCGCCAGGGCCTCCTTGCTCTCCACGGCCCCCACGAAACCAACGGGGATACCGATTACAGCCGCCGGCCGGGCGGCACCCTGGTGCAACATCTCCAGCAGCCGGAACAAGGCCGTGGGGGCATTTCCGATGGCCACCACCGCCCCTTCCAGCCGCGGCCGCCACAGCTCCAGCGCGGCCGCGGAGCGGGTGTTGCCCAGTTGCGCGGCCAGGTCCGGGACGCGCTCGTCGCGGAGGGTGCAGACAACGTCGTTGCCCGCCGGCAGGCGGGCACGGGTGATGCCGTGGGCCACCATCTCGCTGTCGCACAGGACGGGGGCGCCATCCGCCAGGGCCCCCCGGACGACGCCGGCCGCCCCCGGGGAGAAGCCGACGTCGTCGGCCAGATCGGTCATGCCGCAGGCATGGATCATGCGCACCACCGCCGGCACCAGATCGGGGGGTAGCCGGTCCAGGTCCGCCTCCGCCCGGATGATGGCGAAGGACTCCTCGTAGATGGCCCGGCCGTCGCGGATGTAGTCCATGGAGCTATCCGTCATCCTCGGCCTCCCTTTGGAGCCGATCGGCCAGATCCGTCCGGTCCAGTCGCTCAATGGTCGCGTCCACGGCCTCTGCCTCTCGTTGCTCGGCTGCAACCAGCCGTTCCAGGGCCGCCAGCCAGCGCTGCGCCGCATCCCGGTCCAGCCCGGTTGCCAGGGGATGCAGATGGGTACCGTCGCCCAGGGCCAGATTGTAGCCCTCGCCCGTCGCGGTCAGTACGGCGGTGGCCGCGGCGGGATCGCCGCAATGCTTGTCGCAGCCGCTCACGTGGAGCCGTCCGCCGCGCGCCGGCAGATCGCCGGCCGCCTCCGCCAGGTCCCGGACCTCGGCCCGGGCCTCAACGGCCCCGGCCTCGCAGCGCGGCGCCCCGACGCAGGCACCGAGGGCCAGCCGCCGGTCCGTGCCTTCCGTCACCGCACCCAGGGCGTCCAGTCCCGACAGGGCGCCCTCCCGCGCGCCCGTCAGCAGCACAGCGCGCCACGGCGTCAGCCGTAGGGCCCCGCCCCTGTCGCCATCAATGAGCTGGGCCAGGCCCGCCAGCTGATCGGCGGTGAGCGCGCCGAAGGGGAAGGCCGCCCCCACCCAGACGCCTTCGGGATCGGTGCCGAGGGTGGCCCCGGGATCGGACACCGGCTGGCGGGCGACGGGCTCCATCCCCGCCGCCGGCTCCAGGCCCTCGACCCCAACCAGGGGTTCGGTTCCGAAGCGGGCCACCGCCCCGGAAAGCCGCCGCGGCGGGTCCTCGACCGTCCGGCGCAAGGCCTGGAACCGCTCCAGCACCGCCGCCGCCACCGCCACCGCCCGTTCGGGGGCCACCCAGCCCAGCACCGCCGCGGTCTGCGCCGTTCCGCCAGCGGCCACGCGGTAGCAGACGCCGGCGGCCGTGGCCATTGCCTCCAGCCGAAGGTCCGCCGCCAGCCGATCCAGGCGGGCTCGCCCGCCGCCGTCCACCAGCAGGCCCACCTTGGGCGGCAGCTCAAGCAGGGCCGGCCGTTGGGTGACCGCCGCTGCCAGCTCCCGGGCGAGGCCGCGGACATCGGCCACTGCCTGGGGGTCGCGGTCAGCCGCCGGCGACGCCACCACGTTGCGCACCGCCTCCGTCTGGGGGTCGGCGTCCACCAGGCCCGTCACCGCCAGCTCTTCCCGGGCCCGCGGCAGGCTCGCCCCGGAAAAACCGCGCAGCTGGAGGTTGGCCCGGCTGGTGATCTCCAGCTCACCGGAGCCGAAACGGCGGGCCACGTCGGCCACGGTCCGGGCCTGCTCGGGGGTCAGCCCGCCAACGGGGTGGCGCAGCCGCAGCAGCAGGCCGTCACCGGTGGCCATGGGCGCGGCCACGCCGGGGCAGGCCTGCCTAACCCACGGATTCGCTTCGCCACGGTCTCCCACGCCGCTACCCTCCCTAGGCCCGGATGCGGACACCGCGCGCCACCAGTCCCCAGGCCAGGACCGCCACCAACAGCGTGACCGCGGTCAGGATCCCGAAGGTGGCGGCCCCGTGGAAGCCGCCGGTTCCCAGCAGGCCGTGCCGGAAGCCTTCGATCATGTAGACCATGGGGTTGGCGGCCGCCGCGCTCTGCCACGGCTCGGCCAGACGATCCACCGGGTAGAACAGCCCGCCCATATAGATCAGCGGCGTCAGCACGAAGGTGGCGATCACCGACGTATGGTCGAAGCTGCGCGCGAACAGGCCGTTGATCAGGCCGGCCAGGGCGAACAGCAGGGCGCTGAGGACGGCGATGCCCAATGTAATGGCCGGGTAGTGGACCTGCAGCTCGGTGAACGGCAGGGCCACCAGCGTCACCAGGGCCCCGGCCAGCAGGCCGCGCAGCACGCCGCCGGTGGCGAATCCGGCCACGATCAGCCACGCCGGCACCGGCGCCACCAGCAGCTCCTCGATGTGGCGCTGCAGCCGGGCCCCGTAGAAGGCCAGGGTGACGTTGTTGTAGGCGTTGGTGACCACCGCCAGCAGGATCAGACCGGGCAGGATGTAGTCGGCGTAGGCCACCCCGCCCATGCCCTCCAGCTCGCGGCCCACCAGGTGGCCGAAGATGACCAGGAACAGCGCCGC
>NZ_JAZKRM010000013.1:0-68481 GCF_036628635.1 Thiohalorhabdus sp. | reverse complement strand
TCCGTCAACGGGGTCAGGTCTTGTTTTTTGCCTCTTAGGCTCCTTTTCCGAAAACACCGGCGAAGCAAAAAGCAAGACCTGAAGAATCATTAGCCGGCTCCTCGCTTTGGGGTACCGTTGGGGAAAGAACCAACCAACGGAGCCCAACGAAGGAGTCGGCAATGGCAATGTACGGCGGAATCGACCTGCATTCCAACAACTTGGTGCTGGTTCCGGTTGATGGCGACGGCCAGCAGGTGCGGGTGCGCAAGCTGGCGACCGATCTTAGAGCGATCCTGGAGGAGCTGCTGCCATTCGGGGAAGCCATTCAGGGCCTGGCCGTCAACCTAACGGACACCCACTCCGGCTGCTTGTGATTCCAGTGATTTATCGGTGGGTGGCGGAGTAGCGGGCCAGGAGGGGATAAGCGGGAAGGGGGCGGTGATTCATCTCGCCTTGCCCTTAACCTCAACCAACCGTTCGCCCCGCTCCAGGGCCTCCACGATGCCTTGAAGCAAGGGGGCAAACCACTGGAGCAGACCGCGCTTGGTGGTGTTCCCCAGTCGGATCCAGACCACCTGTGCCTGCTCGGGCTGAAGGGTGACGAGCGTTACGAAGTCCTCGTCCTTGGAGATAACCACCGCTTCCCGCTCGTGTGCCACCCGCCAGATCTCAAGGTCCGGCGAAGCCTCCAGCCCCAGATCCACCACATGGTAGGCGTGATGCCCTTGTTCGATGAGCCACCTGGCAAGGGCAGGGGGAAGCTGGGCGTCCACGAGGAAGCGCACTACAAAGCGGCGTCGATGACGGTGTGGTCGGCCTGGCGGGCGGCATAAGCGAGGGCGGCCTGGATGTCTTCGGGCTCCAGGTAGGGGTAGTCCCCCAGGATTTCCTCCCGGGTGGCGCCGCTCGCCAGGAGGTCCAGGACGTCACTAACCCGAATACGCAGGCCGCGAATGCAAGGATGGCCGCCGCAGACCGCGGGGTCGGTGGTAATGCGCTGAAGCACGGACTCAGCCATGGTTTTGGTCCTTGCAAGGCGAGGGTACCGGGTTGCCACAGCAAAAATACCACTCCCCCGTGGAAAGGGGGAAGTTGGCGGGAACCTATGGGACACCCACCTCGGTAGAAAGGGTCGGGTAGAGACGCCGGTTTCCCGACGAAACCCCCGCAGAACCGCCCGAATGGGAACCTGGGGTCAGGTCTAGAAACATAGCATCCGGGATGGGTTCCTGATACGTTCGCCCCTATGGCACGACCGATCCCCATCGAGTTCTCAGGAGCGCTCTACCACGTGACGGCTCGTGGCGACCGCCGCGAGGCGATTTACGAGGATGACGACGACCGCGAGGCATTCCTCGAGACCCTCGGGCAGGTGGTGGCGGATTTCAACTGGCTCTGTCATGCCTACGGCCTGATGACCAATGACTACCCCCTGGTGATCGAAACGCCGGATGCGAATCTCTCGAAAGGCATGCGCCAGCTCAACGGCGTGTTCACGCAGTACAGCAATCGCCGCCACGGACGCACGGGTCACCTATTCCAGGGCCGCTACAAGGCGATCCTAGTCGACGGCGACAGCTACCTGCTCGAACTGGCGCGCTATGTGGTGCTCAACCCCGTCCGCGCGGGCATGGTCCGTAACCCCGGCGATTGGCCGTGGAGCAATGGCGGTACCTGTACCTAAAGGACACCCACCTTGTTTTTCACCCGGGCGCACCGCCCCCGCCACCCCGTTCAGCTGGCGGCAGTGCGTCCCCGGTCGCTAAAAAACCCCGCCTTCGGGCGGGGTCTTTGGGGAGCCCTTCCCAGGGCCGGGCTTGTCACTCCGCCCCGCCGATCTTCCGCCCCATCCGCAGGCGCAGGGCGTTCAATTTGATGAAGCCCTCGGCGTCGGCCTGGTCGTAGACCGTCTCCTCCTCGAAGGTGGCCAGGTCGGGGTCGTAGAGGCTCTTTTCCGAGGTCCGGCCGACCACGGTGGCGCTGCCCTTGTACAGCTTGAGGCGAACGGTGCCGGTGACGTCGCCCTGGCTGGCGTCGATGGCGGCCTGGAGCATCTCGCGCTCGGGGGCCCACCAGTAGCCGTTGTAGATGAGCTCAGCGTAGCGCGGCATGAGCTCGTCCTTGAGGTGGGCGGCCTCGCGGTCGAGGGTGAGCGACTCCATGGCGCGGTGGGCCTCCAGCAGGATGGTGCCGCCGGGGGTCTCGTAGACGCCGCGGGACTTCATGCCCACGTAGCGGTTCTCGACGATGTCTACGCGGCCGATGCCGTTGGCCATGCCCAGCTGGTTTAGCTTTGAGAGCAGCTCGTGGGGCGCCAGGGCCTCGCCGTCGAGGGCCACGGGGTCGCCGCCGCCGAAGCCGATGTCGATGTAGGTGGGCCGGTCGGGTGCCTGCTCGGGGCTCACCGACCACAGGAACATGGCCTCCTCGGGCTCGGCCCAGGGGTCCTCCAACACCCCCCCTTCGTAGGAGATATGGAGGAGGTTGGCGTCCATGGAGTAGGGCGAGCCGCCCCCTTCCTGCTTGCCCTCCACGGGAATGCCGTGAGCCTCGGCGTAGGCCATGAGCTTCTCGCGGGAGCCCAGGTCCCACTCCCGCCAGGGAGCGATGACGCGGATGTCCGGGTCCAGGCCGTAGTAGCCCAGCTCGAAGCGCACCTGGTCGTTGCCCTTGCCAGTTGCGCCATGGGCCACCGCGTCGGCACCGGTGGCGCGGGCGATCTCGATCTGGCGCTTGGCGATCAGGGGCCGGGCGATGGAGGTGCCGAGGAGGTACTTGCCCTCGTAGACAGTGTTGGCCCGGAACATGGGAAAGACGAAGTCGCGCGCGAACTCCTCGCGCAGGTCGTCGATGTAGATCTGGGAGACGCCGAGCTGCTCGGCCTTGGCCCGGGCGGGCTCCACCTCTTCGCCCTGGCCGATGTCGGCGGTGCAGGTCACCACCTCGCAGCCGTAAGTGTCCTGGAGCCACTTGAGAATGATGGAGGTGTCCAGACCACCAGAGTAGGCCAGCACCACCTTGTTGACGTCCGCCATGTCGCTTACCTTCCTTGCTGGCATGCCACTGGACCCTGCAGCGGGGGGCGCAATTCTTCCACTGGCGGCTGCTGCCGTCGAGTCCCGGTAAAACCTGAGCCCCGTTCGGGCATCTAAGTCGGGGGAAGAGGCGTCGGGGCTTTCGCCCCTGTCACAGGCGTGCAGCCCTCTGGAGGAGCGGCGAGAGCCGCGATCCCCCCGCTACCGAGCAAAAGGATCCCGCCATGCCCGATAACACCGAGCCCCTTCCGGCCACCGAGGCGGAGTGGCGCGCCCGCTTGACACCGGAGCAGTACCGGGTGTGCCGGGAGGGGGGAACCGAGCCGCCGTTCTCCGGGGAGTACGTCCATACCAAGGCCGGCGGCGTCTACCATTGCGCGGCTTGCGGCGCGCCCCTTTTCCATAGCGCCCACAAGTTCGACTCTGGCACCGGCTGGCCGAGCTACTGGCAGCCGTTGGCCGGGGACGCCGTGGCCACCGAGCGCGACGCCAGCCTGGGGATGGTGCGCACCGAGGCACGCTGCGCCACCTGCGACTCCCATCTGGGCCACGTCTTCGAGGACGGCCCCGAGCCCACCGGCCTGCGCTACTGCATCAATTCGGTGTGCCTTCAACTGGAAACGGACAAGGAATAAGCCATGAGCGTGCAGGAAACCATAGAGCACAAGCTGAGCCAGGAGCTGGAACCCGTCCACCTGGAAGTCCTCAACGAGAGCCACATGCACAATGTGCCGGAGGGCTCCGAATCCCACTTCAAGGTGTACGTGGTGTCCCCGGCCTTCGAGGGCCAGAAGCGGGTGGGCCGCCAGCGCACCATCAACCGCGTCCTGGCCGACGAGCTGGCGGGGCCGGTCCACGCCCTGTCCCTCCACACCCTGACCCCGGCCGAATGGGCGGCCAAGGACCGCGAGACCCTGGCCTCGCCCCAGTGCCTGGGCGGGGCGGGCAAGTAGCCCGTGGGCGCCGGCGGGGAGCCGCTGGAGCGCGCCCGGCTGGCCCTGGAGGGGCTGTCGGTGGGCGACGCCTTCGGCGAGCTGTCCTTCGATCCCCGCCGGGCCGGGGAGCTGGCGACGGGCGCGTGGCCCGAGCTGCCGGCCGGCCCCTGGCCCTGGCCCTGGCCCTGGACCGACGATACCGCCATGGCGATCGGCGTCGTGTCGGTGCTGGCCGAGCACGGCGCCATAGAGCCCGACGCCCTGGCGGCGGCGTTCGCGCGTAACTTCCGGACCGAGCCCCACCGGGGCTACAGCCGCAAGACGGCCCAGCTCCTGGCCGACATCGGCGACGGCGGCGACTGGCGCTCGCTGGCTCAAACCGGCTTCGGCGGCCAGGGCTCGCTGGGCAACGGCGGCGCCATGCGAGTGGCCCCCGTGGGCGCTTACTTCGCCGACGATCCCGAGGCGGCGGCGGAAAACGCTCGTCAATCGGCGGCGGTGACCCACGCCCACCCGGAGGGCCAAGCGGGCGCCGTAGCGGTGGCCCTGGCAGCTTCGGCGGCGACACGTGGCGAGGATCCGCTGGCGGCGGCCCGGCACGGCACACCCGAAGGCACCACCCGCCGCGGGCTGGACTCGGCCCGCCAGCTGCCGCCGGTGACCCCGGTGGGCCAGGCGGCGGCCAAGCTCGGCAACGGCAGCCGCGTTACAGCGCCGGATACGATGCCCTTCGCCCTGTGGTGCGCCTCCCGCCATCTCGGCGACTACGCCGCCACCCTGTGGACCACCGTCTCGGGCGGGGGCGATCGGGACACCACTGGCGCCATTGCCGGCGGAGTGGCCATAATGGCTAGCGGTCGCGACAGCGTTCCGGCCGTCTGGCTGCAGGCGCACGAGCCGCTGCCGGAAACGACCTGACATGGCCCCGCCCCCGGCCGAAGAAAGCCACCGCCCGCCGTGGCGGGATCCACTGCTGGGCGCCGCCCTGGCGGCCGCCCTGCCGGTTTGGGCGGTGCTGGTCTGGCTCCAGCCCCCGGCGGCGCCGCTCGCTGGGGCGGTGGCCGCCCCCCTCACCTTCCTCTACCTCGTTCTGGCCCTGCCCATCCTGGAGGAGGCCGCCTTCCGCGGCCTGGTCCAGGAAGGCCTGGGGCGGCTGTGGCGCCGCCGCTGGGGCCCCCTGACCGCCGCCAACGCGGGCCAGGCGGCGGCGTTCGGCCTGCTCCACCTGATCAGCCAACCGCCCCTGTGGGCCGCCGCCGTGCTTTTTCCGGGCCTGGTTTTCGGCTTCTTCCGCGAACGCCACGCCACTCTGGCCACACCCATCGCCCTGCACGCCTTCTACAACGGCGGTTTTTTCCTGCTGTATCCGCCCTGATGGCCCGCTCCGGCGCCCTCTGGCCCGGGGCCGAACACCAGGGGCCATCCGGACACGCCAAGGGCCGGCCTTAGGGACGGCCCCGGCAGTTCCCCGAGATTTGCGACCCCTTAGGCCAGCAGCATCTCCATCAGCGCCTTCTGGGCGTGCATCCGGTTCTCGGCTTCTTCCCAAACCACGCTTTGCGGTCCGTCCAGGACCTCGGCGGTGACCTCCTCGCCGCGATGGGCGGGCAGGCAGTGCATGAACAGGGCGTCCGGCTTGGCGGCGGCCATGAGGTCGCTGTCCACCTGGTAAGCCCCGAAGGCCCGCTCGCGGTCGTCGGATTCCGCCTCCTGCCCCATGCTGGCCCACACGTCGGTGGTGACGATGTCGGCGCCTTGCGCCGCGGCACGGGGGTCCCGCATCACGGTGGCGTGACTGGCGCCACCTTCCAGGATGGCGGGGTCGGGCTCGAAGCCCTCCGGACAGGCCAGGCGCAGTTCGAAGCCCAGCAGGACGGCGGCTTTGATCCAGGAGTGGGCCATATTGTTGCCGTCGCCGATCCAGGCCACGGTGCGACCGCTAATGGAGCCGCGCTGCTCGTACCATGTGAACAGGTCGGTGAGCACCTGGCAGGGGTGGTAGCTGTCGGTGAGGCCGTTGATAACCGGCACGTAGCTGGCGGCCGCAAACGCCTCCACCCGGTGGTGGCCAAAGGTCCGGATCATGACCCCGTCCACCATGCGGGAGACCACCTCGGCGGTATCACCGATGGGCTCGCCGCGGCCTAGCTGGAGGTCGTCCGGTGAGAGGAACATGCCGTGGCCGCCGAGTTGGTAGATACCCGCCTCGAAGGAAACCCGGGTGCGGGTTGAGGGCTTCTCGAAGATCATGCCCAGAACCCGGCGGATGAGATTGGCGTGGTCCACGCCGGTGCGGCGGTAGGCTTTGAGGGCAACCGCTCGCTCCAGGAGGGTCTCCACCTCGCCACTGCCGAGGTCGTCCAGGCGCAGGAAATGGCGTGGGCTGCCCGGCCTGGTTTTCCCGCCTGCTTCCTGCCTACGGCGAGCCGAGGGGCTCACAGGACCTCTCCCAGCAAGTAGTCCAGGCCCGTGACGATGCGGTCGGCCTCCTCGCGCGTCAGGATCAGCGGCGGCAGCAACCGGATGGTGTTACCGGCGGTCACGTTGATCAACAGGTTGTGCCCCAGTGCCCGCGATACCAGTTCCGACAGATCGCCGTTCACCTCGATGCCGATCATCAGACCGCGGCCGCGCACCTCGGTGACCTCGGGGCGCTGGCCCAGCGTCGCGCGCAGCCGGCCCATGAGATAGTCGCCGGTGTCGGCGGCGGCACGAACCAGGTCATCGCGCTCGATGGTCGCGATCACCGCTCGGGCGGCGGCCATGGCAAGGGGATTGCCGCCGAAGGTGGAGGCATGGGTGCCCGGAGCGAACACCCGCCCCACCGCCTCATCGGCCAGCATGGCGCCCACCGGGACGCCGTTGCCCAGGGCCTTGGCCAGGGTCACCACGTCCGGACGGATGCCGGCGTGCTGATAGGCGAACCAGGCACCGGTGCGCCCCATGCCGGTCTGCACCTCGTCGATCATGAGCAGCCAGCCGCGCTCATCGCAGATGCGGCGCAGGCCAGCCAGGTAGCCCTCCTCTGGAACGATCACACCGCCTTCGCCCTGGATGGGCTCCACCAGCACCGCCACGGTTGACTCAGAGGCCACCCGCTCCACGGCCTCAAGATCGTTGTAGGGGATGCGCTTAAACCCGGGAACCAGGGGCTCGAACCCGGCCTGGACCTTGCGGTTGCCGGTGGCGGTGAGGGTGGCCAGGGTCCGGCCGTGGAAGCTGGACTGCATGACCACGATCTCTGGGCGCTCGATGTCGTGTACGTCGTGGCCGTAGCGCCGTGCCAGTTTGATGGCCGACTCATTGGCTTCGGCCCCGGAATTGGCAAAGAACACCCGGTCGAGGCCGGACAGTCGGGCAAGCTCCGAGGCCACCTCTTTCTGCAAGGGGACGCCGTAGATATTGGATGTGTGCACCAAAAGCCCTGCCTGCTCGCAGACGGCCTCGGTGACGGCGGGATGGGCATGGCCAAGAGCGCACACGGCGATGCCGCCGAGCGCATCCAGGTAGTCCCGGCCCTCGGTATCGGTCAGGGTGGCGCCGCGCCCGCTGGCGAAGGCCACGGGAAGCCGGCTGTAGGTATCCATCACGTTCGAGCTCGACATGGGGATCGGCTCCGGGAAAAACCGGTGAGTATATCCGGCCCTTCTCTGCAAGCCAACAATTTCTAGGGCCCATTAGCAGAAGCGCCGGCCGTCGCCATTGTCGGGAGTTCGACACCGTGTCTATAATCAACGATTCCATCAAGACGTCTGACCGCCCCCATCCAAGGGGTTAGCACCACCCGGAGGCTCCACTCCGGGTTTTTCCAAATCCCCATGCGGCAACGACTTCCGAAAAACAGGAGGGTGCAACATTGTCCGTTTACAGCGTTCGTGAAGAACTCAAGCCCTCGGGGCTCAACGGCATCTCCGACGAGCAGATCAACGACCACTGGAATCTCTACGTCGGCTATGTGAACAACGTTAACGCCCTTAACAACCAGCTCGCCGACATGCGGGGCAACGGCGAGGGCGGCACCGCCGCGTACACCGACCGTCGCCGCCGCTTCGGCTTCGAGTACGACGGCATGGTCCTGCACGAGTACTACTTCGGGAATCTCAAGGCCGGCGTCGACATGAACCACGACGGGCCCTTCGGCGCGCTGGTGGCCGAGAGTTTCGGCTCCGTTGACGCCTGGGCCGAGGACTTCAAGACCTGCGGCAAGTCACGCGGCATCGGCTGGACCATAACCTATTACGACCCCGTCACCGGCCAGGTTAACAACCACTTCATCCAGCACCACGAAGAGGGCCACATCTCCGGCTTCATCCCCTTGGTGGTCATGGACTGCTGGGAGCATGCCTGGATGGTGGACCACGGCGCTGGCGGACGCGGTGCCTACATCGACGCGGTGGTGGACAACCTCAACTGGGGCCTGATCGACGAGCGGACCAAGGCGGCCCAGGAGGGTAAGGTTCTGAACCGCTTCTAGGCCGATCACGGCCGCGGTTGTTTGCGGCGTCCCGCCACGAAACCCCTAATGGCAGGGGTTACGGGCAATCCCCTGCCCGGTTCAGTGGCAGGACGCCCTTTTTACGATGGACCGGAGCACAAACGGCAGGAAAAGGCCCGCCGGCTTGACCTCGAGGGGTCTTCCGGGAATCATACGCTGCCGGCATAAGTGAACCCGCCTGAACGATTCAGCTTCTGCATACCGACGAAAGGACGCGCCCATGGAAGCCCCCATGGCGGCCAATGACCGCAAGCGGCTGCTCGGTGAAATGGTGTTCGCACGCCGCTTCGAGGAGCGCTGCGCCGAGGCCTACCACCATCGCGACATCGGCGGTTTCCTGCATCTCTACCCGGGCCAGGAGGCCTGCGCCTTCGGGGTTCTGGAGCGCGCCCGCATGGGCCACGACTACGTCATCACCGGCTACCGGGACCACGTCCACGCCATCAAGTGCGGCGCCGATCCCAAGGGGGTCATGGCCGAGCTGTTCGCCAAGGAGAACGGCTCCTCCCGCGGACGCGGTGGCTCCATGCACATCTTCGATGCCGCCAACCACTTCATGGGCGGCTACGCCCTGGTCGGCGAGCCCTATCCCTTGGCGGCAGGCCTGGGCAAGGGGATCCGCATGAAGGGCACCGATCAGATCGCCATCTGCTTCATGGGCGATGGCGCCAACAACCAGGGCACCTTCCACGAAACCATGAACATGGCCCAGCTCTGGGAGCTACCGGTGCTGTTCGTGTGCGAGAACAATCTCTACGCCATCGGCACCTCCCTGGAGCGCTCCACCCCGGTCCACGACCAGTACAAGCGGGCCCAGGGCTATGCCATGGCCGCCAATCAGGTGGACGGTCAGGACGTGGACACGGTCATGACCGCCGCTGACGAGGCCATCGAGCACGTGCGCTCCGGCAAGGGGCCCTACTTCCTAGAGCTGATGACCTACCGGCTGCGCGGCCACTCCATGTCCGACTCCGGGCGCGGCTACCGCTCGGAGGCCGAGATCAAGCGCTGGATGGAGCGCGACCCGGTCTATCTGTTCCGCGACCAGCTGGTCCACGAGGGTGTCATCGACGCCGAGGAATTCGACCAAATGGACCGGGACGCGCAGCAACAGCTCGACGACGAGATCGTCCCGTTCGCCGAGAACAGCCCGGAGCCCGACGTGGCGGAGCTGACCAAGTACGTTCTCGATGACGACACCAGCACCGCGCTAGGCCAGATCCCCGGCGGAGGCAAATAGACCATGGCGGAGATCTTCTACTGGGACGCGGTACGCCGCGCGCACGACGAGGAGCTGGCCCACGATCCCCTGGTGTTCGCCATGGGCGAGGACATCGGCCTGCCCGGGGGCACCTACAAGGCCACCCAGGGCTTGTTCGACAAGTACGGTGAAGAGCGCGTCGTCGACGCGCCCATATCCGAGAACAGCTACACCGGCATCGGCATCGGCGCCTCCATGATCGGCTGCCGGCCCATTGTCGAGATCATGTCGGTGAACTTCGCGCTTCTGGCCACCGACCAGATCATCAACGCCGCCGCCAAGATCCGCTACATGTCCGGCGGCCAGCTGGAGTGTCCGGTGGTCATCCGCAGTCCTGGCGGCGTCGCTCACCAGCTCGGCGCGCAGCACTCCGGACGCCTGGAGAAGGTGTTCGCCGGCACCTCCGGCCTGCGGGTGGTGACTCCGGCCTTTCCCGGTGACGCCTACGGCATGCTCAAGACGGCCGTCCGCTGCGACGACCCGGTGATCATCCTGGAGCACGAGGCCATCTACAATCTCAAGGGCGAGGTCGCCGACGAGGAGCACTTCGCCCCGCTAGAGGGTGCGCGGGTGGTGCGCGAGGGCAGCGACGTCACCCTGATCGGCTACCTCATGAGCACCCACTGGAACCTGGCCGCCGCCGACAAGCTGGCCGAGCACGGTATCTCCGCCGAGGTCATCGACCTGCGCAGCCTCAAGCCCATCGATGGCGAAACCATCCGCCAATCACTGGCCCAGACCCACAAGGCCATGGTAGTGACCGAAGACGAGGCCCCGGTGGGCATGAGCGCCGAGATCATGGCGGTAATCAACGAGGAGTGCTTCTTCGAGCTCGACGCCCCGCCCAAACGGGTGACCGCCGAAGACACGCCTGTCCCCTACAACCCCAAGCTGGAGCATGCCGCCCTGCCCGACGCCGACCGCGTCGCCGAGGCCACCCGGAAGCTGCTGGGCCGCGCCTAGGTGTGACCCTGTTCCAATGGCCCCTTAGGGCCGGCCACCGGCCCGGACCCCGTTGGCCACTCTGGGCAGTCGCGGCTGGTACCCGCTCCTACAAACGGGCTCGAAGCACCTGACACGGCGGTATTACCTCCCCTCAACAGGACACGGACTATGGCGAGCAGCTACACCGTCAAGATGCCCCAGCTCTCGGACACCATGACCGAGGGCGTGCTGGTTGAATGGGAGAAGCAGCCCGGCGATTTCGTAAGCCGCGGCGATGTAGTGGCCCAGGTGGAGACCGACAAGGCCATCATGGACGTGGAGGTCTTCCGCGAGGGCTATCTCTCTGGGCCGCTGACCCCGGTGGACACCTCGGTGCCCGTGGGCGAGGCCATCGCCTACCTGGTGGCTTCCGCCGAAGAGGTGGAAGCCACCGAGGCCGAGGCCCCGGCCGGCGGTGGCGAGCCGGGGGAGGGCGGCGGCGAGGCCCACGCCGCCGAGCAGCCGGGCCAGCCCAGCCAGCCCGCGGCCTCCCAGCCGGCCCCTGCCCAGCCCGAGTCCGCCGCGGCGTCGCACGCGCCCGCAGGTCCGGCCCAGCCGGCGCCCCGGCCCGCGGGCAAGAAGGTCACCCCCTATGCTCGGGTGGTGGCCCGCCTGATGAGCGTGGACCTGGAGCGCGTCACCGGCACCGGTCCCGAGGGCGAGATCACTGCCGACGATGTCCAGGCGGCCGCTCCCGCCGGCGCCCCGGCGGCCCAGCCTGCCGCCCCTCAACCGCGCAAGATTCCCGGCGAGGAGCGCGACATGAGCTCGCTGGAGCGGGCGGTGGCCCAGAATATGCAGGAAACCTTGGCCATGCCGCTGTTCCGGGTGAATCTGCACGCCCACCCTGAGCGCCTGCAGCAGGCCGCCAAGTCCATGGGGGTGAGCTTCACGGTGCTGCTTGCCCGCGCTTGCAGTGAGGCCATCAAGGGCCACCCGGCGATAAACAACGCCTACCAGGCCGGCGACAAGATCGTGGAGCGCTCCAACGTCGATGTGGGCATCGCCGTGGAGGCGGCCAAGGGCGGCCTGGTGGTGCCGGTCCTGCGCGACGTCAACAACCGCGAGCTCACCGAGCTGGCCGGCAGCTGGAAGGACCTTGTGGATCGCGCCCGTCAGCGCCGGCTGACCCCGGACGAGTACGAGCACCCCACTATCATGCTCTCCAACCTGGGCATGTTCGGCATCGAGTACTTCGACGCCATCCCGGTGCCCGGGGCCAGCGCCATTCTGGCAGTGGGTACGGTGGGCGAGGACGGCATGGGCCTTACCCTGTCCTGCGACCACCGGGTCATCAACGGCGCCGACGCCGCCCGCTATCTAAGCGACCTCAAGGGCCTGATCGAGAACCCGGACAGCTGGCTGGAAGGCGGCTTCCCGCTCATCCCCGAGGCCGACTGGGACGTGGAAGTGGCCATCCTCGGCGGCGGTACCGGCGGCGAGGACGCCGCCCGCGAACTGGCCGAGAACGGCCACTCCGTGGCCCTGATCAACGACGAGGCCCTTCCCGGCGGCGAGTGCCTGTGGCGCGGCTGCATCCCCTCCAAGGCCTGGCGGGCGTCGGCCAACCGCATGCGCGACCGCGCCGGCGACTCCCTGCTGGGCGTGGAGGGCACGGACAAGCCCAGGCTAAACTGGCAGGCCCTGGAGGAGCACCGTCGAGAGGTCCTCAACAACCGGGGCCAGATGGCCTTCAAGGCCGACAAGGGCCTCAAGATCGACTACCGCCAGGGCCGGGCCCGGTTAACCGGCGAGCATTCCCTGGCCTACACCGACGCCGAGGGCAACGAGCAGACCCTCACCTTCGGCGCCGCCATCATCGCCACCGGCGCACCGCCGTTCGTGCCACCCATTCCGGGCGCGGATCTGGACGGCGTGGAGACCTCCAACACCATCTGGGACCTGGCCGAGCCGCCCAAGCGCCTGGCGGTCCTGGGCGCCGGCGCCATCGGCCTGGAGATGGCCCAGATCTTCCGCGATTTCGGCGCCAAGGTCACCACCTTCGAAGTCCAAAACCGGGTCCTGCCGGAGGTCGATGGCGAGGTGGCCAAGGAGCTGGGCAAGCTGCTCGAGGACGAAGACGACCTGACTCTCCACTTGGGCAGCAAAGTGACCAAGATCGAGGGGGCACCCGGCAACCTTACCGTCCATTTCTCCGACAGCGAGGGCAAGGACCACCAGGTGACCGTGGACCGCGTCCTCATGGCCACTGGCAAGCGGCCCCAGCTGGACGGTCTGGGCCTGGAGGCCGCGGGGGTAGATACCGAGGACGGCTTCATCCAGGTGGACGCCCGCGGCGCCACCTCCGCCGGCCATATTTTCGCCGTGGGCGACGTCGTACCGGGGCTGATGCTTGCCCACACCGCCGCCACCCAGGGCCGCATAGCCGCTTCCAACCTTTTGGGCGAGCGCACCAAGTACGACCAGGCACGGGACTGCGGCGTCATCTTCACCCGCCCCGAGTCAGCCTTTGCCGGGCTGACCGAGGAGCAGGCCAAGGAGCGCGGCTTCGATCCGGTGGCCGCCAAAACCCTAGTCAAGATCGATGCCATGGCCATGATCGAGGGCGAGGAAGACGGCCTTATCAAGATGGTGGTGGACAAGACCACCCACCGGATCCTGGGCGTTCATATCCTCGCCGACCACGCCGATACCCTGCTCGGCGAGGCTGTGATGATGGTTTCCGGGCGCCTCACGGTGGATCAGGTCGCCGAGGCCATCCATCCCCACCCCACCCAGACCGAGCTGTTCGGCGACCTCGCGCGGCGCCTGCTAGGCCGTTTGAAGCGGGCGGCCAAGAAAAAGGCCAGGGCGTAGTGTAGGTTACCTCGCCTAGGCCGAAACATTTCACACGGGCGGGGCTACCCCGTCCGTTATCTTTTGATAGGGTGGAAACGCGCTAGCTGCCAACATGGTACTAATAGGCCTTCCTTGCCCAACGTACCTTGGCGGCGGCCTCCAAAAGACGCTTTAACGGGAGTTGTTGGCGATGACCGGGAACCAGAAAATCGAGCTCCAGGACTTCCTCAAGCACCAGCATATCTGTCAGTCCATGACCCTGCAGGAGATTGACACCCTACTGGATTTCCTCGCCTACGAGGAATTCGACCGGGACGAGGTCATCGCCGAGATCGGCCAAGTGGGCGAGAACCTCTATTTGGTGGTCTCCGGGGAGGTCAAGCTGGAGCATCAGGACAGCCAGGGCAACGAGGTGGAGTCTGGGCGTCTGTACGATGGCGAACTCGCCGGAGAGATGTCCTTCTTCGACAAGCAGCCGCGCTCGGTGCGCATGACCTCCGGCCCCGGCACCACCAAGGTGCTCAGGCTGTCACGGGAGATGTACAAGCGCCTGCGGGTGGAGCATCCCTACATTGCGGTGAACCTGCTCGAGCACGCCCTGATCAGTCTCGACCACCTCTTCCGGCGCATCAGCAGCGAATACAGCCAGGTCACCGAGTACATCGTGGGCGCCGGTACGGCCAAGAGCTAGCTTGGATCGGATCAGCAGCGCCCCAACGAGTGTTACCGCCACGGGGAGTTCGCTTTGAGCCAGCCCGAACGCCGTCTCCGCCACATTCTCCTTGGCGCTACCGCGGTGGCGGCTTTCGCCATCGCCACCCCGGCAACCGCCCTGGACAGCTTTTTCGTGGGCGGGCGAGGTCAGGCCATGGGCGGCGCGCTAACTGCCGCCACCGACGACCGCAACGCCCAGTACTACAACCCGGCCGCCTTCGGCTTTTTCGGTATACGGGGCGCCACCGGCGACCAGCTCGCCGTGGACAACAACAATCTTGGCCGGAAGGACTGGGGCGTGGGCCTTGACGGCGGCGGCGGCTATCGGCTCCACGGCAAGGCCGCCTATTATGTGGACCGTCTCGCCGGCGCTGACCTGAACACCCTTACCGACGGCATCAAGAACCAGAGTGAGTTGGAGCGCGTAGTCCAGTTGACTAACGACTTGGCCGGCATCGACGACCCGGGTAACGCCTTCAGCGCCGACGCCACCGCCGGGACCGCCCTGCGCTTCGGCAACTGGGGTCTAGGGGTCCGCGGCATGGCTCAAGCCACTGGACGGGTCGATCAATTGGATTCCAGCAATTTAGGTATCTCTGGTTCCTTTGATCCCTCCTCTGAGTATTCGGGCAGTACTAGTCCCGGCCGGGATGTTCTCACCCAGAATCAATACGACACCATAAAAAATACTAGCGGGTGGGATACCGGCGATGCGGACGCCATAGATGATCTACTTAAAAACTCGAACGTCCAGGTTGATTCCAAAAACCTGGACCAAGCCGTTAAGCTCCTTTCCGATGCCCGATCAGGCACTGGCAACCTTAACCAAAATGATACCCAAGTCACCTTCCGCGGCTTCGGCGTCATGGAGGTGCCGCTGACCTACGGCTACGCCATCAACGAGACCTGGTCGGTGGGCGGCAATCTCAAGTTCATGAAAGGCCGTGTCTACGGCAACCAGGTTGTCATCTTCGACGACGACTCCGACGACGTCGTCGCCAAGACCGACGAGCGCTACGAGGAGACCACCAACGTCGGCGTGGACGTCGGCATCATGGGCCGCTGGGAGATGTTCCAGGTCGGTTTCATGGGGCGCAATCTCAACAGCCCCTCCTTCGATGGCTTCCGCGATCCGGAAACCAATTACAAATACGACGATGTCACCCTGGACCCCCAGGCCCGCGCCGGGTTTGCCTTCATCCCCTTCAACACCCTGACCCTGGAGGTGGACTACGAACTCACCGCCCAGGAGACGGTGCGCAACAACTACGAAACCCAGTACCTCTCCGCCGGCCTCGAGTGGGACGCTTTCCGCTTCCTGGCACTGCGCGCCGGCAGCTACAACAACATGGCCGAGGACGACATCGGCACCGTGTACACCGCCGGGCTGGGCCTGAACCTGTGGGCCGTCCGCCTGGACGTTGCCGGCGCCATGTCTGCTGACGAGACCACTGTGGACGGCGAGGACCGGCCCCGGGAGGCCCGGGCCACCGCTGAGCTCAGCGTCGACTTCTAGTTATCCTGACCAACCCGCTTGCAGGGCCCGCCACGCGGCGGGCCCGGTTCATTGATGCGGGAAGGTCCAGCCCATGGCCGAAGGGCTAACCGTAGCCCCCCGATTTTGAGCTTGAAGCCACCCGAGACGGCACTTTGCGCCTATCCGACCTCAAGGGTCAGGTCTTGGTGGTCTATTTCTATTCGAAGGCCAGCACCCAGGGCCAGGAGCTCCGGGACCTCTGCCCCCCGCTTAAGGGGCTCGGCGCCGAGATCATCGGCATCTCCCGCGACTCGTTGAGGCGCCACACCAGTGTCGCCGCCGAGCACGACATGCGCTTCCCGCTGGCTGTCGATCCCGACGAGACCGCCTGCGCCGCCTACGGGGTGCTCAAGGAGAAGACCAACAGGCAGGGCAAGACGGTCCACGGCGTGGTGCGCTCCACCTGCGTTATCGGCGGCGCGGGCATGATCCGTATCGGCGGCTACGGGGTGAAGGCCCAGGGCCCCGCCGCCGAGGTCCTGGAAAGGGGGATGGACCGGGACGGGTAGGAACGTATGCCTCCCCTCTATGCCATTGCCCTAAACCAGCAGCCGTCGCCGCAGCCGGGCGACCGCCAGCTGATAGGCCCCCACCAGGTAGAGGCCCAGAACCAGAAGGTGGAGAGCAATGGTGTCGGGCAGCTGGCCTGCCAGGATGGGCCGCACCAGCTCCACCCCGTGGACCAGGGGCAGGAAGTGGATGGCGGTCTGGAGCCAGGAGGGCAGCGTGCCCACCGGGTAGAACACCCCGGAGAACAGGAACATGGGCGTTATGAAAAGGGTAAAGTAGTACAGGAAGAAGTCGTAGGACGGCGCCAGGCTGGTGATGAGCATGGCCAACGCGCCAAAAGCAAGCCCGATGAGGATCACCACCGGCAGGACCGTCAGGGTGACCGGGTCCATAGGGATGGCCCCCAGCGCCAGGGCCACCACGAACAGAGTGACCCCGGAAATCAGGCTCTTGGTAGCGCACCAGGCAACCTCCCCGGCCACCACCTCCGGCAGCTGCAGCGGCGTGGCCAGCATGGCGCCGTAGGTGTCCTGGCGCGTCATGCGGGTGTAGGCGGCGTACAGGCCCTCGAAGCTGGCGGTGTTCATGGCCGTGGCGCACAGGATACCCGAGGCCAGATAGACCATGTAGGGCATGTCCGCCATGCCTTCGATGTAACGTCCCAAACCGTAGCCCAGGCCCAGCAGGTACAGCAGCGGCTCGCCGAAGTTGCCCAGCAGCGAAGGCCAAGCGTAGCGCCGCCATACCCGCACATTGCGAAGCCAGACGGCGATGAACCGGGGATGGGGAATAGCTAGCTGGAGCATGGCATTGCCGTGAGGAAGGAGGCGTGAGGGGTGAGGCGCAACGGCCCAAAACGCCTACCCACCGAGGCACTCCCCGTAACCATTAGCATGCTAATCATATTCCGGATCGGCTTATAGCCTGGATTTCGTGGGTATCTGTGCCTATCTGGGTCATCTGCGGATGGGCCGTTCTCACCGTTGCACCTCACTCCTCAGCCTTCACTCCTTACTCTTCAGCAAGCTCGTGGCCGGTAAGGCGTAGGAAGACGTCCTCTAGGTTGGCCAGCCGGTGGAAGTGGGTGTTCTGGCCGGCGGCGTGCAGCCGATCCAGCACCAGTTCCGGCTCTGCCGTGTACAGGTAGGCGGTATCGCCAGCATGGACCGTCCGCACAGCGGCCAGATCGCCAACCTCGGGTACGCCGGCCTGCTCCATGGGGACCTCGATAACGTGGGGCTCCACGTGGCGGGCCACCAGATTGGTAGGGCTGCCCTGGTCCATGATGCGGCCGGCATCCATGACCACTAGACGGTCGCACAACCGGGCCGCCTCCTCCATATAGTGGGTGGTCAGAAGCAGGGTTCGCCCCTCCTCCCGCAGCCGCCGCAGCTGCTGCCACACCAGCCGCCGGGCCTGGGGGTCGAGACCGGTGGTGGGCTCGTCCAGAACCACCAGCTCCGGGTCGTTGATCAAGGCTCGGGCCAGCGATAGGCGACGCTGCATGCCCCCGGAGAGGGCCTCTATTGGAGCCTCGCGCCGTTTTCCCAGCTGGAAGAAGTCCAGCAGGCGATCGATGCGCTCCGCCACCACGCGCCCCTTGAGCCCGAAATAGCTGGCGTAGACCCGAAGGTTGGCCGCTACCGTCAGGTCCACATCCAGGTTGTCGCTCTGGGGCACCACCCCGCAGCGGGAGCGCACGGAGCGCACGGCGGCGGGGATGGGCTCGCCCAGGACGCTCAAGCTGCCCGCGGTGATGGGTGAGAGCCCCAGGATCATGCGGATGCTGGTGCTCTTGCCGGCGCCGTTAGGCCCGAGCACCCCGAAGCACTCGCCCCGGCGCACCTCCAGGTCGATGCCGTCGACCACCGTGTTGCCGTGGTAACGCTTGGTGAGCCCCCCAGCCCGGACCGCTGGCCGCCGAGTACCTCTTTCCCCTGCGGGGCTGCCGGGTCGCTCGGGGGCTTGGGCTTGAGGGGCATTGGCGGAGATTTCCGACACGGTTAGGCGATTCCTTTTCGCTCCGGTACCATTGCGGGACACTGACCTCGCTCGGCAACACAGATGCCCAAGGCTATCAGTAACAACACCCCCTCCGACGCTTCCGACCAGGAGACTCCCCCCGGGCCCACGGAGACCGTGACCATCGGCGACACCCGGGTCACCCTCCTGGGCACCGCACACGTCTCCCGCACCAGCGCCGAGGAGGTAGCGCGGTTCCTTGCCAGCGGCGACTACGACGCCGTGGCGGTGGAGCTGTGCCCTTCGCGCTACCGGACCCTGACCCAGCCCGACTCCTGGGGCGAGACCGACCTGTTCCGGGTCATCCGGGAGGGGCGTGCAGGCACCCTGGCCGCCCACCTGGCGGTTTCCGCCTACCAGCAGCGTCTCGCGGAGCAGCTGGGCGTGGACCCAGGCGCCGAGATGCGGGCCGCTATCGATGCGGCCGATGAGCAAGCCGTGCCGCTGTGGCTCATCGACCGGGAGGTGGGCATCACCCTCAAGCGCCTCCTTTGGGGCGTGCCCTGGACCCACCGCCTGGCGCTGGTGGGCGGCCTGCTCACCAGCTTCCTGTCGCGGGAGAAGGTCACCGAGGACGACATCGAGCGCCTCAAGGAAGGCGACGTCCTGGAGAGCACCTTCGGCGAGTTCGCCGAGCACTCGCCACGGCTCTACAACCACCTGGTGGGGGAGCGGGACCGCTTCATGGCGGCCCGGCTGCGCCAGGAGGTGGCCGCTTCCCGCCGCTCCGGTTCTTTCGATCAAGGCGTTGGGGATGGGGTGGAAACCGGCAACCGCGACCACGTGCTGGCGGTGGTGGGTGCCGGCCACCTCGCCGGCATGGTTGACGAGCTCAGCCGCAGCGATGCCGCCGACCCGGCAACCACCATCGACGAGCTCAACCAGATGCCGCCCCGACGCCGCTGGCTTCGGGCCATCCCCTGGCTGGTGGTGGCGGCCGTGGCGGTAGCCTTCGTCATGGGTTTCCGGCAAAGCGCCGAGTTGGGCTTCCGCCTCATGGGCGAATGGGTGGTCATCAACGGCGCCCTGAGCGCCCTCGGCGCCGCCATTGCCGGGGCCCACGTGCTGACCGTGGCGGGCGCCTTCGTCGCCGCCCCCATCACCAGCCTCAACCCCACCGTGGGCGCCGGCATGGTGGTGGCCGCCATCGAAACCGGCCTCCGCCGGCCGCGTGTGACCGATTTCGACAGCCTGCGCTCCGACATCACCCACCTAAAGGGCTGGTGGCGCAATCGGGTGGCGCGCATCCTGCTGGTGTTCATCATGTCCACCATGGGCTCGGCCATCGGCACCTACCTGGCCGGCTTCCGCATCATCGAGCAGCTGGTCCGCTGACCACCCTCAAGACCCGGAGCCCACCGCAGGAGCGGCCGCCTCGCCACGATCGATGCCTAGCTGCGACCGGGTCGCGGCGGGGGGCCGGTCCTACAAAGCAGGCCTCCCGCCTTTTCGGCTACTCGCCGGCCTCGCCGACACCGACCTTGACCCCCTCCTTGAACGGCAGGTGCCCGGCCACCTGGCGGGCGTAGGACGTCACTTGCGGACGCTCGCGGTCCAGAAAGTTGGCTACCGCATCAAGCAGGCCGGGATGGCGGATCCAGTGGGCGCTATTGGTCACGGTGGGGACGAAGCCGCGCTTGATCTTGTGCTCGCCCTGGGCGCCGCCCTCGAAGCGCTCCAGACCGTGGGCGATGGCGTAGTCGATGCCCTGATAGAAGCACAGCTCGAAGTGCAGGAAGTCGTGCTCCTCGCGCGCGCTCCAGTAGCGCCCAAACAGGGCGTAGTCGGAGCGCAGGTTGAGCGCGGAGGCCACCATTTCGCCGTCGCGCTCGGCACTGATTAGCACCACCCGGTCGCCCAGGGCCCGCCCCAGGTGCTCGAAGAAGGGCCGATTTAGATAGGCCGGGGCGCCGCGCATCTCGGTGGTCATGGCATAGCCCTCATGGAAGGCCGCCCACTGCTCGGGGCCAATCTCGCCACCGTGGCGCACCACGATGTTAAAGCCCAGGTCCGCCGCCCGCCGCCGCTCCTTGCGGGTCTGCTTGCGCTTGCTCGAGGAGAAATCGGCCAGGAAGGCCTCAAAGTCGGTGTAAACGCGGTTGCGCCAGTGGAACTGGACATCCCGGCGGCCCATGTAGCCGGTGGCCTCCAGGGCGGCCTGATCTCCTTGGTCGGGGAACAGCCACTGGATAGCGCCGCACTGGTAACGCCCGGCCAGCTCGTCGGCGGCGGTGAGCAGGCGCTCACGAACTTCGGTGGCGTTGGCCTCCGCATGAACCAAAAGCCGGGAGCCGCTCACCGGCGAAAAGGGCACCGCCGCCACCAGCTTGGGGTAATAAGGCAGGCCGTTGCGCTGAGCGGCACCGGCCCAGCCCCAGTCGAACACGAACTCGCCGAAGGAGTGGTCCTTGAGGTAAAGCGGCGCCGCCCCCACCAGCCGCCCCGCATGGTCTCGCACCGCCACCGGCACCGGGTGCCACCCGGTGCCCCGGCCGACGCAGCCGGTCCGCTCCAGGCCGGCCAGAAAGGCATGGCTCAGGAAGGGATCGGACCCCGCGAGGGCATCCCACTCGGCCGGTTCGAAGTCGGTGACACCGTTGGCGAACTGGGTATCGGACATGGGATCCCTGGGTTCGGACCGGATGGTGCAGGCTACGCCTTACCAAAGAGAACAGAAGTTTTGTCAGGGTAGCCGCCCGAGGCCGGAGGCAGATCGCTCCGGGGAACCCTGCCCTGCGGGCATCCCCAAGTCGCTTTTTGCCTCGGCCGCTTCGGGAAACTTTACTTCTGTTTCCAATTAGAAATAGGCGAACGGACTCAGCAGGCGGTGCGGTCCAGTTCCCGCTGCTGCGCCTCGATCCAGTCCCGGACACGGCGGTTCAGCTCGGCAGCGGACAGACCCTCCGGGTCAATGCTCGGACCGATGCGCAGGGTGATGGTTCCGGGATACTTGCGCCAGTCGGAGCGGGGCCAGCAAAGCCCAGAGTTGAGCGCCACCGGGACCACCGGCACCCCGGCAGCCACCGCTAGGCGGGCGCCGCCCTGGGCGTACTTGCCGGTCTCGCCCGGGGGCATGCGGGTGCCCTCGGGGAAGAGCACCACCCAGCGGCCGCCCGCCAGATGCTCCCGCCCCAGAGTCTCCACCTGCCTCAAGGCCTCGCGGGTGGAATCGCGTTCGATGCCGATCTCCTGCAGGGCCTTGAGGGACCAGCCGTAGAAGGGGATGCGGAAAAGGACCCGCTTGAGCACCCAGGACAGGTGCGCGGGGAAGACCGTCCGGAAGGCGATGGTCTCCCAGGCGGACTGGTGCTTGGACAGGATAACGGCGGGCCCGGGCGGCAGGTTGGCCATCCCCTCCACCCGGTGACGGACCCCGCAGGTAAGGCGCAGCCAGAACAGGACCGTGTGGCACCAGCCCCGGGCAATGCTTTCGCGAACGGCAAAGGGCAAGGGCCAAACAGCCAGCAGGGGGATGGCGAACAGCGGCGTGACCACGCCCAGGCCAACGTAGAACAGCGCCGAGCGGATACCGGCCATCATGCCGATGCGGCCTCCAGAAGGCTGTCAACGAAGGCGGGCAGATCGGCATGGACCACCGTGCCGGGCGGCAGCCCCCGGCTCTCGGTTGCCGCCCCCTTGCCGGTGCGCACCAGCACCGGTTCGGCCCCGGCGGCCAGCGCGGCCTGAAGGTCCCGTTCGGCATCGCCGACGAAGGGGACATCGGTCAGCTCGCACCCGAGATCCTCGGCCGCCTGATGGAGCAGGCCCGGAAGCGGCTTCCGACAGCCACAGGCGTCGGCATCCACGTGCGGACAGAAGAAGACCCCGTCGATGCGGCCGCCGGCATCGCCGGCCTCGGCCGTCATGCGGCCGTGAATCCGCTCCAGATCCTCGGGGGACAAGATGCCCTGGCCGAGGCCCGACTGGTTGGTAACCACCGCCACACGGATGCCGGCCGCCCTCAGCCGGGCCAAGGCCTCGGGGACCCCGTCCAGCCATACCCACTCATCCGGGGACCGGACATGGTCCGGCCTGTCTTCGTTGAGGACGCCGTCGCGGTCCACCAAGACGCAGGGCGGCAGACGGCTCATCCGGGCAGGTGGGACAGGTCCGCCACGCTTCGGGCGGCGGCGTGGATGGTCTTGAGGAGGGCGAGGCGGTTGCGGCGGACAGCGTCGTCGGCGGCCATCACCAGCACCTCGTCGAAGAACCGGTCCGCGGGTCCGCGCAGCTCAGCGAGGGCCAGCAGGGCGGTGGTGTAGTCGCCGCCGGCGACGGCGTCCTCGAAGCGGGCGCGCACGCCCTCGAAAGCCTCGGCCAGGGCGGTTTCCGCCGCTTCGGTGAAGGCCCCGGGATCGAAGGCATCGGGGACGGCTTCCTCCGCCTTGCGCAGGATGTTGCCGATGCGCTTGTTGGCGCTGATCAGGGCTTCGGCGTCGGGATGGGCCAGCAGCGCCAGCAGCCCCTTGAGCCGCAGGTGGGCATCAAAGGGGTCGGTGGGCCGCAGGCTGAGCACAGCGGCCACGCGGCTCTTGTCCGGATGGCATTCGGACGTGCCGTGCTCTCTGGCAACCTCCCGGCTTTCGCTGATGACGTCCCAGTAGGCGAAAGAACCCTTCTCCTCCGTCACCGCCTCCACGTACATGGGGGCCAGGCGCTCGTTGAGGAAGTCCAGCACGGCATCGGCCACCTCGTCCTCGGCCCGCTCCATGCGGCCATCGAAGGCGCGGTAGGCGCGGCGGATGAGCTCGGGCAGTTCCAGGTGGATACGGCCCTCGATGGCCATTCGCTGGATGCCGATGGCGGCCCGCCGCAGGGCGAAGGGGTCCTTGCTGCCGGTGGGCTCCAGGCCGATGCCGAAGCAGCCCACCATGGTGTCCAGGCGGTCGGCGATGGCCAGGGCAGTGCCGGTGCCGGTCGCCGGCAGGTCGTCTTCGGCATGGCCGGGACGGTACTGCTCGGCCAGGGCGGCGGCCACCTGCGGGTCCTCACCATCCTCGGCGGCGTAGTAGCCGCCCATGAGCCCCTGGAGGGTATCGAACTCGTCCACCATGTCGGTGAGCAGGTCGGCCTTGGCCAGCCAGCCGGCACGCTCGGTCAGCGCGGCCACCGAGGGGTCGAAGGCCTCGCTCACAGCCGGGGCCAGCAGGGCCAGGCGCTCGGCCTTGTCGTACAGGGTCCCCAGCTTGGCCTGGAACACCACGTGCTTGAGATCACCCACCCGGTCGGCGAGCGGGCGCCGGCGGTCCTCGGCCCAGAAGAAGCGGGCATCCTCCAGCCGCGCCCGCAGGACGCGCTCGTGGCCGGCCCGCAGGGCGGCCTTATCCTTGGAGTCGATGTTGGCCACGGCCACGAAGGCGGCCATAAGGTTGCCGTCGGTGTCCTCCACGGGGAAGAACTTCTGGTGCTTCTCCATGGAGGTCTCCGGGACCTCCCGGGGCAGCTCCAGGAAATTGGGGTCGAACCCTCCGGTGAAGGCCACCGGCCACTCCACCAGCCCGGTCACCTCGTCCAGCAGGCCGGCCACCGCCGGGCTATCGGGAAGGGCGCCGCCGGCAGTCTGAGCCTGGGATTCCACCCCCTTCTTAATTTCCCCGTACCGCTCAGTAGCATTTGCCACGACAAAATTTTCCCGCAGAAGCCCGGTGTAGCCGCCCTCGTCCGCCTCGTGCAGGTGCACGGGGTCCGGGGCGTGGTAGCGGTGCCCCCGGGTGAAGCGGTCCGAGGCGATGCCGCTCAACTCGAAGGGCACCACGTCGCCGCCGAAAAGGGCCAGGACCCAGTGCACCGGCCGGGCGAAGCCCCACTCTTGATCGCCCCAGCGCATGCGCTTGGGCACCGGCAGGTCGTGGATCACCTGGGGCAGCACCTCGGCTAGCACCGCGGGGGCCTCGCGCCCGCTTTGGTGCTCGGTGAAGAACAGGTACTCGCCCTGCTCCGTATGCCGGCGCTCCAGCTCGCTGGCGTCCACGCCGAAGCGGCCGGCGAAGCCGCTGGCCGCCTTGGTGGGCACGCCGTTGCCATCGAAGGCGGCGGAAACCGGCGGGCCCCGGTGCTCCACCTCGCGGTCGGGCTGGCGCTCGGCCACGGCCGGGAAGAACACCGCCAGGCGGCGGGGGGTGGTGTAAACGGAGTCCTGGCTCTCTTCCAGAAGATCGCTATCGGCCAGTGCAGCGTCCAAGCGGAGGCGGAGATCCTCCGCCAGGCGCTCCTGCATCCCCGCCGGCAGCTCCTCGACGCCGATCTCCAGCAGCAGGGCCCGGGAAGTGAACGCCTCGCTCATGCCGAGCCCTCCTTGAGCAGCGGGTAGCCCTGCCGCTCACGCTCGGTCAGATAGCCCTCGGCGCAGCCCTTGGCCAGGTCGCGCACCCGAGCGATGTAGCGGGCGCGCTCGGTGACGCTGATGGCGTGGCGGGCGTCGAGCATGTTGAACACGTGCGAGCTCTTCAGGCACTGGTCGTAGGCCGGCAGTGCCAGGCCCGCCTCCAGCAGGCGGGTGCATTCGGTCTCGAAGGCGGTGAACTGGTGGAACAGCAGGTCGGTGTCGGCGGCCTCGAAGTTGTAGCGGGAGAACTCCACCTCGTTCTGGTGCGACACCTCGCCGTAGGACAGGTCCTCGCTCCAGGCCAGATCGAACACCGACTCCACCGCCTGCAGGTACATGGCGATGCGTTCCAGGCCGTAGGTGAGCTCGCCGGTCACCGGCCGGCAATCAAAGCCCCCCGCCTGCTGGAAATAGGTGAACTGGGCGATCTCCATGCCGTTGAGCCACACCTCCCAGCCCAGGCCCCAGGCGCCCAGGGTGGGCGACTCCCAGTCGTCCTCCACGAAGCGGATGTCGTGCACCAGCGGGTCCACGCCAAGGGCCTTGAGGGAGCCCAGGAACTGCTCCTGGATGGCCAGCGGCGAGGGCTTGAGCACCACCTGGAACTGGTAGTAGTACTGCAGGCGGTTGGGGTTGTCGCCGTAGCGGCCGTCGGTGGGCCGGCGGGAGGGCTGAACGTAGGCGGCCCGCCACGGCTCGGGCCCCAGGGAGCGCAGGAAGGTGGCGGGGTGGAAGGTGCCCGCGCCCACCTCGATATCAATGGGCTGCTGGATGACGCAGCCCTGCTCGGCCCAGTAGCGCTCCAGGGCGAAGATCAGCTGCTGGAAGGTCAAGGTCCGGCGATCCTTAGGATAAGGCTCAGGGGGGATTCGTAATCGACTGAGATGGACGAAGTTTGCCGGCTAACCGGGCGAGCGTCAACGCGGCGGCCGGGGCAGGGACCGGCTGTGGCAGCGGCGAAAGCCGCGACCCTGGGCGCGGCACGGCGTCGGTGCTCTCGCACCTCCCACAATGCGTTGCGGAATGGCGGCAGTGGTACCGGCCGCGATCACCTGCCCCCCGGGGCTCTCCTTCGCCAGATCGCTTCGGTAAACGCCGCCCCGACAGCGACCGGGAGCCTCTTGCCTACCCCGCCACCGCCAGAACCCCGGCCAAAAGCACGCCGAGCTCCACCAGGGCACTTATGGATCGGCGGATGGCCGGCTCCAGGAAAGCCGGCACCTCGGCGAACCGGATCAGCCGCAGCCAGGCCCGGGAAGCGGGCCACAGCGACACCAGGGCGAGCAGGGCCAATGGCGGCAGGGTGCCCGCAGCCACCGCCGCCACCAACCCCCCATGGGCCCCGAGCGCGATGGCGCCATACAGCCAGCGGGCCCGCCGCGGCCCCAGCCTGACCACCCAGTGGCGCTTGCCGGCAGCGGCGTCGGCGCGGTGGTCGGGGAACTGGTTCACGAACAGCAGGTTCATGGCCACCAGCCCGAATGGCACCCCGGCTGCCAGGGGCGTCCAGGCGAACGCCTGCCGCTGCACCCAGTCGGCGCCCAGCGGGACCAGGACCCCGAAGCCCACGGCCACCGCCACCTCGCCAAAGCCCCGTCCGACCAGGTTCACACCCCGGGCCGAATAGGCCCATCCCAATACCAGGCCGGCCAGACCGATCCCGAGCAGCCCCGGACCCGCCACCGCCACCAGCGCCCCACCGATCAGCGAGCCCATCGCCAGCAGGCCCCAGCCGAACCGGCCCATCTGGCGCGGTGACCACACGCCGTTCTGGATGAAGCGGCTGCCCCCGGTGAATGGGAAGATGCGGTCGTGGTTGAGCTCGTCGCTACCACCGAGAGCGTCGTAATAGTCGTTGAGGACATTGATCCCGGCATGGACCACCATCGCGCCGACCACGGTCAGCACCGCCGTCGCCGGCCCAATGGCGACGCCGTCGTAGGCCGCCGTCGCCAGCCCCAGCAGGGCCGCCAGGGCGCTGGCGGAAAGGAAGGCCGGGCGGGTGGCCAGGACCAGCCGCAGGAGGGGGTTGGTCAGGGTCTGGGGTGTGGGCTCGGTGAAAGGCATGGTTTCACGTAATTAAGGATTAAGTAGTTAAGTAATCAAGTTGGAGGCGATTCCGATGCGAGGGATTTCTGCCCAGCGAAACCGCACTTTACCACCTTACGGCTTTTTTCCGGTTCCAACTTACCCACTTAACTACTTAATTACTTAACACTTCAGAATAAATCCCCCGGATCCACATCCAGCGACCAGCGCAGCCCCTGGCCGGCGCGGATGCCTTCCAGGGCCGGGGCCCAGGGGCCCAGGGCGCGGTGGAGGCGGGTCCGGTCCGGGCCGGTGACCAGCAGCTGGGCGCGGTACAGGCCCTGGAGCCGCTCAACCGGGGCCGGCGCCGGACCCAGGAAGGCGACGCCGTCCACCCCCAGCCCCTCGCCCAGATCGCGGGCCTGCTCCAGGAAGGCGCGGGGGGCATCGGCATCGGGGGCCTCCGCGCGCAGCAGGGCGAGCGGGGCGAAGGGTGGCAGGCAGGCGGCCCGGCGCTCTTCCAACTCCTCGGCGGCGAAGGCGGCGTAGTCGTGGGCCTTGAAGTGCTCGAACATGGGGTGGTCGGGGTGGTAGGTCTGCACCCATACCCGGCCCGGGCGCTCGGCGCGGCCGGCCCGCCCGGCCACCTGCAGGATCTGCTGGAACAGCCGCTCGCGGGCCCGGAAGTCGGCGGAGTACAGGCCACCGTCGGCGGCCACCACGCCTACCAGGGTCACGCCGGGGAAATGGTGGCCCTTGACCACCATCTGGGTGCCCACCACCACCTGGGCCCGGCCCTCGGCGATGGCGTCCAGCTTGGCCTCCAGGGCCCCCTTGCGGCTGGTGGTGTCGCGATCCACCCGGACCCGGCGGACATCCGGCAAGCGCGCTGCCAGGGCGTTTTCCAGTTGCTCCACGCCCACTCCCATGGTCTGCAGGTCGGGGTTGCCGCAGTCGGGCTGCTGGCACTGCACGGGGATGGCGCTGCTGTGGCCGCACATGTGGCAAAGCAGCATGCGCCGGCTCTGATGGAGCGTCAGGGGCCGGTCGCAATGGGGGCATTCCCGGGTCCAGCCGCAAGAGGGGCACATCAGCACCGGGGCGTAACCGCGGCGGTTGAGGAATAGCAGGGCCTGCTCGCCGCGCTCGGCCACCGCGGCAATCTCGCGCAGCAAGGCGGGCGCTAGCCCGCCCTCGGCACCGACCCCCCGCATGTCGATCAGCCCCACCTGGGGCAAGCTAGCGCCGCCGGCGCGGTCCGGCAGGTGGAGCCTGCGGTAGCGGCCCCGGTCGGCGTTGTACAGGCTTTCCAGGCTGGGGGTGGCCGAGCCCAGGACCACCGGGACCTGTTCGCGGTCGCCGCGGACCAAGGCGAGGTCCCGGCCATGGTAGCGGAAGCCTTCCTGCTGCTTGAAGCTGGGGTCGTGCTCCTCGTCCACCACGATCAGGCCGGGCCGCGGCAAAGGGGTGAAAACGGCGGAGCGAGTGCCAATCACCACCTGGGCCTCGCCAGAGCGGGCGGCCTCCCACCCGGCCAGGCGCTCGCCCTCGGCCAGTCCCGAATGCAAGACCGCCAGACGGGCGCCCAGGCGGTGCCGGAAGCGGGTCAGAAGCTGGGGCGTCAGGCTAATCTCCGGCACCAGCACCAGGGCCTGGTCGCCGCGCTCCAGGAGGGGCTCGATGGCCTGGAGGTAGACCTCGGTCTTGCCGCTGCCGGTTATTCCCTCCAGCAGGAACGGCGCGAATCCCTCCGCCGCGCGGATGGCCGCCACCGCCTCGGACTGGGCCGGATTCAGGTTCGGACCAGGCTCCGGGGCCACCTCCGGGTCGGCCACCCTCGCCCCCGCTTCCGGGGCCACCCAGCCCCGCTCATGCAACCGCTTCAGCGGGTCCCGCAGGTTGGGTGCGACAGTGCGCAGCTCGGCCTCGGACTGGTGCCCTTCCATCAGGGACTGAAGCAGGTCGCGCTGGCGCGGGGCGCGCCTCAGGCTGGCCGGATTCACCGCCCGGCCGGCGTCGCTAATCCGCCATAGACGCGGCGGCTCGGGCAGCCGGCTGCCCTTGGCCAGGGGGCCAGGCAAGGCCGCGGCGAAGACCTCGCCTTCGGGATGGTGGTAGTAGGCCGCCGCCCAGCGGATTAGGTGCCACAGGGCCGTCGGCCACAGGGGATCTTGGTCCAGCACCTGATCGACCGGGCGCAACCTTGCCGGATCCACTTCGGGGGTGGTGGGCGTATCCACCACAACACCAATGCGGTGGTGGCCACGGAAGGGCACACGCACCCGGGTCCCTGGCTGCGGTAGATCCCCTTCCGTCGGCGGCAGGTAGTCGAATAGGCGCCGCAAGGGGACAGGCACGGCCACCCGCAAAAAACCGCCGATTGCGCCCTGGCCCGCAGGCTTTAGGGCGGCCTCCGCCTTGTCCGAGTGGTCAACGGGGTGATTCATGGTAGGCTACCGGGCGCGCGCGAGGCGCGGACAAAAGAATCCGAGTGATAAGCAGGAGATTTGGGCATGGCCCTATTTTCCCAGGACGACCTGGCGGTGTTCACCATACCCGGGTTCGACGAGCGCATGCAGGCCATCCGCGAGCGCATCCATCCCAAGTTGGCCCAGCTCGGCGACGATATCATCGAGCCCCTGTCGCAGAAGGCCGGGGAGCCCCTGTATCCCCACGTGGCGAAGCATGCACGACGCAGCGTCAATCCACCCGAGGATACCTGGGTAGCCTTCGGACCGGAAAAGCGGGGCTACAAGAAGCACCCCTATATCGGGGTAGCGGTCAGCCAGTTCGGGGGCCATACCCAGGTGGTAGCCAAGCCCGAGACTTGGGCCACCGACCGACCCGCCATGGCCGACCGCCTGGACGCCAAACGGCCCCCCATGCGGCTCGCCAACTTCCAGGACTGGCGATTCCAGTCGGCGCCCGCCGAGCAGCAAGCCGACGACGCCTTCTGGGATGCTCGCCTCCACAAGATGCGGCTCAAGACCGGGGGTTTGGACCTCGGCCGCACCCTACCGGCGAGCAAGTCGGTCCCGGACTCCTTGCTTGCCGAGCTCGACGATTTCGTCACCCTGTACCGCATCCTGCGCGGCATGGAATAGCCGAACCGCCGGCCGGTTTGCTGCCCGAAGCCGGCGCGCGGCAGAATGTACGTTCGGCCGCGCGCCGTCATCCCCCAGCCGGACCCGCCTTGCATCAGAAAAGGACCGTTTTGACCAGCCAGCCACCCGCAAGCCCCGACCTCGGCGAGGTCGTCACCCACCGGGACCAGCTCGTGCGCTACCTGGAGGCGGGCAGCAAGCCCCGCGAGGACTGGCGCATCGGCACCGAGCACGAGAAGTTCGGGTTCTACACCGATAACCTGCGCCCCCTGGCCTTCGACGGCGAGCGCGGCATCGAAAGCGTGCTCAAGGGCCTGACCCGCTTCGGCTGGACGCCTATGACCGAGGCCGGCGGGACCATCGGGCTCAAGATGGACAAGGGCTCGGTGACCGTGGAGCCGGGTGGTCAGGTGGAGCTCTCCGGCGAGCCGCTGGACTCCATCCACGCCACCTGCAAGGAGGTCAACGAGCACCTCAAGGAAGTCAAGGAGGTGGCCGATCCCCTGGGAGCAGCCTTCCTGGGCGTGGGCTTCCAGCCCAAATGGCGCTTGGCGGACATCCCCCGGATGCCCAAGGAGCGCTACCGCATCATGACCGAGTACATGCCCACCCGGGGCAAGCACGCCCTAGAGATGATGTACCGCACGGCCACGGTGCAGGCCAACCTGGACTTCGGCTCCGAGACGGACATGGTCAAGAAGTTCCGGGTGGGGCTGGCCCTGCAGCCCATCGCCACCGCCCTGTTCGCCAACTCGCCGTTCACCGAGGGCCGGCCCAACGGCTACCTAAGCTACCGCTCCCACGTGTGGATGCACACCGATCCCGACCGCTGCGGCGACCTACCCTTCGTGTTCGAGTCGGGCATGGGCTTCGAGCGCTACGTGGATTACGCCTTGGATGTGCCCATGCTCTTGGTGGTGCGCGACGGTCACGCCTTGGACGCGGCCGGGGCGTCCTTCCGCGACTTCCTGGCCGGCCGGCTGCCGGCCCTGCCCGGCGAGCGGCCCTCCCTGGGCGACTGGGAAACCCACCTCACCACCCTCTTCCCCGAGGTGCGGCTCAAGCATTTCCTGGAAATGCGCGGCGCCGACGGCGGTCCCTGGAGCCGGTTGTGCGCCCTGCCGGCGCTATGGAAAGGCCTCCTGTACGACGACACCGCGCTGGACGCCGCCTGGGACCTGGTCAAGGGTTGGACCGCGGCGGAGCGCTGGGACCTGCGCGCCAAGGTTCCCGAGCAGGCGCTGCATGCCGACGTCCGCGGCCGCTCGGTCCACGACCTGGCACGCGAGGTGCTGACCATTGCCGAGGACGGCCTACGCCGACTCGATCGCCGCAACGCCAGCAATCAGGACGAGCGCATCTTCCTCGCCGACCTGTTCGAGGTGGTGGACCAGGGCCGCACGCCGGCCGAGGTTCTCCTGGATGAATACGAGAACCGCTGGCGCCGGGACATCGATCCCCTGTTCCACGAGCACTGCTACTGAGGGTCGGGATCCGGCGTCGGAGCCAGCCGGGCTTTGGCCAACAGCCGCGGCCTTACCCGAACAGGCCCAGTTGCTCACCGCTGGCACCCGCCTCGGTCAGGTTCGCCACCGTGACCCCCAGCAGACGCACCGGCTGATCCATGGCGTCGGTCCGGCGCAAAAGCCGCCGGGCCCAGCCGGCCAGCTCCTCCGTGTCCGCTACCGGCTGGCCCAATGTCTGGCTGCGGGTAACGGTTCGGTAGTCCCCGTAGCGCACCTTCACGGTCACCGTGCGCCCCGTTTGGCCCCGTTGGGCCAGCCGGTCGTAGACGTGGGCAGCCATGGACCCCAGCACCCGGTCCATCGCCACCAAGGCGGTGATATCCGTTTGGAAGGTGTCCTCAACCCCCAGGCTCTTGCGCTCGCGAGGCAGGCCGACCGGCCGCGGATCGATGCCGTGGGCGAAATCGTGCAGCGTGGCTCCGAACTGCCCCAGTACCCCGGCCAGCTCTTCCCGCCCCCGCCGGCGGAGGTCGGCCACGCTGTCGATGCCCTGTTTGATCAGCACCCGCTCGGTGGCCGGGCCGACGCCGTGGAGCTTGCGCACCGGCAGGGGCGCCAGGAACGCCGCCACCTCCTTGGGCGGCACCACGGTGAGGCCGTCGGGCTTGTCCCAGTCGCTGGCGATCTTGGCCACCAGCCGGCTGCTGGAGACGCCGATGCTGACCGCCAGGCCGGTCTCGGCCCCCACCCGCTCGCGGATGGCCGCGGCTACCGCTGTCGCGGAATCGTAGGGCGCCAGATGATCGCTGATGTCCAGGTAGGCCTCGTCGAGCGAGGCCGGCTCCACCACCGGGGTGAATTCCAGGAAAATGGCCATGATCCGATCCGACTCCCGGCGGTAGCGCTCCAGGTCCGGTCGCAGGAAAACGGCGTGGGGGCACAGTCTCCGGGCCGTGGCGGCGGGCTGGGCGGAGTGGATGCCGTAGGCGCGGGCGGCGTAGTTGGCCGTGGAGACCACGCCGCGACCGTGGGGATCGCCGCCGATGACCAGGGGCACCTCCGTCAGATGCGGCTCGTCGCGCATGTGGACGGCTGCGAAGAAGCTGTCCATGTCGCAGTGGAGAATGCGGCGCTGGCGGCCATCCATGCCTGCCCGCTCCCGGGTTCGAATGATGCAGGGGCCCTTCCCTGCTAGAGTGGGCTTTCTGCCGGTGGGCCTTCGGCGGAGGGGGGTATGTCCGAATTCCGGCTCAAGCGCGTCTACGATCCGGCAGCCCCGGAGGACGGCCGGCGCGTGCTGGTGGAGCGGCTCTGGCCGCGGGGAATGCGCAAGGCCGATGCCGCCCTCGACGATTGGCTCTGGGACATCGCGCCCTCTAGGGATCTGCGCCGTTGGTACGGGCATGACCCGGCCAAATGGCCCCAATTCCGCCGCCGCTATCGTGAGGAGCTTGCCATCCACACAGGCCTCCTGGCCAAGCTGCAGGCCGATGCCGGGGAAGGGCCGGTGACCCTTCTGTTCGCCGCCCATGACCGCCAACGCAACAGCGCCGCGGTCCTCAAGGAGGTCCTGGACGAGGGCTGGGGGCATGGCGGGAGGGCCCCGACCCAGAGCCAGGAGCCCCGCCAGGGAGCAGAGCAACCCCGCTTCCGTGCCATGACGGAGTCGGACCTGGCCACCATCCTGGAGCTCGAATCCGGCTGCCATCCCGACCCCTGGACCATCGACATGCTGCAAACCAGCCTGCGCCAGGGCCATCACTGTCGGGTGATGGAGCTGGACGGCGCCGTCCTGGGCCACGCCGTGCTGCAGGTGGTCGCCGGCGACGCCGAGCTCCTCGACCTTTGCATCGGCGCGGGCATTCGCGGCCAGGGATGGGGACGGCTTTTCCTGCGTCATCTGATCCGGGAGGCAAGCGAAGCCGGGGCGTGCCACTTGTTTCTGGAGGTCCGGGCCTCCAACGAGGCCGCCATCCGGGTCTATTCCGGAGAAGGCTTCCACCAGGTGGGCCGGCGCCCCCGCTATTACGTCTTGCCCGACGGCCGCGAGGACGCCCTGGTCATGGCCCGCTACATCGGCGACGGCGAGCAGACTCTCTAAGAAGGGCCGCTCGATGAGTCAGGTCTCGAGAGTGAGGCGTGAGGTGTAGAAGCAACGGCGACGGAGCGATCCGCAGATGCCACGGATGAACGCAGATGGTGAGGCTAGCGCGGCTGTTCCCTGACCGCCTCGATCGGCTTGACTTCGGTAAAGCTGTACATCCGCGCCATCTGCGGATAAAGCCTTTGACGGCGCTGTTTCTCCTCACTCCTCACTCCTCACTCCTCACTCCTCACTCCTCACTCCTCACTCCTCACTCCTCACGCCCAACCCGCGGAAGCCGGCACCGGCATTCCGGGGCATCCCTTCCCGAGAGGGGCTGAGGGCGCCAGGCCATGGGAAGCGCTACACGGTCCCCTGAACCAGCAGGTGGCGATTGCTGACCACCTCCACCGCCAGGCCATCCAGGCCCGCCTGCGCTAGCTGGTTACTCACCTCGTCGGGGGTAAAGGCAGCCAGAAGCGAATTATAGAAATCCCTACGCAGCTGCTCGGGCTCGCCCTCGGCATACCGGGCGACCAGGTCGGTGGCGTCCTCGGCGGCATCCGGTCGCTGCAGATCCATGACGTAAACCGCCGTACCTTTCCGGGTGACCCGCTTGATGGTCTGCCACAGCGTCTCGGGCTGGTGCAGGTGGTGCAGGAGGCTGTTGGAGACCACCGCGTTGAAGGGCATGGCCGGCGGCTCCAGGTCCTGAACGGTGCTGGTCACCAGCATGATCCGCCCTTCCTCCTCGGTGCCGGACAACGTTTCCCCGGCCAGGTCGATCATGGCTTGGGAGCCGTCCACCGCCTGGACCAGCGCACTCGGGAAGACTCGGGCCAAACGCAGGGGAATATCGCCGGGCCCGCATCCCAAGTCCAGGATAAAGGGGCTTCCCCCCAGCCAGGGGAAGGCCTGCCGGAACCCGTCCACGAAAGCGGTGTTGACCTGTTCGAAATCGGCCCGGGCATAGGCCCCGGCCTGTTCGGCCTCATCCATGAGCTCGGGCTCGGGGGTTCGCTCCATGCCGTCGCCTCCCCTGCCGGCATTCCGGGCCTTGGCATCACCGCTAGCCCGGGAAACCGGTTGATCTGTTAGGCTATTTTTAACTATATCGTGCCAAGGAAGGGGAGCCCACCATGCCAATCCTGCGCACCGCCGTCGTTACCGCTTCCGCCGGCCTGCTGTTCGCCGGCAGCGCCCACGCCCTGCCCCTGGCCGACATCGAGGTGGGCGCCCGTTACTGGCAGGCCGATCCCAGTGGCGACGTTGCCTATCAGGGCGACGATTTCGACGTGGCCGACGATCTTGATTTCGACAAGGAGGGCGCTCCCAACCTGTACGCCCGCGCCGCCCTGCCCTTTATTACCGTGGACGCCGAGTACACCGACCTGTCCTACGACGGCAATATCCAGCAAACCGTATCCACGTCGCAGTGGGGCGGCCAACAGGTGACCGCCAACGGCAGCTCCAGCTTCGACGCCACCCTCCTGCACGCCGGCGCCATGTTCAACGTGCCGCTGCCGATCGTGGACATCGGGCTGGGCCTGGGCGCCACCAAGGTCGATGCCGAGGCCGAGCTTCAAACCCAAGCGGGGAAGGAAACCGGAAGCGCGGACGTCACCCTGCCCGTGGCCAAGGCCGAGGCCCGCATCAACTTCCCCGCGCTGCCCCTTAACGCCGGCATCCGCGCCAACGGCATCGGCTACGACGGCGACAGCTACCGCGACATCACTGCCGAGGTGGGCTACGTCCTCGGCTTTCTCCAGATCAAGGCGGGCTATCGCCAGATCGCCGTGGACTACGACAGCAACGACCTGGAAGTGGATGCCGACTTCAGCGGGCCCTTCGCCGGCGTGCACCTGGCCTTCTGAAGGCTGAGTCCGGGGCCGGCCTCACCAACGCCAAGGAAGGGGCCGTGTTGGCCAATGAACCCCATAACGGTAGCCCGCCGGGCATCACCCTGGCCCTTGGCGGCGGGGGCGCCCGCGGGCTGGCCCATGCCGGGGTATTGCGCCTGCTCAGCGAGCACGGCATTACCGTCAAGGGGGTGGTGGGAACCAGCATCGGCGCCGAGATCGGGGCCTTCTATGGCGCCGGCCTCGGCTCCGAACGGATCGAGGCCATGGCCCGCGAAATAGACTGGATGGCCACGGTCAAGTTTTTCCTGCCCACTCTGGACAGCGGCGGCCTGACCTCCGGCGGCAACATTACCGCCTACCTCCGGAGCTATCTGGGCGAAGCAACTTTTGGCGACTGCCGGCCACCGCTTCGGGCCATTGCCACCAACATGCAAAACGGCCAAGAGGTGGTCCTGAGCGAGGGATCGCTGGTGGACGCGGTCCGGGCCAGTGTCGCCCTTCCCGGAATCATCTCGCCCCACAGCATCGGCGGCGCGCTCCTCGGCGATGGCGGCCTGGTCAATCCACTGGCGGTGGATGTGGCGCGCGAGGTCTTCGGCGGCCCCGTGGTCGCGGTGGCCGTGCATCCCGGGGCCCAGGAGGCCGACGAGGACGGCGAGTCCGAGCCGTTCCGCGACCCGTTGGAGGAGCAGGAAAGCCCGGCGCTCATGGAGAACCTTCGCCGGGCCGTTCAGATCACCCAGGCCCAGTTGGTGCGCTACCGGCTTGCGGCCAGTCCGCCCGACCTGCTGCTCAAACCGGTGGTTCCCAACATGGGCGTGCTGGAATTCTACCGGGGCAACGAGGCCTTCGAGGCCGGCGTGCGGGAAGCGCAGGCGAGCCTGGCTCAGCTCCGTGCGCTGGCGTCGATTTAACCGGCGCTTATACGGATTCCCCCCTCAATCCGCGGCGGGATATGGCACAATTCCCCGCGAACCGGTCGGCACCTCCCGGGGTCCCCGGTTCTCCTACCACCGAATCCGAAAAACGGTCGAGAGCTCTTCCCATGATTTTCGATAGCAGCATGGCCACCGCCCGCAACCGCTTCGCCCATGCCGGCGGGCAGATCAAGGAAGCCTACGAGAATTCCGATCTGGCAACCGGGGAGCAGGTCACCCCCACCGACCTCGTGGATGCCCTGGAGCAGCTACTGGAGATCCTGGAGCGCAATCCGGTGGACGATCCCACCGAGGCCATGCGCGAAGAAGGCGAGACCGCCAAGATCGGCAACCATGTTATGAACTTCCTGCAGGACCTTGGGGTCTATAGCGACCGCTTGGAGCTGCCCGAGACCACCAAGGAGCTGCAGGAGGTGGCCATCGCCGTCGCCATGTGGCTGGCTTCCTGGGAAGCCCCCATCCGCACCATCGACATGGTGGTCAACGGCCTGGGCCAGCTGGCCAACGACACTGGTGATCGTGAAGAGCTCCGGCGAATCCTTGAGATGATGGAGCGCACGGCGGAGTACGCCGGGCCGGAGATCAAGGCGGACCTGGAGACCACCAACCCCTACCGGGCTTGGCGCATCCTCCTGCTCAATACCGCCATCGTGGCGGTGCGGGCCCAGTACCTAGAGGGCGTCCGGCGCTCCTTCGAGCGCCTGAAACGGGGACTGCCAGAAGACGCCGAGGCCTTCTTCGCGGAAGCCGCCAATCAGGCCGAGGAGGGGGATTACGATCCGGAGGTGGTCGAGCTGGTACGCAGCTACACCGCCGGCGATCAGTAGATGCGGTCATCGACCGCGACTTGGTGGCAGGTTCCCGCGATGGTCGCGGTCGAGGACCGCTACCGTACCTCTTTTGCCGATCCGGGAGCACCGGGCCCGGCCAATCACGATGCGGACCTAGATGATGTCGGCCAGGACCAGCACCGCCCAGATCACCAAGAAGGCGCCAAGAATGCGGGTCGCCAGCTTGGGCGGCACCACCACGGCGGCCACGCCAGCGACCAAGGCGAGCAGCGGCTCCAGTTGGATATACACGGTGTCCCCTCCTTTTTTGATGGGCTGGAGGTTGCATGGTACGTCACCTCTCCGGGCCCCGCCATGATTGCCCTCCTGCCGTTACGACCATAGGTAGCCCGCCATGAATCAGGCCGTACACGCCCAGCGCCGCGAACGCCTCATGGAACGCATGGAAGGCGGCGTCGCCATTCTTCCCAATGCCTCGGTGAGGCTGCGCAACCGGGATGTGGAATACCCGTTCCGACCCAACTCCGACTTCCTCTACCTGACCGGCTTCAGCGAGCCGGACGCAGTGGCGGTGCTGGTTCCGGACCACCCCCAGCACCGCTACCTGCTGTTCGTGCCACCGCGGGATCCCGCCAAGGAGGTGTGGACCGGCAGGCGCACCGGCACCGAGGGGGCCGAGCGGCATTTCGGCGCGGACAAAGCCTATACGCTGGACGACCTCGACCGGGTGGTGCCGGAACTGCTCGCCGACCGCGACCAGCTGTACGTCCACTTCGGCCGGGAGAAGTCCTTCGACGACAAGGTCACCCGCTGGCTCAATGCCACCCGCGCCAAGGAGCGCCAGGGGGTGCGTGCCCCGGAGGTGCTGGTGGACGTGGAGGACATGATCCACGAGAGGCGGCTGATCAAAACGCCCGAGGAGCTCGAGCGCATGCGGGAGGCGGCGCGCATCTCCGCCGAGGCCCACCGCCGCGCCCAAGAGGTGACCCGGCCGGGCATGGCCGAGTACCAGGTTCAGGCGGAGATGGAGTACCTGTTCCACTACCACGGCGCCGAGCGCGTCGCCTATCCGTCCATCGTCGCCGGGGGCACCAACGCCTGCATCCTCCACTATACCGAGAACCGGAGCGAGCTAGGCGACGGCGACCTCCTGCTCATTGACGCGGGCTGCGAAGTGGAAGGCTACGCCGCCGACATCACCCGCACCTTCCCGGTGGGCGATACCGTGAGCGAGGGCCGCAGGCAGGTCTGGGACATCGTCGCCAGCGCCCAGCGGGCGGCCATCGACAAGGTTCGGGCGGGGAACACCTTCGACGCCTACCATCAGGCGGCCCTGCGTGTCCTGGTACAGGGCATGGTCGATCTGGGCCTGCTGGAGGGCGACGTCGACGGCCTCATCGAGCGCGGCGAATACCGCGATTTCTATATGCACCGCACCGGCCACTGGCTGGGTCTGGACGTCCACGACGTCGGCCGCTACAAGGTGGGCGGCGACCACTGGCGGACGCTGGAGCCGGGCATGACCCTCACGGTGGAGCCAGGCATGTACATTCCCCCCGATGCCGAGGACGTTCCTGCCGAGCTGCGGGGTACGGGTGTCCGCATTGAAGACGATGTTTTGGTAACCACGGACGCCCCGGAAGTGCTTACCCAGGCCGCGCCCAAGGAGCGCCCCTAGGCCCGCCTGCCCGGGCAGCCAAACTGGGCCTAGACGTTCTTATGGGGCTGGGAAGAGGGGTCCCAACCTGCTCAAGGGGATTATCTGGTCTGACCGCCCCCCTTCAGGGCATTGCCGACCTCTGCCACCGCGCTCTGGCTAATGCTGCGCAGTAGCTACGGATTGACCCGTCGCTTGGCCACCAGGATCAGTCGGGATTGGCTGTCGATGTCTCGGCTTACCACATACCTTTCCTGGTCCTGGACAAAGACAACCTCATTGCTGCCCTGCGCCACGGCGCTGGCCACGGTGCTTCCAAGATCTCCCAGCCAGGACCCCGCAGGGCGACGCGCCTCTCCGGCAAATCCCTTCGGTTGCTGGTCCCGATGCTTCCCCGTCCTCTCGCGCTACCGGAACGCCCCTGGAAGCGGTCTGATGGCTAACCAGGCGTTCAGGCAAACCTTCCGAGCGGCGAACTCCGCTGCGCTTACTTCTCTACAGGCTTTTCTCCCATCCCTAAACCGCGAACGTGTAACCTCCTGTGCGCTCGCCGGCACCGGTTGCACCGCGCCTCATGGCCCGTACCACTTACCAACCCATGCGGGGGACTCTGCTGACCACCCGACGGCCTATGCATGTTTTGAAAGTTTTTTATTGGCGCAAAGGTCTACGGGGTATCAATTAAAAACGCTAACGGGAAAAGCAGGGGAGAGGGGGCTAGGTTATGCACCAAGGAACGGTGCTAACGAGGCCCCTTCAAGGCAGGCGCCAAGGGGGCCCGTTTGGCGGAAGAGGCGTAAGACGGTCTGGGAACGGCCTACACGGGCAAACCACGGACCAGCCCAGCGAGCTCTGGCATAGACTCGGCGAAACGGGCCGGTTCCGGCGGGCGATGGCCGGAACAGTGGCAGGCCGGACCGCCGGCCACCAAAATCGGCGGCTCCCCCGCTTGGGCCAATGCCGTCAGGGTTGTCTCGACCTCGTTGTCCACGCCGCGGCGGCCTTCCACGGCCCCGAGGGCCAACCAGGCCAGACGGGCTTGCTGGTCCACCACGGCCCGGGTAAGCACACCAGGCGGAACAAACGCCCCCAGATTGAGGGTCCGCCAACCCTCGGCTGCGATCACGGTTGCGGCCATTAGGGAGGGCAGGGTGTAGGGATCCGTGGCATGCGCCCCGCCCACCGCCACGGGTGCCTCAGGGGCTGGGTCGGGCAACAAGGCACGCAAGCGGTCAAGGATCTGGGTGCAGATATCCACCGCACGATGCTCGATGTATATCCCCGCCTGGTCGTACTGCCATAGCTCACCCAGCGCGCGCATGGCGGGGGCCATAACCTCATCGACGAGTCTGGCAACCGAGTCACCGGCGACGAACCGCTGAATTACCAGCCGCTGAGCCTCCGCAGCCCGCCCTTCCTGCAGGGCGGCATGAAAGACCCCATCAATGGCACCGCCGGCCTCAGCCCCCGCTTCGGCTTCCGCGAGGCCCAACAGATCCGGCCGGAGTAAGGGATAACCCTGCTGCCGAACGAAGGCCAGGGCGTCGTTGCGAGGAATCCGGCGATGCCCCCCGAAGGTTCGAATAGCGTTGACGGTGCCTTCATCCACCCACCTTTTCAGGGAGGACTCGCTGACACCGATGGCCCGGGCCAGTTCTTTCGGCGACAGGGTGTTCTGCATAATGGGTCCGGAACACCTTGGGGTCTGGCGGGCACACTACGGTAACCGGCGGCTTCTGAGGAGCGGCTAGGCTGTCCGCACCCTTGTGCTGAGGCGGTCGAAACCCGGGCCTTGCCCTTAGGCAGGCTACAGCGTAGGCAGGGCGAGACGGCCCCCTCAGACCTGCTTGAGGGCCGCCACTAGATCGCCGGCCCCTTCCTGGGCATCGCGGAACAGAATGCGGGTATTGTCGGCAGTGAACAGGGGATTCTCCACCCCCGAAAAGCCGGCGCCTCGGCCCCGCTTAATTGCAAGGACGTTCTTGGCCTGGTCGACATTGAGGATGGGCATGCCGTAGATGGGGCTATCCGGGACGTTACGCGCCGAAGGGTTGACCACGTCGTTGGCACCGATGACCAGGGCCACATCCGCCCGTTCAAACTCGGGGTTGACGGTCTCCAGATCAGCGACCTTGTCGTAGGGCACCCCGGCCTCCGCCAGCAGCACGTTCATGTGCCCGGGCATGCGGCCGGCGACAGGGTGGATGGCGAAGGTGACCTCCACACCGCGCTCTTCGAGGCGCTTCACCAGCTCCCAAACCTTGTGCTGGGCCTGGGCCACTGCCATGCCGTAACCGGGCACGATGATCACCTTGCGGGCATACCCCAGCAAGATGCCGGCATCCACCGGCTCGATCCCCTTGAGCAGGCCACCGCTGCCCTCGGCGGCGGTGGTCGCCGCCGCCGAGCGAAAGCCGGCCGCCACCACCTGGAGTAGGGACCGGTGCATGGCCCGGGCCATGAGCTGAGTGAGAAGGGACCCCGCCGCGCCCACCACCGTACCGGCGATGATCATGGCCGGGTTGTCCAGCAGGAACCCCTCGAAGGCTACCGCCAAGCCGGTGGCAGCGTTGTACAGCGAGATCACCACCGGCATGTCGGCGCCGCCGATGGGCAGGGTGAGCAGTACCCCCAGGGCCAGCCCGGCGGCGAAAAAAGCCGCCACTACCCAGCCGGGCACCGGCAACAGCGCAACCAGCACCCCGCCTAGACCCAGTGCGGCCAGCACCAGCAAGGCATTGACCGCCGGCATGCCGGCAAACCGGAACGGCCGGCGCATCCAGCCCTGCAGCTTAGCGAAGGCCACGCCGCTGCCGGCGAAAGAGACGGTGCCGATCAGGGCACCCAGGAGACCGAGCACCAGGGGCGCGCCTGCGACCGTGCCCTGGCCGGCCATCTCCACAGCCGCAATGGCGGCAGCAGCCCCGCCGCCCATGCCGTTAAACAGGGCCACCCCCTGTGGCATGGCGGTCATGGGCACCTGTCGTCCGTAAACGGCCGCCAGGGCGCCGCCCAGGACCAGGGCCATGAGCATGAGGCCCAGGTTCCGGGTACCAGTATCCAGAAAGGTCACCGCAACCGCGATGACCATGCCGACCCCCACCCAGATGAGGCCCGGATGGGCCGTTCGCGGTGAGCTCATGCCGCGCAGACCCAGGATGAGCAGGACCGCCGCTACCAGATAGCCGCCGGCAACCACCCCACTCATCGGTCGTCCTCCCCGCCGGCGTTCTGGCTGGAGCGAAACATGCGCAGCATGCGCTCGGTTACTACGTAGCCGCCCACGGCGTTCATGGCGGCCAACAGCACGGCCAAAAAGCCCAGGGCCTGGCCCAGCGGGGCTTCAGCGTGGCTGAGGGCCACCATGGCCCCAACCAGGACGATGCCATGGGCGAAGTTGGAGCCTGCCATAAGGGGTGTATGCAGGGTCTCGGGTACCCGGCTGATGATCTCGTAGCCTGTAATGGCGGCCAGCAGAAAGATGTATAGGGCCGTGATGCCGTCGCTCATGAGCCTTCTCCTTCCACCCGGGCGCGCACGGCGTCCGGGACAATTCGACCGTTGCGGGTCAGCGCGGTTCGGGCGACCACCTCGTCCTCCCAATCGGGATGGAACTGGCCGTCACGGATAAGTCCGTCCAGGAAATTCGCCAGGTTGCGGGCGTACATCTCGCTAGCGTGCACCGGCAGCTGGCTGGGGATGTTACTGGGGCCAATGATGGTCACGCCCTCATGGGTCATGACCTCCCCGGCGCGGGTGCATTCGCAATTCCCGCCGGTCTCGGCCGCCAGGTCGACGATCACCGACCCCGGCCGCATGGCCGTTACGTCCGCCTCGCGCACCAGGAGCGGGGCGCGCTTGCCGGGGATGGCCGCTGTGGTGATGACCGCATCCATATCGGCCAAGTGCTCGGACAGCATCTCCTGCTCGGCTCGCTTCTCGTCGGCGCTAAGCTCGCGAGCGTAGCCGCCCTCGCCGCCGGCAGCCACCTCCGAGCGCAGGAACTTCGCGCCCAGGGATTCCACCTGTTCCGCCGTCTCCGGGCGCACGTCGTAGGCGGAGACCACCGCACCCAAGCGACGGGCAGTGGCGATGGCCTGAAGCCCGGAGACACCGGCGCCCACCACCAAGACCTTGGCCGGGCGCACGGTCCCGGCCGCAGTGGTGAGCATGGGGAAGAAGCGCGGGACCTGATCGGCGGCGATCAGGGCCCCCTTGTAGCCGGCAATGTTGGCCTGAGAGGACAGCGCGTCCATGGACTGAGCGCGGGAGATGCGGGGGACTTGTTCCATGGCGAAGGCGGTGACTCCCTTGTCCCGCAACCGGGCTACTCGCTCGGGATCCCCGAAGGGGTCGAGAAGACCCACTAGGGCCGTCTCGGAACCAAGCCGATCGATTTCTTCCAGGGTCGGCGGCTGCACCTTGAGGACCACGTCCGCCTCACCGAACAGGTCGGCGGGCTCCGCCACCATGCGCACACCGTGATAGTCGCCATCAAAGAAGTAAGCGCCGACTCCGGCACCAGGCTCCATGCGGATCTCGGCGCCCCTTCCGGTCAGCTGCTCGGCCACCGCCGGCACCAGAGCCACTCGGGACTCCCCGGCTACGGTTTCGCGCGGCACAGCAATGCGTACGCTCATGGACAGCTCCTGACGACGAAGCGAGAGACAATCTCTCTCAAATTGGGACAACGCCGGAGCGATGTCCGCTCACGTGGGGTGAGCCCCCAGCCGTGCGCTCTTCTGCCATCGCCCCGGGTAGTATAGGCTGCCAGCCCGCGCGCTCTTAAGGAAGCTTCCATGGCCAATGGTCCGCACTGCCCGGTTTGTAGCATGGCGGCGGATCCGGATGCCAGCACCCTGGAATACCGCCACATGCACTTCGCCTTCTGCTCCGAACCGTGCCGGGAGCACTTTCGGCGCAACCCCGAATCCTACCTGGAGTTGCGGCCTCCGCCGCGTCCAAGCGGGGGCGTCAAACAGCGCCGCCTGCGCCTGGGCCAACGCCTGACAGGCGACGAGAGCGAGACCCTGCGGGACCTGCTTGAAGGCATGATGGGGATAACCTCAGTGGAAATCCGCGGCGACCGGGTAGCCATCACCTACCAGCGCGACCAGACCAGCGACGACCGGCTGGAGGAGGAGCTGGTGGAGGCCGGCGACCGTCTGGGACAGGGCTGGGCCGACCGCCTGCGCCGGGCCTTCCGCCATTTCGAGGAGGAGAGCGGCGGCTGAGATACCGTCCCACGCGTTCCCCCCTCAATCGCCGCCCTCCTTCAATAGATGGCCCAGCCACATAGTCGCCATGCTGTCCGGCAAGCGGTTCTGGGACTGCCGCGCCCACAGGTTGGGCAGATCGATTTCGAGCAGGGGCTGGTCCTGCTCGGCGCAGGAGAACACCGTGCGGGTGCGCTCGCCGGTTTCCGGGTCCACGTGCCACTGCAAGCACTGCGAGCATACCCCCTTGAGCATGCACTGCATGGGGCTGCCGGCGGTGCCCTGGACCGTCACTTTCGGGTCGAAATACCCCGCCAGGGCACCGTCGACGGCCATGGCCTGCTGCATTCCGTACAGCAGCCCCGTCGAGCCCATCACCAGCACCTCGTCCACTTCGTCCAAACCGATACCGGTAACCGCCTCGGGCCCCAGCTCGCCGTCGCCGTAGCGGCGAACGAGGTCCACAGCGTCGGGAGTAACCACACTGATGTCCTGGGGCCGACTGGCCGTCACCGCCTCCCCGGAGGCAGTGGCCCACACGATCTGGTCGGTGGCCGCCTCCAGCTGGGCCTGATGGTAGGGCTCCTCGGCGCTGCGGAAGGCGCCGAAGTACACCACCCGGTTGCCGGCCGCGCGCAGGGCCGGGCCCAGGGAGAGCATGACCGCGGCGCCCCAGCGTCCAGCCACCACCATGACCGTCTTGCCCGTGCCCATCTCCGTGGGCGCCCCGGTGGGCCCCATGAGCACCAGCGGATCCCCGGGCGAGAAGCGCTCGGCCAGGCGGCCGCCGATGCCGCCCTTGAGCACGAACAGCCGCAGCATGTCGCCTTCCACCCCGGCCCCGGACACGGTCTGCAGGGGCATCTGCAGCCGCGTGCCGTCGGCCACCTCGCTGTGGGCCTCGAAGGTCTGCATGCGGAAGAACTGCCCCGGCCGGTAGTTGCGCGCCGCCAGCGGCGCGGTCACGCGCAGCTCCACCACCGCCGGATGACTGCTGTCGACGCTGGCCACCCGGGGCGTCAGCAGGTAGGCCATGCGCTCCCGGAAGGCCCGGTAGGCGTCCCCGTCGGTATCGGCGGCCGGCTGCTCGCCGAGCGCCCGCAGCACGTGGGGATAGCTGCGCAGGCCCGAGGCCACCGCCTTGACCACCGAACCGGCGAAGCCCGGGTGGGTATCGCCCAGAAAGCTCATGAAGCGATGGTCATGGGCGTAGGAGGTGAACGGCCCGAACTCGGCGTCCTTGCAGTGCTCGGGGGTATCCACCGCCTGCAGCTCGCCGCGGTGCTGGACGTGGGGCCGGTAGTGGTCGCCGTCGAGGTCGGCGGTGCCCGGGTGCTCGCGCTCGTAGATGGTGTTGGGCACGGTGCCGGCGGCCACCAGGATGGCGCGGGCCGGCAGCGCCACGTCCTCGGCCACGTTCTTGGGCCGGCCCTCGGCGTCCCGCCGGCGCCGGCACTGCAGGGTGGTCACGTGGCCGTGGTCGTCGAGCACGGCGTTCACCGGCTCCAGGCCCTCGGCGTAGTAGATGCCCTCCTCCAGGGCCTTGGCCACCTCCTCGTGGTTGCGCTGGTAGGCCGGCGACTCGCTCAGGCGCCGGCGGTAGGCGATGGTCACCCCGCCCCATTGGCGGATCAGGGGTAGAAAGTCCGGAGCACGGGCCTCTGCCTCGGCCTGGCGCCGCTCCTCCCGCACGGCCCGGCCGTGCTCCAGGAATTCCTCCAGGACCTCGGCGCTCTCGGCGTCCAGATTGGCCCGGACGGCCTCCTCGCCCAGGACCTCGCTCAGCCGCTCGTGGCGGTCCAGGGCCTTCTCCACCTGCTTGATGTAGTAGGCCTGGAGCTCGGTGGCGGTATCGATGGCGGTCAGGCCGCCGCCGATGACCACCGCCGGCAGACGCACCTGCAGGTTGGCCAGGCTGTCGTGCTTGGCCGCGCCGGTGAGCTGCAGGGCCATGAGGAAGTCGTTGGCCTGGCGCATGCCCTTGGCCAGGCTGTTGCCCACCGGGACGACCCTGGGCAAGCCCGCCCCGGAGGCATTGGCCACGTGGTGGAAGCCCAGCCGCCAGGCATCTTCCAAAGTGACCGTGCCGCCCAGGCGCACGCCGCCGAACACCTGGAAGGTGGGCCGGCGCGCCAGGGTCAGGTAGATCAGCTTGAGGAAGTTCTTGTCCCAGCGCACCGTGATGCCGTACTCGGCGACGCCGCCGAAGCCGTAGTTGGTGCGGCTGTCCAGCGGCTCCTCCAACTGGTGGTAGTCGCGAATGGGCTCGTCAACCTGCTCCTGCGGCAGCGGCTCGATCTTGAGGCCGTCGATGCCCACCACGGCGCAGCCGGCCTGGGTCAGGTGGTGGGCCAGGGTGAAGCCGGCCGGCCCCATGCCCGAGACCAGGACCTTGCGGCCGTTGAAGGCAGCGGTGACGTACTGCTCCTGGCGCAGGGGATTCCAGCGCGTGAGCAGATCAAAGACCTCCACCCCCCAGGGCAGGTCGAGGACATCCGTCAGAACACGCGTCTCGATCTGCGGGATGTCCACCGGCTCCTGCTTCTGGTAGATGCACGCCTTCATGCAGTCGTTGCAGATGCGGTGACCGGTGGCCGGCACCATGGGGTTGTCCACCATGACCACCGCCAGCGGCGCGATGGTGTGGCCATCGCGCTTGAGCGCGTGCATCTCGGAGATCTTCTCGTCCAGCGGACAACCGTGGAGGATGTTGTCGTTGGGGCTGACCTTGAAGCCCAGCTCCGGCTCGCCCTTCTTCTCCGGGAAGCCCATGGAGCAGAAGTCGCCGTCGTGGTCGTGGCAGAAGACGCAGTAGTTGACCGCGTTCTGGACCTCGCGCGCCGAGGCGCGCGGGTCGGTGAGGGCGAAGCCGTCGCGTAGGCGGAAGGGACCGGGCGATTCCACCGCGCTGTCGGGGCCGTCGGCGGCCGCCTGCACGCTGACCAGCTCGTCGGGGTCCACCTTGGCCGGCTGATCGAAGGCCGACCAGCCGGCGGTGGCGGCCAGGCCGTCTTCGGTCTCGCGCGCCCGCACCGCCCAGCGCGCCAGCTTGTCCAGCGCCTCCTTGTTGGCGCGCTTGTCCGCCAGCCAGGCCACCGTCAGCTCGCCCACCGCCAGCTCGCGGTCGGGGCACTCGATGCCTTGGACGGCGAGCTGCTCGTCCAGCCAGGCATCCAGGACCTCGAAATCCTCGGCCACCTCGCCCCAAAGGCGACGGGCCCGCTTCCAGACCACGTCCTGCTGGAAGGCAGCCACCGGATTGTGGGCAGCGGTGGCGTGGCCGACCTCGGCGGTGGCTTCCTCGATACCGAACAAGGCGGTGACGAAGGCCTCCACATGGGGTCCCAGGTCGATCAGAAGCTGGCTGTAGGCCAGGTTCTCGGGAAGGTCGCCGGCGGCACGGAAGGCGTTCAGGCGCTCCAGGAGGCCGCCGTCGCGCTCGCCCAGGAAGGTCCGGAAGCGCTCGTCGAGGCGATGCAGGCCCTCGGCGCGGCGCAGGTCGGCATAACTCAGGCCATCGAACTGGACGGGATCGGCGCTAGGCAAGGGATTACCTCGGAAGTCGGATCGGGAATAGGGTCAACCTTTGATCAGGACCCCGGCAAGGGGAGATCGGTTCCATGCGCCGTTTGCAAAGCCGCCCCTGGTGGGCAAGGGTGGAGGAAGGCGGCACCACGGAGACCAGACCATGGCACCACGGCTCGGCCTCGCCGGAATGACACTGGCGCTTGGACTGGCGGCCACCGGCACCGCCCAGGCGGGGAGCCTCACCCTTCCGGCGCCGGACACCGGAACCGGCCTCTCTGTCACCGAAGCCCTGGACCAACGCCACTCGGTGCGGGATTTCCGGGAAGGTCCCATTTCGCTGGCGAACGCAGGCCAGATCCTATGGGCGGCCCAGGGCACAAACCGCCCTGAAGGCCGAACCGCCCCCTCGGCGGGGGGCCTGTACCCCCTCACCGTCTACCTGGTCGCCGGGGCGGTGGCCGATCTCCCCGCGGGGATCTACCGGTTCCTCCCGGAAGGTCATCGCCTGGAGCGAGTGGCCGAGGGCGATCAGCGGGACCGGCTGGCGCGGGCGGCTCGGGGCCAGACCTGGGTCCGCGGGGCGCCGGCGGTTCTGGTCATCACCGCCGTCTACGCCCGGACCACCGGCAAGTACGGTAACCGCGGCCGCCGCTACGTCCATATCGAGGTGGGCCACGCCGGCCAGAACGTCTACCTCCAGGCCGAGGCTCTGGGGCTGGGGACCGTGATGGTGGGGGCCTTCGCCGACGCCGCGGTGGCCCGGATCCTGGGATTGGAAGAGAAGGCGGTCCCCCTGGCCCTCATGCCCATCGGTCGTCCAGGATAGGCCCGCTCTACCCCTCCAGATCCTCCCGCTTCTGAAGGTACTCGTCACGGTCGATCTCGCCCTTGGCGTAGCGCTCCTCCAGGACCTCCAGGGCCCGCTTGCGGCCACTGCCCGCTGACCCGGGTGGATTGCCGGAGGAAGCCAGCAGGCGCACCAGCGCCGCGATGGCGAGGACCAGCAGGATCCCGAACAGGATCATGAAGATCCCGCCGCCGCCCCACATCCAGAAGCCGTCATGCTGATACATGGAGGAACCTTTCTTTGCGTCGGCCCGGGGATGGCCCAGGCGGTCCAAACCGGCGTTCCTCCATTAAGGCACAACGGCGGCGCCGGACCAAGCGAACGCCGACCGGCCAGCGGGTGCTGACCCACTTGAAAGGAACCGATGCGGGCCCCAATCTGTCTTACCGTTAAAGCACCCCAGAGTCCCTGGGGCACAACCTGAAAGACCAAGCGTGGTGAGCAGCCGCCACCGACACCCCTGGATCCGCACCCTGGTCGCCCTCTGGACCCTGCTCTGGATGGTGCTGACGATACCGTGCGTCATGGCCGGCCCCCTGGACAGCACCGCCCCCCCTTCCGGGGGCTCCGAGAGCGCCGCGGAGCATACCGCGCCCGAGACCCCCGATGACTCCGGCGGGCTGGTTTGCCTCCACGACTGCAGCCAGTCCACCCAGGGCCACACCCTGGAGGCGACCCCGTCCGGGTCCCCGTCGCCCGCCCTGGCCGGGCCTAGCTTCGGGAGCCCCCTAGCCGCTCCCACCCCGGTCCGGATTCCCCGGGACCGCGTCAGCGCCCCGCCGCATCCCCGAGCCGCAACCTACCTGCTTAACCAGACCTTCCTTATTTAACCGTCAACCCGAGCGCCGTCGACGCCTCGGGCCACCGGCTTGGTGTGTCCGGAGCTCGCGGGGCACCAATCCGCTGCGACCGTCCACCGCCCGACCAAGCACCGGCCACCGCGCCGGATCCGGTCGAGCATCCTGACGGCAAGTGCTTTGGTTTTCCTTAACCAGGAGAGGCTCAATGAGCAAGCAATACGACCCATCCCCCTTCAACCGGCGCCGGTTCCTGCAGAGCATGGCCGCCATGGGCCTGCTTACCGGGGTCCAGGGGCTGTTCCCGGCGTTCGCCTGGAACCAGACCGGCAACCCCGAGGCGCCCCGGCGACGCGAGGGCGATACCGACATCATCGACATCACCATCGAACGCCAGGAGATCGAGATCGCCGGCGGCACCGCCGAGGCCATCACCATGAACGGCACCGTGCCCGGCCCCATCATCCGGCTGCAGGAAGGGCGCAACGCGGTGCTGCGTGTCCACAACAAGCTGGCGGAGTCCACCTCCATCCACTGGCACGGCATCCTGCTGCCGTTCGAGATGGACGGCGTGCCCGGGGTGACCTTCCCCGGCATCGCCCCCGGGGAGACCTTCGAGGCCCGCTTCCCGGTCAAGCAGAGCGGCACCTACTGGTACCACAGCCACACCGGCCTGCAGGAGCAGCTCGGCCAGTACGGCGCCCTGGTCATCGACCCCGCCGAGGCCGTCCCCAAGACGCCCGCCTACGACCGCGACTACTCGGTGGTCCTGTCCGATTGGACCTTCGAAGATCCAGACGATGTCTTCCGCAAGCTCAAGGTGGCCGAGGGCTACTACAACTACCAAAAGCGCACCGTCGGGGACTTCTTCCAGGACGTTGCCGACAAGGGCTGGAGCAAGGCCCGGATGGAGCGCGGCATGTGGGGGCAGATGCGCATGAGCGCCCGCGACATGCTGGACGTCACCGGCGCCACCTATACCTACCTGATCAACGGGCTGGGCCCGGAAGGCAACTGGACCGGGCTGTTCAACGCCGGCGAGCGCGTGCGGCTGCGGGTGATCAATGCCTCGGCCATGAGCTTCTTCGACGTGCGCATCCCGGGCCTGAAGATGACCGTCATCGAGGCCGATGGCCAGCCGGTGGAGCCGGTGGCCGTGGACGAATTCCGCATCGGCGTGGCCGAGACCTACGACGTCATCGTCGAGCCCGAGGGCGAGCAGGCCTACACCCTGGTCGCCGAGGCCATGGACCGTTCCGGCATGGGCCGCGCCACGCTCGCCCCCCAAGCCGGCATGGCGGCCGAGGTGCCCGAGCTGCGCCCGGTGCCCGAGCGCGGCCTGTCGGACATGGGCATGGGGATGGACCACATGGCCATGGACGGCGACTCCATGGAGGGGGACTCCATGAACGACTCCGGCATGGAAGGCGACGGCATGGACCACGGCAGCATGAGCGGCGGGCAGGGCCATGACGGGTGGCCGCTGGCCGGACGCAATATCGGCCACGCCCCCGACAAGCACGGACCCGGCGCCGCCATGGTGGCCATGAACCCGCAGTATCGCCTGGACGACCCCGGTGTGGGGCTGCAGGGCACCGACCACAAGGTCCTGGTCTACAACGACTTGCGGGCCCGGCGTCCCTATCCGGACCGCCGGGAGCCGGAGCGGGAGATCGAGCTCCACCTCACCGGCAACATGGAGCGCTACATGTGGTCCTTCGACGGCGACAAGTTCAGCGAGGTGGACAGCCCCATCCAATTCGGCCGGGACGAGCGCCTGCGGCTGATCATGGTCAACGACACCATGATGGACCACCCCATCCACCTCCACGGCATGTGGATGGAGCTGGAGAACCGCCACGGCGAGTATCGCCCGCGCAAGCACACCATCGTGATGAAGCCGGGGGAGATGCTGTCGGCCCGGATCACCCCGGACGCGCCGGGGTACTGGTTCTTCCACTGCCACCTGCTCTACCACATGAAGGCCGGGATGGCCCGCGTCGTTCAAGTCGCCTAACCGGATCGGAGAGACCATCATGACTCGCAATACCACGACGACACCCTTCGCCGTCCTGGCCTTCGCCGGCTTCCTGGTCACGCTGCCGGGCAGCGCCGTCGCCGACGGCCAGGCCGAATACGCCGAGAAGCGCGGCTGGGAGGCGCCGATCCACGACGACTACCAGGGCCGTCTGCTGTTCGACCGTCTCGAATACGCCGCCGGCGACGACGAGGACACCCTCAACTACGAGTTCATCGGCTGGTACGGGGGCGACACCAACCGCCTGTGGCTAGAGGGCGAGGGCGAGGACGTCATCGACCCCGGCGGCGAAGGCGGTCACCTGGAGACCCTGGACCTGCTCTACGGTCGCCTGATCTCGGCCTTCTGGGACATCCAGGCGGGTGTGAGCTACGAGCGGGAGTACGGTCCCGGACCGGACCACGACCGCGCCTTCGCGGTCCTAGGCATCCAGGGCCTGGCTCCCTATTGGTTCGAGACCGATGCCAACCTGCGGGTTTCCGAGGACGGTGACGCCTCGGCCGACCTAGAGCTCGAGTACGACTGGCTGCTGTCTCAGCGCACCGTGCTCCAGCCCCGCTTCGAGACCGCCTACGCCTTCTCCGAGGCGGCGGATTTCGGCGTCGGCAAGGGCCTGACCAACGTCAAGCTGGGCCTGCGCCTGCGCTACGAGATCCGGCGGGAGTTCGCTCCCTATGTGGGGGTCTCCTGGAACCGCAAGCTGGGCGACACGGCCGACCTGGCCGAGGCCGAGGGCAACGACGACAGCCGCCTGACCGCGCTGGCCGGCATCCGGATGTGGTTCTGAGCTCAACCGACACCGGGGGCCCGCGCGGCGGCCCCCCTTCCCTGATAGGAGGAGCGCATGATGGGTAACGGCGGATTCGGCATGGGATTTGGCGGGCCGTTGATCTGGATCCTGGTGATCGTGGTCCTGGTGGCCCTGGTCCCCTGGGTGGTCCGGCAGGGCTCCCAGAATTCGGCCGCGGGAGGCGGTGGCGCCGGCTCCAACCGGGCCCTGGAGGTGCTCAAAGAACGCTACGCCCGCGGCGAGATCGACCGCGAGGAATACCAGCGTAAACGGACCGACCTGGAGGAATGAGCCAACCGTCCTCCCGGCGGGCGAACCCAAACCCGACGAACCCAGCAACAATCGAGGGGAACCCTCATGACGCATAAACCATCTGCCAAGCGCCTGCTTGTTGGCCTACTCGGGGTCGTGGGCGCAGTCGGCCTGAGCGCCTGCGCCGGCATGCACACCGAGACCCCGGAGGCGAACAGCCCGCGACCGGCCCAGACCTACGCCACCCTGCAAGGCGCCGATGCGGTAGCCGACCTGGGCGCCGGCGCCACCTAGCCGGCGGGCAAGGGCATGACCTACATCACCGTGGGGCCCGACGAGCGCTGGGTTCCAGTGCCCCGCCCCAGAAGTGCGTAGGGGTTCTGAGCGATCTGCGCCGGTCCAGAGCAAGGCGCGCCGACGAAGGCGGGCTCCCTGCCCGTCGAGGAGGCGCAACACAGCGCTGGGCCGGCGCAGACGCTCCCTCCGGGCGAGCCGCGATGGCGGACGGCGCGGCGTCAGCGCTCCTGGACGGGCAACCAGCCCGCCGGCGTCGCGCTTCCTTGCGGTGCCCGCCATCCCGGCTCGCAGAACCCCTGCGCACTTCTGGGGCGGGGCACCAGCCACGGCCAGTGCCGAGAACCGGGTCTACGTCTACAACGCCCGCAAGGGCGGCGCGCTGCGCAAAACCATCCCGGTGGGCAACAGCCCCAAGGGGGTCAAGATCGGTCCCGGGGGTGATTACGCCCTGGTTGCCAACGAGGGCTCGGACAGCGTCAGCGTCATCGACCTGGGCCGGATGGCGGTGACCAAGGAGATCACCGTGGGCGACACGCCCCACAACAGCGTATTCACACCCGACGGCTCGCGCGCCTACGTGACCCTCCAGGGCGAGAAGTCGGTGGCGGTCCTCGACATGGCTCGGCTGGCCAAGACCGGCGAGCTGCCCGCGGGCGAGTCGCCGCACAACGTCGATATCGGGCCTGACGGCGAGCGCCTTTACGTGGCCAACATCGGCTCCCGGGATCTGACGGTCACCGACATCGCCGGTGGCGAGGTGGTGGCGCGCATTCCGCTGAGCCCGCCGCACTACGGCGTGGATGTCACGCCGGACGGGCGTTACTTGCTCGCCACCGGCGTCGGCCGCTCGGTGGTCAATGTCATCGACGCGGACAGCCTCGAGCGCATCAAGCAGATCGAGGTGGGCCAGGGGCCCCATGGTGTGCGGGCCGCCGCCGGCGGCCGGTACGCCTATGTGGCCGTCACGGGGCCCGATGAGGTGGCGGTGATCGACCTCCAGGAGCTGGAGGTGGTCAAAACCGTCAAGCCCGGCAAGAGTCCCTTCTGGCTGGCCCATGTCGGCAACCCCTGAACGTGGAAAGTCCGGCTGGCTCAGGAAAAGGGCCGCCGATCCGAATGGGCTGCTGTAGGAACGCTCACCGAGCGCGACCTATGGGGCCCTATCCACAGGTCGCGGCTGATGGCCGCTCCTACATGCCTTTGGCCATAAGGGGCTTTCTCGGCCAGTTCAGGGGCCTTCGCCATTGCATTGCCTTCTCGCCTGGCCCAATGTCGAAACAAGGTTCTTAAACCATGCAAGCCACTGCGCCGGCCATGGTAGCGGCCTCTGAGGCTAACCTTACCGCCACTTTTGCCCCGCTTCGGAGAGCCCCATGAACCCAACGGCACATAACGACCATACCCAGCACTCTCACGGCCAGGGGGAGCATGGCGGTCACGGGCACGGCGGTCACGGCCATGAAGGCCACAATCACGGCGCCATGATCGCCGACTTCCGCCGCCGGTTCTGGGTGTCGCTGGCGCTGACCGTGCCCATCCTGGCCCTGTCGCCCATGATCCAGGGCTTCATGGGCCTGGAGCAGGCGCTGGCCTTCGCCGGCGACCGCTACGTGCTGTTCGCCCTGTCGGCGGCGGTGTTCTTCTACGGCGGCTGGCCCTTCCTAACCGGCCTGGCCTCGGAGCTGGGCCAGCGCCAGCCAGGGATGATGACCCTGATCGCCCTTGCCATCTCGGTGGCCTTCGTCTACTCCTCCGCCGTGGTGTTCGGCCTGACCGGCCGGGTGTTCTTCTGGGAGCTGGCCACCTTGGTGGACGTCATGCTCCTGGGCCACTGGATCGAGATGCGCTCGGTGATGGGCGCCTCGGGGGCCCTGGAGGCCCTGGTGAAGCTCATGCCGGCCACCGCCCACCGCCTGGGCGAATCCGGGGACACCGAGGAGGTTTCGGTGGAGGAGCTGAGCCCCGGCAACCGGGTACTGGTCCGGCCGGGCGAGAAGATCCCCACCGACGGCGAGATCGTCGACGGCAAATCGAGCCTCAACGAGTCCATGCTCACGGGCGAGTCCCGGCCGGTGAGCAAGGGCCCGGGCGACGAGGTGATCGGCGGGGCGGTCAACGGCGAGGGCGCGCTCACCCTGGAAATCCGCAAGACCGGCGCGGACACCTACCTGTCCCAGGTCATCGAAATGGTGCGCCAGGCCAGGAGTCGCGCTCGCGCACCCAGAACCTGGCCAACCGGGCTGCCGCTTGGCTCACCTACATCGCCCTGACCGTGGGTGCGGTGACCCTGGCGGTTTGGCTGGCCGCGGGCTTCGCCTTCGACTTCTCCCTGGAGCGCATGGTCACGGTGATGGTCATCACCTGCCCGCACGCCCTTGGACTGGCCGTGCCCTTGGTGGTGGCGGTGTCCACCACCAAGGCCGCCAGCAACGGCCTCCTCATCCGCGACCGCTCCGCCTTCGAGCGGGCCAGGGACGTCGACGCCATCGTCTTCGACAAGACCGGCACCCTCACCGAAGGCCGCTTCGGGGTCAGCGAGGTGGTGGCCCTGGATAACCTGGGCGAGGACGAAGTCCTGGGGCTGGCGGCGGCACTGGAGCGGCAGTCCGAGCACCCCATCGCCCGCGGCATCCATGAAAGCGCCCAGGACCGAGACCTGTCGGTGCCCAAGGCCGCCGATTTCCAGAGCCTGCCCGGGGAAGGCGTCGAGGCCCGGGTGGACGGCGCCGACGTGCGCGTGGTCAGTCCCGGCACCATCGAGCGCCAGGGCCTGGCGATGGCCAGCGACCGCCCCGGCGAGCTGGCCGCCCAGGGCAAGACCGTGGTCTACGTGGTTCGCAACGGCGAGGCTGTGGGCGCCGTCGCCCTGGCCGACATCGTCCGCGAGGAATCGCGCGAGGCCATCGACCGCCTCAAGGCCATGGGTATCCAGTGCATGATGCTCACCGGCGATTCCGAGCAGGTGGCCCGGACGGTAGCGACCGAATTGGGCCTGGACGACTACTTCGCCGAGGTGCTGCCGGATCAGAAGGCAGCCCAAATCCGGGAGGTGAAGGAGCGCGGCCTGGCCGTGGCCATGGTGGGCGACGGCGTGAACGACGCCCCCGCCCTGGTGGAGGCGGACGTGGGCATCGCCATCGGCGCCGGCACCGACGTCGCCGTGGAGTCCGCAGACATCGTCCTGGTCAACTCCGATCCGCGCGACGTGGCCGCGGTCACCGAGCTGTCCGCCGCCACCTACCGCAAGATGATCCAGAACCTGTGGTGGGCCGCCGGCTACAACATCGTCGCCATCCCGCTCGCCGCCGGCGTGCTCTACGGGGTCGGCTTCCTGCTGCCGCCGGCGGCCGGCGCGGCGGTGATGTCGGTGTCCACCATCATCGTCGCCATCAACGCCAAGCTGCTGGAGCGGTTCCGGCCCAAGGGGGCCGCCGTCGAGGCGGCCTGACCATCAATCAAAAGGGAGGGTTTTCCTATGTACGGCTTCTCTACCCAGCTGAATACGACCTTTGCCGACGCCCGCGAGCGGGTGACCGAGGCCCTGCAGGCCGAGGGCTTCGGCGTCCTCACCGAGATCGACGTGGCCGACAAGCTGCACGAAAAGGTGGGCGCCGACCTGCGGCCCTATACCATCCTGGGTGCCTGCAACCCGCCGCTGGCGTACCAGGCGGTCCAGGCGGACCCCGACATCGGCATGCTGCTGCCGTGCAACGTCATCGTCCGCGAGGAGCCCGACGGCAGTCAGACGGTGGGCTTCATGGATCCCCAGGCCGTGATGAACCTCACCGACAATCCGGACATCGCCAAGGTAGCCGGCGAGGTCCGGGACCGATTAGACCGGGTGCGGGAGGCCTTGGCCAAGTGAGCTGCAAATGCCGGCCGTCCGTTTCAGGGGGGCGGATGGCGGGCTCGAGGTGCCACCCCCTACGGCCTCATCTTTTCCAATGGCAAAAAGGAGAAACGCCATGAACCGAGGCATTCGCAATATCGGCATGGTAGTGGGCACCCTGGCCGCCCTGGCCCTGGCGGGTCCGGCCAGCGCCGAGGAGCAGGACATGCCCATGATGAAGCAGGGCCACTCCGGCATGATGGGCGGCGGCATGGGCGGCCAAGGCCACATGAGCGGCATGATGGGTCAAGGTCAGGGCATGATGGGGGGCGGCATGATGGGCCCCGGCATGATGTCCGGCGGCATGGGCATGATGGGTCCTGGGCCCATGGCCCGGCTCGACCTGGACAGGAACCAGGTCGAGCAGATGAATGAGATTCACAAGGAGATGGCATCCAAGTGCGCCGACCGGATGGGCGACATGCGTCTCCGGCGCTGGGAGCTGTCCCAGGAGCTAGCCAAGGATGAGCCCAGCGCCCAGAAGGTGGGCAAGCTGTTCCTTCAGGTCCGGAAGAACCGCCAGCAGTTCATGCAGGAGCGCAAGGAGGGGATGCAACAGATGATGCAGAACCTCTCCGAGGAGCAGCGCGAACAGATGCAGGAGAGGATGCAGAACATGCGTCAGATGCGCATGGGCGGGGACAGCGGCAGCGGCAACATGCCCATGCATAACCGCTAACCGCTGCCTAGGCAGGCATGGGGCGCCGGCGGGACCTCCGGAGCTAGACTTCTCCCTCCGAGTCCGAATCGCCCTCCGGTCCTTCTTCCACTGGATGCCCCTCGGCCTTCCACTCCGGAAAACCGTACTCCAGGCGCCGGGCCTGGTAGCCCTGCTCCCGCAGCCGGGCCACCGCCTCGTAGGCCAGGACGCAGTAGGGCCCGCGGCAATAGGCCACCACCTCCTGGTCCTTCGGCAGCCCTTCCAGGCGCTCCCCAAGCTCCTGCAGGGGCACGTTGGCAGCTCCCGGCAGGTGGCCGTCCTCGTACTCCTCCGCCGGACGCACATCGAGCACGGTCACATCCCCCTCCTGGGCCCGCTCCAGGAGCTCCTCGGCGGCTAGGGGATCCATGCGGTCCTTGGTGGCGAGGTTGGAGCGGATGAGCTGCTCCACCTCGGCCAGGTTGCGCTCGCCGACCCGCCGCAAGGCCTCCAACAGCTCCACCACCTCATCGCCAGCGGCCTGGTAATAGACGTACAGCCCCTCCTTGCGGGTGGTCACCAGACCGGCCCGGCGCAGCTGCTGGAGGTGCTGGGAGGCGTTGGCCACCGACAGCCCCGAGACCTGGGCCAGGGCCTCCACGCTGCGCTCCCCCTGGGCCAGGTACTCGAGCAGCTCCAGCCGATTGGGATTGGACAGGGCCTTGCCCACGCGCGCGAACTGCTCGGAAAGCTGGTGCTTGAAGTCGCTGCTCATGGCCGTTCCACTATTTGACTAACCAATTGAACAAGGATAGGTTATTTGCCGTCTAAACATAACCCCAAGCTAAACACCGCCCAAGGTCCCGACACCATGACCGTCTCGGAGCTGATATTCGCCTATGAGGCCCAGATCCGCCTAGGCATCTTCATCGGCGTCCTGGTGCTTTTCGGCCTGCTGGAGGCTGCCAACCCCCGACGCAAGCGCAACCTGAGGCGTGGCGTGCGCTGGCTCAATAACCTGGGCCTGGTGGCCCTGAACACCGTGGTACTGCGGCTGTTGTTCCCGGCCGCGGCGGTGGGCGCCGCGGTGATGGCCGAACAGCAAGGCTGGGGCCTGCTCAATCAGTGGCCCGTTCCCTATGCGGTGGCCGTGGCCGCCACGGTGATTGCCATGGACCTGATCGTCTACCTGCAGCACGTGATGTTCCACGCGGTCCCAGCGCTGTGGCGCCTGCACCGGGTCCATCATGCCGATCTCGACTTCGACCTCACCACCGGCCTGCGCTTTCACCCCATCGAGATCATCCTGTCCATGGTGCTCAAGCTGGGCGCGGTGACGGCGCTGGGGGCCCCCGCCCTGGGCGTTCTGATCTTCGAGGTCCTGCTCAACGCCACGGCGATATTCAACCATTCCAACCTCCGCCTGCCCCGCGGCCTCGACCGGGTGCTGCGCTGGATCGTGGTGACCCCGGACATGCATCGGGTCCACCACTCGGTCGAGGGCGACGAGACCAACAGCAACTTCGGCTTCAACCTGCCCTGGTGGGACCGGCTGCTGGGCACCTACCGCGACCAGCCCCGCAAGGGCCACGAGGGCATGGCCATCGGCATCCACAGCGTCGCCCAGCCGCGCACGGCCGAGTGGCTCGACGGCATGCTGGTGACCATCCCGTTCCGGGGCGGCACGCCCGAGTACCCCATCAACCAGCGCTTCAAGGAGAAAACCGATGACGCCTAGACGCCTGCGCTGGGTCCTGGGGCTGCTGCTGATCGCCGTGATCGGGGTGGGGCTAGTCTACCGCGGCCGCATCGACCCCGGCGATATCGAGGCCTGGATCCAGGGAGCGGGAGCGCTGGCGCCGCTGCTGTTCCTGGGGATCTACATCCTCGGGGCGGTGGCCTTCATTCCTGGGTCGGTCCTGACCCTGGCCGGAGGGGCCCTGTTCGGACCGGTCCTGGGGACGGCCGTGAATCTGGCCGGGGCCACTGTCGGCGGCACCCTGGCCTTTTTGATCGCCCGCTACCTGGCCTCGGACTGGGCGGCGGCCAAGGCCGGCGGCCGGCTCAAGCAGCTCAAGGAAGGGGTGGAGGCAGAGGGCTGGCGGTTCGTGGCCTTCACCCGGCTGGTGCCGCTATTCCCCTTCAATCTGCTCAACTACGCCCTGGGGCTGACCCGCATCGGGGTGGTGCCTTACGTGGTGGCCACCCTAGTGTGCATGGCCCCCGGGGCGCTGGCCTACACCTATCTGGGCTACGTCGGCCGGGAGGCGGCGAGCGGCGCCGAGGGCCTGATCCAGAAGGGCCTGATCGGCCTGGCCCTGCTGGCGGTGGCTGCGTTCCTGCCGCGGCTGGTGGCCAGGCTGCGGCGGCGGCCCATGCTTGATCCGGAAGATGTGGAGCGCCGGCGCCAGGCCGGCGAGGACCTGGTACTGCTGGACGTGCGCTCGCCGGAGGAGCTCACCGGGGAGCTGGGCCAGGTCCGGGGGATCCGCAACATCCCCGTCGACGAGCTGGAGGACCGCCTCGACGAGCTCGCCGAGGCCACCGAGCAGCCCATCGCCGTGCTGTGCAAGACGGATCGGCGCTCGGCCAAGGCCGCCGACATCCTCGCCCGCAACGGCTTCGCCGACGTCCACGTGGTGCGTGGCGGCATGACCGCCTGGAACCGGGTGGGCCTGCCGGTGGCCGGCGGCGATTCCAATCACCACCACCCCGAGGAGGCAGCCGGATGACCCAGGCCACCCTCGTCACCGTCCAGACCGATCCCGCCGCCGACCCCGGCCCGGTTTCGCCGATCTAAGCTACTACGGGGGGGCGCCTTTAGGCGCACACCCCGGGGCCACCGGGGAGGCCCTGCGCTTCGCCGGCGCCGCCCTGGCCGAGGGCCACGCCGTCCGGGTCCACCTGCTGCGGGGCGCAGTCGCCCTCGCCGCGGAGGGCGCCCATCCCGAGCAGGGCGAGCTGATGGCCGAGCTCATGGCGGCCGATATGGCCGTCTCCGCCTGCGGCAAGGCTCTCGACGAGCTCGGCGTCACTGACGCCGATCTGCGCCCCGGCATCGAGCGCGGCTCCATGAAGGCCCTGGCCGCCTGGACCGCCGAAAGCGACAGCGTGCTCTCGTTCTGACCGGCCCCGACATTCATCCGTTTAACCCACCAACGAGGGGACCGTCCATGTCCGTTCCGAACGCTTCCCGCCGCGCCGCAACCGGCCTCCTGTTCCTCGGCGGCCTGACCCTGGCCGCGCCAGCAGCGGCCAAGGATGCCGTGGAATCGGCACTGTCCGAGCACTTCGCCTTCGAGGCCTACAGCGACGGCAACGTCCGGCCTGAGCAGATCACCCCGGACCTGTGGGACCGCTTCGTCATCGTCGACACCCGCGACGCCGGTCAGTACGAGGAGAACCACATTCCCGGGGCCATCCACGTGGAATGGCGCACGGTCCTCGACAACCGCGACCGTCTGCCCAAGGACAAGCCCCTCCTGCTGTACTGCAACACCTCCAGCCTGTCGGCGCAGGCTGCGCTGGCGCTCAAGCTCGTGGGCTACACCAACGTCAAGGTCCTGGCCGGCGGCTTCGACGCCTGGAAGGCCAAGGCGGCTTCGAGGCGTACAAGGAGTTGGAATAAGCCGGCACACCCATCAGCGCAACCGCCTCATCCGCCCCGGCTCAGGAAGGCGGTAGCAAGCGAGGGGATTGACAGGCCCTACTACCTATTTTTCAATTAACTTCTTTAAAATTGGCTCTCCGGTTCGGTCAGGAAGTATGCCGGAAGTCGGGCTCGAGTCCTGTGGGAGCGGCCATTGGCCGCGACAGGAAGGGCCTGCCATCCGGGTCGGGGCTGGTAGCCCCTCCCACAACCGCCATCCATCCCTGAATGAGGCGGATAGGCCGTTTTTGAAAAAGCACGCATGCATGGCCAGTTGCCTCGCCCCCTCGACCCCCAACCAGTGAAAGGGTCCGTGATGCGCGCTCTCCTGCCGTTTGCCTTCGCTTTGCTCTTGGTAACCGTGCCCCTGACCGGCACCGCCCAGCCCACCAATGCCCGCGCCCTTGAGGGGGTGGAGGACGGCAAGGTGGTGTGGAACATCACCCTGTCCAAGCCCCGCCCGCTTGCCCTCCAGATGAAGGTCCTCCACCAGACCTACAAGGACCTCAAGGAGGCGGACCTGGACCCGAAGATGGTCCTCGCCTTCCACGGGCGCAATGTCCACTACCTGACCGAGGATCTGTCCGAGATCCCGCTGGACATCGAGGAGCCGGTGAAGGACTTCCGGGCCAACCTGGAAAACCTCCTCGGCCTCGACGGAGTCCGGGTGGAGGCCTGTGCCCTCGCCAACCAGGCCTTCGGTGTGGACAATGACGCCATTCAGGAGGAGGTCGCAGTAGTGGCCAACAGCTACGCCTCCTTCATCGGTTATCAGAAGAAGGGCTACGCCATCATCGGCATCCACTGATCGTGGGCGGAACCGGTCCGCGGCCCCCATGCCCACTCTGGAAGCCTCCCGCCCGAGGCTCGCGCCACCGGCGAGGAGCACCGGGCCGGGCTGAGGGATCACCACCGGGGGCGAGCAGTGCCGAGTGGTAACCACCCCAAGGCCGGCAACGGCACCCTGCCCGTCCCCGACGGCATGGATCCGGGCGCGCATTCGGCGGGAGGCGGCCTGCCCGCCGACTGGCCCTCCCCGCGCTACCACGAGCTGGTGGCCGAAATGGGCCAGTACATCGGCCGGGAGGTCTACCTCTCGGGATTCTCCTTCCCCGGTGGCTTCGTCAAGGAGGGCCAGCCCTACCTGCTGCAGGAGGTGGTCGCCTACCCGACGCCCGGGGACCACCCCCATCCCGCCAAGCGGGCCTATCCCTACATGCTGGTCCTAGAGTCGGTGCCCCCGCCCGGGGCGGATGACCGCTACTGGCGGGCCAGCCACTTCCACGGCGGGGCGGTGAACCTGGCCCACGTGGCCGCCTTCACCACCACCGCCTTTCCCGAGGCTCCGGACCAGTTCCTGTTCGCCAATCTCCAGCTCCTGGCCCAATACCACGGGGTGACCCCGCGCCATCTGCTGGCTGCAGGCACGGTGCCGGCAGCGGCCGTCGCCGACCCGGGGACGGATCCGCAGCGCCTGGCTCCCCCCGACGGTGGCGAGCCCGGGGACCGGGGCCGCTGCGCGGAATGGCGCCGAGGCCAGCAGGCGGGACTTAACCGGCCGCATCCGGCAGGGGCAGCCGGAGGGTCACGCTCAGCCCGCGCCGTTGTCGGTTCGCCACCTCCAGGCGGCCGCCGTGGGCCTCTATCACCCGGCGCGTGACCGCCAGCCCCAGGCCGAATCCCGCCTGACCTTCCGCCTCCCCGCCCCGGCTGAAGGCCTCCAGGAGCCGGGCCGTCTCCCCCTCCGCCATGCCCGGCCCTTCGTCCGTTATGCGCGCCGCCGCCTTCCGGAAGGACCGGGGGCGAGATCCGGCAGGCCATGCAGGCATGGCACCTAGGAGGAAACCGTCCGATCCTTCGCGGGTCAACAGGGCGAGCCCCTGCCCGCCGTGCGCCGGGCGGCGGAGACGGGCGACCGTACCCGGGTCCTCCTCCGCCTGAGCGAGGCGGTGACCAGCTGCAATAACTGTCACAATGCCTTCCGGCTGGTGGAGTGGCCGCGGGATCGCCACTACGACATGCCCGAGCCCGTGGCGCCGCCGGAAGGCGCGGGCGGATAGCCGGGGACAGGCGTCGGGGCCAGTGGCCCCTCCCACAACCGCTTTTGGTCCGGGGGCACCGCCTCACCTGTCGGAGGGGCTTTTAGCCCGACCCGGTGTGAAGGGCTCGTTGACCGCGATCATTGACCCCTTTTACGAGGGGCGCCACCTTGGGCTTCCTCGGCCTCCCCCAGTGGGACGGATTGCCTGTTTCCTGAGCATCGATCCGGACGCCATTCCGCCGATCGAAAAGGCAGCGCATACCCCATGACCACCCGCCATGCCGTTCGCTGGTCGCTGGCCGGCCTGGCCGTGGCCCTGCTCGCCGCGGGCACGGTCTACTTCGTCGTCCTGCGTCCCGTTTTCGTACCGGTGGTGGCCGCCGAGCCCGGCGAGCTGCGCCCCACGCTGGGGGTACCGGGTACCGTGGAGGCGCGCCTGGAGTATACCGTGGGCGCCCGGATCGCCAGCGAGGTCGAGGCGATCCACGTTGACCAGCGGGACCGGGTGGCGCCGGGCCAGCCCCTGGTGGCGCTCGATGACCGCGAGCTGCGCGCCGCCGTCCGCCAGGCCGAGGCTTCCCTGGCCGCTGCCCGCAAGCAGGCGGAAGCCGCCCGCAGCGCCGTGGACAAGGCGCGGGCGGAGCTGGAACGGGCCCGCCGGGACCACCGGCGCAACCGGGAATCGGACGAGTTCGTCTCGGCCAAGGATCTGGACGCCAGCGAGACCGCCCTGCGCTCGGCCCGGGCGGCCCGGGAAGGGGCCCGGGCCGATCTCGCCGCCCGCGAGGCCGAGGTGGCCCGGGCCGAGGCCGCCCTGGAAGAGGCCCGCACCCGGCTGGGCCATGCGCGGGTCACCGCTCAGAGGCCCGCCCTGGTCATCGAGCGGCAGGCGGAGCCCGGGGAGGCCGTGCAGCCCGGAACGCCCCTGCTGCGGGTGATCGACCCGGATACCCTGTGGGTCACCGCGCGGGTGGACGAGACGGTGGTGGGCCGGGTGGCCGAGGGCCAGCCGGCCCGGATCCGCCTGCGCTCGGGGGCGGAGCTGGCGGGGGAGGTAGCCCGGGTGGAGCCCCTGTCCGACCCCGCCACCCGTGAGCTGGCGGTGGACATCGCCTTCCGGGAGCCCCCGGAGCGGATCATCCTGAACGAGGAGGCCCGGGTCACCATCCGCACGGAGACCGTTTCCGGCCTTGTCGTCCCGGCCTCGGCCATTGTCTACCGGGCCGGCCAGGCCCATGTTCTGATCACGGTCGACGGCCGCGCCCGCCTTCGACCTGTAAAGCTAGCGGCTACCGAGGGGGATCGGGCCCTGGTGCGCGAAGGCCTGGAGGCGGGCGCCCGGATCATCACCGCCCCCGGGTCAGTGGCGGCCGGGGACCGGGTCGCGCCCTCGTCCGGCGAGGGCGGCTGAATGGACCTCGCCGTCCGCGACGCCCGTCAGCACCTGGGCAAATTCCTCGCCACCACGGTGGGGGTGGGCCTACTGGTGGCCATCGTGCTCATCATGAACGGCATCTTCCGAGGCAACATCGCCGACGGCCTGTGGCTGGCCAGCCACTCCGGGGCGGACCTGTGGGTGGTGCAGCGCGACCGGGGCGGGCCCTTCAACGAATCCTCCCGCATCCCCGAGGACCTCAAGCACAGCGTCCAGGCCACCCCCGGCGTGGCCCGGGCCGATCCCTTCATCAGCTACGGCGTGCAGCGGGAGCTGGCCGGCGAGGAGCGCCAGTTCACCATCGTGGGCTACGAGGTCTTCGGCGGCATGGGCGGGCCCGACCGGATCACCGCCGGCCGCCCCATCCGGGCCACCCATTACGAGGTGGTGGCCAATGTCGACCTCGGCTTGTCCGTGGGGGATTCCATCCATCTCGGGATCCACGATTACACCGTGGTGGGCCTCACCGACCAGGGCGTGGATACGGGCGGCAACCCAGTGCTGTACTTGGCCCTGCCCGACGCCCAGAGAGTCCTCTACCGCATCGACAATCGGGCCCGGGAAGCGCAAGAAGCGCGGGATCGGGACCGGCTGGCGGAGGCGGGCTACCGCGGCGCGGAAGCGGAGCGCCTCCTTGCCCTGCTGGGGGATTCCACCAGCACCATCAGCGCGGTTCTGGTGGAGCTTGCCCCGGCGGCGGGCCCCAGCCGGGTGGCCGCCCACATCGAGGACTGGCTCTACCAGAGCGTCTATTCCACAGCCGAGCAGCGCGCCCTGCTCATGCAGGGCCGGCTGCAATCCATGACCGCCGTCCTGGGCGTCTTCCGCAGCCTTCTGATCGGCGTCGCCATCGTCATCATTGCCCTGCTGCTGTACGTGCTGACCCTGGACAAGCTGCGGGCCATCGCCACCCTCAAGCTCATGGGCGCCGGCAACTGGGTGATCGTCCGGCTCACCCTGGAGCAGTCCCTGGTCATCACGGTGGCCAGCTTCGGCCTGGCCTACGGACTGGTCCTGGCGATCAAGGACGACTTCCCGCGCCGCCTGGTGCTGCTGCCCGCGGACACCGCCACCACCTTCGCCATCCTGTTCGTCGGCGGGGTGCTGGCCAGCCTGGTGGGCATCCGCAAGGCCCTGCGCACGCCGCCTGCAGCGGCCCTGGCGGGCTAGCCCCATGACCCCCCCGGCCCCACAAGGCCCCGGTTCCGGCGAGCCGGCCGCAGAAACGATCCTGACGGTTACCGGTGTCGACAAGGTCTTCGGCAGCGGCGAGCTGGCGGTTACCGCCCTGCGGGATGTCTCTTTCGCGGTGCAGCCAGGCGAGCTCATGGCCCTGCTCGGCCCGAGCGGCTCGGGCAAGAGCACTCTGCTGCTGTGCGTCAGCCTGGTGGAGGAGCCCACCGCCGGGACCATCACCATCGGCGGCACCACCCTCTACGACGGCGGCTGGACCGGCTTGGATCTGCGCGCCTTCCGGCGCCGCAACATCGGCTTCATCTTCCAGGGGTCCAACCTGATCCCCTTCCTGAGCGCGCGCGAGAACATCGAGCTGGCCCTGGAGCTCAACCGGGTGCCGCGGAGCCGGGCCCGGAAGCGGGCGGGGGAGCTGCTGGACTACCTGGAGATCGGTCACCGCGCGGAGGCGCTACCCGCGGCCATGTCGGGCGGTGAGCAGCAACGGGTGGCCATCGGCCGGGCCCTGGCCAACGAGCCGCCGCTGATCCTGGCCGACGAGCCCACCGCCTCCCTGGACACCGAGCGCGGCTTCCGGGTCATGGGGCTGCTCAAGGACATCGCCCGCGACAGCCGCTCGGCGGTGATCGCCGTCACCCACGACGAGCGCATGATCGAGGGCTTTGACACCATCCGCCGCCTGGCCGACGGCCGCCTCACGGAGGACGCCGCCGGCCCGCGGGCGTCGGGGGAAGGGAAGGGCGGGTGACGGCGATCGCGGCGGCTGGCGGGGCGATCTTCCTGCTTGCCGCTGCGTTCTCCATGCTCGGCCTGGGCGGGGCCATCCTGTACGTGCCCCTGTTGGTGGGCCTGGGCTTCGACCTCAAGGCCGTCGCCATCCCCACCGCCCTGTGGCTGAACGGGGTCACGGTGCTGTCGGCGGCCCTGTATTACCTCCGCGCCGGACTGGCCGACCTCCGGGGTGGCTGGCCCATGGCCGTCGCCGCCATGCTGGGGGCCCCGCTGGGCGCCGGTTTGACCGGCGTGGCTCCCGAGCGGGCCCTGCTGGAACTGTTCGCCCTAGCGCTGGTGGTGGCCGCGGTCCACATGGGACGGCCGGGCGCCGATACCCGACCCTAAGATCAGGTGCCGGGCCGTCGCCATCCCGCCCTTATGGCGGCGATCGGCTTCCCCGTGGGGGTCGTCGCCGGTCTGCTGGGCATCGGCGGAGGCTGACAGCCCTCCTGGCCGCCGGCTACGGCGCCAAGCGGGCGGCGCCCACCACCGCGCTGGTGGGCGTCCTGCCCTCCTTCGCCGGGTTCGCCGGACACGCCCTCCGGGTCAAGCTAGACCCCCTGCTGATGCTTGGCGCCACCGCTGCCGTCATCGCCGGAAGCCAGCTGGGCCCCCGGATCATGCACCGCCGCCTGTCTTCCCGAGCGGTTCGGCTCAGTTTCGCCCTCCTGCTGCTGGGGGTGGCGGCCCGGATGGCCCTGGAGGCCTGGAGCGGCTGAAGGGTACCGTTGACGGAACCCCCCATCTATAGTATTCAACAGGTTGATTGAATTTAATCTTCCCATACCTGCACCCGGGGATCCCCAGTGAGCTCGACCCGATCCGCCCGCCTCGCCACCCGCTGCGTCCACGCCGGCGAAGCCGATGAGGCCCACGGCAGCCCGCACACGCCGCTGTACACCACCACCTTCGGCTTCCCGGACACCGGGGCCGTGCTCGACGCGGTGGAGGGGCGCAGCATCGCCAGCCTCTACACCGGCAAGGGTATGAACCCCACCATCCGGGCCCTGGAGACCAAGCTGGCCAGCCGGGAGGAGGCAGAAGGGGCGGCCCTGGTCTTTGTCGAGACCCCCACAAACCCGGCCCTGTGGGAGGAATTCATTCTCGCCGACAGGTTGCGAAGGCACTCGGGGCCTGGATGGGATGAGCAAGGCCCGCACCATTGCTGGAAGACAGCGGCTTGGCTGCCCCCTGAGGCGGCCCAGCATGGGAGAGTCCTGGCATGACCCGCAAGGACCACTGGGAGCAAATCTACCGCGACAAGGGCGAAGACGAGGTCTCCTGGCACCAGGAGCAACCCCTGATGTCGGTGCGGCTCATTGAGCGAACGGGGCTAACCCCGGACGAGCCCGTCATCGACGTGGGCGGCGGCGCCTCTCACCTGGTGGACGCCCTGCTAGCACAGGGGTATTCGGACGTGACCGTGCTGGACCTGGCGGCGAGCGCCCTGGATCAGGCCCGGTCCCGCCTGGGCGAGCGCGCGGAGGCGGTGCACTGGATCGAGGCCGATGCCACCACCTGGCAGCCGGAGCGCACCTACCGCCTGTGGCATGACCGGGCAGTGTTCCACTTCCTCACCGAGTCGGCCGATCGCGCCGCCTACCTGGCCAACCTGGAGGCCGCCGTCCCCGCGGGCGGCTTTGCCGTCATTGCCACCTTCGGCCCGGAGGGGCCGCAGCGCTGCAGCGGCTTGCCGGTGGTTCGCTACTCGCCGGCGTCCCTGCAGGCCACCCTGGGGACCGGGTTCGAGCAAGTGGCCGTGGAGGCGGAGGAGCACCGCACCCCCGGCGGCCAGCCCCAGCAGTTCGTGGGCTGCCTCTTCCGGCGGGTCTAGGGCCTCATTCGGCGGGGTCGGACAGCGCCGCCACCAGGGCGCACCCGGCCTGCTCGCCACGGTGACAGCGGCGCTCCAGCTCCCCCAGCTCGGCCTCCATGGCCGCCAGGTCGCGGATGCGGGTTTGGATCTCGGCCCGCTTGGCGGCTGCCCGCTCCCGGACCTCATCGCAGGCGCCGTCACCCAGCGCCAACAGCTCGGCCACCTCGCGCAGGGTGAAACCGAGCCGTTGGGCCCGCTGGATGAAGCGCAGACGGGCCACCGCCTCCTCGCCGTAGGTGCGGAAACCGGCCCGGGGCTTCGGCGGCTCGGGCATCAGCCCCCGCCGCTGGTAATAGCGCACGGTCTCCACATTCACCCCCGCCTCCGCGGCCAGCCGGCCGATGGTGCGCTCACCGCTCACGGGCCTTCCTCCCCGAGCAGGGCGGCCCATACCGCCCCCCCCAGGCAATGGCCCTCCTCCAGACCCATCAGGCGCACCCCCGGGCGCTGCCGCTGCCAGCGCTCACCGGCCCGGGAATCCACCAGAAACCGGACGTCGCAGCAGAAGGCGTGGCGGACATCGGCGCGGGCCGCCCCGGGGTCGGGCACCGTAATCGCCAGCCGAATGTCCTCGGGCTCGGCGTCCAGCACCCCTTCCGGGGCCACCCGCAGGCGGATGTCGTCGCCGCTTTCCGGACACAGGCTGGTCACCTCCGCTTCCTCGCCGATGAGCCCGGGCAGGAACAGGGC
>NZ_JAZKRM010000012.1:0-68991 GCF_036628635.1 Thiohalorhabdus sp. | reverse complement strand
CGCAGAAAAAGGGTCAGGTCTTGCTTTTTGCCTCCCCCGCCCGCCGAACGATCCGGCTGACGCGGGAATAGTGCAGGCCGAAGTACTCCCCGATCTCCCGCAGGGTATAGCCGCCACTGGCGTAGGCCCGGGCGATGGCCTCGTCGCGAGGATGCGCCGCGGCCAGTTCGGTCAGGGGCGGTGGCGCGGGCCGGCGTTGGGGTCGGGGCACCTCCCCGGAGGCCTCCGCGGCCTCCCTGGAAGCCGCCTCGCGCACGAAGGCCTCCGACCCCAGGTAGACCTGGCCGGTCAGCTCCTGCCACGGGGACCCCCGGCCAACGCCCTCCGCCACGAAACGGCGGTATTGCGCCCCGGCGGAATCGGCCCGGGTCGAAAAGGCCGCCAATAGCCAGTCCACGTTCAGCCAAGGGGGCCGCCCATCCAGTCCGGCGGTGGCCCGGCAGCTACTCCACGGCCAATCACACGCCTCCTCGACCAGGCCCGCCCGGACGGGGTTTAGGACAATGTAGCGCGCCAGCTCCAAGAGGTAGGCCTCCTTCTCCACCAGGATCGCCTTGTACCGCCCCTGGAAGACATGGCCCACCCGGCCGTGGCAGCGATTGAAGCGCTGGGTATAGACCCCGTTGAGCTGCCGCATGCCCCGCCCCAGGTTGGCCTCCGGGGTCTCCACCAGCAGGTGGTAATGGTTGCCCATGAGGCAGTAGGCGTGCAGCGCCCAGTTGAATGAGCCGACCACCTCCCCGAGCAGATCCACAAGGCCCTGCCGGTCCTCGTCGTCCAGATAAATCCAGTCCCGCGCGTTACCGCGGGCGGTAACGTGGTACAGGGCGCCGGGATATTCGATTCGGAGCGGGCGAGCCATGACCCAAACCTAGCAATTGGGTAGCAAAAAGCAAGACCTGACCCCTGCCTGACCCCTGCCCTGCTCCAGGGCCTCTTCCTGAGTATCACCATGGGCCATGCAGCCGGGGAGCTCTGGGACCTCCGCGATGAAGACCTGATCTTCCTCGCTCCAACAAATGCTGACTCCGTGGCGCGCCGTCTCCCGGCTCACTTACCTTCTACCCTGCCGCTTTGGGAAGCCGGTTGAAGGCCACCTCGTCCAGATCCACCCAATGACTGGCCTGGTCGATATCGATCCCGGCCAGATGACCCTCGGCGTCGAAATCCAGGACCACCCCTTCGGCCGCTTCCTGGCTGTCGGCGCTGGGCTTGTCGCTCAGGTGGATATAGAGGGAGTCGGTGTCCTCGTAATATTCCAACCTCATGGCTGAAACCTCCGGTCGGGGAAGGCGTTGTGGATGGTACGACGGTCCGGCAAAGTTACCACCCGCAAGTACCTCCCCAGCTCATCAATGTAGCCCCAGAACCGCACTCGGCCGTTGTCCTGGACTTCCGTTTTTAGTGGGTTTTCCACCACCTGAATGCACCACTCTTTCTTCAGATACGTTCGCTTTCTCAGTATGATGTTCTCGAAGTAGTCCGTGAAGTCGTAGTCCAAGCCGTTCCCCTTTTTCTAACGCTGGCCGTACCCTCCCCCTCCCGGAAGCTCCAGCTCCAGCTCTGCCCCAGGTCGCACCCCAAAGGCCGCCTTGGCGGGCTGTGCCTCCCCAGCCAGCACCACCCGCCCAGGCTGCCCCGGCTCCCCACCGTCCCTCCCCGGCGCCCCCTGGCGAGTCCGCTCGGCCATGACGGAGACATGGGCGGGCTCGTCCACCGTGAGGCGAACGCGCTGGCCGCGGCCTCCGGTGTGGCGGCCAGGGCCACCGGACCCCTCGATCAGCGACTTCTCCAGAATCCGCACCGGCGTCGTCGCCTCGATCACCTCCACCGGCACCGCCTGCACCCCGCTCGGGAAGGCGGTGGCGTCGAGCCCGTCCCACTCGGGGCCAGCGCCCATGCCGCCGGAGAGGAAGAAGGTCTGGGCCCAGGGGCGCTCGGTGCCCTGGATGTTCACCCCCCACAGGCCGGTGGCGCCCTCGGCGGGCAGGGGGACGGCCTGGCCGAGCGCGCCCATGACCGCCGGGGTGGCGAAGTGGCCGATGATGTGGCGGGCGGCCACCGGCTGCGGCGGCTGGGCGTTGAGCAGGCAGCCCTCGGGGGCGGTGACGTGGATGGGGCGGAAGGAGCCGGCGTTGTGGGGGATGTCGGCGGCGACGGCGCAGGTGACGGCGTAGATGGCGTAGGCGGCGGTGTAGTTCAGCACCACGTTGATGCCCCGGGCCTGGGCGTCGGCGGTGCCGGCGAAGTCGCAGGTGATCTCGTCGCCGGCCACGGTCACCGTGCAGCGGATGGGCAGGGGCTCCTCGAAGCCGTCCAGCCACACCTCGTGGGCGTAGCTGCCGTCGGGGACCTCGGCGATGGCGGCGCGCACCGCCGCCTCGGAGCGTCCCAGGATCTCGTCGGCGAGGGCGTTCACGTCCAGATCGAGCGTGTGCAGCCGGCGGGTGGCCACCTCGCCGCCGGTGATCTGGGCGCGCAGGTCGCCGAGGACCACCTCCGGCAGGCGCACGTTCTCGCGGAGGATGGCCTCGATGGCGGGGTCGGGCTCGCCGGCCTTGTGGAACTTCACCCAGGGCAGGCCAAGACCCTCCTCGTAGACGTCGCGGCCTTCGGTGGTCAGGCCGCGGCCGCCGATGTCGGCGGCATGGCAGGTGGAGGCGAAGTAGGCGACGGGGGCGCCGTCGCTGAAGACCGGGGTGACCACGGTGATGTCGTGGCGGTGGCCGGAGACGGCCCAGGGGTTGTTGGTGAGCAGGACGTCGCCCTCAAGCAGCGTCTCGGCCGGGAAGTCCAACAGCATGTCGGCCACGGCCTGGGCCATGGTGTTGATGTGGCCGGGGGTGCCGGTGACGGCCTGGGCCACCATGCGGCCCTTTTGGTCGAAGATGCCGGCGGACAGGTCGCCGGCCTCGCGCACCACGTTGGAGAAGGCGGTGCGCTGCAGGCTGGCGGCCTGCTCGTTGACCAGGGCCACCAGGCGGTTCCAAGCGGTGCGCAGGGCGACGGCGTCGATGGCTGGGGCCTCCTAGCTGCGGTCCTCGCGGTCCCTCAAGCAGGCCGCCAGGCGGGAAAGCGGGGCTCGGTAATTGGCGAGCCGACCGTAGAGCTGCCGGGCGAATTCCTCATGGTAGGCGTGGCTGGTGCGGTTCCGGTCTTCCAGCGTGGCCAGCCACGTCTGCTCGTCGTCCAGCCATCTCTGCTGGAAGGCCACCCGCAGGCAGCCCTTCGGCGAGCTGCAGGTTAGGCCCTCCTCCGGGGCCGCTATCTGGATGGCTTTCCATGCCAGCTCGAAACAGAAATCGGGGCGTTGGATGATGGCACCCTGGTTCAGGTCCGTCTCGGGGGCGTCCAGGGCCTCCCCGAAACGCACCCACCGCCTTTTGCAGGCTGTCCAGGATGGTGCTCACAGCTCGATGCCTTCGCGTTCGATCTCCTGGCGCAAGCGCTCATCGACCTCATCACGAGCCAGCAGGCCCACGCTGTACAGGGTGGATAGATCCTCCACCCGCTCCCGGGCCCGCGCCAGCTCGGCGGGCGTAATGGCCGCGTCCCGGTCCATTGCCAGATCGACGTCGGACCGCTGGCGGGCGTCGCCGCGGGGCCAGGAGCCGAACCAAACCACCCGAGTCGCCTCGCCCAGCTCGGCGCGAATGGCGGCAGCCGCCTCCCGGACCACCGTGCGCGGGCGCTGGGGCAGGTCCTGGACGGCTTTTGCGGTTACGGGCTCGGCCATGGTGCCTTCCTGGAATCCCCGTCCGGCTCCGGGCTTGTCGGACCGGCCGGACCTTTGGGCGCTTTATCCCCCTGATCCTACCAGCATTTATCGGCCTTCACCCCTCTCCCGACTCCAACCCCGGGTTCTTGGGGCGGTAGTCGGGGTCGGTGTCGCGGCGGGCAGCGAGGGTCTCGTCAACCGCCTCGTTGCCGAACTCGGTGGCCCGTACCGGGCGGTAATGGCGGTCCTTGAAGCGGCCGTACAGGCCGGCTAGGAAGTCGGCGAAGGAGTCGTGGAGGTGGCCCATGTATTCGTCCTCCACCGTGCCCGGCAGGCGGTCGAAATCGAGGTCCAGGCCGCAGCTGGCGGCGCGCTCGGCCATCCAGGCCAGGGCGATGTCGGCCAATTCGCGCTCCTCATAGCCGCCGCCGACGTCGGCGTGGGCGCCCACGAACCACTGCTGCTCCAGGTGCTGGTCCGGGGCGTGCGGCGGGTCCCACAGGGTGGCGTCGAAATCGGGGCGGTGCTCGTCGAGGGCGAGGGCCTGGTAGGCGTTGGCCACCATGGCCGACAGGCGCGTGTCGTGGAACTCGAAGTGCTTGCGGTTGAACCAGTCGAACGAGCGCAGGGGGATGCCTAGGGCGCCCACCGTGTCCCACACCCCCAGGCACTGTACGGCGACCCCGGGCTTGGCGTACTGCTTGCGGAAGTGCACCGCCGGCGGGGTGTCCGGGCCTTCGTCGCGGGTGCGGTAGAGCTCGTAGGCCTCGGGCACCTTGGCCTTGCTGTCGGGTGTGAGCAGGCCGGCGTTACGGATCAGGCCCACCAGGCTGCGCGCGGTGTAGGCGCCGCGGCTGAAGCCGAAGACGAAGATCTCGTCGCCTTTCTCGTGGTTGTCGATGAGCCATTTGTAGCCCTGTCGGATGTTCTCCGACAGGCCCAGGCCGAAGGCGCCGCCGCGCACCCGGTTATACCACTTGGTGCCGACGCCGGCGTCGTACCACTTGCGCTGGCGCTCGCCCTCGGCGACCGCCTCGTGCAGGCGCCAGGCGTTGGTCGCTGCCCGGTCCTCGGCGTCCGAGCCCTTGTCCGGGGTGTTCCAGGTGCCGTCGAAGGTGAGGCACAGGCGCTTGGCCATGAGGGTTCTCCTGAATGGGCTCCACGACGGATGCCTATCCGGGAAACGCTAGCGCGGGCGCGGGGGCGGGGCAAGGCGAGAGGGTCTGGCGGCAGGAGCCACGGGTCGGGAAAGAGGCGCCGCCCTGCCCTAGCTGGTGGGGATTCCGATGGCCTCGAAAGGGGTGCGGTCGGGCGGTCCGGGGGCGAAGCGGAACACGGGGCCAGCGCCGTAGCCGGGAAAGCGAGGAACGGCGGCTAGGTGGCTGCACATGGTGCCGAAGCCGTCCAGGGCCAGGCTCAGAGCGGTCTCGGGGCGCTCGTCCTGGGGCTCGGGGTCGCCCAGCAAGGCCTGCCAGCCGGTCCAGTCGCCGGTCCCCGGGTCGGGCACCTCAGCGGCCTCGAAGCGGGGGCGATTGAGGGCGATGCGGGCGTCTCCGGTGTCGTCCAGGTCGCCGTTGGTGAGCATGTGCAGGCCCTCGGGCACGGCGTCCACGGCCATGCCCCGCTTGTCCTCGCGGTGGGCTACCCACCAGGCGCCGTCGGGGCCGCCCACGAACAGATTGAAGCCGCGGTAGGCGGCGGGCTCGATATCGGCCAGGGCGTTGATGGCGGTGGCCACGTCGGCGTGCTCCAGGGCCTCCAGCACCAGCTCGCCGCGGCTGCGCTTGCCGGGCAGGGGGCCATGGGTGCCGGCGCGGTTGCCCACCGCCGCGACTAGGCCGTAGCGGTTGACCCCGAACCAGGAGCCACCCCCAAGCTCGTCCAGGGGCGCCACCACCTCGGGCCGCTCCGGCCAGTGGGACGCCGGCGGCTCCCAGGCGCGGCCGTACTGCTCGTCGCGGTTGGCGCCGACGATGATCGGCCAGTCGACATCGGGCCGGTTCAGGACCATCAGGGTGCACATGTCAGGGGCTCTCCAGGGCCGCGCGCATCAGCTCGTCGGCCTGCTCGACGGCATTGAGGTAGGCGGCGCTCAGGGCCTCCGGGGCCAAACCCAGCGCCTCGGCGCGCTGCCAGTCGCCGCATTCATAGCCGAGCACGGCGTCCAGAACGGCGCCCAGATCGCCCACCCGCCACAGCAGGGCGGCCCGGACGGGCTCGGACAGGGGAAGCCTTTCCACCAGCTCCGTCATGGGCCGGCCCATGACGGCGTCCACACCGGAGAGCAAGCCAAGCAGTAACAGGGTCTGGGTGCGCTCATTCTGCAACTGCTCGCCCAGGTTCTCGCAAAACCGCGCGCGCACCATGAGCTGGCGGTTGAGCTCGTCGGGGTGATCGCTGGTGCGCGCCAGTGACAGCCAGGCGGCCCAGATGCGCAGCTCGCGTGTGCCCAGCAGGACCAGGGCCCGCTCGAGGGAATCCACGTGCACGCGGGTCGGGGCGGCCGGGGAATTGACCAGCCGCAGCAGGCGGTAGCTTAGGTAGGCATCGTTGGTGACCACCTCCGCCAGCTCGTCGAAGCCCACTGCCGGGTCGGCGAGCTTGGCCAGCAGCTCCATCACCTGGAGCTTGTTGGGGGCCACCCATTCCTCCGCCACCGATTCCGGCTCGGCGAAAAAGAACCCCTGGAACCGGTCGAAGCCGAGCCGGCGACAGGCCTGGAAGGTTTCGGGGGTCTCCACCTTGGCTGCCAGCAGGATCACGCCGTAGGGGCGGAGGCGGCTTACCTCGGCGTTGAGGTCGGCCTCGTGCCGGCCGCGCACGTCCACCTTGACCATATGGGCCCGCTCCAGCAGGGCAGTGCGGTCCTCGGCGTAGACAAAATTATCCAGGGCAAGGTTGAAGTCCTTGGCCCGAAGCAGGTCGAGGACCCCCAGGAGCTCGTCGTCAACCTCGATATCGCCGGGGATCTCCAGGACCATCCGCACCACCTCCAGGCCCGCATCGGGAATCTGGAACAGCAGGTCGCGGGTGACATTGACGAAGGCATGCGTGGACTTGACCAGCTTGGTCAGGTCCCAACCGGTCAGCAGGTCGAGCAGGACGGTGGGTGTGGCCTCGGCGCTGGAGCGGTCGGAGGCGCTGCCGCCGCGGTAGAGGAGCTCGTACGCCACCACCTGGGTGCTGGCATTGAAGATGGGCTGCCGGGCAACGATGGGTTGGCTTTCCATTGGGGCGTTGGTCCTGTGCTTCCCCCTTGCGGAGGGGTAATCTTGGCAAGCCCCCACGATTTCCGCAATCAGCGCAAGGGCTTTTCCGGTGGCGATCAGGTTAGGGCCGGTCCGCCTCAGGAGATCCGGTAGGGGCGCTGGTAGTCGCCACTGAGCTTCATGCGACCGGCGCCATCGAACCAGCGGATGAGCTCGTCGGTGGCCTCCAGGACCTCACGGTCGCCTTGGATGCGAGGCAACTCGCCGCCCCAGGCGGTGCTGGCGTCGGGCTCCTTGACCGCCAGGTGGACCAGGGCGGAAAAGAAGCGGCGCAGGTTCACCAGCAGGTCGAAAGGGCTCTGGACGCGGGACAGGTCCAGCGCCTCCATGGAATCGAAGGTGACGCGGAACGGCTTCTGCATCTCCGGCGGCACGTACAGAGCGTCGTTCCACAGGCCGTAAATGTCCAGGTTGGTGTTGGCCCGCCGGACGTGCTCGGCGTAGCGCCGGGGGGGACCCACATGGACCTCGAACAGGTCGTCGAGGGCGTCGCCGAAGCAGGTGCGCAACCAGTCGGTGAGATGACGGAAGTACTCGCCACCAGGGCGCTCCACCAGGTCAAGGGGGTAGGCGAGGCCAGCGTTGGCAGGGTGGGCCTTGATCCCCAGAAAGGTCAGCAGCTCCTCGGCGGTGCCGGCGCCGCCGGGGTGAATGCGGCCCCGGTGGCTGGCACGGATGAAGGCCTCCATGCGCTTTTCCACATCGGGGAAGATTACCAGCTCGCTGACCAGCCCGTTGGGGGCCTCGGCAGCGATGATGCCCTGCTCGGAGAAGCCGATAAAATCGCGGTGGAGGCCGCGCATGTCGAAGTCCTGCTTGCCGTAGGCTACCACCGCCCCCTTGAACGGCGCCTTCATCACGCCGGGGCCGCAGCCGGTGATAAACTCCGTGCCGTTGGCCAGGGCGTCCCAGTAGCCCACTTCCTTGGCGAAGTCGTACTCATCGCGACTGGCGGAGTGGCCGCCCCAGACGAAGCAGCGCGGCCGCGGGGCCTGCTGCAACAGCGGCGTACGCCCCACGTAGCTGCGCACCACGCGGGAGACGGCGGCGCTCTCGCCGTGGGCCTCGGCGGCGTGGGGCTCCAGCACCAGGTCGCGCACGGCCTGGGAGATCTGGCGCTTCTGGCGCTCGGGGATGTCGCCGTCGAGCAGGGAGTCCGCCGGCACACCGCTACAGCGCAGGATCAGGCTGCGCGCCGTGCGCCGCACCGTGATGCCCATGTTGGCGTATTTCTCGCGCAGCTCGCGCTTGTCATCATTGTCGGCCCGGTGGATGTCCATGAGGGCCGCCACGGTGTCCCGGAAGGTGGTGTTGGCATTGCCGATGCGGTGGGCGATCTCGTCGCCCACGGCGCCGTACATGGTGTCTATACCTAAGACCTCGGGGCGTATGGTCACCTCCAGGGTCCCGGTTTGCGGCGGATTGCGGGTCATCACTTGACTGCTTCCTTGGCGTTCCAAGCTGGGATCAGAAATCGTCAATGGTTTCCCGGGTCACCTCCGACTCGTCGCTGTACAGGGTGGTCACGGGGAGGGTCACCCCAGCCACCATCGTGTCGCTCTCCAGCCAGTCGGAGCGGCGCAGACGCTCGACTACGGACAGGGCCTCGCCAATGGGCCCGGAGCGCCCGCTCAGGGCGGTCTGGATGTGGTCGCCCAGGTCGAGACCGGCAGCCATCTGGTCCGCCGGCTGGCGCAACAGGGCCTGGAGCACGGCCAGGATCCCGGCGAGGTAGCCGCCGCGGGCGTCCTCCTCGGGGAGTCCCACCCGCTGCATAAGGCGCTCGGTCAGGGCGCCGCGCAGATAGGCCTCGCGGAACAGCAGGGAGGGCTGGTACTCGTCGGTGTCCCCCATGAACAGCAGCAGGGAAAGCCAGCGGGACAGCTCGCGGTAGCCCAGCAGGACCACCGCGCGCTCCACGGAGGTGATCTTGGTGGCCCCACGGAAGACCGGGGAGTTGAGAAGACCCAACAGGCGCAGAACCAAGTCGGGGTAATCCTGCGGAAGGGCCACCACCTGGTCCCGGAGTACAGCGTTGAGGGCCCGAATGGCGCCGGCACGGCCGGGGCTAAGGGCCTGGACGCTCAGATCCATCGGGTCGGCGAAGAACGTCCCCTCGTACAGCCCAAAGCCGCCTTGGCGCAGGAACTCGAAATCGGCGGGAGTGGTGACGCCTCGCACCAGTATCTCGCCGGCCAGGCCGGGGAAGTGGCCGGGACCGAGCCCATCCAGGGCATCCTCGGCCGAGATCACCACGTAGTCCCAACCGGTGCAGGGCGGTTCCTCTCCCCGGCGGCCCGCTAGGGCCTCCCAGTCGGCGCGGGTCACGCGCAAGGCGGTGGCGAAGCAATGTTCATGGATCAGGCCGCTGGTCCCGGCAAAAGGTGGTTCCTGCCCTCGCGCCAGCAGGTCACCGGCCTCCAGCTCCAGCACCAGCGGGTATCCGGCCGGGAGGAAGTCGAGGAGATTGGGCCCGACCACCTCGGGCGTCAGCGGCACGAAGGTGGGGCTATCCGGATCGAGATAGGGCAACAGGTCCGGCCCGGTTAGCGTGCTGAACAGAACATCCGGGGCCCATTCCTGATCCTTCCCGGTTTCGCGGGGGCTTATGTCGTAGCCGGCGCCATTGCCCTCGGCGTCGAACATGGGGAAACGGGTCAGATATAATTCTCTCATGGGACTGCCCTCCCTGGGGCATAATCGCACCCCTTCGCACCGGATCGCCACTGCTGATGTCATATTGGCAGAAACGTCGGTGCTCAGCACCGTCGGGTGAGCGAGGCCATCCGCTGGATCACCCACCGACGCCGTGGTGGGTCAGATGCAGGCGCATCCATGCGGCCACGCGCTCGGCAGTCTCCAAAAGCATGCCGGTGTCCCGCCACGCCCGGTTCAGGATCGCCGCGCGCTGGGAACCGGCGTTCGGCTCGGGATGGGCCAGCTGATTACGCACCTCCCGCGCCGCGTGCCAGGTCTCGGCATCGATCAGGCCCCTGCCGGCCAGATCCTGGAGGCACTCCTCCACGGGACGCTCGGCAAGCCCTTCGGCGCCCTCCGCCAGGGCCACTGCCAGCGGGAAGACCACCCGCCCCATCAAGTCCTCCAGATCGGCAAAACGCACCCGGAAACCGTCCAGGAGCAGGCCGGTAGCCACGTCGAGGTCGTCGGGGTGGAAGGCCTCGGGATCCAGGGGAAAAAGGCCCTCCAGCTCCCCGATGGCGCTGCGCAGGCGCCCGGCCAGGCGCTCCATGCCGGTGACGGCCTGGGCGGCGCGGGTGGCCAGCTCCGCCTCGGCCACCTACCCCAGCTCCATGCGCAGGCCGCCGTCGCCCAGCAGCTCCACCCCACTGTTGGGCGGCACCACCAGGGTGGAGGCGGCATCCACGATCAGGGCCGGGCCCGTCAGGTAGGGCGGCAGGTCGGCACGCCGATAGCGGGGGGTATCCCACCAGGCACCGTCCAGGAAGGCGGGCGCGGTGGCGTAGGGCTCGCCCTCACCCGGGACCACCTTGGGCCAACCGATGTCAGGGGCGGTTCCCGTGGCCCGCACCCGCCAGGACACCGCCTCCACCGGATTGCCAGGGGCGGTGCGGCCGAACAGGTCGGTGTAGGCGGCCTCGAAGCGCTCGCGCACATCGGCGCCGCCCAGCGGGCCGTCGGGAAGTCGGGTGGGTACCTCGGTGCCCTGGCCGGCGTAGCGCAGGGTGGCCCAGCGCTCCACCGTTGCCTCCCTGGCCCCGGCGTGGCTCAGCCGCTGCCGGCAGTCGGCTTCCAGCTCGGCGAGCAGGGCGTCCACCTCGCTCAGATCCAGATCCTCCAGGCCCCCCGGCCAGGAGCGGGTGAGCTCGAAGGCGGGGGCCTGGGCCAGGCAGCCGTGGGCGGAGGCCACCCCCGCGCCGACGGGCAGCAGCACCTCGGAAACCCCCAGCCGCCGCGCCACCGAGGCGGCGTGCACCGGTCCGGCGCCGCCGAAGGCGACCATGGCGAACTCGGCGGGGTCCAGGCCCTTCTCCACGGCGTGGATGCGGGTGGCCTCCACCATGTCCTCGTCGATGGCCTGCCGCACCGCCCATGCGGCCTCCACTGGATCGCCGCCGAGGGTTCCCAGGGCGGCCCGGGCCCCCGCCAGGTCCAGGTGCAGGGTGCCGGCGGCAAAGGCGTCCGGGTCCAGGTGGCCCAGCACCAGATCAGCGTCGGTAACCGTGGGCTCGGTGCCACCCTGGCCATAGCACACCGGCCCGGGGTCGGCGCCGGCGGAATCGGGGCCGGCCTGGATCAGGCCAAGGGGATCATGACGGGCGATGGAGCCGCCGCCGGCGCCGATCTCGATCAGGTCCACCACCGGAACCAGCAGGGGCAGCCCGGAGCCGGCCTGGTGCCGATGGACCCGGGCGGCCTCGAACTGAGGCTCGATGAGCGGCCGGCCCTCCAGGATGTAGCAAGCCTTGGCGGTGGTGCCGCCGATGTCGAAGGACAGGATGCGGTCGGTCCCCGGCATGGAGCGCGCCGCCTCCGTGGCCCCGGCGGCGGGGCCGGACTCCAGGATGCGGATGGGGAAGCGGGCGGCGTCGGCGGGGGTGGTGATGCCCTCGTGGGACAGGGCGATGTACAGCGGCGCGGTCAGCCCTTCCTCCGACAGGGCAGTCCGCATTCGCTCCAGGTAGCGCCGCGCGATGGGCAGGACGTAGGCATTGGCCGCGGTGGTGGTCATGCGCGGGTATTCGCGGATCTCCGGCGCCACCTCCGACGACAGCGATACGTCCACCCCCGCCGGCAGGGCGTCGCGCACCGCCCGCTCGTGGCTGCCCCTCGCGTAGGCGTGCAACAAGCACACCGCCACCGCCTCCACCCCGGACAGATCCAAATCGGCCGCCTCGGCCGGGTCCACGGGCTCGACCTCGGTGCCGTCGGCGGTGATCCGCCCGGTCACCTCGAAGCGGCGCGCTCGCGCCACCAGCGGTTCGGGCTTGCGCAGGGCCAGGTCGTAGAGGTCGTAGCGACCCTCGTCGCGGATGTCGGGCAGGTCGGCGAATCCGGCGTTGGTGATCAGCGCTGTGGCCGCGCCCTTGCGCTCGATGAGGGCGTTGGTGATCAGGGTGGTGGCGTGGACCACGGCCTCCGCCTCGCTCAGGGCGACGCCGGCCTCGCCCAGGCCACGGATGCCCGCCAGGACCCCCTGTATGGGGTTATCCGGGGTGGTCAGCACCTTGCGGTCGACGCGGGCGTGGCTGCCGGGCTCCACGGCCACCACGTCAGTAAAGGTCCCACCGATGTCGACGCCGATGCGCCAGGCCATACCCGGGCCCCTCCGGTTGCCAAGGCTGGATGACAAGGGTATCAGGGCAAGGGCCCCGACCTAACCCGGAGGCGGCGGGAATTGACGGGCTCCACAGCGGGTCGGAGAATAAACGAGTCGCTGGTCCGACCCCAAGGAGGTCCCCGGTGTCCCGGTCCGCCACGCGCCCCGCTGGCCGGCTCACCTATTCCGCCGGCGAGCGCCTCAACGTCAACCTCACCGACGGCTGCAGCCTCTCGTGCCGGTACTGCTTCAAGAATGCCGGGGCGGGGCCGGTTATCGAGGGCACGGACCTCACCCTGGAGCGCCAGCCCAGCGCCACCGCCATCCGCAAGGCCCTGCGCAAGGAGCTGCACGGTTACCAGGAGGTGGTGTTGGCGGGCTCCGGTGAGCCCACCCTGCTGGAACTGGCGGAGTTCATCCACCGCCAGGGCAAGGGAGTCTGGCTCGTCACCGACCGCCTCGCCAACCTTGTCTACCGCCGCGACGTTACGCCGCAGTTGGCCGGCCGCATCGACCGCTTTTCGGTGTCGTTCAACGCTCCTGACGCCGAGACCTACAATCGCCTGTACCGTCCGCCCTGGCCCGACGCCTTCGACCACCTCTGCGACCTCCTGCGCCGAGTCCGGGAGCACGTGCCCGAGGTCATCGCCACCGCGGTGGAGGACGTTGAGGGCGTGGACAGCGAGGCCTGCCGCCGCCTGACCGAGAACGAGCTGGGCGTGGCCTTCCGGGCCCGCCCCAAGGACACCATTGTCGAGTAAGCCCGGATCCCGCCTTGGCCCACAACCATCCGCACCATGCCTCCGACTACCACGGCGCAGGCAACGAGCGCCGCCTGACCCTGGCCCTGACCCTGACTCTGGGCTTCGCCGCCGTGGAGGCCATCGGCGGCTGGCTGGCCGGATCCCTGGCGCTCATGGGCGATGCCGGCCATATGCTCGGCGACACCTCCGCCCTGGGCCTGGCCGCCCTGGCGGCCCGGATGGCGAAGCGGCCGCCGACGGAACGCCACTCCTTCGGCCTGGGCCGCCTAGAGGTCCTGGCGGGCCTGACCAACGCCGTGTTCATGCTGGCCATCGTCGCCGCCATCGCCTGGGCGGCGGCGGGCCGGCTGCTGGAGCCGCAGCCGGTGCAGGGAGCCATGGTCCTGGTGGTGGGCGGGCTGGGCCTGATGGTCAACCTGGTCGCGGCGTGGTTGCTCCACGGCGGCGAAGGCCTCAATGTGCGGGGCGCCCTTCTTCATGTCATCGGTGACCTGCTGGGCTCCATCGCGGCCCTCGCCTCGGGCGCCATCATCATGGTCACCGGCTGGCTGGCCGCCGACCCCATCCTGTCCCTGGTGATCTGCGCCCTGATCCTGTTCGCCAGCCTCAACCTGCTGCGCGACGGCATTCACGTGCTGCTCGAGGGCGTCCCCCACCACCTGGACCTGCCCGAGGTGGGCGAGCGACTGGCCGCCGAGGAGGGGGTGGACTCGGTTCACGACCTCCACATCTGGGTACCGGACTCGGGCATGACCGCCCTGTCAGCCCACGTGGTGGTCGCCGACCTGCGCGACTGGGACACCCTCCTCGACCGCCTAAACGCGGTCTTGCAGGAGGAGTTTGACATCGAGCACGCCACCCTCCAGCCGGAGCCCCAGGCCAAGCCCCTCCACCCCATGTCGCTGGAGGAGGCCCCCACTAATCGGGGTACCCACTAAAAAATAAGCGACCCAACCCCCCTCCCCTCAGAGGGAGGGGAATCCGCTGGCTGGTTCGGCAGGCAGGTTGGGGCCACCTTACCCCTCTGCCGGGCCGGGCGCAGGAGCGGCGTCCCGGCGCAAACCTTGGTCTCCGCCTACCCCAGCTTGACCCCGCGCAATCGATTCAACGCCGCCATAACCTCGAACACCCGGGGCCGGGCGAGGTCGCCGTCGGGCTTGTCGAACAGGCGGTGCCACTCCCGCCCCTCCAGGCGCTCGCGCAGCCAGGCGGGGGAATCGTCGACGATGCCGCCGGCCTCAAAAAGCTTGGCCATGAGCTGGCCGATCGCCCGCACCTGGGAGGGGTCGGCCACCTGCTCCACGGCCCTCAGGTCGATATCGGTGCTGCCGTAAACCATGTGGTCGGGGCCCCTGGCCTGGATCTTGCGCTTGCCCTTCTTGACCGTGGGATCCACCGAGGCGGTCTGGAGCCGGCGCACCTCCGGGCGCGCCAGCTCGTTCTCGTGCTCCTCGCGGCGGCCGGTGACATGGGTGGCGGCGATCTCGCGGGCGGCGTCCGTGACGTCGAAGGGGACGTACTCCTGCATCTGAACGACGGTGTCGGCGCAGTCGAAGTAGTCGCCGGAGCCGCCCATGACCAGAACCGTGGACACCCCCAGGCGGTAGCGCAGCTGGCGGATGCGGTCCACGAAGGGGGTGATGGGCTCGCTGGCCTTGGCCACCAGGGCCTGCATGCGCTCGTCGCGGATCATGAAATTGGTGGCGGAGGTGTCCTCGTCCACCAGCAGGGCGGAAGAGCCAGCCTCCAGCGCCTCCTGCAGGGCGGCGGCCTGAGAGGTGGAGCCTGAGGCCAGATCGGTGGAGAACTCGGTGGTGGACTTGCCGAAGGGCAGGTTGTTGATGAACGGCGACAAATCCACCCCGGAGACGGCCCGCCCGTCCTCGGCGCGCACCTTGACCGCCCGATGATCGGTGGCGATGCAGTCGCGGCCATCAAAGGGGATGTGGTCATAGACCCCGGTTTCCAGGGCGTTGAGCAGGGTGGACTTGCCGTGGAAGCCCCCGCCCACGATTAGGGTGATGCCCTCGGGCACACCCAGGCCGGTGACCTCGCCGGCGTTGGGGGCGTCCAGGGTAACCCGCAGGCTTTCGGGGGCCTGGAACGGGATGGCATCGGCGAGGGGGCGGTCGTCCACCCCGGAGCGCCGCGGCAGCACCGCGCCCTCGCCGACGAAGGCCACCAGGCCGCGCTCCTCGAGCTGGTCCCGGAGCGCTACCTGGTCCTCCACCTGGGCGCAGTACTCCTCCAGCCGGTCGAGGTCCAGACGAGCGGCCTCGGCGGCATCCGCCACGATCTCCGGCAACCGGTTGCACAGCAGCTCGGCCGCCTTGCGCCCCAGGATCTTGCGCCCGGCCGCCGGCAGGTGGACGGTGAAGCGCAGCTCTATGCCCACCTCGGTGAAGAGGCAGGCGGTGCGATCGAGCACGGTCTGGCGGCCGGCATCGATGTCGAGGTCGCTGTCTTCGCGCGCCTGGCTGCGGAAGGTGCGCGCCAGGAAGTCGCGTGCCGCCCGCGCCCGGGGCCGGGAAGCGTACGCCGATCCGGGCAGGTCGGCGATGGACCACGGCACTACGGCGCGGGCCCGCGACGGGGCGGCGAAGGGGTCGGCCTGGACGTGGTCCACTTGGAGCCGAAAGCGCTCGAAATCGAAGCTGCCCTGGATGTCCTTGTAGGCCTTATAGCCCTTGCCGTCGATGCGGTTCAGGATTTCCTCGAGCCGTTTGCGGTCGGCCATTCCGCCTCCGTTGTCAGTCGCTTGCGGTGTCTCCGGTTAGTGGCCACTCGCCGACAATGGTGTAGGTCGCCCCCTGGGGCCCGGTCTCCGAGGCCACCAGCACGAAGCGCTCCACGGGCCAGTCTACGGGCTCGATAGCGATGCGGGGCGGCATCTTGGGCACCTTGCGGGCCAGGGTCAGGTGGGCCTTGAAGGCGCGCTGCTCGCGCTCGAAGCCGCAATCGGACGCCAGCGCTTCCCCCAGGTCCGCGGCCAGGCGCTCCAGGGCCGCAGGGGTGGTGGACGGCCCCGCCCAGAGCAGGTTCTTTTGGGGCCAGTAACCCAGGCGGTCGATGCTCAGCCCGAAGGGCTCGCCCGACAACCCCGCGGCGGTGGCCTCGGCACAGGCTCGGGTATCGGCGTCCACCTCGCCCAGGAAGGCCAGGGTTATGTGCAGGTTCTCGGCCGGCAGGCGGCGTGCCCGGCGGCGGTCCAGGGCCTGGCAGGCGTGCTCAGCCAAGGCGCCTTGGATTTCCGCATCGGGCCATAGGGCGAAGAAAAGGCGCTGGCGCTGGTCGGCGTTTTCGTCGGTCATGGCGCAGATATTAGGCATGGTGGTGATGATTCCAAGGCTACCGGCCGTGGCGGGGCGGGCGAAACCTGGCGCGTCCGGAGGGATCCAAGTTAGCATCGCCTCATAAAGCTTCCTTGCCCGACCCGACAGAGCGAGCGCCGCCCATGAACTTCCCCGACGGACTGCTTCCGGCGAGCTGGGCGATCGGCGCTCATTTCCTGCTGGCTCCGGTGCTTTTGGGGCTGATCCAGGCCACGCCCTGGCACTCGCTGCGCCAGCGTCCGGACCTGCTGGGGGCATTCATTCTGTTCCTAGGTGGCGTAGTCCTGCTGTGGACCGCCCGGGCCGGCCTGCCCCAAAACCCGGGGCTGAACCTGCACTTGCTGGGGGCCACCATCCTCACCCTGGCCTTCGGCTGGCCGCTGGCTCTGGTGGGCATGCTCACCGCCCTGCTGGCCGTCACCGGCCTGGGGCTATCGGGTTGGCACGCCTTCTCCATCAACGCCCTGGTCATGGTGGTGGTGCCGGTGACGGTGGCCGCCGTGATCCACGCGGTGGTGCGGCGCAAGCTGCCCCATCATCCGTTCATCTACATATTCGTCAGCGCCTTCCTGGGCGGCGCCCTGACCCTGGCCGGCCTAGCCGCCGCCGCCAGCACCGTGCTGCTGGCCTCCGGAGCCTACGGCTTCGACGAGCTGGTGCGCGAGTACCTGCGCTACATCCCCCTGCTGATGTTCCCGGAGGCTTTCGTCTCCGGCGGCCTCCTGGCCATCCTGGTGGTCTACAAACCGGAGTGGGTGGTCACCTTCGACGACGAGAGCTACATCCAGGGCAAGTAAGGTTCTACGGCCCCCTTGCAAACAGGCCCCGGCCAATGGCCGGGGCCTTCGTTGTGCCTCTTCACCCGCTTAATTCCCTCTCCTCCTTGGGGGAGAGGGTCAGGGTGAAAGGGACCTTGCCAGGGACCTTTCCCCACAGCACGGCACCCACCGGAAAACCGACCCTCACACCGACCCAGTCACGCCATCTAAAAGAGCCGGGGCGCACGGCAGGCCAGCACCCATGCTCTCCCCTGAGGCCAGAGGGGATTGGGCGACCTCCTTTCTTAGTCCTTGCCCTGCAGCTGGCGGATGACGGACTCGTCCTCCAGGGTGGAGATGTCCTGGGTGATCTCCTCACCGGAGGCGATGGCCCGCAGCAGGCGCCGCATGATCTTGCCCGAGCGGGTCTTGGGCAGACCGTCGGCGAAGCGGATATCGTCAGGCTTGGCGATGGGCCCGATCTTTTCGGCGACGTGGCCTCGTAGATCGTCGCGCAAGTGGTCCAGGTCCTGGTCGCCACGGCTGCCCTTGAGGATGACGAAGGCGTGGATAGCGTTGCCCTTGACCTCGTCGGGCCGACCCACCACGGCCGCCTCCGCCACCTTTTCGTGGGATACCAGCGCCGACTCGATCTCCATGGTGCCCATGCGGTGCCCGGAGACGTTGATGACGTCGTCCATGCGCCCAAGTATCCAGAAGTAGCCGTCGGCGTCGCGGCTGGCGGAGTCACCGGCGAGGTAGAGGTACTGGTCCGGGAAATAGCTCCAGTAGGTCTTGATGAAGCGCTGTTCGTTGCCCCAGACGTTGCGCAGCATGCTGGGCCACGGCCGGCGGATTATCAGAAGCCCGCCCTTGTCCTCGGCGCGGTCGATGCTGTTGCCGGCCTCGTCCACCACGTCGGCCATGATCCCGGGCATGGGGTGGGTACAGGAGCCGGGCTTGAGTGCGGTGGCGCCGGGCAGCGGCGCGATCATGTGGGCTCCGGTCTCGGTCTGCCACCAGGTGTCCACGATGGGGCAGCGCTCGCCACCGATGACCCGGTAGTACCACATCCAGGCCTCGGGGTTGATGGGCTCGCCCACCGAGCCCAGCAGGCGAAGGGCGGACAGATCGTGCTTGGCGGGCCACTCCTCGCCCTGCTTCATCAGCGCGCGGATGGCCGTGGGCGCGGTGTAAAACACCGTGGTCCGGGTGCGCTCGGCAACCGCCCACAGGCGGTCGGGCTCGGGGTACATGGGCCCGCCCTCGTACATCACCTGGGTGGCGCCCACTGCCGTAGGTCCGTAGGCGATGTAAGTGTGACCGGTAATCCAGCCCACGTCGGCAGTGCACCAGAAGACGTCGGACTCAGGGCGGATGTCGAACACCCATTTCATGGTGGCGGCCGCACCGAGCAGGTAGCCGGCGCTGGAATGCACCACCCCCTTGGGCTTGCCGGTGGAGCCGGAGGTGTAGAGGATGAACAGCGGGTGCTCGGCCTCTACCGGCTCCGGCGGGCAATCGCCGGATTCCCGCGCCATGATGTCCCGGAACCAGACGTCGCGGCCCTCTGTCCAGTCGATGGCGTTCTCAGCGCGCTGGAGCACCACCACGTGCTCCACCGAGTCGCATCCCTCTTCCAGCGCCTGGTCCACGTTGGCCTTTAGGGGGATGGTCTTGCCGCTGCGCAGTCCGCCGTCGGCGCTGATCACCACCTTGGCGGTGGCGTCCTCGATGCGGTCCTTGAGGGCTTCGGCAGAGAAACCGCCGAAAACCACAGAATGGATAGCCCCGATGCGGGCACAGGCCTGCATGGCCGCCACCGCTTCGGGGACCATGGGCATGTAGATGACAACGCGGTCGCCCTTGCCGACGCCGTAGGCCTTGAGGGCGTTGCCCAGCCGGGCCACCTCGTCGAGCAGCTCGTTGTAGGTGAGGCTCCGCTGATCACCGGGCTCGCCCTCCCACAGGATGGCGTTGCGCTGGCCGTTGCCGGCCTCGATGTGGCGGTCAATGCAGTTGTAGCTAACGTTCAGGCGGCCGTCGCTGAACCACTTGTAGAAGGGCGGATTGGACTCGTCGAGGATCTCGCTGAAGGGGATCTCCCAGCTGATCTCGGCCCGGGCTTGCTCGGCCCAGAAGCCCTCGTAGTCCTCCACGGCGTGCTTCATCATCTCGAAGTACTGGTCCATCCCCGAGATGCGGGCTTGCTTGGCGAACTGGTCCGGGACCTCGAATAGCCGCTGTTCGGTGAGAACCGACTCCAGGGTGTCATCCGTCATCGCGCCTACCTTTGGTTTAGAGCCAAGAATCCGGCCTGCGGCGCCCGCCCTGGCCGGCCAATGTTGCTGCCTAACGGATCGGTGGGAAACCTGACTGGTTCACGCTAGCGGGGGCGGCGGGACGGTGTCCATGCCCCTTGCGCCGCGGAAGGTAAGTGGCTAGCGGCTCGGGCCCATGGCCGTCGCCGGCTGGGTCCCTTCGACGCCGAAGAGATGACCGGCCCGGCCATCGCGGGCCAGCTTGTAGACCACCGCGTCCACCAGGGCCTGGTAGGCTGCCTCGATGACATTGTAGGACACGCCCACGGTGCCCCAATGGGCGTGGCCGTCGCCGGATTCGATGAGCACGCGCACGGAGGCGTCAGTGCCGCCCCCGGTGGAAACCACACGGACCTTGAAGTCAAGCAGGTCCATCTCTTCCAGCTCGGGGTAGAATCCCACCAAAGCCTTGCGAAGGGCGTTATCCAGGGCGTTGACGGGGCCGTTGCCGGTGCCGGCGGTATGGGCGCGCGCGCCGCCCACCTCCACCATCACCGTGGCCTCGCTCTCCGATGCCTCGCCGGCCTGGCGCTTGCTGTCCAGGACCCGGAAGCCCACCAGCTTGAAGTATTCGGGCAGTTCCCCTAGCACCCGACGCACCACCAGCTCGAAGGAGGCATCGGCACCCTCGAACTGGAAGCCCTGGTGCTCCAGGTCCTTGACCCGCTCCACCACCTGGCCCACCGCCTTGTCGTCCCTGCCGATGGCGTCGAGAAGGGACAGCTCCTGCAGCTTGTGCACGATGTTGGACTTGCCCGACTGGTCAGAGACCAGCACCCGCCGGACATTACCCACCGCTTCGGGGGACACGTGCTCGTAGGTGCGGGCGTCCTTGCGTACGGCGGAGACATGGACACCCCCCTTGTGGGCGAAGGCCGAGGTGCCCACGAAGGGCTGGTTGTTACGCGGGCTGCGGTTGGCGAGCTCGTCCACCAGCCGGGAGGTGGCCGTTAGCCGCTCCAGCTCCTCGGTGCCCAGGCGGACGCCGCGGTAGCCGAGCTTGAGGATTAGGTTGGGCAGGGCGGCGGTGAGGTCGGCATTGCCGCAGCGCTCGCCCAGGCCATTCAACGTGCCCTGGACATGCCGCGCCCCGTAGGCCACTGCGGCCAGGGTATTGGCCGTGGCCAGGCCACCGTCGTTATGGCAGTGAATGCCCAGGACCGCCTGGGGAAGGCGATCCCGAACAGCATCCATCGCCGCGCCGACCCCCTCCGGCAGAGAGCCGCCGTTGGTGTCGCACAGGACCAAACGGTCGGCCCCGCCCTCCGCCGCGGCCTCCAGGACGCGCAGGGCGTAGTCGGGGTGACTGGCGAAGCCGTCGAAGAAGTGCTCGGCGTCGAACAGCACCAGGCCCAGCTGCTCCTTGAGATAGGCCACGGAGTCGCGCACCAGGGGCAGATTGGCCTCGAGGTCCAGGCCCAAGGCCGTTTCCACGTGCAGGTCCCAGGTCTTGCCGAAGACCACGGCGCCATCGGGTCTGGCTCCCACCAGCCCCTGCAGCACCGGATCCTGCTCCGGGCGGTTGCCGGCACGCATGGTGGAGCCGAAGGCCAGCACCCGGGCCCCGCCCAGGCTGAGCCCGCCCAATGCCTCGAAGTAGGCGTCGTCGCGGGGGTTAGCGCCCGGCCAGCCGCCCTCAATGAAGTCCACACCCAGGTGGTCGAGGGCCTCGGTCAGGTTCAGCTTGTCCTCCACGGAGAAGCTGACGGCTTCCGACTGGCCCCCATCGCGCAGGGTGGTATCGAAGATTTCCAGGGTTTTGTCGGCCAAGGATGCCAAATATCCCGGTTTGAGTACCGCTATCGGTTAGCGGGCAGTGTAACCCCAGTGAGGCGTGAGGGGTGAGGCGTCACGCCAACGGCCAAGGCAACAGGCTCTATCGGCAGATCGGATAAGGCCTTTGAAGGGGCCGTTACCCCTCGCTGCTCACTCGCTCAATGGATGTGGTCGCGCTCATCCACCGGCTTGTCCAGCTCGAAGGCCTCGTGCAGGGCCCGAACGGCAAGCTCGGTGTACTTCTGGTCAACCACCACCGACACCTTGATCTCGGAGGTAGCGATCATCTGGATGTTGACCCCCTCGCGGGAGAGGGCCTCGAACATACGGTCAGCGACGCCGGCGTGGCTGCGCATGCCCACTCCCACCATGGAGATCTTGGCGATGCGGTCGCTGCCGGTGAGGGCCTCCGCCTCGATCTGCTTGCACACGGGGTCGAGGGTGTCCATTACCAGCGGATAGTCCGAGCGGGGCACGGTGAAGGTGAAATCGGTCTTGCCGTGCTCCCCTTGGTTCTGGATGATCATGTCGACGTTGACGTTCTCCCGGGATACCGCTCCCACCACCGCATGGGCGATGCCGGGGCGGTCGGGGACGCCGATGATGGTGACCTTGGCCTCGTCCTCGTTATGGGCGATGCCGGAAACCAGGGCCTTTTCCATGTCCTCCTCCTCCACGGTGATGAGCGTCCCCTCGCCATCGTCGAAGGTGGAGCGCACACGCACCGGAACGCTGTACTTGCCGGCGAATTCCACGGCGCGGATCTGCAGGACCTTGGACCCCAGACTGGCCAGCTCGATCATCTCCTCGAATGTGATCTTGGCCAGGCGCCGGGCCTCGGGAACGATGCGCGGATCGGTGGTGTAGACCCCGTCCACGTCGGTATAGATGTGGCACTCGTCGGCCTCCAGGGCCGCTGCCAGGGCCACTGCGGTGGTGTCCGAGCCGCCGCGGCCGAGAGTGGTCACCTCGCCCTCGGGACCGATCCCCTGGAAGCCGGCCACCACCGGGATGCCGCCGGCCTCCAGTACCGCGCGCAGATTTTCGCGGTCGATGTCGGTGATGCGCGCCCGGGTGGAAACACCGTCGGTGTGCACCGCCACCTGGCCGCCGCTGAACGAGCGCGCGTGCTGCTGGCGCTGCATCAGGGCCATGGCCATCAGGCTGATGGTGACCTGCTCGCCCGAGGCCAGCAGCTGGTCCATCTCCCGCCCCGGCGGGCGATCGTGCAGCTCCTGGGCCATGGCCACCAGCTGATCGGTCTGGCCGCCCATTGCCGAAACCACCACCACGACGTCGTTGCCGCGCTCCTTCTCGGCCACCACCCGCTCGGCGGCGTGGCGGATCCGAGCCACATCCGCGAGGGAGCTGCCTCCGATTTTCTGAACGATCAGGGCCATCGGTATCCTATGCGATCCGGATCGGGGGTCGCTGCACCTTTATGGTGCAGACGGTCCCCGGTAAGTGGGTCATTATATCGCACACGAAGCGCCTCCGGGAGACGATGCCCGCCAAAGCGCCCCAGCCCGCCCCGGCATACCCCTTGCATATTGAATGCCGCCATTGTCCCACCGGCCGGAAACACCCCATGAGCCATATGAGCTACATCCAGCTGCTCGAACGCTACCACGACCACCAGGAGGCCATCGGCGACCTGCTGACCTCCATCCTTACTGGCATCGCCGACAACGGCGCGCTCGACGACACCGAGGCCCTGCAGTCGGCGGTCAGCGCCGTAAGCGATCGCTATGCCTTCGTGGACATGGTCTACGCCCTGGACCCCGACGGTCGCCAGATCACGGACAACGCCGTGAACCCTCGCAAAAGCTCGCCGCGCACCGGCCGCGGTGCCGACCGCAGCCAGCGACCCTACTACCGGAAGGTGACGACGGCCCATGACCTGGTGGTCACCGAGCCCTATCTGTCCAGCACCGCCCGCCATCTGTGTCTCTCGGCCGCCCTGCCCTCGCGTGATGAGGCCGGCACGGTGGAAGGCTATGTGGTGCTCGACGCCGACCTTGCCGAAATCGTCGCCTTCTTGCTGGGCGACAGCGCCCGGCGGCGCTTTCAGCCTTTCTTCAAGGCGGTCTACGGCCTCATCGTCGTCGGCCTGCTGGCGGTGGTGGCGGTGCTGCTGACCTTCTCCTTCCAGGAGCTGCGCGACCTGCTGCCCGGAGGGGATTCGGGCGAAACGGCCAAGCACCTCAAACCCTTCGGGGTGATCATCTTCCTGACCCTGTCGCTGGCCATCTTCGACCTGGCCAAGACCATCCTCGAGGAGGAGGTGCTCACCCACAAGGACATCTTCCGGCACAGCTCCACCCGCCGCACCATCACCCGGTTCATCGCCGCCATCCTGATCGCGGTGTCCATCGAGTCGCTGCTGCTGATGTTCAAGGCCGCCCTGGGCGACGGCAGTGGGCTGCTGGCGGCGGTAGGCATGATGCTGACCGTAGTGGGCCTGCTCATCGCCCTAGGCATCTACGTCTATCTGGGGAGTCGCGCCGAGGTCCACCTGCTGGCCTGGCACCAGCAGCAAAAGACCGATCCTCCGGGCGGGTCCGGATCGGGCGAGAACGGCCGCCCCTGAGCCACCGAGCCGGACCCGGGAACCTCCCAGGCGGTAGCCGGTCCCAACAATTGGAAAGCCGTTGCGAATCATTCGCGTTTCCATTATTGTTGGAACATCGATCCGGTCGGCGAGGAGGTAGCCATGTACGTCTGCATCTGCAACGCGGTTAGCGACGGCAGCATCCACCAGGCGGCGGCAGAGGGGGCCCGCACCCTCGCCGACCTGCAGGACATGCTGGGACTAGCTACCGGCTGCGGCACCTGCGCCGACATAGCCATGGCCTGCCTTCACGAGGCCCACAGCCAGGCCGGCGATACCGAGGAACTCCCGGACTTCCAGACGGCCTGAACGACTCCCTACTTGCCCTGGCAGGCCCCGCGTCCCAACGCGGGGCTTTTCTTATCCCGGCCCCCCTTCTGCTATCGTGGGCAGAGAGAATACCCTTACCGCTACGCAGAGGTTCGCGATGAAAGGCGACGCCAAGGCCGTCGAGCACCTGAATACCGTTCTCAAGAACGAGCTTACCGCCATCAACCAGTACTTCATGCACGCCAAGATGTGCGCGGACTGGGGCTTCCAGAAGCTTGCCGCCACCAGCCGCAACGAGAGCATTGAGGAGATGCACCATGCGGAGCGATTGATGGACCGCATCCTAGTCCTCGAAGGCCTACCCAACCTGCAGGAGCTGGGTAAGCTGAGGGTGGGCGAAACCGTCCAGGAGCAGCTGAGCAACGACCTGGCCCTGGAACACGAGGCCATTCCCGACCTGCGGGCCGGGATTACTTACTGTCGCGACAACGGCGACGACGTTTCCAAGGACCTCCTCCAGCGCATCCTGGACGACGAGGAGGCCCACGTGGACTTCCTGGAAACCCAGCTGGCGCTGATCGAACGGGTTGGCATCCAAAACTACCTGCAGACCCAGATGGAGGCGCCCGAGTAGGCTTTCCTTCGCCCGGGTGAGCCCATCCGCCTTGCCAATGGCAACGGCCGTCCGCCGCAGCGCTGGCCCGGGCCCTGCCCGGGCCTTCGTTTGCCTGTGCCTTTTGCTGGGGCATCCCCTGCCGGCTGTTGCCGAAGAGGGTGGCGGATCGGTCGAGATCAGCGGGGTCTCGGGGGAGGTGCGCGATAACGTCAGGGCCTATCTCGGCATCACCGACCTGGCCGGTTCCGCCGAGGCCGAACCGGAGCAGGTGCGGCGGGCCCACCGCCAAGCCCCGGAGGAGATCCGACGGGCCCTGCAGCCCTTTGGCTACTACCAGCCCACCGTTCGCGCCAACCTAGCCACCGAAGCGGAGGGCTGGACCGCACGCTACCGAGTGGATCCCGGTCCGGCAGTGCGCATCGCCGGCCTCGAAGTCGCCGTCGTCGGCCCCGGTGCCGACGACGATGCCCTGAACCAGGTGATCACCGACAGCGCCCTGCAGCGGGGCGAACGCCTCCACCATGGCGACTACACCAATACCAAGCGCAAGCTTATCGAAACTGCGGTGCAGCGGGGCTATCTGGACGCGGTCTACCGGCGCAATGAGCTGCGAGTGCGACCAGAGGCGGGAAAGGCCGAAATCCACTTGGTGCTGGCCAGCGGGCCGGCCTATCATTTCGGCGACATCCGGGTGGTCCAGGAAATCCTGGCAAAGGACCTGGTTGCGCGCATGGTACCTGTGCAAGCGGGCGACCGGCTGACCTCAGGGCGCCTGCTGGACCTCCAGCTCGCCCTGTCGGACACCCCCTACTTCCAGCGGGTCAACGTAGACTTGCAGCGCAGCCGGGCGAAACCACTGCATCCGGAAGGCAACGGCGCCGGAGCCGTGGCAGTGCCCGTGGTGGTGGCGACCGACCCGCGGGCATCGCGCAAGTACAGCCTGGGGCTGGGCTACGGGACCGACACCGGGCCGCGCCTGAGCGCCGGTCTTGAGCTGCGGCGCCTCAACCGTAGCGGACACCGCTTCCGCACCGACCTGATGGTTTCCGCGGTGCGCCAGGATTTTAGCGCCCGCTACCTTATCCCCATTGGCGACCCGCGAACCGACACCATGAGCTTCACCGGTAGCTACGCGCGGTCGGAGCTCGGCGACGGAATCAGCCATAAGTACAGCGTGGGCATCAGCCGCGACCGGAGGTGGCGGGGCTGGCAGCGCAGCATCTACACCCGCTATGCCATGGAGCGGTTCGTCTTCAGCGACGAGAGCCAGCGTAGCCGGCTATTCACACCGGGAATCAGCCTGAGCCGGACCCGCAGCGATGACCCCGTCCGCCCCAGGCGGGGATGGAGCCTGTTCGCCGACGTCCACGGTGCCCACGAAGACCTGCTCGCCGACAGCCGCTTTACGCAACTGCGCAGCCGACTTCAGGCCGTCCTGGGTCTGGGCTCCCGTGTCCGCCTGCTTGCCCGGTTAGAGGTGGGGGCCAATTTCACCGATGATTTCGCCGCGCTGCCCGCCTCGGAGCGTTTCTTCGCCGGCGGCGCCCGGAGCGTGCGCGGCTATGCCTACCAGTCCCTAGCGCCCGAGAACGCCGCCGGTGACGTAGTCGGTGGCCAGCACCTGGCCTCCGGCAAGATCGAGGCCGACCTGCGGGCCATCGGCAACTGGGGTGTCGCCGCCTTCTACGACGCCGGCAACGCCGCCGACGACTGGCCCCCCGAGCCCAAGGCCGGGGCCGGAGGGGGCCTTCGCTGGTTCTCGCCCATCGGCACCATCCGCCTGGACTACGCAGTCCCCCTCGACAACCCGGACCGGGATTTCAGCATCCATTTCAGCATGGGGCCAGACCTTTGACGGTCCGCGTCCTGCTCAGTTGGGGGCTGCTGGCGGCGCTGGTAGGGGGCATCGCCTACCTGCTGCTCAGCGCCACCGGCCTGGCCCTGGTCTGGGGCCAGGTGGCACCCTATCTGGCCCCCACCGTCCAGGCCGAGGCGGTTTCCGGCCGGCTTGTCGGCCCCATCCGGATCCGGGGTCTCACCGTCGACGGGGCAAGCTTCCACATGCGGCTGGATCAGGCCGAGCTGGACTGGGAGCCGCTGGCGCTCCTGGGCGGCGACCTGATGCTGGACTACCTCCGCGGCGAAGGCCTCCGGATCACCCACCGCCCGGCCGAGACATCTCCCGCTACGGAGCCTTCCCCTTCACCAGCCCCCCTGGAGGCCTGGACGCCGCCGGTGGCGCTGGAGGTCCAGGATCTGGATCTACGCCGGGTAAGCCTGTACCCGAGCCCGGAGGCCGAGCCCCGGACCATCCGCCATCTCCAGGCCGAGATCGGTGCCGGCGCGGATGCCGTTTACGCCCGTAATCTCCGGGTGGCTGCCCCGGCACTGACCCTGAGCGGCGAGGCAACTGTGGCGCCCTCCGGCGACTACCCGTTGGAAGCCAGCCTGGACTGGGCTCTGACCCTGCCCGAGCAACCGCGGCTATCGGGCCGAACCCGCCTCAACGGTGACCTGGGCCAGGCGCTCACCCTGATCCAGCGGATGGATCCCCCCCTGCCCTTGCAGGCAGAGGTTCGCATCGACAATCCCCTGACCGAACCGCGCTGGGCCCTGAGCGCCCGCGCCGAGAACCTGGATCCGAGCCAGCTGGCCGACGACCTGCCGCCGGTAACGGGGGACTGGCACCTGGTGGCAGAAGGCGACACCGCTTCCGCGCAAGGGCGCCTGACACTCCAGGGCCGCCATCCCGATGTGGGCCCCTTCCGCACCGCCGCCAACTTCGGGGCGGAGCTTGCCGGCACGAGGCTGGTCCTGGACCAAGTGGAGGCCACCGCAGACGAGATTCCCGGCCGCATTACCGCCCGCGGTGAGATCGCCCGGCCCGATCAGGCGCTGCACGTGGACCTGAGAGGGGACTGGACCGGCCTACGCTGGCCATTCAGCGGCCGGGCCCGGTGGCGCTCCCCCAGCGGGCGGTGGCGGCTTTCCGGAACCCCGACCCACCTGGCGGCGACGGTCCACGGGCGGGTCAACGATCGCGGCCGGGTGGATGCCGCCCTTACCTACGGGGCGGAAGACCTGGGCGGCAAAATCCGCTGGCGTAACCTGGCCTGGCCCGACCGGGAGCTGGACCTGGCCTCCCCCGACGGCGAGCTGACCGTCACCGGTCGCCCCAGCGACTACACCTTTCATCTCGATGCCGGGCTCGACCACGCCGGGGACCACACCGGACGGATCCGGTCGCAGGGCCGGGGCGATCTTGAGGGCCTCGTCCTGGAGCGTTTCCGCGCCGAGGTCCTGGGCGGCACCCTCGACGGCGAGGGTAAGGCGGCCTGGCACCCCCACCCGGACGCCCGCCTGGACCTGCGGTTCTCGCAGCTGGATCCGGGCCTCTGGCTCGACCGCTGGCCCGGGAGCCTGGAGGGACGCATTACGGCAGCGGGCAGCTGGCCGAAAGGCGGACCGCGGGTCGAGCTGCCCCGGCTGGACCTGTCGGGCCACCTTCGGGACCGTGAGGTGGCGGTCTCCGGATCCGGGAGCTTTCGCCCGGGCCGACTGGAGGTGGCGGGCCTGGAGCTCGCCGCCGAAGGCACCACCGCCACGGTGAAAGGCCGGGTGGCCGAGGACCTGGATCTGAATTGGCGCGTGGACAGCCCCGACCTCGGGGTGCTCCATCCCGAGGCCGGCGGCAGCCTCGGCGGTTCCGGTCGGCTCACCGGGACTCGAACGGAGCCCGCCATTCGCACCGAGATTACCGGCGCCGACATTGCTTTCGCCGAGCACCATGTCGGCAAGCTGGAGCTGGCCGGGCGGCTGGACCTGGGCGGCGCCGAGCCTTCCGATATGCGCCTGGCGGTGGATGAGGCGGTCCTGGCGGGCCGACCCCTGAAGCGGCTGCGGCTCGAGCTCGGCGGGCAGCCTCTGGACCATACCCTCGACCTCGCAGCCGCCACCGAAACCGCCACCGTGGAGGCCAGCCTGGACGGCCGCTGGCGACGGGCCGAAAACCACTGGGACTTCACCCTGAACCGCGCCCAGCTCGGTTGGCTTCAACTGCCACGGGACTGGCACCTCGAGGATCCGGCCTCGGGATCGGCCGGCCCCGGTCGGGCCACCCTGGAGGAAGCCTGCTTTACCGCCGGCGGACCCCGCCTGTGCCTGGCCGGGGAGGTGGCGCCGGACAAGGCGGCCGCTCGGTACCGCGCCCAGGCCCTGCCCCTGGGTTACCTGCTGCCGCTGCTGCCCCCGGGCACTGCTCTGGAGGGTCGGGTTGGCGGCTCCGGGAAGCTGGCTTGGGAGGACGGAATCCTGACCGGGGAGGCGGAGCTGGCCACCGGCTCCGGACAGCTCCTGCACACCAGGGGGGACGAGGAGCCGGGGCAGGTGGTCGCCTTCCGGCCCAGCCGCGTCCGCTTGAGCGCCACTCCGGAGGCTATCCGCGCCCGAGCCGAGCTGGACCTGGGGCAAGCCGACCACCTCCGGGCCAACCTGCGGGTTCCCCAGGACCGGGGCCCATTGATCGGAGCGCCCGCCACCGGTCGCCTCCAGGGCCAAATCACCGAGCTCGGTGTGGTCCCCGTTATGGTTCCGGAGATCACCGAGCTGAAGGGCCGGGCCGAGGCCGATCTGCGCCTGCAGGGCAGCCTCGGCCGGCCGGGCTGGTCGGGGCGCATCGCGGTCAGCGCCGAGCGCCTGGGCCTGGACAGCCCCGGAATTACCTTTCAGGACCTGACCCTGGCCGCCGAGCCCGGTCCCCAAGGGACCCTGGAGCTGACCGGTTCCGCCCGTTCCGGGGGCGGCCGATTGCAGCTGGCGGGCCAAACCCGTCTGGGAGAAGAAAAACGGCAGGGCGATCTGCGCCTATGGGGCCAGGATTTTCAAATCTACGACACCCCCAGGGCCCGGGTCTGGGTGTCGCCGGAGCTGTCGCTGGCCCTAAGCGGCCGAGACCTTGCCGTGGATGGCCAGATCCGCGTACCGCGTGCGGCCATCACTCTCAAGGACCTCCCCGCCCAGGGGGCTGTCACGGTTTCCCCAGACCAGGTCATCGTGCGGCCGGAGGAGGCGGAGGAAGAGGCGGCGGTGCCTTGGCGCGTAACCAGCCAGGTGCGCCTGGTCATGGGGGACGCGGTTTCCTTGGAGGGGTTCGGTCTTTCCAGCCGCATCGGGGGCGACCTGACCTTGGTAACCGAGCCCGACCGGCCCACAACCGCTTCCGGCGAGCTGCGCACCGAGGAAGGAATCTACCGCGCCTACGGCCAGCGCTTGACCATCGAAACCGGCAAGCTGCTGTTCGGCGGCGGCCCGGTGAGCGACCCGGGCCTAGAGGTGCGTGCCGTGCGCCGCCCCCGCACCGACATCCTGGTGGGCGTGCGCGCCTCCGGGCGCCTGCGCGAACCCCGGTTCGAGCTGTTCTCCGAGCCGCCCATGACCCAGAGCGAGCAGCTGTCCTGGCTGGTCCTGGGGCGTTCCCTGGAGAACACCTCCGGGGGCGAGCACGCCGCCCTTAGTCGGGCCGCGCTCATGCTGGGGGCCCGGGGCGGGGGCAAGGTGGCTGAGGCGGTGGGCACCGAACTCGGCCTGGACGAGGTCGGCCTCCAGACCCAGCCGGGCGAGACGGGCGAAGAGACCGCCCTTGTTCTGGGCAAACACCTGTCACCCCGGCTTTATGTGAGCTACGGCATCGGTCTGTTCGAGGCCGTGAACACCCTGCGCATGCAGTACACCCTGTCGGAGCATTGGCAGCTGGTAACCGAGTCCAGCACCCGGCAAACTGGCGGTGACCTATTCTACACCATCGAAACGGGGAAGTAGGCCTTCACCCAACCAGCGGCCCTTCGGGCCGCCCGTTAACGAGCCCCTGGCTAGGTCGGCTCAGATCGTCAGAAGCCCCTCCACGTAGTCACTGACCCGCTCCAGGGCGGCATCGAGCTTGTCGGGCTCCTTGCCTCCGGCCTGGGCCATATCCGGCCGGCCACCACCCTTGCCGCCCACCTTCTCGGCCACGTGGTTGACCAGGTCCCCGGCGGCGATGCGATCGGTCAGGTCGGAGGTGACCCCGGCGATGAGGCTCACTTTGCCGGCCTCCCGGTCCGGGACCCCCAGGACAATGACCCCCGACCCCATCTTGTTCTTGAGCTGATCCACGGTCTGGCGCAGGGACTTGGGATCCTGGCCCTCCAGGCTGGCGGCCAGCACCTGGATGCCGCCCACCTCCTGGACGTCGTCCAGCAGATCGCCGCTTTGGGCCGAGGCCAGCTTGCTCTTGAGCTGCTCCACCTGTTTTTCCAGGTCCCGCTGACTCGCCACCAGCTCCTCGACCCGTTCGGCGGCCGTGTCCTCGGTGCCCTTAAGCTGGCCGGCGATGCGGCCCAGCTGATCCTCCTGGCGCTGAACGTGGTTGAGCGCCTCCTGGCCGGTCAGGGCCTCGACCCGGCGCACCCCGGCGGCGATACCGGTCTCCTCCACGATCTTGAACAGACCGATATTGCCGGTGCGCGAGACGTGGGTGCCGCCGCACAGCTCCATGGAGGCCGGCCCCATGCTAATGACGCGCACCTCCTCGCCGTATTTCTCGTCAAAGAAGGCGATGGCCCCCTTGGCCTGGGCCTGATCCAGGGTCATCCAGTCCGCAGCCACCTCGTAGTTGGCCCGGATGTGGCGGTTCACCTCGTTCTCGATGGTACGGACCTGGTCCCGGGTCAGGCCTTCGTAATGGCTGAAGTCGAAGCGCAGGCGCTCGGGCTCCACCAGCGAGCCCATCTGCTGCACGTGGTCGCCGATCTGGCGGCGCAGGGCAGTGTGCAGAAGATGGGTGGCGGAGTGGTTATAGGCGGTGGCGTGACGGGCCGACTCGTCCACCTCACAGTAGACGCCCTCGCCCACCTTGAGGCTGCCCTTGGCCAATCGCCCCACGTGAGCGATCAGCCCAGGCAGGGGCACCTGGGTATCGGTGACGACGAACTCGGCCGTCTCGGTGGCGATGCGGCCGGTATCCCCCACTTGGCCTCCGGATTCGCCGTAGAAGGGGGTCTGGTTTAGAATAACCACCCCTTCCTCGCCGGACTGGAGCTCACTGTAGCAGGCATCACCGGCTAGTATGCCGGTGGTCCGGGCCTCGGCGGAGAGGGTCTGATAGCCCAGGAACTCGCTGCCCTCGATGCTCTCGAGCAGGTCGTAATAGGCCTGCGCCACCTGGGTATCGCCACTTCCACCCCAGGCGGCCCGGGCTCGCGCCTTCTGCTCGGCCATGTGCTGGTCGAAACCGGTGGTGTCCACCGCGAGCCCGCGCTCCCCGGCGATGTCTTCGGTCAAATCCAGGGGGAAGCCGTAGGTATCGTACAGGCGGAAGGCCGCTTCCCCGGGGATCTCGGTGGCGTCCGGAGGCAGGTTGCGGATGACCTCGTCCAGCAGGGCCAGGCCGTCGGCCAGGGTGTTGGCGAAGCGCTCCTCCTCGATGTTGAGGACCCGCTCGATGGTGGCCCGCTGCTCCGCCAGCTCGGTGAAGTGGTAACCCATGGTGGCGATCAAAGGATCCACCAGCTTGTGGAAGAACAACTCGGTGATGCCGAGCATGCGCCCGTGGCGGATGGCGCGGCGGATGATGCGGCGCAGCACGTAACCGCGGCCCTCGTTGGAGGGGATGACGCCGTCGCTGATGAGAAAGCTGCAGGCGCGGCTGTGGTCGGCGATCACCCGCAGGCTGACGTCGGTTTCCTCGGCCTGGTTATAGGCCGCCCCGGACAGCTCCGCCGCCTTGTGGATCAGGGGCAGGAACAGGTCCGTATCGAAGTTGTTGTGCACTCCCTCCATGACCGCGGCGATGCGCTCCAGGCCCATGCCGGTATCGATGTTGGGGTTGGGCAGATCATGCAGGTTGCCCGCCTCATCGCGGTTGTACTGCATGAACACCAGGTTCCAGATCTCCACGAAGCGGTCGCCCTCGTCCTCGCCGGAGCCGGGCGGGGCCCCGGGCAGGCCGGGGCCGTGATCAAAGAAGATCTCCGAGGACGGCCCGCAGGGACCGGTGTCGCCCATGGCCCAGAAGTTATCGGCAGCGCCCACGTAAGCGAAGCGGCCGGGATCGATGCCCATCTCGTTGAGCCAGATGCGGGCCGCCTCCTCGTCCTCGGTGTAGACCGTAACGAACAGCTTCTCGGCGGGCAGGCCCAGCTCCTCGGTGAGGAAGGCCCAGGCATACTGGATGGCCTCGCGCTTGAAATAGTCGCCGAAGGCGAAGTTGCCCAGCATCTCGAAGAAGGTGTGGTGCCGGGCGGTATGGCCGACGTTCTCCAGATCGTTGTGCTTACCGCCGGCGCGCAGACAGCGCTGACTGGTGGCGGCGCGCACGTAGTCGCGCTTCTCCCGGCCCAGGAAAACGTCCTTGAACGGCACCATGCCGGCGTTGGTGAACAGCAGGGTGGGGTCGTTCTGGGGGACCAGCGACGCGCTCGGCACCACCTGGTGGTCCCGGGCGGCGAAGAAGTCGAGGAAGCGTTTCCGGATCTCGGCGCCTTCCATGGCGGGCCTCTTGAGCAAACCTAGTGTGAGGGGCGGCGCCCGGCTGGCGGGCGCGCAAAGACGCCGGGAGCGCGGCCACCCACCGGCGGTTGCCGCACTCCCCGCGTTTGTTGGGCCGCCGGCGCATTGCCGACGGGGCCCTTACTAAGGAGAACAGTAGTTTGTCCCAGTGCCCACCCGCGGCCGAAGACAAACCACTCCGGAGAACCCTACCCTACGGGCATCCCCCGGTCGTTCATTGCCTCCGGCCCCGGGCGCTGGGCGATCGTCTACTTCTGTTCGTTTGGGTATTAGAGCTTTTAAGGGCCTTCCGGGTTTCCTCCGGCCTTGACCACGCGGGCACACACCTCCGGGGCGAAGCCCCGCTGCTGGAGGTAGCGCATGCGCTTGGTGCGCTGCTTGAAATCGGCCGGCTCGCCCGAGCCGAAACGCTTGGTCAGCTGCGACGCCGCGAGCTGGCGCTCGGCCTCGTCGCCCAGGCTAGCCGGGGCAAGGCCCTCGCCCTCGATGCCGTGCTCGCGCAGCTCCGCTTCCACCCGGCGCGGCCCGAACCCCTTCGCGAACCGGGCCCGAGCGTACTCCTCGGCAAAGCGGGTATCGTTGAGTGCGTTCTCCGCCTCCAGCCGGTCCAGCGCCGCCTCCGTGGCGGCCGACGGATGATCGCGCTCGCCCAGCTTGTGGCCCAGCTCACGGCGGCTGTGCTCGCGGCGGACCAGCAGCTTGAGGGCCTGCTCGTAGGCGGCCGCCTCGGCATCCGGAGCCGGTGCCTCCATGGGTGCTCCCGCAGCCGCGGCGTCAGGCCTCGGACGCGGTCTCGCTCCCGCCCGCCTGCTCGGCGCCCTTGGCGGATTTGGCGGCCTTTCCGGACGAGGCCTTGCCGGCGGCCTGGGTCTGGCCCTTCGCCTGCGTCTCGCTCTCGGCCTCGTCAGAGGCGGCCTCCTCGCCGTTCAGCCCAGCGGCCTGGCGGATCTCCGCCTCCAGCTTGTCGGCCAGCTCCGGGTTTTCCTTGAGGTACTGGCGGGCGTTCTGCTTGCCCTGGCCGATGCGCTCGCTGTTGTAGGAGTACCAGGCCCCGGACTTTTCCACCAGGTTGTGGTCCACGCCCAGATCGATGATCTCGCTCTCGCGGGAGATGCCCTCGCCGTAGAGGATGTCGAACTCGGCCTCCTTGAACGGCGGCGCCACCTTGTTCTTCACCACCTTGACCCGGGTGTGGTTGCCCAGCACCTCCTCGCCCTGCTTGATGGCGCCGGTGCGGCGGATATCCAGGCGCATGGCGGAGTAGAACTTGAGGGCGTTGCCGCCGGTGGTGGTCTCCGGGCTGCCGAACATGACCCCGATCTTCATCCGAATCTGGTTGATGAAGAAGACCGTGGTCTTGGAGGAGTTGATGGAGCCGGTGAGCTTGCGCAGGGCCTGGGACATGAGCCGGGCCTGCAGGCCCACGTGGGAGTCGCCCATCTCGCCCTCGATCTCGGCCTTGGGCACCAGCGCCGCCACCGAGTCGAGGACCACGGCGTGCACCGCCCCGGAGCGCACCAGCATGTCGGCGATCTCCAGGGCCTGCTCGCCGGTGTCGGGCTGCGACACCAGCAACTCGTCAACGTTGACGCCGACCTTGCGGGCGTAGGTGGGGTCCAGGGCGTGCTCGGCGTCGATGAAGGCGGCCACGCCGCCCTGACGCTGGGCCTCGGCCAGGGCGTGAAGGGTCAGCGTGGTCTTGCCCGAGGCCTCCGGGCCGAAGATCTCCACCACCCGGCCCCGCGGATAGCCGCCCACGCCCATGGCGATGTCCAGATTGAGCGAGCCCGATGGGGTGGCCGGGACATCCACCGCTTCCTGCTCGCCGAGCCGCATGACCGAGCCCTTGCCAAACTGCCGATCGATGTTCTTGATGGCCGAGTCGAGCGCCTTCTGCTTTTCTGCATCCATAGCCGCCACCTTTTTCGCGTCGCCGGTGCCCATCTGCCACCGGGGAGTGTTCGCAAGCCTACCCGAACTGTAACGCAGTCGCACCCGGTTGAGAACAGGTAGAGAACGTTTGTTTTCGGAGGGCGGTTAACGCGCTAGTCGGAACCACTTCAGCTCACCAGCTCGCAGGCCATCCCCAGGGCCGCGTTGACGCTGCGCCAGCGCACCTCGCTGCGGCCGCCGGAGAAGGCGAAGCGGTGGGCCAAGGGCTCACCGTCCCGGTGACCGGCGCCGATCCACACGGTGCCCACCGGCTTGTCCACCGTGCCGCCGCCGGGCCCGGCGACGCCGGTAACGGCCAGAGCCAGATCGGCGGCGCTGCCCGCCAGGGCGCCGCGCACCATGGCCTCGGCCACCGGCTGGCTGACGGCGCCGTGCTCGGCCAGGTCCGCCTCGGAAACCCCCAAAAGCTCGGCCTTGGCGTCGTTGGTGTAGGTCACCCAGCCGCGGTCGACGTAACCGGAGCTGCCGGGGATGGCGGTCAGGCGCTCTGCCAGCGCTCCGGCGGTGCAGGATTCGGCGGCGGCGACGGCGAGCCCGGCCTCCGCCAGCCGAGCCCCCACCTGGTCCTCGGGGGAGCGCAGCTCGGGGTCCATCCCGGGCCAGGCGGTCTCGCCCTCTGCGCCCTCCAGCCACCATTCGCCGGGAAGGATCTCCCGCAGGCGGGCACCGGGTCCAGCCGCCTCCTGCAATGCCGCGCCGTCGGCGGCCAGCGCGATGCACCGGCCCGAGCGCCGCGGATCGGCGCCAGCAGCGGCCAGGGCGGCCACGGTGGCGCGCTCGGCCAGCTCCGGCTCCAGCAGGCGGATGGTCAAGTAGCCGCCGCTGCGGCGCCAGTCGGCCACCGTGCGGCCGTCCAGCGCTACCGCTTGGTGGCGGGGCTCCTGGCCCGGGGCGAAGGCCACCTCCAGCCACACCTCTTCCGAGGCCGCGGCGATGGCCCGCACCCGGGCGGCCCGCCCAGCTTCCCAGGGCGCCAGCAGGGGATCAGGGGTGCGAATCTCGACGCGGGTGCCGTTCATGACCGCGGCCTCTGATTCAGTGAGGACTAAGGGGTAAGGAGTGAGGCGTCACCTCAGAGGCCTAATCCGCAGATGACACAGATGAACGCAGATCAATGCTTGACCCTAATTACAAAAAGGAACAGAAGTAAAGTCCCCAGACCTGCCCGGGGGTGGCTGCAATGAGCGACTGGGGGATGCCCGAAGGGCAGGGTTCCCCGGAGCGGTTTGCCGCCACCTCCGGGCAAGCCCCTGACAAAACTTCTGTCCTCCTTAATACTGCCTGGGCAAATGTTTTCATCTGCGGACATCTGCGACATCTGCGGATGAGCCGTGGCCATTACCCCTCACTCCTAACTCCTCACGCCCACGGCCGCCAGGCGAACAGGATCTGGACCACGGCCAGGGCGTACACGCCCGCCACCACATCGTCCATTAGCACCCCCCAGCCGCCGCCCATACGGGCGTCGAGCCATCCCACGGGGAACGGCTTGAGAATATCAAAGGCCCGGAAGGCCATAAAGGCGACGACCATCGGCGCCCACCCCGCGGGCGCGGCGGTCAGGGCCACCAGCATGCCCACCACCTCGTCCCAGACCACGCTGGAGGGGTCATGCTCGCCCCGGGCGGTAGCCCCTACACCGCAGATCCAGGCGCTCAGGGGCAGGGTCACCACGATCACCGCCAGATAGACCGGCCACGGCAACACGGCGGCCAGCGCGTAATACAGCGGCAGCCCCAGCAGGGTGCCGAAGGTGCCCGGAGCGAACGGGATGCGCCCTAACCCCAGGCCCTCGGCGAGCCACACCACCGGCTTCACGGCTGCCCCTCCGGGGCGAAATGCTCCCAACCGCCGTCGGCCGGAACGCCGGGGCCGAACACCGCCCCCGGGCGCTCGGCCACCACCCGGCCCACAACGGTGAAGCGGGTGTCGGTGGTGTACTTGGCGCGCTGCAGGGCCTCAAAGGCGTCGCCACCGGCGGTGAAGGCTAGCTCGAAGTCCTCCCCACCGGTGAGGGCGTAGCGCTCGGGATCGATTCCCGCGGCCCAGGCCCACTCCCCCATGGGCGCCGACAGCGGCAGCCGGTCGGCATCGAGCTCGATGCCCACCTGGCTGGCGGCGGCGATGTGGCCCAGGTCGGCCACCAGGCCATCGCTGACGTCGATGGCGGCAGAGGCGGCCCCGGCGATGCCCCGGCCGAACACCAGCGGCGGCCGGGGACGACGGTGACGCGCCACCAGCCAGTCGTAGGCGCCGAGCCAGTCCGACGGCGGTTCGGACAACAGCACCAGGCCGGCGGCGGAATCGCCCAGGGTGCCGGTGACGTAGACGGTGTCGCCGGGGCGGGCGCCGCTGCGGCGCAGGCTGGCACCCTTGGCGGCCCGGCCGAGCAGGGTCACCGACAGGCTCAGGGGGCCACCGCGGGCGGCCACGGTGTCGCCGCCCACCAGCGTCACGCCCCACTCGGCCAGCGCGGCGTGCAGGCCGTCGGCCACGGCCTCGGCGCGCTCGGTGGCCAGGTCGGTGGGCAGGGACGCGGCAACCAGGGCGTGGCGGGGCGTGGCGCCCATGGCGGCGAGGTCGGAGACGTTCACCGCCACCGCCTTCCACCCGAAGGCAGCGGCGTCGTCGCCGGGGATGGCATGGATGCCCTCGGTGACCGTGTCCACCGCCGCCACCCAGTCGTCGTCACCGGCAGCGGCGAGCACCGCGGCATCGTCACCGATGCCGGTGCGGACATCCTCCGGAAGGGTGCGCTGCCGGTGGAACAGCGACTCGATCAGGGGGAATTCGCCGATGTGGCCGATGCGGTCCTTATTGGCCGGCATGGGGATCGGGTTGGGAGGCCGCGGCCTGCTCCTCGCGCCTTTCGCGGGCGATGCGATCGACCACGGCGTTGACGAAGCGGTAGCCCTGCTCGGTACCGAAGGACTTGGCCAGCTCCACCGCCTCGTTGATGGTGACCCGGTCGGGGATGTCGGGGCGCTCTAGCAGCTCGCACACGGCGGCGCGCAGGATGGCCAGCTCCACCCCGGTGAGCTCGTTCAGCCGGCGTGGCATCACCGCCGGGGCGATCAGGGCGTCGATCTCCTCCCGGCGGTCCACGGCCTTGCGTATCAGCTGCTGGAAGAAGGCCCGCTCGGCGCCCTCCAGGTAGCCGGCGTCCAGGAACTCCATCTCCAGCTCGCGCGGGTCCTGGGGGTTGTAGTGCCACTGGTAAAGCGACTGCACCAGCGCCTCGCGGGCCCGGTGGCGGGGATAGACGGCCTTTCCGCCGTCGGTGTCGGGGGCGTCGCCGGTCAATCTTCAGCCTTCCAGCTGCTGCAGCGTCCGGACCATCTCCAGGGCCGCCATGGCGGCATCGGCGCCCTTGTTGCCAGCCTTGGTGCCGGCGCGCTCGATAGCCTGCTCCACGGTGTCCGCAGTGATGATGCCGTAGCCTACAGGTATGTTGGCGCCCATCTGGACCTGGGCCAGGCCCTGAGTGACCTCGGCGGCGACGTAGTCGAAGTGAGGGGTGGCGCCACGGATCACGGCCCCCAGGGCAATGATGGCGTCGAACCAGCCGGTAGCGGCCAGCCGCTGGGCGGCCAGGGGGGTCTCGAACGAGCCGGGCACGCGCATCAGGGTCAGCTCGTCGCTAGCGGCGCCGTGGCGCACCAGGGTGTCCTCGGCACCGCCCACCATGTGGTCCACCACCAGGCTGTTGAAGCGGCTGGCGACCAGCCCGAAGCGCAGGCCGGTGGCGTCCAGCTGGCCCTCAATGGTCTTCATGCGACTCTCCGCGGTTGGCGTCCTGGGATTCGGTAACCTGCGGCCGGGTTCGCTCGCGCCGGGCGTCCACGGGCTCGCCCTCGGGGGGCAGCAGGTGGCCCAGCTTGTCGCGCTTGGCGGCCAGGTAGTGCTCGTTGGCGGGGTGGCTGGCGCAGATCAGCGGCACCCGTTCCACCACTTCCAGATCGTAGCCGCGCAGGCCGATGATCTTCTTGGGATTGTTGGTCATAAGGCGCAGCTGGCGCACCCCCAGCTGGCGCAGGATCTGGGCGCCCACGCCGTAGTTGCGCAGGTCGGCCTGATAGCCCAGCTCGGTGTTGGCCTCCACCGTGTCGCGGCCGGCGTCCTGGAGGTTGTAGGCGCGCAATTTGTCGATCAAGCCGATGCCGCGCCCCTCTTGGCGCAGGTAAACGATGACGCCGCGGCCCTCGGCGGCGATCTCCTCCATGGCGGCGTGAAGCTGGGACTGGCAGTCGCAGCGCCGGCTGCCGAAGATGTCGCCGGTGAGGCACTCCGAGTGCATGCGCGTGAGCACCGGCGCACCGTCGTCGATGTCGCCCATGGCCAGGGCCACGTGCTCGCGCTCGTCGACGTCGGACTCGAAGGCGACCACGCGGAACTCGCCGAGGTCGGTAGGCAGCCGCGTGTCCACCGCCTTGCGCACCAGGGACTCGGTGGCCATGCGGTACTGCACCAGATCGGCGATGGTGCCGATCTTGAGATCGTGCTCGGCGGCGAATTCCTCCAGGTCCGGCAGGCGGGCCATGGAGCCGTCGTCGTTCATGATCTCGCAGATCACCCCGGCGGGCTGGAACCCGGCCAGGCGCGCCAGGTCCACCGAGGCCTCGGTGTGGCCGGTGCGCGCCAGCACCCCGCCCTCCACCGAGCGCAACGGAAACACGTGGCCGGGCTGGACCAGGTCATCCGGACCGGCATCGGGGGCGATGGCGGTCTGGATGGTATGGGCGCGGTCGGCGGCAGAGATGCCGGTGGTGACGCCTTCGGCCGCCTCGATGGAGACCGTGAAGTTGGTGGCGTGCTTGGCGTCCCGGTTGCGGACCATCAAGGGCAGCTCGAGCTGGTCCGTCTGCTCCGGGGTCAGGGCCAGACAGATCAGGCCCCGGCCGTACTTGGCCATGAAATTGATCTGCTCGGGCGTGGCGTGCTCCGCCGGGAAGACGAGATCCCCCTCGTTCTCCCGGTCCTCATCATCCATGAGGATGACCTGCTTGCCGTTATGCAGGTCCTCGAGCAGCTCGGAAATGGGTCTGATGGCCATAGGTCTCGTCGTTGGCTGGCGGTGAGCAATAGTTAAGACAAGCCCCGCTGCGCGTGGTTCGAACCCGCCGGGCCCTGTTAGCCGCCTTCGCCCAGGCCGCCAAAGCAGGCGCGGGCCAGGGCCCCGCCATCCAGGCCGCCGTCCCCGCCCGCCGCGGGGAGGAGGCGCTCCAGATAGCGAGCTATCAGGTCCACCTCGATGTTGACCCGGTCCCCGGGCTGGCGGTCGCCGAGGGTGGTCCAGGCCAGGGTGTGGGGCACCAGGTTGACGTCGAAGCGGCCCCCTTTCACCCCGGCTCCGTTTCGCCTATCAAATTCATCACGGGGCAGCGCGCCAGCGGCGACGCCATTAACCGTGAGGCTGACGCCGTCGACGGCGATGGCGCCCTTGGGAGCCACGTACCGCGCCAGACCCTCGGGTAGCTCCACCACGAAGCGCTCGCTGCGGGCCTCGGGCCGGCGCTCCCGGAGCACACCGGCGCCATCCACATGGCCTGAGACCAGATGGCCGCCGAGGCGAGTGGTGGGCAGCAGCGCCTTCTCCAGGTTGACCCGGCTGCCCACCGCCAAGTCGGCGAAGGCGGTGCGCTGCCAGGTTTCGGTGGAGACGTCGGCATCGAACGCCTCCGCTGCCACCGAAACCGCCGTCAAACAGGGGCCGGACACGGCGATGCTATCGCCCACGGCGACATCGCTCAGATCCAAATCCCCGGCATCAACCGTTACCCGCCAATCGCCACCTGCGGGCACGATCGATCGGATGGTGCCAACGGCCTGGATGATTCCGGTGAACATGAAAGACCAGTTAAAAGTGTTCAGTTTTAAGTGTTCAGTAACGGCAAAAAGGCCACTGGTGCTCGCCTTCACTGAACACTGAAAACTTAACACTGAACACTCGGTTTGGCAGTGATCCGCCAATCCGGCCCGATCTCCCGCCGCTCCAGCACATCCAGCTCGATCCGCTCGGCCATGCTGGTTATGGCCTCGACGGCGAACATGGCCCGTCCGCCGGCGCCGATGATAGTAGGCGCCTGGTAGGTCACCAGACGGTCCACCCAGCCGCCGAAAAGCATGCTACCGGCTAGGGTAGCACCGCATTCGGCTAGAACCGAGTTGATCTCCCGGCGGCCGAGCTCATCCCAAACCGCCGCCAGGTTGAGCCGGCCGTCGCCGTCCGCGGGAACCGCCATCACCTCGGTGCCGGCGGCTTCCAGGGCCTGCCGGCGCTCGGCAGAAGCCTGGTGGCCCGCAACCACCAGGCAGCGCCCCGGTCCGGTAACTACACGAGCTCCGGGAACCGTGCGCAGCTCGCTGTCCAGCACCACCCGCAAGGGGTGGGCACCGCCCTCGGGGATGCGGGCGGTCAGGCTGGGATCGTCGGCCATCACGGTGCCGCTGCCGGTGATGATGGCGGCGTGGCCGTGGCGCAGGCGATGGACATCGGTCCGCGCCGCCTCGGAGGTGATCCACTGGCTCTCGCCGGAGCTGGTGGCGGTGCGGCCGTCGAGGCTGGCGGCAAGCTTTAGGGTAACCCAGGGCCACCCGGTACGGGCGCGCTTAACGAAGCCGGCGTTGAGGGCCTCGGCGGTATCGCCCAGGGCCCCCGTGTTTACCTCGACCCCAGCCTTTCGCAACCGCTCCAGGCCACGGCCGCTGACGCGCTCATCGGGGTCGGCCATGGCCGCCTCCACGCGGGCAACTCCCGCCTCCACCAGGCGGTCCGCACAAGGCGGTGTGCGGCCCTGGTGGCTGCACGGCTCCAGGGTCACGTAAGCGGTGGCACCCGCAGCAGCGTCACCGGCCCGCTCCAGGGCCGCCGCCTCGGCGTGGGCACCGCCCACCCGGGCGTGGTAGCCCTCGCCCACGATCCGGCCGTCGCGCACCAGAACACAGCCCACCATGGGGTTGGGATCGGTCCAGCCCCGACCCCGGCGGGCCAGGGCCAGGGCCCGGCGCATTAAGCGGCGGTCGGCGGCCTCGTCCGCGCCGCCGGCCACGGGCCTATTCCTCCCCCCGGTTCAGGCGGTCGAGCTCGGCACGGAAGGCGTTGACGTCCTCGAAGCGCCGGTAGACCGAGGCGAAGCGCACGTAGGCCACCTGGTCCAGGTCGCGCAGGGCCTCCATGATCCACTCGCCGATCCGGCCCGAGGGGATCTCCTTTTCGCCGGACTGCATCAAGCGGCGTTCGATGTCCCGAACCACCCCTTCCACGGTCTCGCTATCCACCGGGCGCTTCTCCAGGGCCCGCTTGAGCCCGGTGGCCAGCTTGTCCTCGCTGAAAGCTTCGCGCCGGCCATCGCCCTTGACCACCTGGGGCATGCGCATCTCAGCGCGCTCGAAGGTTGTAAAGCGGGCGCCGCAGTCCTGGCAGGCACGCCGCCGACGCACGGTCGCACCGCCCTCGGCCAGGCGAGAATCCTGGACCCGGGTTTCGTCAAAGCCACAAAAGGGGCAGCGCAAGGGGCCTCGCTTTGCTCTGTGGGACGTTTCGCCCTAGAAGTCGTAGATGGGGAATTCGCGGTTAAGGGCCAGCACCTCTTCCTTGACCCGGCTCACCGTGGCCTCGTCCTCGGGGTTGTCCAGGATGTCGGCGATCCAGGTGGCCACCTTCTCCGCCTCGGCGTCGCCGTAGCCGCGGGACGTGATGGCGGCGGTGCCGATGCGGACGCCGCTGGTCACGAAGGGCGATTCCTGGTCAAAGGGGACGCCGTTCTTGTTGGCGGTGATGTTGGCGCGGCCCAACACCTCCTCGGCGGCCTTGCCGGTGAGGCCCTTGCTGGACAGATCAACCAGGAACAGATGGTTTTCCGTGCCCCCGGAGACGATCTTGAAGCCGCGGTCGGCCAGCACCCGGGCCAGGGTCTGGGCGGAGCTGACCACCTGCTTCTGATCGGCCTGGAAGGGATCAACCATGGCCTCCTTGAAGGCCACCGCCTTGCCGGCAATGACGTGCATAAGCGGCCCGCCCTGGATGCCGGGGAAGATGTTGGAGTTCACCTTCTTGGCCAGGTCACCGTCATTGGTCAGGATCAGGCCGCCGCGGGGGCCGCGCAGGGTCTTGTGGGTGGTGGAGGTGGTGAAGTGGGCTTGGGGCACCGGATCGGGATGCTGGCCGGCCGCCACCAGCCCGGCGATGTGGGCCATGTCCACCAGCAGCCAGGCGCCCACCTCGTCGGCGATCTCGCGGAACCGGGCGAAGTCGATGGAGCGGGAGTAGGCGCTGGCGCCGGCGATGATCAGCTTGGGCTGGTGCTCGTGGGCCTGAGCGCGGACGTGATCGTAGTCCAGTTGCTCGGTGTCGGCGTCGAGGCCGTAGGAGACCACGTTGAACAGCTTACCGGAGAGGTTGACCTTGGCGCCGTGGGTCAGATGGCCGCCGTGGGCCAGGTCCATGCCCATGATGGTATCGCCGGGGGACAGCACCGAGAAGAATACCGCCTGGTTGGCCTGGGAGCCCGAATGGGGCTGGACGTTGGCGTACTCGGCGCCGAACAGCTGCTTGGCGCGGTCGATGGCCAGCTGCTCGACCACGTCCACGTACTCGCAGCCGCCGTAGTAGCGCCGACCCGGGTAACCCTCGGCGTATTTGTTGGTGAGCTTGGAGCCCTGGGCCTCCATCACCCGCGGCGAGGTGGAGTTCTCCGAGGCAATCAGCTCGATATGGTCTTCCTGGCGGCGGCCCTCGTTATCGATAGCCTCCTGGAGCTCCGGGTCGAATTCGGCGATGGTCTGCGATTTGGAATACATGGACGTGCCTCTGGTTGCGATTCGGGGGGCGGGCGAAATGACCCGCGCCCCCGACCGGGCCCGTGGACCCGGTCGGTGGCGCGGTGCGGGGGCGCCGGGGCGGCCCGCTAGCCTTCGATGGCCTCGATCTTGTCGACCCGCTGCTGGTGGCGGCCGCCTTCGAATTCGGCGCTCATCCAGGCGTCGAACAGGCTCTTGGCCAGGCCGGGGCCCACCACCCGGCCGCCCATGACCAGCACGTTGGCGTCGTTGTGCTGGCGCGACATGCGGGCCTCGAACTCGTTTTGGCACAGTGCCGCACGGATGCCCTTGTAGCGGTTGGCGGACATGCTGATGCCCAGGCCGGTGCCGCACATGAGAACGGCCCGGTCGGCCTCGCCGGCGCGCATCTTCTCCACCGCCAGGGTGGCGTAATCGGGGTAGTCGACGCTGGCGTCCTCATGGGTGCCGAGGTCGGTCACTTCAAAGCCCTGCTCGCGGATGTGCTCGAGCACCTCGCGGCGCAGGTCGGTCGCCCCGTGATCGGATGCCATTACGATTCGCATGCCCGCCTCCAAAGATTCTAAACCTCAAAACTAGGCCGCCCTCGGCGCCTGGGTAAGCAACTGGTAAACTAACCAAGTTACGAAAAATGCCCCCGGAATTCAAGCGCGCCCATGGACGTCATCCAGCTACATGCCGCCGCGGAAAGCCTGCAGCCGCGCTTTCGGGACCAGCGCCTGCAGGGGGTAGCCGGTCCGGACGCGGCCCCCGAGCTGCGCTTCGGGCCACCCCCCTTCCTCCGTCTGTCTATGACCGGCCAGTTCCGCGGTCTGTTCCCCATGCGGGAGAGCCCCGGCGAGGCCGACGGCGCCTTCCCGGCCTACCTGCACCAGCGACTCGCGGGCCTCGCCCTGGAGGCCATCGAGCATCCCTGGCCGGATCGGATCCTGCGCCTGGTGTTCGCCCGCAAGCGCCTGACCGGCAAATACGACCGCCGCACGGTGGTGGCCGAGTTCCTGGGCAAGCGCTGCAATGCCGCCCTGCTCACCTCTGATGGCCGCATCGACCGTCCACTGTACCGCCCGGACCTGACCGATCCCGACGCCCGCTTTCTGCCCGGCATGATCTACCAGCCACCGGCGGTCCCTCCCGGCGAGACGGAAACGGCCTGGAACCTTCTGGACGGTCCTCCGCCCCCCGACCTGGACCTGGGCGGGACGGGCAGGGAGGTGGCCGGTCGCATACGGCCAGTCCCGCCGAGATTGGCCACCTCCCTGGAGGGCCTATATCCGGCGGGCCGCCGGCAGCTGCTCGCCAACGCCGCGGCGGCGCTCAATGCCCCCAGCCCGCAGTGGTACCTGCACGAGGCCGGCGATAAGCGCTTCCTCTACCCCTTCGTCCTGCCGGACTGGGAAGGCGTCACCCCGGCGGGCACCCTGGAGGAGGCGTGGCCCGCCTATCTGGAGTCGGTCATCCACCAGGCCTACGAGGAGCGCCGTCGGCAGCGTTTGACCTCGCGGCTGCGCAGCCTGCGCAAGCGCCTTGAGGACCGGCGGGCCAAAGTAGCCGCCGACGAGGAGCGCCATGCCCAGCCCGAGGAATACCGCCGCCTGGGGCAGGCCCTGACCACCCTGGGCGGCGGTGTCGCCCGGGACCAGGAGGTGACGGCCACCGACTATCTGGCCGATCCGCCGCAGACCATCCACGTCCCGGTCCAGCCCGGCCGCTCCTATCAGGAGGAAGCCGAGCGCTATTTCCACAAGGCGCGCAAGGCAGAGCGCGGGCAGGAGATGGCCGCCCGCCGGCGCTACGAGACCGAGGCCGACCTGGCCGAGCTGGCCCGACTGGAGGCGGATCTGGCCGAGGCCGACGCCGACACCCTGGACGCCATCGCCGACCGCCTGGACCGGCTGGAGGCCGTGCCCGCCGAGGAGCGCCACGCCACCCGCAAACGCACCCCCGAGGGGCCCGGGGCGCCCCGGGAATACACCTACCGGGGCTATACCAGCCTGGTGGGGACCAATCGGGCCAGCAACGACTGGCTCACCTTCCGCCGGGCGCGGCCCTGGGACGTCTGGCTGCACCTGCAGGGGCTGCCCGGAGCGCATGTGCTTATCCCCCTCGACCGCAAGGACCCCCTACCCCCGGAGGAGGTACTGGCCTACGCGGCCCGGCTGGCGGTAACCCACAGCCCCAAGGCCGACCGCAAGGCGGAAGTGGACTGGACCCAGGTCAAATACGTGCGCCGCCACCCGGACGGCAAGCCGGGCCAGGCCATCTATAGCCACTACAAGACATTGATGGCCGAGGCCCTGGCGGAGACCACCGACACCGCCGAGGGAGGCAAGCAGTGACCGAGCCGGCCTTGATTTTGGCCTCCACCTCTCCCTACCGGGCCCAGCTGCTGGGCCAGCTGGGCCTTACCTTCGACACGGCCCCACCGGGAGTGGACGAAACCCGTCTGGCCGGAGAGGACCCCTCGGCCATGGTAAGCCGCCTAGCCCGGGCCAAGGCGGCCGCGGGGGCCGCCGCCCATCCTCAGGCGGTGGTTCTCGGCAGCGATCAGTGTCTGGACCTGGCGGGCCGGGTCCTGGGCAAACCGGGTGACTTCGACACCGCATTCGCCCAGCTGCGCGCCGCCGCCGGGCGCACGGCCGTGTTCCGCACAACGGTGTGCGTGCTCGCACCCGGTGGCAGCGAGGTGGGCTGCAAGGAGGTGCCCTTCGCGGTGACTTTCCGCGACCTCAGCGACCCCCAGATCGAGCGCTACCTGGCCCACGATCGGCCCTATGATTGCGCCGGAAGCATCCGCTCCGAGAGCCGCGCCCTGGCCTTGATGGCCGCCACCGAGAGCAATGACCCCTCCGCCCTCAGGGGCCTGCCCCTGATCGCCACCAGCCAACTGCTCGAGACCGCCGGCATCGCCGTTCTATAGGGCGGACCCCGGCGCCGACCAGGCCGGGGTGGCCTTCGCGGTGGCCATCAAGCAGTCGATATTCGAGGCCGCCGGGCGCCTGTTCACCCGGCCCCTGAACGCCATGGCCAGCAGCCTCCATGACATCGCCACCGGCGAGGGCGAGAAAACCGACAGCGCTGGGTCAGGTCCCGGACTCGGTGGCGAAGCCACCAGTACCACCGGGGAGATCCGACAGGCCGCCTCCCGGCTGGACCAGATGGCCAACGAGCTGACCAGCGAGATGAAGCGCCTCCCCAGGGACTGTGCCGGTCCGGCGAGGCTGTCAATGTTGACAATTCCCCACAAGCCGTGGAGGGCACCCGGACTTGCGGAGGCGTTCGGGGGCGAAACCCAATACAGCCCGGACACTTACGTACAAATTATTGGTTTTGCGTTACTTTTCAGGATTGCCCAGGCACTAACCACCACCGCCCCGAGCCCCACGGCACAAGGGCTCAGCACCCCTGCCAAGGGCTTTTCCACAACGTTTTCCACAGTGGCTGTTAAGAAAGCGGGCGTCGCCGCGGAAAAAAAATTTCCTCCGGCCGCCGCCCCCAAGGTGAGGTTGGCCGCCGCCGCGATTGGCCATATGGTGCCGGGCCCGCTTGCATCGGTTGCCTCCTGCGCTGTCCTCGGCAATGGTGGGGGAAGAGCTTTTGGGAAACCGTTCCGGGACCGCCCCTCGGGCAGGTAACCGCGTGATGCATAAAAGGGGGATTGCCAATGTCCCGCTGCGGCCGACTCCTTTCCGTTCTTGCCACCCTCTTCCTCCTCCCGCCTCCCGGCTTCGCCGCTGAGCCCCAAGCTCGGACCATCGCCTTCACCTACCGGGTTACGGTCCAGCCCGACGACACCGCCGCGGGGCCGATGGACATCTTCCTGCCCATCGCCAGGGACACCCCCCAGCAGCAGGTTTTGCAGGTGCGGGTGGAGGCACCGGTGGCCGGAGACTTCGGCAACGAGGAGATCTACGGCAACCGTTTCTGGCACGCGCGACTGGCGGAGCCGCCGGATACCCCCCTGACCATCCAGGTGGATTACCGGGTCCGCCGCTATCGCTTCGGGCGCGACGATCTGCAGCAGGCCTCGGCCGATTACGGCCCGGATGTGCAACGGGACTACGCCCGCTTCCTCCAGGCCAACCAGCGAGTGCCAGTGGAGGGCGAGCTCATCCGCGACGTCCTCGCCGACATTCCCCTGGCGCCCTCCGATACCCCGGTAGCCGAGGCCCGCAAGATCTACGACTACGTCATCGACACCATGGAATATAAGAAGGTGGGCTCGGGCTGGGGCAACGGCGACACCTACTGGGCGTGCAGCAAGGAATACGGCAACTGCACCGACTACCATGCCCTGTTCACCTCGCTGGCCCGGGCCCGGGATATCCCCGCCCGCTTCGAGATCGGCTTTCCGGTGCCCTTGGATCAGAAAGCCGGCAGGATCAGTGGCTACCACTGCTGGCTGGAGCTCTACCTGCCCGAGGTGGGCTGGACCCCCATCGACGCCTCCGAGGCCGACAAGCACCCGGCCATGCGCGAGACCTATTTCGGCCCGCATCCGGCCAACCGCATCCACTTCACCACCGGGCGCGACCTGACCCTGTCCCCCGCGCAGAGCACCGGGCCCCTGAACTACTTCGTCTACCCGCTGGTGGAGGTGGGGGAAGCCCGCTATTCCGGCGTGGCCACCGAATTCCGCTACCGCGTGCTGGGAACCGCCACCGCCGCCAAGACCCCGGGGCATCGGGCGCCATGACTGGCGCCGAAACCGACATCGTGGCCTCGCCCCGGGTGACCGCCTACCCCCTGGAGGCGGACGGCCCCTTTCCCAACAACCCCGCGCTGGCCCTGCTGGTCTACGCCGGCGCCTTCCGGCTTCCGGAAAGCGATCCCGCCGGGGCCATCGAGCGTTTATTTGAGGCCAAGGGCTGGCCCCCCGCCTGGCGCTTCGGGGTGTTCGATTTCCACCATTACCACAGCACCGCCCACGAGGTGCTGGGCGCTTTCTCTGGCTCGGCCCGCCTCCAGTTCGGCGGCCCCGCGGGGGTGGAAGTGGCTGCCGAGGCCGGCGATGCCATCGTCATCCCCGCCGGCGTGGCCCACAAGTGCCTGAGCGCCCAAGGATTCCGCGTCGTTGGTGCGTACCCTCGGGGCCAGGACTTCGACATGAACCGGGGCGAGCCCGGCGAGCGTCCTGCAGCGGACCACCACATCGCCGCCGTGCCCCTACCGGACGCCGACCCGGTGCTCGGCGCCGACGGCCCCCTGCTGCGCCATTGGGCCGCGCAGGGCTAACCCCCTGGGCAAGGCGCCCTCGCCTGATAGAATGGCCGAATGACTCACTTGGGGGAGCCGGGTGAACCGGCTGAGAGGTCCCATGGGCGGGACGACCCCTCGAACCTGAACCGGATAATACCGGCGCAGGGAAAAGTGGAGTGAGGCAACGGGCGCGGCCGCCTTTCGGGGCGGGTGCCAGCCTGCCACCACGTTTCTCGTCCCTATCGTCCCGCCCCCTCGGCCCCTCCAACCGACGATTGCAACCGAGCCACCGGTGCCCGCACCGGGGAGGAGCCAGGCCATGAGCGCCCATACCGAAACCGTCCTGGAAAACGCCGCCCGGCTCAAGGAGGAGGTGCGCAAGCCCTTTCCCGGCAGCCGCAAGATCCATATAACCGGCAGCCGGCCGGACCTCAACGTGCCCATGCGCGAGATCGCGCAGTCCCCGACCTCGGCGCAGTTCGGCGAGGAAGACAACCCGCCGATCACGGTCTACGACACCTCCGGGCCCTACACCGACCCGGACGCGGACATCGACCTGCGCCGGGGCCTGCCCGACGTGCGCGCCGGCTGGATCGCCGAGCGCGGTGACACCGAGGAACTGGATGCCCCCACCTCGGCCTTCGGCAGCGAGCGCCGCAACGATCCCGAGACGGTCCATCTGCGCTTCGAGCACATGCGCACTCCGCGACGGGCCGCGAGCGGCGCCAACGTCACCCAGATGCACTACGCCCGCCAGGGCATCGTCACCCCCGAGATGGAGTTCGTGGCCATCCGGGAGAACAACCGCCTCCAGGAGATGCGGGCGGCCTACGAGGCCGCCGGCCTCCTGGACCAGCATGCAGGCGAGCCTTTCGGCGCCGAGATCCCGGCCGAGTTTACCCCCGAATTCGTGCGTCAGGAGGTGGCCGCGGGCCGCGCCATTATCCCGGCCAACATCAACCATCCCGAGGCCGAGCCCATGGCCATCGGCCGCAACTTCCGGGTCAAGGTCAACGCCAACCTGGGCAACTCGGCGGTGACCTCCTCCATCGAGGAGGAGGTGGAGAAGACCATCTGGGCAACCCGCTGGGGCGCGGACACGGTCATGGACCTGTCCACCGGCAAGCACATCCACGAGACCCGCGAGTGGATCCTGCGCAACAGCCCCGTGCCCATCGGCACGGTGCCCATGTACCAGGCCCTGGAGAAGGTGGACGGCAAGGCCGAGGACCTCACCTGGGAGCTGTTCCGCGACACCCTCATCGAGCAAGCCGAGCAGGGCGTGGACTACTTCACCATCCACGCCGGCGTGCGCCTGCCTTACGTGCCCATGACCGCGAAGCGCAAGACCGGCATCGTCTCCCGGGGCGGGTCGATCATGGCCAAGTGGTGCCTGGCCCACCACACCGAATCGTTCCTGTACGAGCGCTTCGACGACATCTGCGAGATCATGAAGGCCTACGATGTGGCCTTCTCCCTGGGCGACGGCCTGCGCCCGGGCTCGGTGTTCGACGCCAACGACGAGGCGCAGATGGCCGAGCTGCGCACCCTGGGCGAGCTCACCGAGCGCGCCTGGGCCCGAGACTGCCAGGTCATGATCGAGGGTCCGGGCCACGTGCCCATGCAGCGCATCAAGGAGAACATGGACGCCGAGCTGGCGGACTGCAGCGAGGCGCCCTTCTACACCCTGGGGCCGCTCACCACCGACATCGCCCCCGGCTACGACCACATCACCTCCGGCATCGGCGCCGCCAACATCGGCTGGTACGGCACCGCCATGCTGTGCTACGTCACGCCCAAGGAGCATTTGGGCCTGCCGGACAAGCACGACGTGCGCGAGGGCATGGTGACCTACAAGATCGCCGCCCACGCCGCCGACCTGGCCAAGGGCTTCCCCGGCGCCCAGGTGCGCGACAACGCCCTGTCCAAGGCGCGCTTCGAGTTCCGCTGGGCCGACCAATTCAATCTGGGCCTGGACCCGGACAAGGCCAAGGAGTACCACGACCAGACCCTGCCCCAGGACTCGGCCAAGGTGGCCCATTTCTGCTCCATGTGCGGCCCCCACTTCTGCTCCATGAAGATCACCCAGGAGGTGCGCGAGTACGCCCGCGAGCGCGGCCTGGACGACCCCGAGACGGCCCTGGAGGAGGGCCTGCAGGAGAAGGCCGAGGAGTTCCGGGAGTCGGGGGGCAAGCTGTACCACCAGCAGTAGGGGCGGCGGGGCCGCTGTCCCGGATCGGCTCTCAAGGAGGGACCGTCATTGCGAGAGCCCGCGAGCGCTCGCGGCAATCTGCCGACCGTGGCCCCTTTCTGGAGATCGCGTCGCTTCGCTCGCGATGACAGCGCAGCCGGGGCGGCGGATACCCTTCCAGTGGTAGCCCAGAGCCACCGGTAATGGGTCCTGACCGGCTGCACCCGCCAGGCTAGACTGGGGGCAAGGCACCAACGAGGCACCAACCCATGTGGGTCTTCGGATTCGGCAGTCTGGTGTGGAACCCGGGCTTCCCCTACGCAGAGGCCCGGGTGGCTACGCTGGCAGGGTACGCCCGCCGCTTCTGCGTCCACACCCACGACCACCGCGGCACCTGGCAATGCCCGGGGCTGGTTCTGGGGCTCGTCCCGGCCGGGGGCGAGGTGTGCCGGGGCATGGGATTCCGGGTCGCACCCGGGCGCGAGGCGGAGGCCCAGGCCTATCTGGACCGGCGGGAGCTGGGGGATTCGGTGTACGAACGGGCCTGGCTGCCGGTCGAGGTGGGCGGCCGGGAGGAGACGGCCCTGACCTACGTGGCCAATCCGGAGCACCCGAGGTGCCGGCTGGATTTCTCCGTCCGGGAGGCGGCCGCCATCATCCAACGAGCCACGGGCCCGTCCGGACCCAACACCGAATACGTGGCCCGGACCCGGGAAGGGCTGCTTGCCATCGGGGTACGCGAGCCCCATCTCGAGGCGCTGGCCGAGCAGCTCGGGCTGCCGGCCGATGCCTGATCCCCTCCGGCTCTCCGGCAATCTTCACCGCAACAAGGCCCGCCGAATGGCGGGCCTTTTCGCGTTTTGGGCAGTGGCCTCAATGGCCGCCGCCCAGCGCCATCCCTTCCTTGTCGTGCAACGCCAGCCGATCATGGAGCTCGCCGCTGGTGCCGGCGGGCCTGAGCACCTCCACCTCCATGCCGCGGCGCCGGAAATTGCCCACCACCTTATCGATGGCGTCCACGGCGGAGCTGTCCCACAGGGAGACATCGCGCAGATCGATGACCACATGGTGGATGGGCTCGCGGTAATCGAAGCTGTCGATGAACTTGTCCACCGCCACGAAGAACAGCTGCCCGGAGACGTGGTAGATGCGCTTGGCGCCGTCGGCGGAGAGCTCGCTGGTGATCTGGATGGCCTTGGCCATCTTGCGGGCAAAGAACACCGCGCTCAGGATGACCCCGGCCAGGACGCCCATGGACAGGTCGTGGGTGTAGACCACTGTGGCCACGGTGACCACCAGCACCGTGGCGTCGGTCCGGGGCAGCCGATGCAGGGTCTTGAGCGAGCCCCAGTCGAAGGTGGCGATGGCCACCATGATCATCACCGCCACCAGGGCGGCCATGGGGATCATGGCCACCAGATCGCCCAGGACCAGGATGAAGAACAGCAGGTAGATCCCCGCCGCCAGGGTGGACAGCCGGCCCAGCCCCCCGGACTGGATGTTGATCATGGACTGGCCGAGCATGGCGCAGCTGGCCATGCCGCCGAAGAAGCCGGTGACGATGTTGGCGATGCCCTGGCCCTGGGATTCGGCGTTCTTGCCGCTCGGGGTGTCGGTGAGGTCGTCGACGATGGAGGCGGTGAGCAGGGACTCCAGCAGCCCCACCACCGCCAGGGCCAGGGAGGTGGGGGCCACGATCTGCAGCGTCTCCAAGGTCCAGGGGACATCGGGCAGCAGGAAAACCGGCAGGCCGTCGGGCAGATCGCCCATGTCCCCGACCTGGAGGGCCCCGATACCCTGCCACCAGACCACGGCGGTAAGCGCCACGATGACCACCAGCGGCGCCGGCAGAAGCCGAGGATAGCCGGGCAGGTGCGGCAGGGTATAGAGCAGCGCCAGGCCTATCCCCACCATAATCCACATGGTGGGCCCGCCGTCGGTGAGGTAGTGGACCTGGGAGAGAAAGATCAGGATGGCCAGGGCGTTGACGAAGCCAACCAGCACCGTGCGCGGGATGAACATCATGTAGCGGGCTAGCTTGGCCCAGGCAAAGCCGATCTGGATGAGCCCGGTGAGGATGGTGGCCACCAGCAGGTACTGCAGGCCGTGATCGGCCACCAGGTCCACCACCAGCAGGGCCATGGCACCGGTGGCGGCGGAGATCATGCCCGGCCGGCCGCCGGCGAAGGCGATGACAACAGCCATGGTGAAGGAGGCGTACAGACCCACCCGCGGATCGAGGCCGGCCACCAGGGAGAAGGCGATGGCCTCCGGGATCAGGGCCAGGGCCACCACCGCCCCGGCGATAAGGTCGCCGCGGACATTAAAGAGCCAAATGCCGCGCTGGCGCTCCCAGGCGGCCTGCAGGGACTGCTTCACGATGTAGCTTCCTGGTGCTGCGGGAGTGGGGCGCGCCCCGACCTGGGAGCAAGGAACGGCAGGCGGCAAGGGCGGGCGGCCCGGGCCAGCCCTTGCAACCGGGGAGGTGTCGGTACAAACTGCGCACGCCGTGAGGGCTTTAGGGTATCACCTTATTAATATCCGCTTAAGATTGCCGGCGGACGTCCCGGGATTCTCACCCCCACCCGAGCACGGGAATCACGCATGCTCCAGCGCGTCCTCATCGCCATCGACTTCTCCACCCCCTCGGCGCAGGCCCTGGCGGTGGCCCGCCAGCACTTCAGCGGGGCCCGACTGCGCCTGCTCCACGTCATGCGGCCGTCGGACATGGCCGCCTCCACCGCCGCCGGCGCTGTCCATGCCGGGAGCTCGCCGCTGGCCTCCCGGGAGCTGCGCGAAAGCGCGGAGAAAGAGGCCTACCAGCGCCTGGAGGCCTGGACCCAGGACGATGAGGAATACGCCATTGGCGTGGGCAATGCTGCCGAGGAGATCATGCGCCAGGCCGAGGAGTGGGACGCCGATATGATCGTCATGGGCACGCGGGGGCGCAGCCAGATCGCCAACGTGCTCCACGGCTCGGCCACGGAGTGGCTGATCCGCCACGCCCGCCAGCCCGTTCTGGTGGTCCATGAGGTGTCCATCAACGACACCACCCGCGCCCACCTGCCGCCCACCGAGATCAGCGACTAGCCCTTCCGGTACTCAATCAGCCCCAGAGACCGCCGCCTCCCGCCGCATTCGCCCGGGCCCGCAGCCCATCACCCGCCGGAACGCCTTGCGGAAGGCGGGCTCGCTGGCGTAGCCCAAGTCTTCCGCGATAACGGCCACCGGCTCCAGGCCGTGACGCAGCCGCTCGGCCGCGAGCTGCATGCGCCAACGGGTGAGATACTGCGCCGGCGTATGCCCCACCATACGCCGGAACCGCTCGGCGAAGGCGGAGCGGCTCAAGGCCGCCGTCCGGGCCAGCTCGGCCACACCCCAGGGATAGCCGGGATCGCGATGGATGGCGGCCAAAGCCCGATGCAGGGGCGGATCTTTGACCGCCGCCAGGAACCCCGCCTTATCTCCCCACGCTTGCAGATAGAAACGCATGATCTCGATGAACAAGAGATCAGTCAGCCGGTCCACGGCGGCCTCCCCGCCTGGCGATTCCCGCTCCAGCTCGCTTAGCAGCAGCCGGCGGAGGCCGGCCACTCCTTCCCCCTCGGTCCCCGGATCCATATGAAGCATGGCCGGCAATGCCTCAAGGACGGGGTTGCCCAGGGCCCGGTCGAACTCGATGTAACCGCAAACCAGGCGTGTCGCCCCGCCCTCGCCCACACCACCGATGCGATTGATCAGGGAAGGATCCGGCGGTTCCGGCGAGTGACTGAGGATGTGGCTGGCGTCGTGAGGGAAAACCACGAGCTCGCCGCTGCCCAGGGCCAGCGGCTCCTGCCCGGCCCGATGCAGCCAGGCCTGGCCGTCGGCAACCAGGTGGAAGGTGGCGGTATACTGCCCCGAGGTAGCCACCGCCCAGCGGCCGCAGAAGTCGGTGTGCAAAAAGATCCGGGCCTGCAACCGCAGGTGGCGGAGAACGTCGCTGAGGGGATCCATAGGGGATGGCAAGCGATTTTGGATGATTGGACATAAAACCAACCCGTTTGGGCATAGATCGTCCAAAACGGGGGAGCCAAACTGTCTCCCATCAGCCATCGGGCTCGGCCCGAATCAACACCAAGGGGGCAATCATGACCCTGCGCAGCGTATTCTTCGGACTGCTTTTCGCCGGCCTTCTGGCCCCAGCCGCGGCCCCGGCCAGCGAACTGCCGACCGAGAACGGCGCCACCGTCATCCACCTGGATCAGCACAACGGCTACTTCGCCGCCGAGAACACCCTGGGCGGCCTGGAGCCGGGTGAGTACAAGTTCGTGGTGACCAACAAGGCCGGCAAGGTGGTGGGCTTCCAGGTCCAGCACATGACCAGCCACGAGACCCTGACCAAGTTCCCCCTGGACCCGGGTGAGACTAAGAGCGCGACCGTTCGAATCGGCGAGGCGGGGGTGCGCTACCGATGCCCCATCAACCCCACCCCGTGGTACAACCTGGACAATATCCAGAGCGGCTAACCCCGGGGCACCACACCCGCAAGCCGGCCCGCCGAGAGGCGGGCCGTTTTATTGGCCGTCGCGATGGATGGTGCCGTCGGCGTGGAAGGCACGGTAGGCAAAGGCGAATACCACCTTGTGCCCACGGTCTCGGTTACGCTGCCGGTACGCCGTTGAACGATCACATTGCCAACATCGCGGCCCTCGTCGATCCGGCGGGCGTCCAGGGCGGAAGCCTGACCGGGGGACCAACGAAGCACCAGGTCATCGGCCCGGATCTCACCCGCCCGGCGCAGACGCTCCAAGGGCCAGGCGCGGTCACCCACCGCCGCCAATCGCGCCATGGGGTGGATACCGCGGGGTAAGGGCCCTTGGTACAGCATTGGCCGGTCGCGGCTGTCGTATTCCGCGTGGGGGTTGCTTCCGTAGTCCCGGGCCATCGAATTGCCAGGCACCAGCACCCGACCCTGGGGCCGACGCTTACGGCTCCAGTTGTGTGCCGGTCAGCTCGCCCACGATGGCCTCCCCGGTGTACTGCTGCCACCAGCTCTCGGTCTGGCCGTCGTACATGATCAGGTCGGAATGCCTCAGCAAACGGGTAGTGCCGAAGTCCAGGATGCGGTCGCCGAGGCGGCTTCGGAAAGCGACGCCACTATTGCAAAGGGGGCAGAAAGTGATTGCCACGGGCACACCACCCACCTGGTCATTGACGATCTCGTGCCAGACCAGGACCTGGAGGGAATAGGCCCGGGCGTCATTGTTCAAACGGAGACTCAGGACAGGCGAACTGGGTTCGAGCTCCGCCTCCCCAACGGCGACGAATCGGGGGTCATCGATGGGAGGGATGCCGTCCTTGTCGGGACCTCCCGAGACGATCTCGGCCAGAGGCACGCTGTGGCGGGAGAAACCGGTGCCGGGCCATTGGCTCCGCCAGCCGTCCGGGACTGCCGCCGACCAGCCCCAGACCGCAACCATGGCAACCGGGGCCGTCCCTAGGCCCCAAGTGCGCAAGCCCATGATTCACCTTTCCCCGGTTGGTACGCTTCGCCCTACATACCCGGGGATACGGGCGGCGGATTCAGCAGGCCCCATCTCGGAGGGGCAGCTGAGCCCCAAGGCGCGGGAGGGGAAACGGGCCTCGGGGCCGGACAGGGGCCCGAATAAGCCATCGGGCTAGTGCTTGATGCGACTGATAGCCAGGGCCTTGAGCTCGTCCTTTCGAAGCCGACCCTGATCCAGTGGACCCACTAGCCTTGCTTGGGCGGAGACCCGCTGGGTGGTGGATCCGAGGCGCGGTCAGGAAGACGGAACCGATATCGGCCAGATAATTGGCGCAACCTCTAGGCCCTAAGTCCCCGCCCCCAATATGGCCCGCGGCTCCGTTACAGGCCTTTTGGGCGCAAAAGCTCCGGGAACCGAGCCCTAATCCCACCGCGATCGGAAACCCAACCTGGGAAGCTCACCCAAGCGTCGGCCAGTCAGGCGGTTGCGAAGTACCGTGCTCGAACCCCCCGGAAATGCCCCCAGGCTTAAGGAGGCGAACTGTCGTCGCCGGAATCCCTTTCCGAATCGGTTGAGGAGGACTCGGAGCAGTTCCCGTTGAGACAGCGCTCTTGGCAAACGATGGCGAACAGCATCAGGGCCCCTACCCCATACAGGATCGCTATTTGGCCCGATATGGCGACATACACGAAATTGACCTGGAAGGCGTAAAGCGCCAATCCGGCGACCACGGCACCCAGGACGAACACACATTTCCACCGGAGCAAGGAAACAAGTCTCATTAGGGATTTCTCCATGGTGAGGCACCGGGGACCGAGACGAGACGGCCCAAGGCGATCGGTGAATACGCAGCTCACCTAAACAAACCCCATTTCAAGAAAAAGGTCAAATCCTTTCGAAATAACTATTTGGTTAATTTAGACCTTGCAAACTTTCTCAAAAAGCTTTCGGAAAGGCGAAAGGGCCCGAAGCCCACCGGGAAGGCAATGCAGCAAGAGCCGAAAGGGGAAGGGCTCAGTGGATACCGAACCGCTGCATACGCCGCCAGAGAGTGCTGCGGTCAATTCCGAGGATATGGGCGGCCAGGGAACGGCTGCCGTTGGCCTGCTGCAAGGCCTCGTGGATCTCCCGTTCCTGGCGCTGGCGCTTGTCCTCCTCGCCCAAGGCAGTGACCGTCGGCTCGGCAGCGGATTCAGGCGATAGCGTGGAAAAGCTCTGGATGTCCTGGGGCAGATCCTCGGGTCTTATGGGTCGGTTACCGGCGAGGATGATGCCGTGCTCTACGGCATTGCGTAGCTCCCGGATATTGCCGGGCCAGGGGTAATCGAGCATGAGGTGCATGGCCTCTTGGGCCAGGGAGCAGCTCTGCTGGTCGCCACTGGCATGGTAGCGACCCAGCTCCTTGCAGAAATGGTTGACTAAGACCTTGATGTCGCCGGGCCGCTCCCGAAGAGGCGGCACATTCACCGGGATAACCGCCAACCGGTAGAACAGGTCGGGGCGGAAGGTGGCCTCATCCACCATGTCGCGCAAGGTCTGGTTGGAGGCGGCGATGATGCGCACATCCACCCGAACCGGCTTGTCCGAGCCCACCATCTCGAACTCCCGATCCTCGATTGCGCGCAGTAGCTTGGGCTGGAGATCGAGGGGGATCTCGCCCACCTCGTCGAGGAACAAAGTGCCACCATCGGCGCTCTGCAGCCGGCCCGGACGGTCATGGGTGGCGCCGGTGAATGCACCCTTCTTGTGACCAAAAAGCTCCGATTCCAGCAGCGAATTGGGAATGGCAGCGCAGTTCACCTCCACGAAAGGCCCCGAAGCCCGGACGCTTAGCCGGTGAACGAGCCGGGCCAGCTCCGTCTTGCCCGTTCCGGACTCCCCCTGAAACAGAATTGACGCCTCGCTGGGAGCGGCCTGTTGGATCAGGCCATAGATGGACCGCATGCGGGGATCGTTGGTTTCCTGGACCTTGCTCTCGGGATCCAGGAGCATCTCGAGCCGACGCTTATCCGTACAGTCGCGGATCAGCACCAGCCGGGCCTCTCCTTGATCGGTTTCCACCATGCCGGTGTTGAACTCCAGAACCCGGTGAAAACCGTCGAGGTTGAGGGTTTCCTCAAAGGAGACGTAACGCCCGCTAGGCTGGCCGGCGGCATCCACTTCGCCCATCTCGATAGCGGCCCGCAGGTAGGATGAACGGAAGTTGAATCCCTGGATCTCCGACAGACGATCAATGGGGTCATCGCTGGGCTGGCCCAGAAGACGAATGGCCGCCGGGTTCTGGAAGATGATGTCGCCTTCGGCGTCGGCGATTATGACCCCCTCTTCGGTGTAGGAAACCACATCCTCGAGCAGCGGCCATAGGACGTTCGACTTACCGGCATTGACCATTGCCCCACCTCGCTCCTTGATCCGTCATCCCACCTCTGCCTCGCCCCGGCCCAGGCGTGGAAGGCCGCCGGCTTTGGGACGTGGGAAGCTTGTAATGCGCTAGTGTTGCACACCCGCCCGTGCCGGCTGCAACAGCGAAATCGCCCCACCACCCCGTTTTTCCACCTTCTGCCCAAGACCGGGTTGTTGCAGCCTCCTCGGCCTATTTTATAGCTACTCTTTAAAAACAGTACCTTATAAATAGGCATAGGACTTGCTTGGATTGGAGTCAATCATTTTTCGCCCGAGGGCGGCGCACCATGCCGGAGCTTTTCAGCCAAGAGTGGTTCCAGCGCTTCCAGCAGCTGTGGAATCAGGAGGTCAAGCTTTATAAGGCCCTTGCCGCTGTGGGGTTTAGCTCCCACATTGGCTACGGCTTTCGCGCCGAGGAGGACCCTCGCGGCGTGCTCCAGGTGGAGCAGGGCGAGGCCATTCACGCCGGTGCCTACGGAGGCGAGTCGCTCAACTGGGACCTCCGGGCCGCCCCGGATTGCTGGAAGGCTTGGATGGACAACCCCCCGGGCCTGATGGATCTGGGCATGGCCTATAGCAACCACGAGCTCGAATTCCGGGTCGGCGACTACCCGACCATGATCAAAAACCCTAGACTGGCCGAACCTTTCCTTAAAAGCTTCGTGGTTATGGGTCATGTGGGGTACGACGATGGCTGAGCAAATAGCCGGAGGATATTATTGGCGGACCGTGCGGCAGCGGGGCCCAATGGCGGGTCTGGGGGCATTGCTTGCGCTCGCCCTGGCAGCCCCGGCTGGGGCCCAAACCAGCCCGGGCTCCCTGCCTCAGCCTCTGGAGGAGGCCAGGCCGGCAACGTTTGGAAACCAAGGGGCTTCGGTCGAGCCCCAACCCTCCCTGCGGGGCCAGGACGGAATCGGCGAAGCCCGGCCAATTCAACAAAGGCGCGGCGGCCCCTCGGACGCCAGGCAGGCAAATTCCAGGCCGGGTACCCGCACTTCAGCTCAAGCCTGGGGCAAAGCCGTTGACCAGGGGCAGCCGTCCTCGCGGCCCTGGTTATACCGGGTCCGAACCGCCAGCAGCGGCGGCGAAATCGTTCTCGGCGGGACGGTGAAGGCCAGCAAGGAGGTCAAGCTCAAAGCCCAGCTCCCGGGCGAAGTGGTCTACCTGGCCGGGGAGGAAGGCGACGAGTTCGATCAGGACACCGTGCTAGCGGCTGTGGACGATAGCCAGCTCCTGGCCAAGCGCAAGCAAGTGGTTTCGCAAATCCGACAGGCCCAGACCGCCCTGCGGAACGCCAACGTCCAGTATTCCCGCGAGGTCTGGTCCCCGCGCGCCGAGAGTCCCAATCGCATGCCGGGCATGGGCATGCCCAGCATTATGGACCAGATGTTTACCCGGCAAGCCGGTGATGCCTTGGGCATCGGGGATCCCGACGTTGAACGCCGGGCCAACCTGTTTAAGTCGGGTACCCAGGTCCGCCAGGCCCGCTCCAAGCTGCAGCAGGCCCGGGCGTCACTGGAAGAAATCGACGCCAAGCTGCGGGACACCCGTGCCTACGCGCCGTTCGAAGGAATCATTACCAACAAGATGGTGGAAGTGGGCGACACCGTTCAGCCCGGCGTGCCGCTACTCCATTTCGCCGACACCAACGATCTGCAACTGGAGGTAGGTGTCCCCGTGGGTCTGGTTTCCAGCCTGCGTAAGGACCAGACCCTACCCGTTCGCCTGGCCATGGGCGAGCACCGCACCCAAGGCACAGTCGCCCAGATATTCCCGGTCGCTAATCAGCGCAAGCACACCGTCACCGTCAAGCTGGATCTGCCCCAGGGCACCCCGGGAGGGCCCGGCATGTACGGCGAGGTCAGCGTCCCTGCTGACCTCGCCCAAAACCTGCGCAACACGGTGGTGCCTTACAACGCGGTGGTATGGCGGGGCAGCATGCCCAACGTCTTCGTGGTGGATGAATCCGGTAAAGCGAGCCTGAGAATGATCCGCCTCGGGGAGGCGGTAGGAAACGACCGAGTGGCGGTTCTTTCCGGCCTTCAGGAAGGCGAGCAGGTTCTGGTGAATCCGCCTTCGGGCATCAAATCGGGATACCAAGTGGGACAAGGAAACGGCTAGCGGGCCCACGCCGACGCCTTTCCCCAGCCAGGAACCATCAGCGAACCGTCTGCTGGTGGGATAAAGAGGACGATGGAGCATGAGCGAGCGCGAGGACCAGTCAGCGGACTCGCCGGATTCGCCGCCCGACGGCGCCCGCGGGGGTCCTGACGCCACCCCCGATCCTGGCATCGCCGGGCGGATTGCCCGGCAATTCATCGAATCGCCCATCACTGTCCTGCTCATGGCCGCAGGTCTAGCCATCGGGCTTCTGGGGCTTTTCATCACGCCCCGCCAGGAAGATCCCCAGATTTCGGTGCCCATGATCGATATATTCGTGGGCTACCCCGGCGCTTCCTCGGAGCAGGTGGCCAATCTCGTAACCGATCCGCTTGAGCGGATCATGAGCGAGATCAACAACACCAAGCACGTCTACTCCCGAACCTCCAAGGGCCGCAGCATGGTCACGGTGCGCTTCGAGGTCGGCGAGGAGATGGAGGAATCCGTCGTCCGGGTCCACGACAAGCTCCAGTCCAACATGGACCGCATACCCCCCGGCGTCTCCAAGCCCCTGGTCAAGCCCGTGGGCATCAACGACGTGCCTATCGTCAATCTAACCCTGTGGTCCGAATCCGTGGGGGATTCGGGCCTGCGTTCGCTGGGCCAGAACGTGGTGCAGAACCTGGCCGAGATCCCGACCACCGGCGACGGCTTCGTAGCCGGCGGCCAAAAAGAGCAGGTCCGGGTCCAACTGAACCCCGAGGCACTCAAAAGCTACGGGCTCAGCCCCGCTGCCGTGGCGCAGACCATCCGTACAGCCAACAGCAAGTCCGAAGCCGGATCCATAGAGAACCAGGGCCGCAGCTACACCGTCTATCCCGGCTCCTTCCTGCACACAGCCCGGGACGTCGGCAACCTGCTCATCGACGCCCGGGGCGGGGGGCCGGTCTACGTGCGCGACGTCGCCGAGGTTTCCCGAGGGCCCGAGGAAACCAAGCGGATGGTGCAGTTCTATTCCGGCCCGGCCCGCGCCGACGGCAAGCCCCTCGCCGACGGCGCCTCGGCGGTGACGGTGGCCATCGCCAAAAAGGAGGGGGCCAACGGCGTCACCGTGGCCGAGAGCATCCTGAACCGTGTGGATCAGCTCAAGGGCAGCCTGATCCCCGATAACGTCAACGTCGACGTCACCCGCAACTACGGCAAGACGGCCAATCAGAAGGTCAACGAGCTCCTCATGGCCTTGTTCCAGGCCTCCCTGGCGGTGGCCTTCCTTTGCCTTATCGGGCTGGGCCTGCGGGCGGCGTCAGTGGTTATCACCGTCATCCCCATCACCATCCTGGTGACGATTTTCTTCGCCTACGTGCTGAACTTCACCATCGACCGGGTAAGCCTGTTCGCGCTGGTGTTCTCCATCGGCATCCTGGTTGACGACGCCACTGTGGTCGTGGAAAACATCTTCCGGCGCTGGCTCAGCGCCGGTGGGGAAACCACCACCGACATCGCCGTGGATGCCGTCCGCGAGGTGGGCAATCCCACGGTATTGGCCAACCTCACCATCATCGCCGCGCTTTTACCCATGGGCTTCGTGCGCGGGCTCATGGGCCCCTACATGGCGCCCATCCCCGTCCTGGGCTCGGTGGCCGCGATCTTCTCCATGCTAGCGGGCTTCATGTTCGTGCCGTGGATGGCCCGGCGGGTGCGGCCGACCCTGAAAACCCTGGAGCGCGCCGAGGCCAAGGAGAAGCGGCTGCGGGAGCGCATCGCGCGCTTTTACCGACCCATCGTTTGGCCCCTGATGACCCGCCGGACGGTGGCCTGGGCGTTCCTGAGCATCATGGTGGTGGGCACCATCCTCTCCTGCTCGTTGTTCTACTTTCAGGCGGTGCCGTTCAAGGTCCTGCCCTACGGCAACAAGCCCGAGTATCAGGTGGTGATCAACATGCCGGAGGGCACCGCCCTGCCGGTGACGGCCAACGTAACCCGCCAGCTCGCCGAAGAGGTCCGCACCGTGCCGGAGGTCCAGGCCTTGCAGACCTACGTAGGCACCGCCTCGCCGTTCAACTTCAACGGCATGGTCCGCCATTACTACCTCCGGGAGCAGCCCTGGCAGGCCGACATCCTGATCAACCTCCTAAACAAGAACCAACGCGAGCGCAACAGCCACCAGATCGCGGTGGCCACCCGGGACAAGCTAACCCCCATCGCCGAGCGCCTGGGCGCCACCATCCAGGTGGTGGAGATGCCCCCCGGCCCGCCCGTCCGGCAAACCGTCGTGGCCGAGGTTTACGGCAATGACGCCGGTGTCAGGCGGCAGGTCGCTCGGGACATGACGGGCATGTTCGAGGACGTGCCCAACCTTGTGGACGTGGATAACTACCTGGCGGCTCCGCACCGGGAGCTGGAATTCGATGTGAACAAGGAAAAGGCCAAGCGCAACGGCCTCACCCAGCAGACCGTCAACAAGAACATGCAGCTGCTGTTCGGCAAGTCGCTGGGCGACGTCAAGCGGGGCGTTGCCCTGGAACCGACCAATATCCATATGGAGGTTCCCCTAGCGCGGCGCTCCCGGCTTGGCAACCTGTCCAATGTCCCCATTGCCAACCAAAGCGGCGAGACCACGCCTTTGGGCGAGGTGGGCCGTTTCCGGTACCGGTGGGCGGATCCGGTCATTCACCACAAGGACCTGCAACCGGTGGAGTACGTCACGGGCGAAATGGAGGGGAAACTAGGGGCGCCACTCTATGGCATGCTCGATGTGGAAAAACGCCTCGCCGATTACACCGCCCCCGACGGGTCGTCGTTCAGCGGCATGCCAGGCGGCCTGATCCAACAACCCACGGATCAGCGGCAGCCGGACATCAAGTGGGGCGGTGCCTGGACGGTCACCTATGAAACCTTCCGGGACATGGGCATGGCCTTCATGGCAGCCCTTGTCCTGATCTACGGCCTCATCGTCTGGCAGTTCAAAAATTACACCTTGGCCCTGGTGGTCATGTCCCCGATCCCGCTAACCCTACTGGGGGTGGTACCGGGCCACTGGATGCTGGGCGCCAAGTTCACCGCCACCTCCATGATCGGCTTCATTGCCCTGGCCGGGATCATCGTGCGCAACTCCATCCTGCTGGTTTCCTTCGCCCAGAACGAGGTGGCGGCGGGCCGGCCCGTGGGCGAAGCGGTTGTTGCCGCCGGGCAGAACCGCATGCGGCCTATCCTGATTACCGCCGTCACCCTGATGGCCGGAGCCGCCGTTCTGCTGACCGATCCCATCTTCGTGGGGATGGCCATTAGCCTTTTATTCGGAGCCGGGGTATCCACCATCCTGACCCTGGTGGCCCTCCCGCTGGGCTGCCTTACCGCCGCCGATTCGCTGGGCAAGACCTGCGGTATTCCGCGGGAGGACCTTCCGGTGGAACCGGAGATCGAGCAGGCCCAGACCACCTCGGCAGGGGATGGGCAGCGCTCGGCCATAGGCTCGGCGGCTTACGGGCTGATGGTGGTCCTCGCCTGGATCGCCATGATCATCGCCGGCCTGTTTTTCGCCCTTTATGAAGTCGCCACCTGGCTCATCTGGCTACTGCGGAGCCGTTTCGGCTCTTCGGGCGGTGGCCCTGGCGGGCCCAGCCCGGGCGGCGGGGGTGCGCCGACGAGCGGACCGCAAGGCGGTCCGGACACAACCGTTGGTGGGGATTCCGACGAGGCCGAACCGGCTGACGAAGGCGGCGACAACACCAAAGCCGGGGACGAGGCCAGCGATTCGGGGTACGATAGGGGAACAAGCGCCGATTCGACCCTGCAGGCTGATCAGGAAACGTCCGGTTCTGAAGGCCAAGCGCAAGAGGGGTACGAATCCGACGGCGAAGCCGCCCAAACGGTCCAGGATAGCCAAGCCGACCGGGAATCCACCGAAAAAACCGGTCACAGCCGCGACGATTCCCAAGCCGAGGAGGGTAAAAGTTCAGGGGGGGAACAGAAAAAATCCGGGGGGGGATCCGGTTCCAAGCAAAGTCGCTCCAAGCGACGCGGGATTCGCTCCAATCCCGATTTGGGCAGTAACCAGTAATCCCAGTCCAGACGGGCTGGCAGGAGTCAATTCATGAACGGAATCAGCCGAAGGACCATCGCCCCTTGCCTGGCCGCCGCTGCGACCCTGCTTGCCTGGCCGGGGGCCAACGCCCAGTACCGATCGTCAGCGCCAGCCGAACAGCGCGCCATCACCCCCGAATCGCGTGCCGAACGCCCGGCCCGGCCTCCGGCAGCGTCCGGCCAGCTCGGCACGCGGGGAGGCGCCCGCATGGGCGGGGAGATCAGCGGAGGCTGGGGCTCAGAAACCGGTGATTACCCCCACCAGTCGTTCCAGCGACGGCGGATGGGCATTCCGCCACCGCCACCGTCCGGGGCCCCGGAGGAGGACCAGGAAAGGGCTTCCCGCCAGTCCCAGGGAGCAGGTTCCGATAAGGGCATCCAGCGCGGTGGCCAATCCGCCACCCGGGAGCGGGCCCGGCAACCGGCCAACCGAACCCAGACTGGACCCCGAAGATACGGCCCCCGGTACGGCTCGGGCTCCCGCAGCGGGTCCCCGGAGCGACGCGCAGCACCGGGTTCAAGGGCTCAACAGACCAATCCCTGGCGGCGGTCCGGCGACTACCAGCGGCCCCCTAGAGACTCGGCAGCCCAGCGGCGACCGGTGCAGGGCCGGGACCAACGATACGACGACCGGCCGCAGAGCGGTTGGTCCCGGTCGCGGGGCAATCGCCCCCAAACCGGGGCCGGTGGCACCCGGCGCCAACCCCGTACGCAGGGCTCCGGTTCCGCCTACCGCCCTCCGGCTCCGAATAGGCAGCCCGAACGGCGCTAGGGGATTGCTTTGTCCGTAATGCCGCGGAAAAAACCCGGGGCCGCGCAGGGGGCAACGTTAACCGGCCGAGCCTTCCGCCTAGGGGGGCTGCTTGCCGCAGGCCTTGCCCTGCTGAGCGAGCCGGCGGTGGCTCAGACCGGCGGCCAATCGCCCTGGAAACTGCCACAGCAGGACCGGGGTGCCGAATCACGGGAATCCCCGAGGGCCAGCGGCAACCCGTGGGCGGCACCTGAGCGCCGGCCGAGAGGACAAAACCGCGACAGGGCACCCAGTCGAGGCTCCGTCGAGCCGCGCGGCCAGCGCTGGAACCCGCCGGAATACCAGGCGCCGCCCCAGCAAGGCTGGAGGCGCGGGCGCCCAGGTCGGAACGGACCGGCAACCGGGAGAGCGCCAGCGGGCCCTACAGGGCTTCCCCGAGCCGGGCGCCCGGGGCCCCTGACCACCTTCGGGCAGGGCCCACCGGGAACGGGGTTTGGCCCCGGACCGAGCCGGCGCACGGGCCGGGAGTGGCCCGGGGCAAGCCCCGGGTATGGGGAGCTGCTGCCTGACGGCTATGGCGTAAATCCGGCCCTTGGCGGATGGCCCTAGCATCTCGAGGTTTCCGATCAATAGCGGCCGACCATGCCGCTAAAACCTAAATGAGCACCGAGCTCGCTATCAAAAAGGAGCGCAAACGGGTTGGTCTCGGGTTTAGCCCGCCCGGCCACGAGGTAAGCAACGCAGGCAATCACGGGCCCGGAAGCCCAGCGACCGGACCCCATGCAACAAGGAGTGCTTCATGCGCAGCAACGGACGACGCACGCTGTTCACCGCCATTCTGGTCGGGGCCTTGGCCCTGCCTTTCACCGCCCAAGCGGATTTTGACTTCTTTGACGACGGCGGCTACGACGGCTATGGCAACACCTATGGCGATGCCCGCGGCAACATGGACTTCAGCATGAGTGGCAGCGGTTACGGCGAGGGCTACGGGCACGGTTACGACCGGCCCGGTTACAGGGGCTACGGTCCCGGCCATTACGGCCCGCCCCAGCGCGGCTACGGCCCGCCGCCCGGCGCTTACGGGCCACCCCAGCGCCAGGGACCGCCTGGCCCGCCACGAGGCGCATACGGGCCTCGCCAGGGGCAAGGACCGCCCCCTGGCGCTCACGGGCCACCCCAGCGGCAGGGGCCGCCTGGACCGCCCCCTGGCGCTTACGGGCCCCGCCAGGGTATGCCCGGCCCGGCCTACGGCCACCGTCGCAGCGGTGATGCCTACGGCGATAGCAGCGGCAGCATGCGCTTCAACATGGGCGGCGGCGCCGAAGGCAGTGGTTACGGCCGAGGCTACGAACAACCGGCCTACCGGGGCGGCCCGCCCCCGCGTCGGCCCGCGCCCCGCTATCGCCGCGCGCCACAGGGGCCACAGGCGCCACAAGCACAGGGGCAACAGGCGCCACAAGCCGGTCAGGCCCAGTCCCAAGGGAACTCGGAGGAAAGCCCTAATGGCGGCCAATCCGGCGAAGACGGCGGCGAATGAGAGCCCGTCGGAACGGGAGCCAGGAACCGATTTCCCAGGCCAGCGGTTGCCGGATTCCAAATCCGTCCTAACCGCTTCATAGTGTACCCGCAGGCCAGCCCCACGGGTCTGGGATAGAATGGGGCCACGAGCCTGCACAAAAAGCCAAAGGAGGCTTACTTTGCAACGCACCAAGCGACGCAGCCTGTTTACTGCCATTCTGGTCGGGGCATTGGCCCTGCCAGTCGCCGCCCAGGCGGATTTTGACTTCTTTGACGACGGCGGCTACGACGGCTATGGCAACACCTATGGCGATGCCCGCGGCGGCATGGACTTCAGCATGGGCGGTGGCGCCTACGGCGAGGGCTACGGCGAGGGCTACGGCTACGACCGGCCCTCCTACGGCCCCCCCCGGGGCTATGCCCCGCCCCGTCGGGGATACGCCCCGCCTCGCCGGGGGTACGGGCCGCCCCGCCGGGGGTATGGACCGCCGCAGCGCTACCAGCAGGCTCCGCGGCAACCGCGCGGTTACCAACAGGCCCCGCGGCAGCCCCAGGGGGCTCAGCAGGCTCCTCAGCAACAGCAGGGGGCCCAGCAGGCCCCGCGGCAACCTGGGGGTTACCAGCAGGCCCCGCGGCAGCCCCAAGGTGGTCAGCCTCCGGCCCGCAGGCCCTACCGCCAGGCTCCGCAGCAAGGCGGCGGCCAGTCGGGCGGTCAGTCGGGCGGTCAGTCGGGAGGCGAGCAGTCTGGAGGTGAGCAGTCCAGCGGCGGGGGTGGTGAATAACCCCGTCGCCGGGTAACGCCCGGGAACCGCTCCCGGGCGGGCGGATAGGCGGGATCGAATCCTGCCTTGACCGCCTTTATGTGGCATTGCAGGCGTCCGTTCCCCGAAAGGCCGGTTGAGCCTGAGGGCGATCCAGGAACCTGCCGAACCATCACAGGAGCAGGATTATGCAAAGAAGCACGCGACGCAGCCTGTTTACTGCCATTCTGGTCGGGGCATTGGCCCTGCCAGTCGCCGCCCAGGCGGATTTTGACTTCTTTGACGACGGCGGCTACGACGGCTATGGCAACACCTATGGCGATGCCCGCGGCGGCATGGACTTCAGCATGGGCGGTGGCGCCTACGGCGAGGGCTACGGGCACGGCTACGACCGGCCCTACTACGGCCCGGGCTATTACGGCCCGCCGCACCGCGGCTACGGCCCGCCGCCCGGCGCCTACGGCCCGCC